>NZ_AZGF01000029.1 GCF_001434475.1 Paucilactobacillus suebicus DSM 5007 = KCTC 3549 | reverse complement strand
GTTCAGTTTTCAAAGGTCTACCATGTCGCTCTCTTTTAGCTGAGCAACATTTATATGTTATCATCATCTATCTGTAATGTCAAGAACTTATTTCATTTACTTTTTTCATTACCTTGACGACAACGTTAAATATTATAGCAATTTCATTATCAAATTGTCAACAACTTATTTTATCAAGATTAATAACGTCCGTGTTGATCTCTCTGACAACGATATATAACTATACACGGCAATCCTGCTACCGTCAATCAATTTTTTGAACTTTTTTCAAATAAATGACCGGTAGATTTCTAGTGGCATTACAAACTAGGTATTATCATGCTAAATAACATAAAAAGCATTCATTTTCATAACAAATGAACGCTTTTTTGCTGAGCAAATTTCTAAAAAATATTTAGTTTTCCAATTCTTTCGACTGCTTCAACCAATCGGTCTGGTGAGACCAAGAGGCCAATTCTGATGTAACCTTCGCCATGTTCGCCAAAACCATTAGCAGGTGCCACCGCCACTCCGGCCTTATCAAGTAAAACATCAGAAAATGACTCACTCGTGTACCCTTTTGGTACTGGCATAAGTGTGTAAAATGTACCACCTGGTTTAATTGCATGCCAACCAATCTTTTCAGCAGCATCTACGAATGCATTCCTCCGTTCCTCATATCTACCAACGATTCTTGCAATTTCTGCATCTCGCTGTGGATCACGCAGTGCATCAACCCCTGCTTCTTGAATGGCTGGAAATACGCTAACAAATAGATGATCCTGAATCAGATTAATTGCTTCAATAATATCGGGATTACCGACAGCAAATGCCATCCGCCATCCGGCCATATTAAACGTCTTAGAATAAGTATAGAATTCAATACCTACCTCTTTAGCCCCTGGCGCTTCCATGAAACTAATTGGTGCCTTACCATCAAAGCCCAAAGCTCCATATGCAAAATCGCTAATGATACCTACGTGATACTTCTTCGCCCATTCAACCACATGCGTATAAAATTCAAGTGTCGCTACCGCACCAGTTGGATTGTTAGGATAGTTCAGATATAGAAACTTGGCTTGCTTGGCTGTTTCTTCAGGAATTGCATCTACATCAGGCAAAAATCCATTTTTTTCAAGCAATGGTACAGTATCATACTTCACGCGTCCAAGAGCTGCACCTGATAAATAGTCAGGATAGCCTGGATCTGGCAACAAAAATAAATCACCAGGGTTCATTAAGGCCCACGGCAACTCAACTAAACCAATCTTTGACCCACCCAGAATAGCAACTTCTGACTCAGGATCAAATTGAGCGTGATATTTTTCTTCATAAAAATCTGCAGCCGCTACCTTCAATTCATGTAATCCTCTAAATTGTGAATACTTATGATTGGCGGGATCAGCGACTTTCTCCTGCGTACTTTTTACAATATAGTCCGGTGTTGGCTTATCAGGATTTCCTTGTCCCAAATTAATCACATCGACGCCAGAAGCCACCTTAGCATTAACTTTAGCCACCAAACTGGCAAAAAACTGTTTTGGCAATCCTTGCAATAATTCAGATTCCTTAAATTCCATTATTTATTCCTTCGTTTCTTCTATATTTAGCGGTACAAATCTGGACGGCGATCATTAAACACAGGTATCTGTCCATGAACTTCATCAATTTGATCAAATCCAAGTGAGACAGTTTTTAGCGTCTCGTCTTCACCTGCATCCAATAAAATCTTGCCTAATGGATCAATCACCAGCGAATGACCATTAAACCGATTATTAGGATCATCCCCAACTCGATTAACCGCCACTACAAACGCTTGATTTTCAATTGCCCGTGCCTGCAACAATATTTTCCACTGTGGAATTCTCACGTCGGGCCACTCAGCACTCACGTACAACAATTTAGCTCCATGCCTAGCATTAGTGCGCAACCACTCTGGAAAACGAATATCGTAGCAAATCACTCCAACACTCTCAATACCCGCCAATTCAAAATGGTTTTCCGATTCACCGGCAGTAATGAATTTTTCTTCATTCATTAGGCCAAATAAATGTACCTTATCGTAACTACTGATCACCTGTCCATGATCATCAACGATGTAACTAGTATTATAAAAGTGGCCATCCCTTTTAGTGGATACAGACCCACCAACGATATTAATTTGATTCTTCTTAGCCAATCTTTGCAGTAACTGTTGTGTTTTCTGACCGTTCTCATCGGCTAATTGATCAAGTTGATCAAGTGCATAGCCCGTATTCCACATTTCCGGGAATACCACTACGTCTGCATTTTCATTTGCAGCCCGACTAACAAATGCTTCCACCCTTTTAAAATTAGCCTCAGGGTCGGCAAAATCTACGTTTGTTTGGGCAATCGCAATTTTTAATGTCATTAAACTAACCTCCCATATTCAAATATGTAAGTAAACAAAAAGCACCCGTCCTCTAAAAAGGACGAGCACTAACTCGTGATACCACCTTGGTTCGCTGCCGATAACAGCCTCAACCAGCTTTTTTCAGCCTAGTCCAATAACGGTGAACCACACCCGGTGACGACTCAGTAAATCCTCATCATCATACAAACTAGCAGAGACCATCTTCGACTAGCTGAATTGCCTTCTCTCACCACTTGAAAGCTCTCTGATAACCCAAACTAGCTTACTCATCTCTGATTGCTATTTCTAATTATTTACTCATTTAATTGATATTAAGTTTAGTGGTTTTGGTGGCAGACGTCAAGAATTGTTGGTTTTGGGGATGGGGATTCTTGATCTGCTGGTGATCATCATAGATTTTCAACCACACTCGTCAACTAAAACGTGCTTGTTTGTTGCAGATACCTAACGTAGAGAGACTCACCATGCATCAAGTACCAAAATTCGGTAATCAATGCATGGTGAGTCTCTCTACCACGGTATCTAGGCGCAACAAAACGCACTCTACTTTTTAAACGCTTAGCTCCGCACTCTACTTGTGATTTCTTCCAACTGCATCATTGCATCTTTAACAGTGTCTGCAGTGATCGGGAGTGGAATCAAATTCATTGTTTTTTCTTCAGTGGTTGCTTCATACGCAATCTTTTCGATGTCTTCTTCACTGATATCATCAAGGTTCAGTTCATGGAAGTTAGTTGGTACACCAAGGGTGCGATAGAAAGGTAGCAACTCATTAATGTCGTCAAAATGTTTTTCAATGACCAACTGAACTAGAATACCATATCCAACCTTGGCTCCATGGAGCAAATGACCCGTTTGTGGGAAGAGTGTCAACGCATCGTGCACTGAGTGAGCGCCAGTTGACCGTGCATATGAATCTCCCCAGCCACCAACCGTTCCGGCCATGACAATCACAGTTTCAGCAACCGTTCGCCATGTATGAGTCACCTTGCCATCCTTCATATCTTCAACGGCTTGAATCGCATTGTTGAGCAACACGTCTTTACAGTTATTGGCCATCTGACGTGAAATTGTCAGTGCCACTGTATATTCATCCTCTGGCAAGTCTTCAAAAATCAATTCTGATTCATAGAACTTAGCCAACGTATCAGCAATTCCGGCTACAAAGTAATCAATTGGTGAGTTTAAAATCACTTCTGGATTCAACAACATCAAGTTCGCTGTTTCTTTATAAATCTCATGATTGATATGTTCGCCATTTTCCTTGTAGTGAACACTGAGAGCTGACCATGGAGCACAGTTGCTGGCAAGAGTTGGAATCAGTACCAAATACATATGAGTACCAGTCGTCACACTCTTTGCAGTATCCAAAACCTTACCACCGCCAAGGGCAATTACCATTTCAGTGCATTGCTTTTTGGCAATCTGTTCAACGCGGTCGATTTCTTCATAGGAACACTCGCCGTTGAATAACACGTCTTCCACCGCCACTTCTGCGCCAAAGTCTGGCAAGTATGGTTGTGCAGCCGCAAGTGATTTAGTTCCGTGCAGGAATAACACTTTTGTTACCCCGAGTTCTGAAATAAAGTTGGGTAACTGGTCATAAGCCTTTTCGTCCGAAATATAACGTTGAGGTCCACTTTGTGAAATCATATCGCATTCTCCTTTTCTATGTTTGTTTTGTGGTTCTGGTGTTCTAAGTACATCAATATGAATACGTTTATTAGACTAGCATTAAAATATTAAAAAATCAAACATTTTTCTAATCTTTTTTTAATTTTTCTAATTAATTTTGCTTACTAGGTTAAAATTGTTAGGTCGTTGCTGGTAAATTCTAAAAAGTGTCATTTTTTCAATACAAAAAAGCAACTAACCGTCTAAACGATTAGTTGCTTATCTAAGCACATTACGAACGATAATCTATTCTTTCCACTTATCCAAATCAATACCAAACGGGATGACCCGGTCAAAGCTAGTCACCGGTTCCTCACTAACTTGGTAAAAATGCTTTTTAATTGCATCAAAATCCGTATTGTTTTTGAATGCCGGTTGTTTGTACAAATCCTTAGCGTAGCGCCACAGGTTTTGGTAGTCCACCAGTCTGTGTGCATTAAGTTTATTTTGATAGTAGTAGACAACATCAAAACGGACTAACGAAACAAATAACCGAATATCCGATAAAGTAATTTGATCACCCAAGACATACTTTGAATCTGCCAACTGATTGTCTAACCACTCCAAGCGGTTGAAGAATCGTTGTGCCAGCTCATCATATTCTGACTGTGATTTAACTGATTGAATCTCACCAGGAACCTGACTAATGTCCGTCAAAATGATCTGGTCAAGCGCGGCCACCTCGTTAGCCCGATTTTCTGGATAAATATCAGGAGCATCAGTATCCTGGTAATCACGCCAGTAACGAGCGAATTCGTTAAGCAAATCTGCCGACTGATTATTAACAGCTTTGCCTGTCTTAACATCAACCAATGTCGGCACAGAGGCACGACCATCAAAGTCTGGTTCCACTTGGCGATAGCTCTCCGACAGACGGGCAATATTTAACACCGGGTCTTTAACACTGTCGTCAGCACCAAATACCCAGTCTGTTGGCAGACCTACCCGTCTCAATGGTTGAACCACACCGTTAGATACTACCTTATCTAGCCCCAGTAGTTCCAATTCAATTGCGACCGGCGTAGCCCACGGGCAGAACTTGCCCCAGATTAAACGATACCGATCTGATTCAATCGGCAATTCGCCAGTTGAAAACAAGGCGGTCAAGTCCAACGTCTTTTTCTCGCTCGTTGCTGGAGCTTTACCTGGATGCCATTCACATGCTTGATTATTATCAGCCATCAAATCACCTTTTTCTTTATGCCAAATTACTTGTTGTTCGTAATGATAATATCGCTAGGTTTAACATCTGAACCGAAGTATGGCTTCAAGTTCTTATTGTAATCAGTAGTAAAGAAGCCCTTCTTGTTCAACTTAGTAATTTCTTTGTTGGTCCAGTTCAAAAGACTCTTGTTACCCTTCTTAACGGCTGGAGAGATTTCTGATTCTGTTCCGATCTTCTTGATACCAACAGTGTAAGTTGGGTGCTTCTTAACCCATGCAAACAGGTACGAGTTGTCGTCAGCAAGTGCGCTAGCACGACCATTCTTCAAAGCATTAAATTGTTGGGTCTTTGAATCATACTTTTGAAGCGTGACACCATTTGAGTGTTCAGTGAAGTATTGTTCAGCAGTTGTCCCCTTAGTAACAATAACTTTCTTACCCTTTAACTGACTAGCTTTGGTAATTGGGTTGCTCTTCTTTGACAGAACACCAACGGAAACCTTCATGTAAGGCTTAGCAAAGCTAACTTGCTTCTTACGTTGTGGCGTCACGGTAAAGTTAGCCAAAACTAAATCAACCTTGTTGGACTTCAATGCATCAACACGGCTGTCAGCATTAACCTGCACAAACTTAACCTTAACACCCAAATCTTTACCAATTTGGCGTGCTAAATAAACATCGTAACCAGTCCGCTTACCACTCTTTGTAACCCAACCATATGGTTGAAGATCGCCAAAGACGGCAATCTTGATTGTACCGCGTTTCTTAATGGCGCTTACTGATGAGCTATTAGTAGCAGCATGTGCTTTAGTTGGTAATGCAGTGGCCGCAACAGAGACGATCAACAATGTTGCCAGTGCTGCAACAATTCCCTTAAAAATTTTCTTCAACTTCATTATTCCAAAACCTCCAATAAATTTACTTCCCAAGTAATTTTTGAAACTAGAAATCCATACTATTTAAGAACTCTTGTGCACGTTGAGTCTTCGGATGATCGAAGAACTCGTGTCCAGCTGATTCCTCGACAATCTTCCCATTTTCGAGGAATAACACCTTGTCAGCAATTTGCTTAGCAAAATTCATTTCGTGAGTCACTACTAGCATCGTCATTTTCTGACGTGCTAGTCCTTCAATAACTTCAAGAACCCCGCGAACCATTTCTGGATCAAGCGAAGCTGTGACTTCATCAAACAACATAAACTCAGGGTTAAGTGCTAGCGCCCGAACAATCGCAATTCGTTGCTTTTGACCACCAGATAACTGACGTGGATATGCATTCTCATAATCCGACAATTGAACTTCTTTAAGCAAGTGGCGCGCCTGAGCTAGTGCTTCATCCTTGCTTCGCTTTTGAACCTTCAGCGGTCCCAACAAGATGTTATCTATGACTGTTCGATTAGGAAACAGATCATAACTTTGGAACACCATGCCAATATCCTGACGGACGGACTGCCATTTTTTAAATCCAGGCTTGATAACTTGATCCTTAAACTGAATTTCACCACTGTGAAAGTCTTCCAGTCCGTTTAAACAGCGAATTGTCGTACTTTTACCTGACCCAGATGGCCCTAGTAGTACAGTCACGCTGCCCTTTTCAACTGTGAAGTTGATGTCGTGCAATACTTCTTGTCTACCATAATTCTTAACTAAGTGACTTACGGTTAATAACTTTTCAGCCATTGGCGTTGACCAACTCCTTTCTCTCTAAGTGACGTGCCCATAATGAAAGTGGATAACAGAGGATAAAGTACAGGATAAATATGAATCCGTACACCCAAAACGATCCATTTTCATAACGTTGTCCATTTGCTTCAATAATTTGTTGGCCCACGTTGATCACATCCATCACACTAATTAATAACAATAATGATGTGGTTTTAATAACACGACTAACCAAGTTAATGGTCGCTGGAATCATCAACTGAATCGACTGTGGTAATAAGACATAATAGTATAATTGCAATCGATTCAGGCCAATTGCCTTACCGGAATCCACCTGATGTGGTGAAACAGAAATAATTCCACCACGGACAATATCACTCATTTCGGCAGCAAACCATAGCGCAAATACCAGCGTAGCCACTGATTCAGCACCCATATTGATGTTGAAGTTCTGCGGCAATATATAATAGAACAAAAATAGCAAAACCACGGTTGGAATCACTCGGAAAAATTCCAAATATAACCGCAAAATCGCACGCAAAAGCGGATTATGTAACGTCCGCAAAGCTCCAAGAACAATTCCTAATACTAGCCCAACAACAATCGCAATTGCTGCAATTTTAGCCGAAATCCACAGACCGCCGAGAAGACGAACCATGTTGCGACCTTCGAACAAAATATTAATTCCCGAATGTGCCACGACGCGTCCTCCTCTCTAACCATGTCAGCAGAATCGATAACGGGATCAAGATAATCGCGTAACCGACCACCAGTGAGAACAGTGCCTCGTTGGTATCGTATAACATACCAATCTGATCCAGAGCCGTATTGGTAAGTTCTGGAATCGCAATCACGGTAAAGATCGACGTTTCCTTGATCAGGAAAATTACGTTAGCCGCAATGGCTGGAATACTCAGTGATAAGCCCTGAGGTAACACAACATAACGTGCTAATTGCCAGTCGGTCAGCCCAATCGCACGACCGGATTCAACTTGGATCTTTGGCACGCCATTTAGCCCGCCATCAAATGATGCGGCCATATAACTGCCACCAAGGAATATCAGACCAACGATTCCGCTTGCTTGTGCAGAAATTTTAAAACCAATTTCTGGAAATGCATAATAGATGAAAAATAGCTGAATCAGTAACGGGGTGTTTCGTGAAAGCTCGACGTAAGCTCCGAGAATTCTTTGTAGCCCTGGTACTTTAAAGTAACGGACAAAACTAACAATTAGGCCAACAATAATGGCACCCAAGATTCCCTCGAATGACAGCTTAAGTGTCAGTAAAAAGGCTTTTTCATAGGTTGGGATACCCTGTTGGACTATTGACCAATCCATCTGTCTGACCACCTCCCATCATATAGTTATCCTAATCAAACGCTTTTTCAAGACCATTGCGCAAATCGCCAATCAAATCATCGATATCTTCGAGTCCAATCGACAGGCGAATTACCTGGTTATTCAAAGCATGCTTGGTCCGGATTTCCTCTGGAATTTCTCTGTGAGTAGTTCGACTCGGGTTAACAATTAAAGATTTGGCATCCCCAATATTCGGTAAATAACTAAAAACATGCACGTTATCAATCAATTTGGCAATATTTTTTTCGTTACCCTTTAACTCAAATGACAAAATCGAACCGACACCCTTAGAGAAATACTTAGCAACTAATGAATTGTCTTTTTCAATCCCTGAATAGTATACCCGTTCCACATGTTCGTTGTCTCGTAAAAACTCCGCAATCTTGGTAGCACTTGCCACTTCTTTGTCGAGACGCTCAGAGATTGTTTCGAGACCCAGCAGAACAAAGTACGAATCAATCGGACTAAGTACCGATCCGAGTAAACGGACGTACTTCACGCGAATTCGTTTGATAAAAGCTGCTGCACCAAATTTACTATAAAAACTTTCATGATCATCAGATTCTTCATCACCAAGAGTAAATTCTTCTTCAGTGAACTGAGGGAACTTACCGCTGGCCCAATTAAACTTACCGTGGTCGACGATTAGACCTGAGAGAGTGTTACCATGGCCATTGATTCCCTTAGTAGAAGAATAAACAACAACGTCGGCACCGAACTCAAATGGTCGTAACAAATATGGTGTCGGGAACGTGTTGTCAACAATCAGCGGAATGCCGGCATCATGCGCAATTTTAGCTAACGTTTCAATATCGGCAATTTCGGTACTGGGATTAGCAACACTTTCGACGTAGATCGCCTTGGTATCATCTTGGATTAGGCTCTTAATCTTATCGAAGTCATTCACATCATCGACAAAATCAAAATTGATGCCAAACTTGGGGAAAAAGTTGCGAAATTCATCTAGACTTGATCCATAAATATTTGTCGGGGCAATAATACGACCGCCGCCTTCAGCAACGTTAAAAATAGTGAACGAGATGGCTGACATTCCTGAACCTACAGACACGGCTTCGATGCCACCTTCAATCGCCGCGATGCGTTCTTCCAGTACGTGACTGGTTGGATTGCCATCACGAGTATAATCAAATCGATCAGGGTGCTTGCCCTGAACAATTTCATTAGCAACTTCAGTATTACTTAGTCCAAACGCTGCTGTTTGGTAGATGGGCACTGACGATGCAAATTGATGATCCTCCGGTTTATACCCCGCATGTATTCTTAATGTATCAAATTTATCCTTAGCCAAAACATTCACTCCAATATTGATTATATATGATAGTAGAAACTTTAATTAATTATGCTAAACTACGCTTCAAAACATGAATATTTTGACGCCGTGTGGCCGATGCAAGGGCCTGCTTCAAATCACCAATCAGGTCTTCAGCATCTTCAATCCCGACTGAAATTCTAATCAGTTGTGGTGTAATGCCAGCTGCCAAACGCTCAGCGACTGGTAATTCGGCATGGCTCATTTCATATGGCAATTCAGCTAGGCTTTCAACAGCACCAAGGCTGACTGCGAGACGAATCAACTGCAAACTATTAACAAATTCAGTTGCATCAACGTCATCAGCTAATTCAAATGAGAAGACCCCACCAAAACCATCGCATTCTTCTGCGGCAACCTCATGATCATGACTACCCTCAACACCGGGATAGTGAATTGTGGCAACTTCTTCACGACTGTTTAAAAAGTCGATCAGCTTACAGGCATTCTCCTGTTGACGATCCATCCGCACTGATAGTGTTTGGATACCACGACGAACTAAGTTAGCATTTTCTGGTGATAAAACACCACCCAGCGCGTTTTGGATGAAATAAATCTGCTTACCAAGTTCTTCATTTTTAGTAACTACCAATCCAGCAATCACATCAGAGTGTCCACCCAGATATTTCGTAGCCGAGTGAACCACGATATCAGCACCTAGATCAAGTGGTTGTTGTAGATATGGGGTTAAGAAGGTATTATCAACGATTGTTAAAATATCGTGCTTCTTTGCAATTTCAGCAATGGCACGGACACTGGTTACATGAAGCAATGGGTTAGTGACTGGTTCAAAATAGATTGCCTTAGTATTTGGTTGAATGGCAGCTTCCACTTCTTCCAAGTTTTGCGTATTAACTGAAGTAAACGTTAAGCCTCGTGATTGAAAATAATCGTTAATGAGGCGGTATGTGCCACCATAAATTTGGTCACCAATTAAAACGTGATCGCCGTCCTTAAAAATGGAGAACGCCGCATGAATGGCAGCCATCCCTGAAGCAAACGCAAAACCATTCGTGCCGTGTTCCAGTTGTGCAATTTGCTTTTCCAAATATTCACGAGTTGGATTACCAGAACGTGAGTAGTCCCATCGAACCTTGCCGTTGATATCTGGGTAAGCATAAGTTGAAGATGTGTATACTGGTACGTTAACTGCACCTGTTTGATTGTCGTTGATGTTTTGTCCGTGAATTAATTTAGTGTTAAATCCTGTCATTTTTAAGTACCTCCCGTTTATTCCTAGCATCATGCAAATAAAAAAGCATTTCCGTCCTATCTATTTCTAGATAAAGGACGGAAATGCTTTCCGTGTTACCACCTTAGTTTAAGTAACCCTCACGAATTACTCCTCATTGGGTACTTAAATACAGTTCAAGTACGATCATACCCTAACTCTGTAACGGGAGTACCCGTCGTCACTTTACTCACGCTCGGTAACGAGAACTGCATTTAAGACCATCTTCAGCAATTCACCAACATCATCTCACACCAAACGACGATTCTCTGGGCATGGATTCTTGCTTACTCATCTTTGCATTCATAACTATATTCAATGTAAGCAATTATTGCCCATTGATGAGAAAATGTCAATGGTTTTTTACTCTAAAATTAGAAAAAATCGTTAAGCAGTTGGTATATCAGCATTTATATCTAATTAAACAACTACAACTTTTTCATATCTTCTCAGATAATTCTCATATTTTTTAAATATAAAAGTTAATACAACACAAAGGATCCAGTAAACTACGGCTGCTGCACAAAATGACTCGATATACCTGTAATTAATTGCTGATTCAAGCTTTGCTTTAGCAAAAATATCAACAAATGACACCATGAATGCCAAAGACAACTGCCTAATTAGCAAAACATAGTAATTTAAAAATTTTGGAACTGATTCATTCAAAGACTGTGGTAATTTAATTTTCCAAAATGCTTGTGCTCTGCTATATCCTAGTGCTGTTGCAGCTTCAATTTGGTCTTGCCCAACAGACATAAATGAGCCTCTGATTATTTCACTAATAAATGATGATGAATACATAGTGTAACTCAACAGCACAGCATAAATTGGATTAAGGTGTTCATAGTTGATATGAAGATTGAACGCTGTCGATATCACTTGAAGTACTACTGGTAGCCCGTAGTAAAAAATGAGTAAGTGGATCAACAAAGGTACACCGCGAAAATATGATACGTAAAGTCTACAGATTGACCTAATAATAAAATTATTTCGTTGTTGTAAGACATAAAGAATCATTCCCAGGACTATTCCCAAAGCAAGAATCGCCACTGACACTAACAATGTATCAGGAACTACCAGCCAAATTCCTCTTAGATCATGTGTGAAGATATTTACATTCATTGGCTATCTCCTTTCGCATAAAGAAATTTACCTGATTTACGTTCCGCAAGTTTTACAATTCTACTGATAATAATTGTTAAAAGCCAGTAAATTAATCCTGCACAGAAATATACTAAAATTGGCGAAGACGCATAATTTTCACTGATGTATTCATCTGCCTGACCCATCAAATCAACAACCCCAATTACAAAAAGTAATGACGACTGATGAACAAGATTAATGACCTCATTTCCAAGTGCTGGTAGAGCAACTGGAATGGTTTGAGGAATAACAATTTTTGTCTGCATTTGCCATTTTGTATACCCTAGGGCAATAGCCGCTTCACGTTGAGTTTCATTAACCGACAAGTAAGCTGGTCGAATCACTTCCGAAAGGTATGCACCATAATAAATTACATAAGCACCAACGCAAAAGTACATCTTCCCGATGGCACTTAAATCAATGCCAAACTCTAGCAACAAAGCTGGCAGCCCATAATAAACCAAGAATAGTTGCAATATAATTGGAATACTCCGTGTGAAAGATATATAAACTCCCAGAACGTTATATAACCATTTATGATGACTTACTCTTCCAGCAGTAACCAAGATACTCAAAGCAAATCCAAGTACCCAGGAAGTTAATATGAAAAACAATGTTGTGGGAACACCAGTTAATAATTGTTCAAATAATCCTACTATCGACAAGCTATCACCTCATAAACTATTCAGTCTTTGCTTTGTATTGGAATACATTCTCGCCGAAGTACTTTTCAGATAATTTCTTCAAAGTTCTGTCTTTCTTAAGTTCCTTCAAGGCCTTATCAACTTGACCGGCAACCTTAGTATTCTTCTTTGTGTACAAGAAATATGTTGGATAGGCGCGAACTGGGGCAGAAGTCTTAACGTTAGTAAGCTTCAAATCTTTAATAATTGATGCTTCACCCAAGTTTGATGGATCAATCAAAGCATCATACTTGCCTGAATTAACTCCTTGTAATAATTGTTGCATTGGTAAACCATCAGTAGTGGTGATTTTAACTTGCTTGTCTTTGTTAGACTTATTCCAAGTCTTCAATAAGTTATACATACCACCATTAGCGTTGACTGGGGCAAGTGTCTTACCTGATAAGTCATCAAGATTCTTTACATCACCTGTAACTGACTTTTTGTTGCTGTACACACGAACTAAACTTAATCCGTCATTAACCTTACCAATGTGATACTTCTTGGCACGTTCTGGGTTGCTGTAAAATCCATTAGCAGCAATATCATACTTACCTGAATCCAAACCAACTAATTCAGCCGTTTGTGAAACAGCAGTAATTTTAAATTTAACATTTGGTAACTTCTTATCAACATCTCTAAGGGCATCAACTTCATAACCCTTTAATTTACCATTTTGCTTGTAACTAAGTGGTTTACTATTATTTGAAACCGCCACGTTGTACGTTTTTACATTTGAACTTGACGACTTTCCACATGCTGCCAGCGGAAGAACCAATAATAATGTTGCTGCTAATGTTGTAACCTTTACCCATTTTTTCATAACTAAATCACCTTAAGCCTTTCAACCTCTTCAAATTTATCTACTTCTACTTTTTTTTCATCACTAGAAACGTATTGTTGATAATTCTTCAAAAACTCACGCGTTCTTTCATTTTGCGCATTGTGGAAAATAGCTCTTGGGCTCCCTTGTTCAACAATGTTTCCCTTTTCCATGAAAATCACTTGATCAGAAATCTCCTCTGCAAATTGCATTTCATGAGTCGCTAAAATAATTGAAATACCAGTGTCTGCAACTTGCTTAATAACATTTAATACTTCTTTCGATAGTTCTGGATCAAGTGCACTAGTTGGTTCATCAAATAGTATTACTTCAGGGTCTAGTCCCAATGCCCGTGCAATACTTACACGCTGCTGTTGTCCCCCAGATAACTGAACAGGATAATAATCTGCAAAATCCGAAAGACCAACTTGGTGAAGTAATTCAATCGCTCTCCTACGTGCGGTTTCCTTATCAACACCTTTAACGACTACCTGAGGTTGAATAATATTATCAATCACTTTCAAATTTTTAAATAAATTATATTGCTGAAAAACCATCGCCGTTTTTCTTCTAAGATCAAGAATCTTTTTCTTGTCTTTTGTCGCATTAGTCACCGTCAAGTCTTCTATACTGACGCTACCTTCATCTGCGCGTTCCAATAAGTTAATACTTCTTAGTAAAGTGGTCTTCCCAGTACCACTTGGCCCAATCAACGTTACAACTTCCCCTTGTTTAACGGATAGATTGATTCCATTTAGAACAGTCTTACTACCAAATTTTTTTACAATACTGTCAACTTTTAACATTATCAGTCCTCCGTTTTACGATTTCCAATTACCAAATCATTTATTTGTAGTTGCTGGGATGGGGTTAATAAGACATGCTGCCAGGCCAACGAACTAGTTAGAAAAACTAAACTTGAATACTTTATAGATTTTAAAATTTTATTAACCATATCGTTCTCCTTGCAAAGTCTCATAACTCAATACATTACTTAGCGGCTTCAACACCCCAACGTAGGTTCTCCAATGCAATATCGCGGGGAACTGTGCAATTTGCTCCAATAATTACATTGTCTGTCCCCGCTGCGTTGATAACCCGATCAACTTCTTTTTGAATTTCTTCTTTGCTACCTTTGTAGAGAACATCATTTGCGGTGTTGCCTAAGCCGCCAAGAACAACCTTACCTTGAAATATTTTTTTACCTTCTTCCAAAGGTATGTCTTCAAGATCTGTTGACCAGTTAACTACAGGCGCATCGTAATCTTTAAAAAGTACAAGATTGTTACGAGCCCCACCACCACCGCAAATGTGTAAAATATTTGCGTCTGAAAATTGATTAGCATATTCAAAGATATCTTTGTCATTTTCTGCAACAAATTTTTCAAATAAATTATCGTCAATTCTATCGTCTTGAATTTCCTGGGTACTGTAATAAATACCATCTGCTCCACCACTGATAGCAGCAAAAATTTGCTTTTTAACATCTTCAGCAATTGCATCCAAAGCATTTTTTACATTTTCAGGATCACTAATAATGATATCTGCTAACGCACCGTTTACCTTAGATTTATCATGTTTTCCATTTTCATCTTCAGTTAATGCCCATTTCAACAACGTTGTAGGTGAAAAGATATTGTAAAATCCTAATCTTCCACCAATTACCTTTTTTTGTGCTGCAACTAAATCATGTGTTTTCTCTAGCCATGGATTATCATCATCTATTGGCTTTAGCCCCGTGTAAATGTTGGTTGCCGTATCACCATTTTCTTGATTAAATTCATGGTTAAACAGTCCGTCACTCATCAGTTTTACAAAGTCAGGTTTTATGTCTTCAACGTATTTTTCAGTTGAAGTCACATTACCGGAAATAATTTCAGGATGTTTAAATCCGTCTAAATCAATTCCTGACGCGGCAGAAAAATGATGCCAAAAACTTACTGGAACTCTACCTTGTTTGGATGCCAATAACTTTGCTAAAACCTTTTTTTGTTCACTCATATTTTCACTCACCTTTATAATTATTCTGATTAAATTTCGTGTACTGCTTCTTCAACCCAATGTAGATGATCTTCCGGCGTATCACGCGGTACAGTGCAATCTGCTCCGATGATGACGCCCTTTCTGCCAGTCTCAGCAACCAAACGCTTAGCCTCAGATTGAATTTCATCCTTAGTTCCCGAATATAGGACATCCGTAAGCTCGTTGCCAAAACCTCCAAGAACTGGCTTACCATCAAAGAGTTTTTTACCATCTTTCAAAGATAAATTTTCAGCATGTGTCGACCAGTTAATAACTTGCAATTGATAATTTTTAAACCATTCCAAATGATTTGTTGCATCCGCAAATCCGCAAACATGGAGGATATTAATATCAAAGTATTTGTTAATTTCAGTAATAATTGATGTATCAACGGGTTCTATCACGTTCTTGAAAAACTCAAAAGTCTTAACACGACCATCTTGAATTTCTTGAGTGCTGAAATATACACCGTCAATGTTACTTGAAGAAAGAGCCTTAACAACACTTTGAATATCCTTCCCAATCACATTCAAAGCATGTTCAACGGCTTTTGAATCTTTTTCATAAAGATCCGCGAAACGTTTGTCGGCCAAGAAAAGATCTTCTTTTTCGTGATCAATCAGCGCCCATTTTAGTATCGTCAGTGGTGAAAACAGTGTGTAGAATGTTAGTTTGTCTCCAGCTGCCAATTTTTGATTGTTCGCTAGATTAATTTGCCCCTGAATCCATTCATGATCTTCGGACAACGGTTGAATAATTCTCAAATTATCTACCGATTTAGGATCCCGATCACGTAATGACGGATCAATAAAGTATCCATCTGTCATAGTTTTTACAAAGTCGGGATTGATTGAATGTATGTATCTCTTATGTCCTGAAACATTCAGATCAATTACTTCCGGATGTGCTAAAGCATCAATAAACTCACTATCCGCAAAGTGACGCCAAAATGAAACCGGAATAATATCTTCTTCTTCATTGTTGAACGCCTTAATAACATCTGCATTATTCTGTACCAATTCTCAAACCTCCTAAGAAAATAAAAAAGCACTTCCATCCTGCCTATATCTAGACAAGGACGGAAGTGCTATTCCGTGTTACCACCTTTGTTCAAACAACTTTCTCAAGTTATTCCTCAATGGGTACACGGACTCGTAGGCCTTTTATTCAAGTACTTACTGATGCGTATACCCTAACCCTATAACGGGAGTACCCGTTACTGGCTAACTTTAGCTCACCAGTAAGAACTGCATTTAAGACCATCTTCAGTTATTCATCATTATCGTCTTCCACCAAGTGACGACTCTCTAAAAATGAATCATTAACTTACTCATCTCTGCATTCATTTGAATTATTGATTGCAATTATTAAATATAAATTAGAAAATGTCAACAAAAAATTATAAATTAGTGTAAAATGCAAATCAAATTCCAATGTTTAATTACTACTTGTAATTGCATTAACGGCTTTGTAATATATTTTATAAATTATTTTTTCGGAGGAACTTTTATGAGTGAAATTAATATCTATTTTGTTAGACATGGTCAAACATTGCTTAATACGTTTAAACGGATGCAAGGATGGTGTGACTCCGATTTAACTGAACAAGGAAAACAAGATGCCATCAAAGTTGGGGAAAAATTAAAAAATGAACACTTTTCGTATGTCTATTCATCCGATACTGGACGAGCAATAGAGACACGCGATATAGTTTTGTCTAAATTTAATTACCATCCGAAAACAGTTAGCACATTACATTCATTCAGAGAAATATTATTTGGTTACTATGAAGGCCTAGATTCTTTGAATATTTGGGAAGAGATTGGTGGTAAATTTGGATACCATACACAGGCAGATATTATCAACGACAAAGGGCTTAAAGAAGTACGCAGACTTATGAAGTTAGCAGATCCTAGTCATATGGCAGAAACATACGATCAGGTCAAAAATAGGTGGCAATCCGGTGTAAATTATCTTAAAGAAAACTGTGAAGACGGCTCTAATATTCTAGTTATCACACATGGTTCGGCGCTTCGCACATTTGCAGATAGTCTTGGTATCGACACTATTGGTAATTTTCCAGACAATGGAAGCGTGTCAGTTCTACAAGTTACCGATAATGACGAGGCTTTTACAACCTATAACAACAAAAAAGTCATCGACTAGATAATCTCTCTAACTTTATTAACCTCCTCGTTATAAGGCCGATCATCCACAATCGGCGGAATGACATTTCGAACGCGGTGATATAACCGTTGTGTTGTGTTTTGTTTCCTAATTCGTTTATCGATTGATTATGAAATCTTAAATAAACAGCTTGAGATGCATTATAAAGTTCCAACGATAAAATCGTTGATAACTGGTCATTAATATCAATTAGTTTTTCACTAATCAATGGTAAATTAGAATTATGATCTTCAATATCACCCGCTAATCCATAAAATTCCGATGAAATTGGATGAGCCATTTGCCGAATTCTTACATCAGCGTCCATAGCAGTCTCCTGCAGTGTCTGCAAGCCGAATTGAAAGCCGCGTTGTTGAATCAAAAAGCGAGGAAGCCCGGTAATTTGATCATTATTTAAATGCTTAATTCGTTGAAAAATACTCCGTGAAACATGGGTTAGCGATTGCTCAATCGTTTCCGCTGATAATGAAATATCAGTCACATCAAAATTACCAGTTGATAAAATTTCACCGGTTTCTTCGTCCAACATTGGGTTATCATCTGATCCGGCTAAATACATATTAATTGTTTCAATGCAGTTAGCAATTGCATGCTTAGCTGCCCCCAAAATATGAGTAGCTGACCGAAAACTGATTGGATCCTGAACCTGTTTCCGCTGATGATGATCAAACAAGTAACTACCGTCTAAATCAGCCCGTAACTGTGCAGCCGCCCGAATTTGAAACGGATTTTGATTAGCATTCGCCACCGATGACAGTATTGGTGTTACATTGGCGTCTAATCCCTCCATGCTAAGTCCTAAAATAGTTGTGGACTTACGTAACAGACGTTCAGTCCTGCTGACACCGTAGATTAGTTGACCGACACCATATGCGTTAGAGCTTAAAATCGCCAGTGCATCCTTGGGGCCCAAATGGACGCGCTCAAAACCTAACTGTTCGAACGCAACATTAGTATCCGTCAGACGACCGTTGTGCCATGCCTTACCTTTCCCAATCACTAATTCAGCCAGTGAAGAAAGAATACCAATATCTGCCTCTCCTACTGAACCACAAGCGTAGAAAATTGGTAACACATCACGATTATACATATCAATAATCAGCTTAATAATCTGTGGATTAATGCCAGTATAGCCTTCCAACAACTGATTAATTCTAATCAATACCACAATCCTCGACACCGCTACCGGAACGGTACGACCAGTACTAATTAAATGAGATTTAACCAAATTATCGTTAAATTTTTCTTCGACATTTTTGGCAATCGTAACGTCCTTATTCTGACCGACACTCGTGTTTAAGCCATAGACTCGTTGCTTGTTGGCCAACACCAGTTTTCGTGCATCTTCTAATCGCTACCATGTTTCACGGGAAACATTTAACTGACAGTGCTGGCTAACAATACTGATAATCCGCCGAAATGTCAGATGATGCCCATCAAGGGTGACTATTTTGGTATTTGGTTGTATCAATTCGATGCACACCCTTCTCTTCAATCTCAGCAAGTGATTCATCATAGCCTGCGTCTGCATATCGCAACAGGCCTAGTGAAGTATCATTATTAAACGATAGTTTCAAACGCTCAGCGGCTGCCTTCGTTCCGTCCGCAACGACTGTCACACCAGCACTTTGCATGTAACCAGTGTAACCACCACCGCCAGAATGAATTGCCACCAAATCGGCCTTGGAAGATGCCATCACCATCGCGTTGATTAACGGCCAATCTGTCACAGCATCGCTACCATCCTTCAAATTTTCGGTCATAATATTTGGATGAGTCATTGCCCCCGCATCCAAATGATCACGAGTAAAGGCGACTGGTGCCTTCAACTTACCAGATGCTACTAAATCATTAACGGCTAAGGCAAGTTTAGTTCGCTCGCCGTGGCCCAGCCAGCCGATACGGGCCGGTAGTGCTTGAAATGGGACATATTGATGCGCCTTTGTAATCCAATCAACAATCAATTCGTTGTCAGCAAATTCTTTAAGCAAATAATCGTCAATTGTATCGATATCGGACGCATCCCCCGATAGTGCAATCCACCTAAATGGGCCAATTGCTTTGACAAACAGATCACGTAGAAAGGCTTCGGTAAAAATTGGGATATCAAAGGCATTATCGACACCATAGTCGTGAGCCTGAGTCCGAATATTATTACCGTTATCGAAAACGATACTGCCTCGCCGTTGGAACTCGAGCTCACTTTTAATTTCATGAGCAATCGAGGCTCCAGCGGCTTTTTCTAGTTGATCTGGATGTGTGGCCCGTTGTCGTGTAACCTGTTCCACGGTATAATCTTCGGGAACATATCCGTACAGTAAATCTTGGGCAGCAGTTTGGTCAGAAACTATATCAGGAGTGATATTGCGATCCAAAATTTCTTGGTAAACTTGAGCGGCATTACCAAGTAACCCAACAGAAATCGCCTTTTTTTCAGCCCTGGCGGTATTAATCAGCCCAATGGCTTCATCTAGCGTTTTGGCCTTGTATTGCAAGTACCCAGTCTCGATGCGCTTATCAATATGATCTTCATTAACTTCGACCACCAGAATGGCCGCATCGGCCATGTACCCTGCAAGTGGCTGTGAGCCACCCATACCACCAAGCCCCGCAGTGAGGATGAACTTACCAGCTAAACTGCCATTAAAATGCTTTTTAGCAATAATTTTGAAAATCTCGTAAGTGCCTTGAACCACACCTTGAGAGCCAATGTACTGCCAGTCACCGGCTGTCAAGCCGCCCCATGCCGTTAACCCCTTGTTATACAAGGAGTACCAGTAATCGGCATTTGACCAATGACCAATCAAATTACAGTTTGCTAAGATCACAATCGGTGCGTCTTTATGCGTCTTTAACACCCCAATTGGCTTGCCAGATTGTACTACCAGTGTTTCGTCTTCTTCCAGATTCTTAATGGCATTTACAATCCCGTAGTATGACGGCCAGTTGCGAGCGGCCTTACCAAGTGCACCGTAAACAACCAGATTGTCCTGATCTTCGGCATTTTCCAAGTTATTTTCAAGCAGCCGTAAGATGGCTTCCTGACGCCACCCTTTAGCGCGTAATTCAGTTCCTCGCTGTGCTTTTATCAAATTTTTACCTCCCTATTATAGAGTGATCGGGCAGGTCGCTCAGATGCCAGAATGTAAGGACGAAACCATGATATTCTGGTTTTGAATATTATGGTTTTGTCCTTACATGGCAGGCGTCTGACCTGCCCGATCACGTTTCGACTAGTAATATTAAGCTTACCTAGCTCAACCCCGAAACATACCTCAAAACCCGCGTCTGCAACCTCTCCAACGCCCAATTAACAATCAACGCAAACACCGCAATCACAATCGAACCAACCACTACTTCCGTGTAGTTATTTTCATTAAGACCGGTGAACAACATCGTGCCCAAGCCACCAGCATTAATGTAACTGGCAATTGTAGCAATACCGATCGTTGAAGTGGTGGCGATTCGTAGTCCCGAAATAATGGTTGGAAGTGCATACAAGGTCTTAAAACGCCAAATAATTGTCCAACGATTATAACCAAGTGAGCGAGCTGCTTCGACCATTCGATCATCAACCTGCTGGTAGCCAACCACCGTGTTACGAACTAACACAAACATTGTGTACGAAACCAGAGCAATCAAGGCTGGTGTGGTGCCCAAACCGAAGAGCGGAATTAGTAGTACAAAGAACGCCAAGCTCGGAATTGTGTAGATCAAACTGAATATCGGCATAATCACGCGGTTAGCAATCTTATGGCTAGCAAAATAATACCCAAGCGGCACAGCAATAATTGTCGCAATCACAATTGTGGTCAACGTTAAGCCAATGTGTTGAAGTGTCAGACTCCAGATCATATGTCGATTATCGATGAAGTACTTAAGCATTAAATCGCTCCTACCATTTCAGAAATTTCGTTCAGTCGGACATAGCCAACTTTGTTTTCGTCACGATCAACCACCTGGACTGGGTCAGCTGGCCGCTTTAATAAACGCTCAACAACCTTAGCCACAATCGCATCTGCATCAATCGCATTATTTAACTGTCCACCCACTGGTTTCCATTGCTTAATCAACGACTTAGCGCTCAGATAGCGCCACTTAGATAGTTGTTTTGAAACACCTAGGAAATCGCCGACAAATTCGTTTTGAGGATGTAAGAACAGCTCATTTTTATTATCAAACTGTTGAATCTTACCATCCTTAAAGAGCATTGTTCGGTTACCCAGTTTCAATGCCTCATCAATATCGTGAGTGACGAAAATAATCGTTTTACCAGTCGTTTTTTGGATTTCTTTCAACTCGTCTTGCAACTTAGCCCGGTTGACTGCATCAATGGCGCCGAACGGCTCATCCATTAATAGAATCTTCGGATCTGCTGCTAGTGCACGAGCAATTCCCACTCGTTGCTGCTCACCACCAGATAACTGATGAGGATGACGCTTACGATACTTAGCCGGATCTAATTGAACCAGTCGTAGCGTTTCATCAATTCGTTGAGCTGTCTTTTGCTTGTCCCATTTAAGAATGTTGCAGACAGTTGCAATATTTTGTTCAACTGTCCAATGGTCAAACAGACCATGTTGCTGAATAACGTAGCCAATACGTCGTCGCAAAATATTAACATTAACGTCTTTAGTATTTTCACCATCAATGTAGATTGCCCCAGACGTTGGTTCAATCAACCGATTAAGCATCTTTAACAACGTTGTTTTACCAGAACCTGAGGTCCCAAGAATCGTGATGAATTCGCCTGCATTCACCGTGAATGATGTTTCGCGCACAGCCTCAACATTGCCAAACTTTTTCGTGATATTGTCTACTTGAATTACAGGTTGTTCATTCGTCAAAATTAGTTCCTCTTTTCTTTAAAACCTATTTAAAGCCATTTTCCTTAGCGTATTGATCACCGACTGTTTGATACTTTTGGTGATGAACATCAACTTTAGCGTTCAATTTCTGTAATTCCTTAGTCGTCAATTTAGCGTTAACCTTGTTCAACACTGTCTTAACCTTTGGATTGCTCTTCAAAGTTGAATTGCGAACCACAGCATCCACGTAATAGTTAGGGTAGAAGTCCTTGTTATCCTTTAGTAGAACCAGTTTCTTGTTATCAAGTTGGCCATCAGTAGTGAATCCGACTGTGACATCGGCCTTGCCATCCAACAATGCCTTGTAACGAACACCATTATCAACAGTTGAAGTTGACTTAAAGTTAAAACCACCGTATTCCTTCTTCAAACCTGGAATACCATCCTTACGGCCTTCAAACTCAGCTGTTGAAGCAAAGCGCAAGTTCTTTGCATTTTTGGCTAATTGCGAGAAGTTCTTGATATGATATTTTTCAGACGCCGCCTTAGTGATCACCAATGCTTGGCTATCATTTGCCTTAGAAGGTGTTAACCAAGATAGATTCCATTTGGCATAACCGCTATTCAAGGTCTTATAGACTTTTTTGTCATCATGCGTTGATTTATGCTTCAACACGTCCACGTAGCCGGTGCCGGTATATTCTGGATAAAGATCAATGGAGCCCTTCTTTAAAGCATTTTGTGCCACAAAGGTTCCAGACAAGTTGAGTTTTGATTTCACCTTGATGCCTTCATGTTTCAATGCATCCTCATAAATGCGACCAATGATCAGATTCTCAGTAAAATTCTTTGAACCAACAGTTACCGTGCTGTCAGCTAGTACGGGTGATGCTGCAGATAATAGTGTTGATGCGCCAAATAATGCAATTAATGATGCAGTTAAAATTCTCTTCAGTCTCTTATTCATACCAAGTACCCCTTTAATCTACTTTTATTTTTCTCTTTTGTTTCTTCCCTTGAATGTCCTTGAAAGTCGACTCCCTAGTCCAACTCTCCGTGTTTCTTTCTTAATCCATACTCCAGTAGTGAAAATACAATTTCTGATATCAATGCAATTCCCGTTACAGGTAGCGCACCAGCTAACATAATACTGGTATCATACATACTCATCCCCATCACGACATAGGTTCCAAGTCCACCACCACCAATAAAAGCTGCCAACGTGGCTGAACTAATGACCTCAATTGAAGCTAAGCGAATACCAGCAACAATCTGACTCGATGCCAACGGAATTTCGATTTTAAATAACCGATACGTCACTGACATTCCCATACCATCCGCTGCTTCCAGCGTGTTGCGATTAATTCGCCGAATTCCCGAATAGGTATTAATCATGATTGGCGGAATTGCCAAAATTGTCAGTGCCAACAGGGCCGGATAAAATCCCATTCCCATTAGCGGCAGTACTAGCACCAAAATCGCTAGTGATGGTACCACACGAACTGCATTGAAAAATCCAATAATCCGGCTACCCGCTCCTACATGGCGAGCAGCATAAATTCCAATTGGAATTGCGATTAGCATGGCGACTAATAACGCAACGAAACTCAATTCTAGATGAATAATCAAGTTGCCATCAAAAGCCGCTTGATTTTCATGAATATACTCAATTGCACCAGCTAACCATTTCATTACAAAACTCCTTGTGTTACTTGTTTCTACTATTGTTTATCAAATACATGATCATAAATATCAATTCCCAGTGCTTCTTCGATCTCTGGATAATTAGCCTTTTCATACACACCAGCGCTCAACGGGAAGTTAGATCGATCAATCTTGAAGACGATCACTTCCTGGCCCACAGAGATTTCACTGGTGGTAAGCGGTTTTAACGTTGCTTTGTCAAAAATAGTAATCACGTCCGGGTAATTGCCCACCCGCTTGCCATCTTTATCAAGCGCCATAAATTCGTTGGCGGCGTATGCAGTAAGAACACTGCCACGGGCGGCCTGCACCTTGATATGGCCGATATCATACGTTCCTTCTTCGGAGTACTTCACATTATTTTCGATTACTTTACCCGTACCGACGACTTCACCATTAGTTTGGTTAAGGATTGCATCCAAAACGGCTTCCGGACCATCCGGCTGAGCCTTTAATACGGCTTCCCCTAGTTCAATCGCGAGCGTGTAACCACCAACGACTGAATTCTTCTTTAAGAACTCAACAGTCAATGGATTACGAGCTGAAGCGAAGAAACCACCGGATAAATCTGATGCTTTACGTAACACTTCAGACGTCTTCTCTGGCTTTCCGGTAATCACTAACTCGATATGACTGCCTGTCTCGCGTTTCCCGCCGGATGCCGCTTCAATCGTTTGATAGTGTTCATCCGATGTGAGACCCATGTTGCCAAACTTACCTGACGGATGCGCCCGAATATCACCGAGAGCATCAACCACAACCAGGTCCAATGCCGCAGCTGGAAGCCACCCATTAGTTGACGATGATTTCCCATTTTGGCCGGCCATAAACCCGACCACTTTGCCGTCATAGTGATCAATCAGCAGTTGCGCCGCCTTGATGTAGTCGCGACCAGTCATCTCCCAATCGGTTGTCCCGGCCGGTGCTCCAATTGCGGCAGCCGTGACAACGATGTCATCGTCGTTTAATTCATCAAGCGAAACCAATTTAACCTTATTGATAGTGATCGCCGCGTGCCCCATTGCGAGACCATGTTCGTAAAATCCTCCGCCTCCTGAAGCGTAGATCGAACCACCCGTCAACGCTGCTAACACATCATCATGATTTAAAATCCTCATACCAATTTCTCCTTTTTTCGGCTCAACGGCACCATCATGATTACCATTACCGCCTCATGCAAAATCGATATTTCTGCCCACTTGAAAGACCGATTAACATGTTAATTTAGTAAATTTTCGTTCGAATGCCCAAAATTTGGGTACAGAAAAGGACCTCCATACATTGCCTGATTATTGTCAGACTTGTACTAAGGCGGCCCTTCCCATTTTTACAATGGGATCCGTGTAACTCGGTCTATCCCCGTTAACAGATAGACTGGTTTTATGAACGGATTTCAAGCCTGCTTAGTTGAATGTACAGAAGTCCCCTGCATTTTGCATTCGAGTTTCACCAAATTTAGTGATAAAGTTTGCCTTCAAATGAACGTGTGATACGCGCACGTTTAGAGCCTTATTAGTCAAAGTAATTTTTAAAGTATGCATGTATCTCACGTCCTCTCTATGCCTTTTGCTTGTTTGTTAAATCTTGCCTAGTGCTTGTTCCAAATCAGCGATCAGATCGTCCGCATTTTCGATCCCGATTGACAAGCGAACTAGATCTGGTGTGATGCCAGTTAATTTCAATTCTTCTTCGTTCAATTGTGCGTGAGTAGTTGAAGCTGGGTGAATGATCAATGAATGAGCATCCCCAACGTTAGCGAGCAATGAGAAGAGCTTCAAGTTTTCGATCAACTTCTTGCCGGCTTCTTCGCCGCCCTTTAAGCCAATTGTGAAGATTGAGCCAACGCCCTTTGGGAAGTACTTGTCAGCTAATGGCTTGTACTTGTTGCCATCAAGTTCTGGGTAGTTAATCCAAGCAACCTTTGGATGATTGTTCAAGTATTCAACAATCTTACGTGAGTTTTCCACGTGGCGTTCAACACGCAGTGATAAACTTTCGAGTCCTTGAATCAATAGGAATGAGTTGAATGGGCTGATCGTGCCACCTAGATCACGCAATGATTGTGCACGAACCTTAGTCGTAAATGCAGCACCCTTCAAAGTGTTCCAAACTAGACCGTTGTACTGTGGATCTGGAGTAGTAAAGCCAGGGTAACGACCGCTAGCTGCGTAATCAAACTTGCCGTTTTCAACGATCACGCCACCCATCGTAGTACCATGGCCACCGATGAACTTAGTTGCAGAATGAACGACCACATCAGCACCCCAATCAAGTGGTTGAACTAAGTATGGTGAACCAAAGGTGTTATCAACGATTAAGATCAAGCCATTATCATGGGCAACCTTAGCAACTGCTTCAAAATCAATCAGGTTAATGCCAGGGTTACCAATACTTTCAATGTAAAGTGCCTTAGTCTTATCAGTGATTGCATCAGCAAAGTTTTGTGGATCATCTGGATCAACAAATGTCGTGGTAATGCCCAACTTCTTCAAAGTTACGTTGAAGAGGTCAAAGGTCCCACCATAAAGAGTGCTGGCAGCGACAATTTCGTCACCTTGGTCAGCGATGTTAAGAATTGCAGCGCTGATAGCAGCTGAACCAGTTGCTAGAGCAACACCTGCGGTCCCATTTTCCAGAGCAGCAACCCGTTGTTCGAGTACCGCAGTAGTTGGGTTGGTCAAACGGGTGTAGATGTTACCGGCATCGGTTAAAGCAAAACGACCAGCTGCCTGAGCGGCATCCTTGAAGACGTATGAAGTAGTTTGATAAATTGGCACCGCACGAGCGCCAGTTTCGTCAACGGTTTGGCCTGCAGTCACTTGTAAAGTTTCGAAATGTAATTTGTTTTCCTCTGTCATAATTGATTCCTCCGTGTGTGTTTGTGTTAGTTAATAGCAATAAAAAAACCTTCGTCCAGTCGCATAAAACAATGCAACTAGGGACGAAGGTTCGCGGTACCACCCATTTTCTTATCGACTTCACAGCCGGTAACTTATCGGGTACATCTTAGTGACTATACCCATGCGTTGTATCGCTCGCAAGACGGATCATCAGCATTTTCACACCGAATTTCTGGCTCCCAGATCATCTTCGCAACGATCACAATTCTTGCTTCATCTCACCAACCAAAGCTCTCTGTTTGAATTGTGCGCTGTTACTCTTCTTTTCATTGCCATTTAATTAAATTGCTATTCATGATAGCATCAATTTTTTAAAATACAAGACTTTTATATAATTTAAAGTTATTTATTGTTCGCTGGCATGTAAACCAACCCGCCGGCGTGTTCGTAATGTTTTAACTTCATTCACAACACTCCTTCACTTATTTCATATCGAACCAACAAAAAAATTCGCCCCTTACTAGCCACAACTGTAACTAATAAGGGGCGAATCATCGCGTTACCACCCTTGTTTGCATGCACTGCATGCCTCAACGGTACCATTTGGATACCTGGGAAATTAACGGTTCCTACCGTCTACCAAGCGTGAACTTAGTAAAACAATTCTTGAGCTCATCTTCATCACTTCAACGCTTCCCTTTCTCACCAGCCGGGATCTCTTCATTACGTTGTCGGCGACTACTCTTCTCAAGTGTTTTGTCGATATCAATTTGATTGAAACCAATTCTAATATAATTCTAATCAATGTCAAGGACAATTTTAATATTTATTCTAAATTAACTTCAAATCATTGAATCTAATTAACAATGTTTACTAATTTATTTAGCCTTTTAATTCACTAAATCATGAACACAGTAATTTAGGCCAGCTTGTGAAAATAGACAAATTTGCTAGTACACATTGTGAATTCACAATGTTCAATTAATCTTTATTAGCATTATTTATATAATGCACTTCTACGTAAACTACCGTTGTACTGGTATTTGTGAACTTGTCGTTTTTTCACAATCTTTTTTTGCCCCTTGGCAAGTGAAAAAAAGATGATATTCTAAAAATAATTACTGTTTTATAGAAGGAGAATTACTATGTCAGATTCAAAACGTTACGGCGCAGATGCCATTATTGAAAGTCTCATAAATCACCAAGTAAAATATGTATTTGGAATTCCAGGTGCTAAAATTGATCGCCTATTTGAATTATTAGATCACCCGAAGGATCCAAATTCACCACAATTAATCGTGTCTCGCCACGAACAAAATGCAGGCTTTATGGCTTCCGGAATTGGCCGAATCACTGGTAAAACAGGTGTGGTTATTACCACTTCTGGCCCCGGTGCAAGTAATCTGGCAACCCCCGTTGTTACCGCAACTGCCGAAGGTGACCCACTACT
Source organism: Paucilactobacillus suebicus DSM 5007 = KCTC 3549 (assembly GCF_001434475.1). Lineage (GTDB taxonomy): Bacteria > Bacillota > Bacilli > Lactobacillales > Lactobacillaceae > Paucilactobacillus > Paucilactobacillus suebicus. The sequence continues at coordinate 2,998 of NZ_AZGF01000029.1, read as the reverse complement.
AGCGATTTCAGGACAAGTTCCACGAAAAGATTTGTTCAGATTGACTCACCAAAGTATGGCAAACAAAGAATTATTTGCGACCATTTCTAAGTACAGTGCCGAAGTCGGTGACCCAGAAAACATTTCAGAAGTTATCGGCAACGCCTTCCAATCTGCAACTTCTGGTAAACAGGGTGCCAGCTTTGTCAGCATTCCTCAAGATGTGGATGACAGTGTCGTAGAAACTCCGGCTTTAGCACCATTAGATGCCCCTAAGTTAGGTTCAGCTGACGATGCCTCAATTGCTGATCTCGTTCGTCGAATCAAAACTGCTAAGCTACCGGTCTTGCTGGTCGGCATGCGTGCATCATCCCCAGAAGTCACGGCCGCCATTCGCAAATTAGTCAAAACAGCAGCAATTCCCGTCGTTGAAACATTCCAAGGTGCTGGAATTATTTCTGAAGATCTCGAAAAGGACTACTTCTTTGGTCGTGTTGGCTTATTCCGCAACCAACCAGGTGATAAGTTGCTCAAGCACGCCGATTTAATCGTCACGGTCGGTTATGACGCAATCGAATACGAGCCACGTAACTGGAATGCTGAAAAAGAAGCTGTGATTAACGTGATTGATACTGAAGCTCCCCAGCTCGACAAGAACTTCCAACCAGCCACCGAATTAATTGGTGATATTGCGGCTACACTGGATCGTTTGGACGATCAAATCGGTAACTACCAACCATCAGAGGAATCACAGAAATACCTACGTTCATTACATGAAGAAATTGAAGCAGATCAAAAAATTACGCCGCCTGCTGGCATCGATGGCACTAGCCACCCACTGGCAGTCATCAAGGCCCTTCAGTGCCGCGTTGACAATAAAATGACAGTCTCCGTGGATGTTGGTAGTCATTACATATGGATGGCCCGCCATTTCCGCAGTTACGAACCACGTCACTTGTTGTTCAGTAACGGTATGCAAACGTTAGGTGTCGCACTCCCATGGTCGATTTCAGCAGCACTATTAAGGCCGAATGCTAAGTCAATTTCGGTGTCTGGCGATGCAGGATTTCTCTTCACTGGCCAGGAACTTGAAACGGCTGTTAGACTCGGCCTGAATACTGTTCACATCATCTGGAATGATGGATATTACGACATGGTTAAGTTCCAAGAAATCATGAAGTACGGTCAAGACGCCGGTGTTAAGGTCGGTCCAGTTGATTACGTTAAATACGCAGAAAGCTTTGGTGCAACTGGTCTGCGAGTTGAAAAACCGGATCAATTAGAAGATGTTCTAGACCAAGCCTTTGCCACAAATGGACCAGTTGTTGTTGATATTCCAATTGACTATTCACATAACACGGAGTTAGGAAAGACATTGTTACCAGATCAATTCTAAAAAAGTGCGCATTTGAGCGCCTATTGACGTTAATATTGTAGAAAAATGCTTAATCGTTTGTATTTTACAACGGTTGGGCATTTTTTAATTTACGTAAACCTTGGCTACTTAATCAATAAGTGATTTAATCATCTTATGTATTAATGAAAACAACCTAAATACTTGTGAAGGGTAAAAAATATCGATGGATTTAACCAGCTATGTAGTTCCACTAATACTAATTGTATGGATTGTCTGGCGTCAGCTCAATCCACGAATGGTCTCCAAAAAATTGCGTACGTACGTCATTATTATGATTATTGGCATTGTGTTGGTTGTTGGCGGTGTGGATAAACACAAGGTGTCATTCACTCCTAATGGCCTGCTGATTTTAACAATCACTTTCATTATATCCGCTGTACTATTCGGTATTTTGCGTGCAATTAGTTATCAACTATGGGTAGATGATACTGGTTTAGTCATGCGAAAAGGAACGGCATTAACAATTGGTCTCTGGATCACGTCAGCTGTCATTCACTTAATTGGTGACCATTTCGTGCCGGGTGGCGAGGCTCTAATGGTCTTCTATATTGGTCTATCACTGATGGTACAACGCGAATGGGTTTTTCATCGTGCTCGATCAAAGTTTCCCGACGAGATTAAATCAAATATCATCAAAATGGCTGAAGATAAGGACTAAGTTATCGCTGTAGGTGCGATTCAAGTAACCGAATAACAGACACTCATCTATTAATGAAATGGCTTAGTAAAACAGCGCGAGTATCCAAATTCTGCGTGAAATTATGTTGTGTAAATTAACGGCTTTTTCTTTAATTTTAAAATTATTCGAATTCAAAAAAAGAGAACGCGTCATACATCCTCCCGATCTGTATTAATGTGTTGATAAAGCATATTCTACGTGGGCTTAGTTTGGTTTTATCTAACCACAATATCTGTAGCATCAGCTTTAAACACCGACTTTGTCGGTGTTTTTTATATAACCTTAAATCAACTTATTGCCAGCATCATCTTCGGGTTGTGTTTGCCGAATTTCCTTCAATGTTTCTAGTAATGATTGCTCAGCCTTCTGGTAATCGTCAATTTGACCTTCGAATTGATTATCAAATTCGGCCATTCCGCCTCTAACAAATGCCATTTCGTACTTGTAGATGTCATTATATTGGCTCGTAAATTTGGATAATAAATCTTTTTGGCCATCCAACTGCAATGCCAGTTGAATAACCCGAAAATCACTGTAAGCTAACTCAAATTGCACCGCTACTGCCCTCATAAAGTCGTGCCGTGCTTGAATATGGAGAAAATGATGTTCCGTCGTCCACTCTAAATTCTTGATTGAACCCATTACGTCTAACATTTTATTACCTCCAGCTTTTTGTCTGTCTATTTACGCCGTTATCATATCCTTGGTAGTGATTATAACGCTGGAGTTAGGTGGGTGGTTAGTGATATTACTTGGTGATTTTCCCCCTGTGAAAAATTTTTATCTTGTTTCTGTTTTAGCTTGAACGCTGATACACTATCATTCTGAAACGTGTAAAATAACGCAGACGTCCATTTTATAAGGGCCTCGGGCACACTCAACTGCCTAATTCGGGTTCTTCGTCAAGAAGTACTGATAGAAAA
>NZ_AZGF01000028.1 GCF_001434475.1 Paucilactobacillus suebicus DSM 5007 = KCTC 3549 | reverse complement strand
CTGGATCTACCGGTTCTTCCGGATCTACCGGCTCTTCTGGATCTACCGGCTCTTCTGGATCCACAACTTCTGTTTCAACAGGGGTTTGCAAATCGAATCTGTGTGATTCACCACTACGAATCGTCACCGTATCAGCTACTAAGTTGCCATCCATGTTTACATCAGCTGTCAATTCAGCGTTAGGGGCAAGGACAGAACCGATAAAGTAACCGCTGGTAACTTCAAAGTCATAGTCTAAATGCTCATGACCAAAGTTCCATAAAACAACTGATTTTGAAAAGTCAGTACGTTCAGCAGCCCCTAGTGTCTCTCCATCCACAACTAGTTTTATTTGAGTCTTAATATGAGCAACATCAGAAGCTCGTGTTGCGGCAAAATCCTCAATTCCTGTTACATTAATGATTAAAGTAGGACCTTCAGAACTAAGCCCAGTCACCGTAATTGGATTTGCTTGCATCAATAATTCCAGCGGAATATTAGCGTAAATATATTTTGTACCATCCTCTTTTGCAGAATTAACCGCGTCAGTAACATCTATTGTTCGATTGTTTTGGTCCTCAACATCAATGTTAATCCCTTCGCTTGTTGCTTCTTCATAGTACTGATCAGCTAACTGACGAAGTTTATCAAAATACTCATCGAAATCAATATACATATTACCTTCTGCATCCTGATAAACTTGATCTGCCGTCACATTATCAAGCGTTACATCATTGATAGTAACCTTACCATCAACAACTGTAGCATCAATGCTATTGCCTAAATATACTAAACTAGAATCAGCTCTAAATGAATTTTGGGCTACGTCACCATCCAAATTCTGAATGTAAAATAGATCTCCTTTGTAATGACGAGTACCAAAGTCGGTACTACCCGCCTTTAAATTTTTGGCAGCAATATTACCATTTGTATCGGCAATTAAATGCACATGATTAGAGAAGATGTGAAACTGTGAAGCAATTCCAATCGCGTTGTTGGCTTCTATATTCTGAATATTAATTCCTAAATCCACTAATTTTTGATCTGTATAAATACTATCTGTGGTTGTTTGAACGGCGTTTTCGGTTGCAGCTTTTGTGGCTTCTGTATCAGTTGTGGCAGTTGTGGCTACCGACTGAACCGTTGTTGTAGCTGAACTGGTTGGTGTCGAACTACCAGCAAAGCCCGTATTCCCACTAGTAACTGCGTCACTCACCTGACTTGCCGTCGAAGCAATCGCGGCGGGTGCTACTGATGTAGCCTCAGTTTTGGCTACTGATTCTGATTCAGGCGTTACCGATGAGTTTGCGGTGGAACTGCTAATTGTCGTACTAGAAGCATTAGACAAATCTTGAGTGTTTTCAACTGATGCAGTACTGGAAGCTGACTCAGTTGAAGAAGTAACACCTGTAGAATCACTAACTGGTGTGTTAACTGAAGTTGGTAGAGTAACACTATTACCACTATCTGGTACAGCACTAGTAACATTTTCAGTTACTACTGGTTCCGTACTTTCATCGGCAGATGCATTAGCTGTTGTTACTAACGCACCAGTGAACATGATGACAGCACTAAATAACCAAATCTTGCCTTTCTTGTACATCTTAAAGTTGGTCTGTTTCGATTGTGCAGGGAATTTCATGTAAATCTCCTCCGTTTCGTGTGGCCAGCTGTTAATCTCTCTTATCAATATCATAAGTATAATTTGATTTTTTTAATTTTGCAAACGTTTTCCTAATCGTTTATATAATATTTTTATGATTATACTGATTAATAATATAGCCCATATCACATTTATATATTTAATAAATCTACATTGTTATATGAATGATTCAGCCTCACATTTATAATGAAATCAAGATTAATCAACCACAGGATCGAGGAAAAACATCATGAACAAATCAAGACTTGAAGCATTCACGGATGCTGTCATTGCAATTGCGGCAACAATCATGGTTCTAGAATTACACCCGCCAAAATCTGAATCTTTGCAGGGACTATTTAGTGAGTGGCCGGTCATTTTGTCATATGTTATCAGCTTTGCAATGATATACATTGTTTGGTTTTCACACCATAACATGTTCAACAAAGCCAAAGTCATTTCAACTAAAACATTCATGTTTAACGGTGTCTGGTTGTTTAGTTTAACTCTCGTCCCGTTCGCGACTGCCTGGGTCGGTAATCATCCGGATGGTACGATTCCTGAAGTTGTTTACCTGAGCATATTATTGATTTGGTCTTTCTCGTTTCAACTAATGGACGAACAAGTTTTGAGAGATAATTCCAATATTAAAAGAGATGTCTCCAATAACCTCATTTCCCGTCTTTTCTTGTATGGTGGATACGTTTTAGGCATTGTAATTGCCTTTTTCTGGCCAATTGCCTCGCTTTTTTTAGTCGGTATCATTACTATCGTTCTATCAATTCAATTAACTTCCATCAAACCTACTCCGCCAAATAAATAGCATGCAATCATTGCCTTAAAAATAAAATAATCGTAATTCTTCTATATAAAGCCCTTACAATTTGGTATGATGGGCACAGGTACAATGTTTGAAGGCCTTACCTTTAATCATCGACCTAGTGAGGATAGCATTACGTTATCTGGTAATGAGACGTAGGTATATGACCATTGCAGTCATAATTTTACTGTCTTCAGTTACACTGCTTAACATTACCAAGGCAATTCTTTTGATAGCCGCGGCCGTGGTGGTGCTGACGAAAACAATAAAAAAGCTAACCCAAGGATTAGCTAACCTGCGTGTCACTGCACTCACGATTGGGAACTAACAGAAATTTCTGTTGGTTCTCTTTTTTGCTTGTATGACATTCTTTTACATAATAACTAAAAGTTCACGTTAATTTGTGAGACATTTTATTCTTTGATAAACTAAATAAGCGTAAAAAATACATATGATAAGGAATAAATAATGCAAATTAATCATCAATCATCTAGTTTCCGGGAATTTATTATCAAGGTCGGTAAATTTTTCCTACTAACAGTTGCTCACAACATCATGGCTGTCCCAATTTTAATGGCGTTCTACGTGTTACACCTCAAAGCAACCATCACAATTCAAATTACATTAGCAATTCTTTGCACCCTTTTAGGCATCTTAACCGTCTATTTAATGCAAAAATACTACAGTCGGCGACTACAATTGAGTAATCCAATGCTTTTCACCACCAAACGATTAACTAAGGAACGAATTTGGAAGTTACTAATAACAATTGTTATTATCGCACTATGGATATTTATTGAAGGGTTCTTCTCATCATCAGCAAGCGGCTCAGCTGATCAAACCGCCACCGCTAACGTCATGACGGCTTTTCCAATTCCGATGTTTATCGTGGTTTCCATTATCGGACCAATTTATGAAGAACAATTAAATCGTGGAATCTTTTTTGCTTACTTCATTCATTCAAATTCCACTCTAGCAAAAGTAATGGGGCTACTATCCAGTGCACTGTTATTTGCATTACTACATGGACTGACATTTGATTTTGCAATGCTTGATTGCTTCTTATCAGGCGTTGTGTTGGCTGGAATCTACCTAATCACTAAAAATTTGAAATACGGGATGATTGCGCACCTACTCAGCAATGTAATTGCATCTTACGCATTATTTTTCTAATCAAATATAAAACACAGTTGCATTTGAGCAACTGTGTTTTATATTTGATGGCTAATAACAATCTTACCGCGGGCATGCCCAGTATTAGAATAATCTAGCGCCTGCTGAGTATCACCGAAACCATATACTCGATCAACGACTGGTACAATACTGCCATGTTCCACCCACTGTTTGATTACCATTAACTGTTGTCCGCTTGGTTTCATAAACCAAAAATCGAATTTTACACTAGTTTTATGTGCCAAAACCGTATTTCGAAAAGACGCAACGCTCAACAGCATTTGCTTCCATAATGGCAATCCATATGTTTTACCGAACTTATAATTAGGAATTCCACTAATTGTAACAATTTGGCCACCTCGCCGTACGATTTTAAATGCATCACGCAGTGTTTTGCCACCTCTAGTATCGATCACAAAATTAAAATCATGCAGACTATCAGCAAAATTTTCGTGGTGATAATCAATGATTTGATCCGCACCCAGGGATTTTACCAACCCTTCATTTTTTGCACTAGTGGTGGTTGCAACGTGCGCGCCCATCCTTTTGGCGATTTGAATTGCCACCGTTCCCAGCCCACCAGATCCGCCTTGAATTAAGACTTGATCATGGGGCTGAATTTTCATCATATCATGCAATATTTGATAAGCTGTTAAGCTAACCAGTGGCATTGAAGCGGATTGTTCAAAGGTTAGATTAATTGGTTTCAACGCCAAGTCTGATTGATCAACGGCCAGATAATCAGCAAATGTGCCAATTTTATTTTTATTGACCCTCCCAAAAACTTCATCGCCGATCTGAAAATTGGTCACTGATGAACCAACTTTAATCACGACCCCAGCCAAATCACTACCGAGAATCAGCGGCATATCATAGTGCAATAAAAATTTCATGCCACCACGTTGCGTTGACGTATCAATTGGATTCACACTTGCTGCACGAATCTCAACTAGCACCTCGTTGTCATCAACGGCTGGCATCGGTACTTTCATTAGTTCTAATTTCTTTTGCCCGTAATGCTGAATAACAAAAGCCTTCATTGTACTTTTCATATTGCTTTCCTTAATGTTTATTGATCAAATGTTGAAATCAGTTTAGTTCGACTTAATTTTTCAAAAAACAGCTCATGGCTGGGTCGAAAAATATCGACCAACAAATCCACAATGACTACCCCAAAATAAATCACTGCGGCAAAAGCAAACAACACTTGTACTTGATGATTCATCGCTGGATTGTTCCATAACAGGTTTCGCAATATTTTCTCAGCAACTAATACTACAAACATTGAATATCCCAAAATGTTACGTAGAATGATGCCACTACTACCGTTAGATTCAATCTGCAAGTGCACGGTCTGCATCCCCAACGTCCGCTTAAACAACAACTCTGGGATAAGCATAAGAACAAGCCATTCACCAAATACAATCAGTGGGGATAACGATCCCAGTAATCTTGGAATCTGTGGCAATAGTACGGTAATGGCTGTCCTAATCAACAACAGCAATACCCAATCAACTCCGAAGGCCGTGGCGTGTCTGAATAAAGAAACATGTTTGGCCCGAATTCGTAATGATTCTTTCAAGTGGGCCTCCGATGGAACCCATCTCATTACAAACCTTGTAACGTAAAATCCAACAAAACCACCCAACGTGTTCATCATTAAATCGTCAACGTCGAATAAACGGTATGGTCGCGGATAAAGGCCATACAAACCTGATAGCTGCGTTAATTCAAAGAACAATGACAGTAAAAATGATAATAGTATCGTGGTTTTAAGACCTTTTTTAAAATAAGATCTCATGTAGATTCCAAACGGCATCGTCAAAAAGATGTTGAAAATTGGTTGAATAACTGCGCTGTTAGTTAGCGCTTTTAAATAAGTACTTGGCTCAGTGATTTTCAGTGGACTGCTTTTAATGATGTCCGACACAAAATGAAATGGAATCAAATTCATCGTCGCAGTTGTTAACTTTGCGACATATTCTCTTGGTGGTAGCGGAAAATTGACCAAAAAATAGGCACACATCATGTATAAAACAAAACTGTACTCCATTAAAATTGTCCATCTTGAAATTGCACCGTGCCGGTAATAATGCCACCATAAAAACGGAAACGTAAAAATCAGTGCCGCAAATGGAAACATGAGGATTGCCAACTTTAAGTCATACAGATATAACCACATTTATTTCTCTCCCACAGATAATGATATGGTTATTTTAGCACTGAAATTAAGCGAGCAGAATAGTGACGCCCGTCAATTTATTCATCAAGTGATGGACTGTTAACTGAAATTGTCGCCTCGATGACGTAATGACGAATATGGTCATGAGCATATGAAAGTGCGTCATTAAAATATTGAAATAGATCATTTACACTGCCACTGAGTGACGTCGCATAGTGCATACTTTGTGGGTTCAAACCCGCGTTCTTTGCCAGATCAACAATTTGTACAATATCTTGCATGTAATCTGCCTCACCAAATGCATAGAACGAATATTTGCAGTCAACGTGAAAATTTTTGAGTTCATCCGGTAAATCTAAAGGCTTAACCTCCTCGTTCAAATAACGATCAGCATCAACATCCCCAGGGCATCCTTTGGAAAAGGTCAATTCAAAGACAGTATGGATATCATCGTGATACGCCAACTGACATGCACTTTTTACGACCTTAACCACATTTTCTTGACGGCCACGGTAAGTAGTACTAAATAAATCAGTCTTTGACCACACTGGTAATTCACTTTGATTAAGTTTGTTAACTGCGTCCAAGATAACACTAACAAATTGATCACTCATCGGATAAATACTAAGCTTACAGCCGGTAACATCTACGGATCCATCTAAATTACACGAAATATTCATTTTGATTATCCCTCTTTCTTGACAACATTGTGTTTCAAAACATGTGACTTCTCTAAAATATGATGAATTAAACTCACTAATCCAACGGAAAAGACGATATTTGAAACAAGTCTTGTCACAAATAGTGCAATCAACATAGATAGCTTTAACTTGATATATCCGTGAATGAATAACGCTGATGCAAAGGTAATAATCGTTGATAACACCGCTGCTAATAACAAAGATCTCGTATCAAAGCGCTTGTATTTGAAGCATGCAAAACCAAGTTCATTCCCAATACCCTGGAAAAAACCGGCCACTAATGCAACAACACCAAATTGACCACCAAACGCACTTTCAACCAAGGCACCGACAACCTCACCATACAACGCAGATCCAGGCAATCGCACCACCATAAAAGCAATACTACCACCCATACACCAGAGACCAAATAATATTTCACCGACAAATGGCCCCAGTCCAACAACCGATAGTAAGCCGTATACCAAGGTATATAGCCAATCAGATAACGTAAAAATACAACCAAGTAAAACAGCAATCAACGAAACAGTAATAATATCCCGAATATGCCAACGTGCGACAGTGTGTTTCATAATATCCTCCTATACAAAAAAGCTCCCAATTTTTTAAGAATTGGGAGCCATCAAAAACATATATGTACTAACTGCACACAAATTGTTCTATCTGGTGAAAGAAATCCCTTCGCCGGTGTTAACCGTATCAGGTTCAGTGGGTTTAATCTCAGCACAATGGCACCCCAATTCTTCACAAAGAATCATACTATGATTGATAATTTTAGTCAATTCGGTCATTATCACCACTGTTAGTGTAATAATTGTGTGAATCTCATCATTTTTAATGAGATGTAGATTGGCTGTTGCGGCCATGATTTTATTGTTTTCAATTGCATTACTTAACGTAGCTAAAGCAATCTTTTTGGTAGCAGAAGCTGTGGTAATGTTGATGAAACCACTAAAAAAAGCTAACCCTAAGGATTAGCTCACCTAATGTATCGCTACACTCATGTTTGAGAGCAGGTAGTTGCACCTACCTGCTCTCTTTTTCATACATAATGTTATCGAGTTCGAGGCTATTTTTCAAGCCTGTTGTATTATATTTACTTTATTACAGACCGTACCTATTCGCGATCCTGATGCTGCTTTAATATCATCATCCCCGAATTGATGGTGTCCATGGTTTCCGCCACAAAATCATAACGTGCATCCTGGTTTAATCGTAAAACATCAGCGAAATCAGTCTGTTGCTGATGAGAAGTTGCGTGCGCATACCTAAACGCTGCATTAATCATTTGGTAAAAATCACGCGTCTTTTCAACATTTTCTGGATCAAATGAATTTAGCCTAGTTTCCCCCACATAGTTTTTCACAGCAGTTACTAATTCATCATACTGTTTCATACAAATAGCCCTCCCAAAGCAACCTATCTAGTTCAACTATTGTATTCATATGATAACACGATTCTATAGCACGTACATACGTTGACAGTAAAATGTTACTAATTGACAAATATATGTAATAAAGAGACTGAAAGCTGGAACTTTCAGTCTCTTTATTGATTAATTAGTTGTTGTCTTAGTTTCTACCCAATGCTCTAACAAGTAAATATTAATCAACGACATAATCACTATAATTACTGCAAAGTACAGCGTGCCAACTCCAAATACTTCACTGATTCTTAGATTGATATCTGCTGATCCATTAAAATTTAAGCTATGCGACTGCAAAGCAAATTTACCAAAGAATCCTTCGATTGTGTTGAAAATATATAGAACTACCACAACTACACCCAAACTAATTAAAACACGAAATAACCGTTGGCGAATTTCCGGTAAAAATGCTGCAATTGATTTCAGTATTAAATTAACCATACTGATAAATACCCAAACAAATGTGAAAGATAAAATGAACATGAGTGAACCACTCGATAACACCAATAGTTCATGATTGCTAATGCTACCAAATACTGAATAACTACCAATATTGCAAATGATCAGAATGACAATTTGAATAACAGAAAAATAGATAAAGCTCAAAATTGTCGCAATCATATTACCAATGTACAGCTTCGTATCACTAATCGGGATTAACCGATAACTGTTATGAGTCCATACTCTCTCATTTTGTACCGCAAGAATAAACAGCATCGCAATCATTGCGAGCGTCATAATCACGCCATAATCTCCACCAATATTGCTAAGGCTTAATCCATGAAGTAGTGTATACCCAGCTGTAACCAGCAATACCAATAAACTGATACCTGTCGCTAAATAAACATTCCGATTTCTTTGTCTGAATAATCCACTAATTAACGATGTCATACTAGTCATTTTTAGTCCCCTCCTCTTCATAAAAACTTTCATAGAACGTTTCAATACTCTGCCCATTTTCTTCTCTGATTTCATCAGCACTTTTTTGCGTCACGACAGTATGATCTTTAACAATCGCCACTGCATCCAGCAAATTAGCGATATCAGTAACGTGGTGATCGCTAATCAGAATCGTTGCATCCTCCGGTTTCCATTCAATAATGCTAGCCACAATTTTTTTGCGACTCATGCTGTCAATGCCGTTAAATGGTTCATCAAGCAAATACAGCTTGGCATGTTTCGCTAACGTAATTGCCATCACAAATTTTTGTCGGTTACCCTTTGATAGACTAATAAAATGCTGATCTAAATCTATGCTCAAATTTGCGGCTAATTTTTCAAAGTCATTCATTTCAAAATCAGGAAAAACATGATTAAAATAATCAGCAATCTTAATCAATTTCAAGTTTTCATTAACGCCCTCTAACTGTGCACTAAAGCTCACCATACTTTTACGTTCACTGCCCGTGTTTTTCCCATTTATACTAATAGATCCTCGATAGTTAACTGCACTTCCGGCAATCAGTCTCATTAACGTTGTTTTTCCTGCACCGTTTGCTCCAAGTAACCCAACAATCTGGTTGTCGTTTAGAGTTAAAGATAAATTAGTTAAAATTGTGCGTAGATTACGTCTGTATGTTAAATTTTCAATTGATAATAGCTCAGTCATTTTGCTTTTCACCCTTTCTCTTATCAATGTAATCCGTCAAATCTCTAACCATTTCTTCTGGTGTGATTTGCAAATCTGTCAATCTGTCATATACCAGTGCTAATTGTTCTTCAACAATACTATGCTTCATTTCGTTCAACCTCTTTAAATCCGCAGTTACAAAATTACCACGGCCTCGTTTTGATTCCAAAATACCATCATTGACAAGTTCCGCTAATGCGCGCTGAATGGTATTAACATTTACTGTTAGTGTTAATGCCAGTTGGCGAACGGCCGGAATCTTATCTTCTGGTTTAAAGTGGCCCACAATGATTTCTTGGCAAATATACTGTTTAATTTGGTAGTAAATCGGAATTCTATCATCAAAATCCACAATCGTGTCCTCCTTTATTAGTGTATTAGTTTACTATTACACTATAACTCGTTAACCACATTTTAGCAAGTAAAATAACCAAAAATATTTTAGTATGAGTGATTTGTGAACCCAATCCCGCTAACAACGTTACTTAGCAGTAAAAATACAATTTAGTGATCGTCGTAAAACTATGTAAAAGAGCTGCGTTTTTTTAGCTGAAAAAATACTGTGATACATGTCATAATGTCATCACAGCAAGAATGTAGGACGATAGTTTGTTCAAGTCAGCTTAACTGTTGCTAAAAAGAACCGTCTAACTTGTCGAGGTTAGGGACGGGTTTTTTATGCTACGATAAACTTCGCAACAACTTATATGACTCTCGCACTTTACATGATGATCATTGCAATTGCGTAGAGAATCGCGGCTATACCGATTCAAAAAGATCGTAGTATTATGAATAAAAAAAACTACGATCTTTTTAATGGTCAACTTTTCTATCGTCTAATTAACTTATATCGGTGGCTTCTGTCTGTCGGCGTATAAGCTTCAGTTGCTTTACCAATCGGCACAATAACTTTTGGTGAGTAGCCGTCATCAATTCCCAATTGTTGTACCAAATCAGGATGCTCACTCAAACTAATAGCTCCACTCATCACATAAACAGATCCTAATCCTAAACGTGTAGCCTCAATTAAAACATTTTCTGCTGCTACTGAGGCATTCCTATCACCAAATTCACTACCATCCTTAGTAGCAATCACAAATATTAACGGTGCTCCGTATGCGGCATTATTGGTGGCCATTTCCACTTTTTGCAGAAATTCATCACTTTCCACGACCACGCCTTGAGTAATTTCATTTTGTCCCATTCCACAAGGTGCCGCTTGAAATGCTGCAATTAATTGATCAATATCTGCACTACTTGGCTTTGTTGACTGAAAACTTCGAACCGCATGTCTTGCTAAAATTGGATCTTCCATAATTTACAACAACTCTTTTCTTCATTTGTATATTGGCTTAACACAACTTAGCCGTTGTCGCAAGTTACAAAGAAACCCCCATAGCAGTTACTAGCCGATCGTAGACATGGTCTAGCATCAAATTATTGATATTTCACAACATTGCCAATATTATCCGTACTGAACTTAACATCGAGTACTTCATATCCTTCGTTTGAATATAGTTCGATACATCGTTGATTTTAATATCATAGTCTTCCTCAACACCAAAAGAACGTTTCGGCGAAATTCACAGTTTCGCTCTAATCATCATTACATGAACAAATCCATCTTTAGATTTTAACTGTGAACTAACTGTTAATTTCACATCACCATATTTTATACTGGAATAGGTATATATTAATGAAAAATGTGACACAACAATGACGTTGCTGACATCCTGCGTAAACATTTTCCTAAATATAAGGATAATATTGCAACAAAAGAGGTATCGACAACATTGCTTAAAATTGCAGCTAAAGCAAATCCAATGTTAAAAATGGTCGCCTCCGTTGCCGAAACTTATGCAGAAACCAGTAATGCTAAAGCTGTTGGGTTGGAAGTATCGTTCCTCAGAAGAGGCAATTGTGGCGACTGCACAATCGATGATTGGTTTAGGAATTATTTAACTTAGTATCTATCTTCGAACACATCACTCGTAAAACCAATAAAGCATCCCCAATGGGATGCTTTTCCTGTAATAAGGAGGTTTTGTACCTTGGTTTTTTACTTAATCTATCATTAAAGCCGTAAGCAACAAGCCTGACAGTCTCATCCTAATAGCAATTATTTTTTTCAAATTCATCGTATTCATAGTAGGTATAAGTGTGTTGATTATGGTAGTGTATTTACGTGCAAATTAGTCTATAATGCGGTTAACGAATTATGCAGAACACCGTTGGGGAGTGATAATATGTTACGTTTTTTAGGTCAAGGTAAGTACTCTGCACGTGAACTAATCGGCTATGAACTATTTTTGCGTGAATCTGTTGAGGGACAGTGGCAATTTCCAAAAGATTTCGGTAAATTTGCACCAGAAGACGTTGCTAGTTTGCTGGTTTCAACGATTAAATCGTTACCTAACACCATTCAATTAGTGTCATTAAATCTCGATCAACCACAGTTCATCGATCCTCGGTATTCTATAGAACTTGGAGCTGCACAACGAATTTGTCCTGACACTCAAATTATTGTGGAACTGACGGAGCATGAATATGGGATCAGTGCGGAACAATTACACAATGCAGCAAGTTTATTTCAGGAACAAAGGCTATGGGTTTGCCTCGATGATGTTGGCACTGGGGCAAACTCCGTGGCGTTGGCTGAACACATGTCCGATGTTGTCTTGGAATACAAGTTTGCACTACAAAATTTTAGAGGCAAACGCGATTTTGTCACTAGTGTGAGCCCCCAACTACAATTCTGGTGGGAACAAGCGCACGTTAGCAATACATTTTTAGTTATTGAGGGATTTGAAGAACAAAGTGACTTAAAAGTCGCAACAAATTACCCTGCGGATATAGTACAGGGCTACTATTTCGAGCGGCCACATTTAACCAAGCTCAAGTAATTACCGTAAAAAGGGGGATCGGCATGAAGCAACTAAGCACTATTCGACAACAAATAATGGCAATCGGTACCATCCTAACTGATATGGTCATGCCAAACATCGGAGCGTTCATTGCTTGGGGTCTGTTGTCGGCAATGTTTAGTAGCTCTGGCTGGTTTCCTAATTCACAGTTGAATCAAATTGCCACATTAATGGGACAATATATTCTACCGATTCTCTTAGCAGCAACCGGCGGCCGAATCAAAGGCGGTCAACGTGGTAGTCTGGTGGCATCAATTGCTACAATTGGCCTGATTTGTGGCATGAAAGATTCAGCTCTTCTTGGAGCTATGATTATTGGACCAACAGTTGGTTGGATGATGCGAACTACTGATACATCCTTACGTAAGCATGTTAACCAGGGTTTTGAACTGTTAGTCAACAATTTTTCAGCCGCCATTATTGGAATGTTCACTAGTCTAGTGGCCTACTTTTTATTGGCACCGGCCATCGCTTGGATAAGTCAGGCACTGGCAACTGCTACGAACTGGTTGTTTGCTAAGCATCTGCTGGCATTTACGAATGTCATTATCGAACCTGCAAAAGTTTTCTTTCTAAATAATGCCATTAATCACGGTATTTTAAATCCATTAGGAACTAATCAAGCAATGGTATCTGGTCACTCAATTCTATTTTTGTTAGAGACTAATCCCGGTCCCGGTATTGGCTTACTTTTAGCGTTCGTTCTGTTAGGTCAACACAGGGCAAGAAAATTTGCGGGTAACGCACTAATCATTCATGCCTTAGGCGGTATCCACGAAGTATATTTTCCGTACGTGTTGAAACACCCTCAACTGCTACTATCCGTTATATGCGGTGGCGTAACAGGAACATTTACCTTCAGTATGATGCACGTTGGCCTAAGAGCCGATCCCTCGCCAGGATCAATCATCACCATTCTTCTGCTCACACCAAGTGGTTGGCATAATTATTTGGGTGTCATCGCTGGTATACTAACCTCGACATTGGTATCATTTACCATTACCGCTGTTTGGCTAATTGTCATTGCGCCAAAAAGTAACCATCGCAATGCAAATGATGTTAAATTAGCTACTACAAGCAACCACGTGATTGTAACGGGAGAAGCAGGGATGGGTTCTCCATCAATGGGAGCTAGAATTTTGCATGATAAATTACGACGAGTTGGTCATAATGAGTTTGCCATCACATCTGAGCCGATCAATCGCTTGCAAAATACCGCAAACGCCACCATCTTTGTGCGGCATGAATGGTTGCAGCTTGTCCAAGTGGCTGCTCCTGATGCACATGCCATCATCAGTATTAATAACTACCTAAACACACCCGAATACGATCAATTTGTTAACGAACAAAATGATATTGCTAAGGCATTGGGCGCTCTTGAATAACCTCAAACATAATAAAGCATCCCAATCGGGATGCTTTTTCTGTATTCAAATATGTTTTATCTTAGTGCCTTTTCTTACCCAAGACATTCAATTTATCATCTTCTTTGTACAACAAAGTTGACAGCTATCAGGCACTGCGTTAATGTCAAATCCGAGCATCACATTTTATTTTCTTAAACTGATTTGAAAACCTCGAACTAAATTGAAATGTCGGTCACCATCAAAACTAACGTGATATATTTTTCGAGATATCAAGCTAATGAAACTTGTTATCACTATTACTGGAAAGGCATTTATTATATGGATAACCTAAACAAACACTTTGCAAAAGAAGTCCAAGTACATAATAGCAGGCAGCAAAAAATTATTAAGAGCCTAAATGCAGCTCGTAACTATCTATGGATCAACGTTTGTATCTATGTTGCCATCACCATTGTTGAGTATATTCTTGCAGGCATTGGTCACTCGGCGGCTCTACGTGCTGATGCTTTAAACAACCTTTCTGGTGTGATTTCTACTGGGCTACTGATTGTCGGCTCGTTCTTCGCGACTGATAACGACGATGATGACGATGACTTCCTCGGGATGCCTACCAAAACGCGTCAGGCTGAATCTGACCCGTTTTCACTACAGCTATCACGATTTAAATTAGAACCAATTTTCAATCTGGTAACTAGCGTTGTCATCATCGTTTTTGCGTTACAAATTATTTTATCCGGAATCAACGACTTGCGTCACCTACACTCTGCATCTACGCCTAATGTTTATGCGATGATTGGTGCGGCCGTTGCAACCGTGTTGATGCTTGTAGTATTTGCTATCAACCGGTATTTCGGCACCCGTTTACAAAATGCTTCTTTGGTGGCCGCATCTCGTGACAGTTTGGGGGACATCGCTACCAGTGCTGGTACACTATTATCATTAGTTGTGGCTATATCATTCAAGATGGCTTGGCTGGACGGAACTATCAGTATCGTGATTGGTTGCTTTGTTCTTTGGTCCGGAGGAAAAATATTCCAGGATAGTGCTTTGAATCTGACAGACTATGCTAATCCAGACCTTGAAAAACAAATTAAAACAGCAATTGAAGATAACGTGGAACATGTTCAAGTTGCCCAGTTAAAAATTAGAAATAGTGGTAGTGCTCGCTTAGTCGATGTTAGCTTGATGGTTGATGGACAAATGACTGCCCTGTCGATATACCGAGTAAGCGAACATATTGAACACTTACTTTCGTCAGAATTTCAGGTATATAACACACAAGTAACGACAGTCCCGGATCCGGACAGTGTCAATATACCGACAGCCAATGAACTAAATTCCTAGATTTCAAATAGCAACTTCTTCTAAAATACGCTTAAGTTTTCCATACAACTTCAAAATAGTTGACGTTAGATGAGTGAATCACGTAGGGTCCTAATGGTGGCACTCAAACTCACCAATCCTATTGAGACCACAAAAAAAGCATCCCAACCGGGATGCTTTTCCTGTATTCAGATACTGTTTATCTTAGTACTTTTCCTTACCCAAGACATTCAACTTATCATCGAAGTCATAAACAACAGGTTGGCCAGTAGCCATTTCAAGGTTCATGATGTCTTCGTCACTGATTTGTTCAATGTACTTGCTCAAGGCACGTAATGAGTTACCATGGGCCGCAATCACGATGTTCTTGCCGTCGAGTAACTTAGGAGCGATTTCGTCTTCCCAGAGTGGCATTACACGTTCAAGGGTAACCTTAAGGTTTTCGCCACCAGGAATTTGACGTGGGTCTAAGTTAGCGTAACGACGATCGTTAGCAGCTGAGCCTTCGTCACTTGCATCCAACAATGGAGGCAACACGTCGTATGAACGACGCCAGATATGAACTTGTTCGTCACCATACTTTTCAGCGGCAGCGGCCTTGTTCTTACCTTGTAAAGCGCCATAGTGACGTTCGTTTAAACGCCATGTCTTATATTCTGGAATCCACATTTGGTCTGATTCTTCCAAAGCATAGTGCAAAGTCTTGATAGCACGCTTCAAAACTGAAGTGTATGCATAGTCAAATTCCAAGCCAGCCTTCTTGATAGCTTGTCCAGCCGCCTTAGCTTGCTTTACGCCTTCTTCACTTAAATCAACGTCAACCCAACCAGTAAATTGGTTAGATAAGTTCCATTCACTTTGACCGTGACGGATTAATACAAGTTTTGCCATGTGTTTGATGACCTCTTTCTTTTTCTTTTTATCCTTTACATTTTACTCTGAAACGCTAAAAATCGAAAGCCTTTTTGCTAAATTACGTTGATGACTTTTTATGACGAACATGCAATTTGCCACGTGGAATGGATTTAACCCCTAAAATATCCAGTAAGAACGTGAAAATTGGAACCCCAACAATCAGTCCCCAAGTGCCGAACAATTTGTCAGCTACTAACAACACTACAAATGTGTAGAAGATCGGCAAATCAGTTCGGCTCGACATAAATTGCGGATTCAATACATAAGTTTCAATCGTGTGAACCACCAAAATCATGATCAGAATGTAGGCGACGTAGCGAACCCCGCCAACTGAATAACCAATCATTGCTAATGGAATGCATGACACAATTACACCGGCCACCGGTACCAAGCTAAATAGGAAAATCATGATCGACAATGCCAAAATTTGTGGCATCCCCATGATCGCCAAAATAACTGTGGTAATCACTGTGTTGCAGATGGCAATGAAGAATTGGGCTTCCAAAACAACCCCGAACGTGTTGGCAAACTTGTGACCGAAGTATGACAAGTCTTGAAAGAACCAACCGAAATCACTATTGAGGAAGCTGTGCGAAAATTCGTTCATTTCTTTTAATTTAATTGTGTAGAAGAAACTTAAAATCAACGACATCACAAACGTTACCGCCATTGCCCCGATACTGGTAATGTATTCCAATACCAGGCTCATCCCCTTTTTGGCCTGTTCAATGATGCTGGACTTGCTGATGTAGTTAGTAATGTAGTCCATAATCTGATTGGTGTCATATGATTCATAGAACTTCATTACAGAATCCGTCATCTTAACCACTTGTTCAACCAGCTTAGGTAGATAATTGGTGATTCCAAAATAAAGTCCACACAAGACGATTGCGTAAGTGATCAAGACGATCACGACACTCGGTATTTTTACGAATCTCCTAACTAAGTGTACTAAGTGAATCATCAAGTATGTAAAAATGAACGTCAGCAGTACCGTACTCATTACTGACCGAGCCAACCATAGTACAAATATGACTGCTATCAGTACCACAAATCGACGTAACTTGACGTTATTAATGAATCGATGCCATGCGGCAGTCACGGCAATCCCCCCTTTTACTTCTTTTTTGGAGCTGGTTTCAAATCTGTTGATGTGAAAAATATTGTTTTTCACTTTCCAACTGAAACGTGTTCCGAAAGCCAGTGTGCTCCGCTTAACAACATAATGACAATCATTCCAATACCAGGAATAATTATCATTATCCTGTTAATGCTCACACCCTTTTCGGCTTTCTCCGCACTCTGATTTTGAAACGTGCTCCGAAAACCAGATTGTTCCGCACTCTGATTTGAAACATGCTGCGCCAAACAGATCATTCCGCTTAATCCGCTTCTTAAAACAATCCCAAACTCCGGGATCATTTTAAGAAGNACATTAATGCTCGTGATCTAACCGTTTGGCTCCGCACTCTGATTATATCATTCACTTACCAAAAATTAAGTAAATCGCACTAATTGTCCACCACTTAATTGATAACTATTCAGATTTAGTCATTTTGTCAAATGTTGACCTTAATAAAATAATTAATGATGTAATAGTTTTATTCAAATATTGTTTAATAGGAAAACTTTTTTTATATAACTATGAGGGGCTAGCATAGTCTTTCATTGCCTACTTATCGTTCGTATATTAAACAATGGTGCTTATTGTTACGTAATAAAAGCTAATTTGGAGTATAATGAATCACGTTAATTTAGATTGAAAGGATATTTTTGTATGCTCGAAAAAACTTTTTATAAAACGTTTCTAAGTAAGAGCTTTAATATTCCAGTAAAGGTTAACTACTGGGATGGCTCGTCAGATCAATATGGTGGCGAAGGCGATCCTGTTGTAACCATTACTTTCCATGATATGATTCCAGTGAAAGAAATCACTCGAAATGCTTCAATTGCGTTAGGTGAAGCATACATGGACGGAAAAATTGACATTGACGGCAGTATTCAAAAACTAATTGAATCTGCTTATGAAAGTGCCGGCAGTTTCTTCCATGATTCAAAACTGATCAAGTTCCTGCCAAAACAAAACCATTCGGAAAAGAGCAGTAAATCCGACGTCCAAGATCATTATGATATTGGTAACGACTTCTACAAACTCTGGCTCGATGACACGTTAACATACTCATGTGCCTACTTCGATAATGGCAACACTGATGATTTAAGACAAGCACAACTGGACAAGGTTGAGCACATCATTAAGAAGTTGAACCCACAACCAGGCAAACGACTCCTTGATATCGGCTGTGGCTGGGGTACTTTGATGCTGACCGCTGCTGAAAAGTATGGTTTGAAGGTTACCGGCGTGACCCTCAGTAAAGAACAATACGAATTAGTTCAACAACGCATTGAAGAAAAGGGTCTCCAAGACGTTGCCGAAGTTCGCCTCGAAGATTATCGTGAACTTGGTAAGGAGCAATGGGACTACATCACTTCAGTGGGGATGTTCGAACATGTTGGTAAGGAAAACCTTGGCGTCTACTTCAAAGATGTTAACCGTTACCTAACCGACGATGGCGTTGCATTGATTCACGGAATTACTCGTCAACAAGGTGGTGCCTACAACGGCTGGATCAACAAGTACATCTTCCCAGGTGGCTACGTTCCCGGCTTGAACGAAATGGTTGGTCACATCACTGAAAATGACATGCAGTTATTCGATATGGAACCACTACGTCGTCACTATCAACGGACTCTTGAGATTTGGGATCAGAACTTCAATAACGTTCGCGACCAAGTTGATAAGATGATGGGGACCCGCTTCACTCGGATGTGGGACATGTATCTTCAAGCATGTGCAGCATCATTCCAGTCAGGTAACATTGATGTCATTCAGTTCTTGATGACTAAGGGACCATCTGGTCGAGTTTTGCCTTTGACTCGTGACTACATGTACGAAGATCAAACTACCGAAAGTGCTAACTAAAAACAATTTCATATTTAATATAAATAAAGACGCTATCATGACCTTAATCAGTTATTGATAGCGTCTTTACTATTAATTTATGTTAATGTTCAGTTTGCCATTGAGATGGCAAACGTCCTTCACTATTTAGAAGTTCATTTACCGCCTCAAAAAGGATTTCCTGATATTTAACTTGAACTCGTTGGTTATTTTCAATTTCGGTAAGAGTTGAACTTCCAATTCCAAGCATCTCTGCAAATTCACGAACAGTCATGTGTAATCTGGCACGTAACGATCTGATATCGTCAGGTGTCATATATGATTTTCTTTCACGATATGCCACAAAGCTTCGTCTAATGTTTTCCATGGGATCGTTAAAATCTCCCCATAGTTCACCATTAATATCTTGCCAATAATGATTGACAACCTTAATATCATCTAAATCTCTTACAGAAACGGTTTCCGTTTTCCAAACTTCTGAATATTCTTCTTTAGTGCCTAATTCAGGATTGTAAAATTTTCTTTTTTTTATTTGCACCACCTTCTTTTCCAATTATCGTCCATCAGTCACCTATATGGAAATTTTAAAGGATATTCAGCTATGTGTATTGATATCCACATCACCAACGAATTAGATCTATCTTGAAATTTTAAATAACAAATCTCACCTTGAATATTTAGCCTAAACACCCAGATATCACCCGGTATTGGAATTAGATGATTATCCTTCTCAGGACTAGAAACATAATCCTTCCAGGTCAACGTGTTATCAATAATGTCAAAAACTACTTGTGAATCGATTCCTAGTTTGGAAAGTGTTAATAAATTTTTTGGTCTTACACTCAGTCTCCAATTAGATCGTCTAGCTTGAATACTGGTAATTATATTTTGTATTTCTGCGATACTAGTTGTCATTTGCACATTCAAACTGTTTTATGTGTAGTGATTATATCACATTCTGTATCTCACGAAATACAAGCAAACTATTAATCCTGCTGTTAAGGCCATCAAAAAAGACCTCATGATTTATTACAAATCATGAGACCTTTTTATTTTAATAGGCTTTCGCCATATTTGTTTATCTTTAAAAAAATGTAGTAATAACGAATACAGCCACTAGTCCTGCCAACACCGAGAACGCCATTGAGCGCGTCACATAAGTAATCAAAATGACGATGACTCCAGCGATAATGTAGTTGACGTGTCCCAGCAGTTCGATGTGATACGTGCTGGAAAGAAAAACACTCTTCACAACCAGTGCTGTAAACAAGCTAACCGGCACATACTTCATCCATTCGTTAAACCAATCTGGAATTTCACGGGTCGAAAAGAACAGCATTGGGATGTAGCGAGGTAAAAATGCTGTGACCGCTGCTAAGGCGATCAGTATTAAATGATCCGTTGAATCCATCTTATTGACCACCGTACTTGCTAGCACGGGGAAATTAGTCCACACAGTTTCCAATTTGAACCTCCGCTATGAGTCGGCCTCATCGGCCTCTTCAGCATCCTTATCCTCAACAGTTTTTCTGGTAATTGCCGGTCCTCTAATCTTCCCAAACAACCACGTGTGGTGAACATGCTGGTGGTGTCTGCGAATATAAGATTCAACCATAAATCCGACAAATGATGCCAACAGCGTTGAGATAATAATCCCAATCGTACTCTTAGTCCAAGCAATGAAGATGATTGAAAGCACAGCTGATAGCAATCCAATTAAGAATGTTAATCGGTTACGCACTTGCATAACAATCATGTACAAGAACAGCGCTGTCAACGCAAAATCAACAATATCAAGGTTAATAGTGAGCGCACTACCAATCAAACTGCCGATAAAGTTAGAAACGGACCAGGTAATTAATGAATAGTGTTCGACCATTAATGCCTGACGCGGTGTCCAATCTTTATCAGTATTGAATTTAAGGTAGTTAATAGCGTAGTTTTCATCATTCAGCGAAACTGAAAATAGCCAAATGAAACGCTGTGGCTGGTTCTTCATGTACTTTGACAGGCTGGAGCCCAGTAGTGCGTACCGTAACTCCAAGAAAAACAGCGTCACAACGATGGAAAGAATTGGTGCATTGATGGTAAGTAATGAAGCAATCAAAAATTGCGCCCCACCTGAGAAAACCACGATGGAGACAAGTAACGTCATTAAGAAATTGAATCCAGCCGCGTGGAGCAAAACACCACACGCGAGACCAATCGGAATATAACTGAGACATAGTGGCATTGATACCTTCAACACCATCAGCCAGTTAGGCTCTTTTTGTTTCAAGAACGTTCCCCCAATGAAACTATCTGCGACTTAAATTAAATTATTACACACACAACACGAAACTATTTTAGCATGTTTTATGATAAATGAATACAAATGTTTTAATATTCACCGCAAAGTACTAGTCGCTGTATCATAACTTAAATGCCAACATCAGTTTCATCATTTCCACGAATAATGGAAAATTGGCGACTTGCAAATTTTGACGACCTAGTTGCTACCAAAGAATCCAGCAACTGAACGAGCCATCCGTACAAAGAGGTTAGCTTTTTGAACATTTGATTGAGCGGCCATCGGTACTTCAATATAACCGCCATTAATTGTCGTAATGTCAGAACGTTTCAGGGCTACATTAGCAACCACTTGACCCTGTTTAACAGGTGCATTCAACGTATCATTCTTCGCTCTTAGAGCCTTCTTGATAATCACAGCATGATTCAAATCAGTCACGTTCGTGCCGTTTGGCAACCAAATCTTAGTATCCTTGGCTGCTCGAATCTGAACCGTGCGCGCCTTACCATTTGGAATACTCAATGATGAAACGCCGTTAACCGTGCTGCCCTTAGCAACCGTTACTTGAGTGTAGTCGGTGTAAATCATAGATAACAATTGCACCGTTTCACTAAAGCGAGTATCTGATCCGTTCGTACCATTGGCGTGCAAGACAACGGTAATGAACCGGTTACCTTGATAAGTCCCAGTCCCGACAAATGACTTACCAGCGGCATCGGATGTCCCGGTCTTTAAGCCGTCCATAACTACTTTGGTTGGGGCAGTAGATTGACCTGGCAACATTTCGTTCAAGGTTTCCATCACTGTAGAAGTAGTGCTGTCAGTCTTGAACGTTTCCTTAGTGATCTTCGTAATGTTCAAAACGCTTGGATACTTCTTGATGATGTAATCAGACATCTTTGCGATGTCGTTGGCACTCATCTCATTTTCAGCATTCTTGCTGACATTCTTTAACTTCAAGCTACCAATTTCACCATTGGTTAATCCAGCCGCGTTGTAAATTTTGGCGTCTTTAATGTCCATCTTGTGGGCCATCGTCTGCATTTTCTTATTAAAGCTGGCGGTCGTATCACCGTTAGTGGTTGATAGTGCGATCGCTGCCGCATCCGCTGACTTGATCAATGTCGCATGAACTAATTGCTTAACCGTATACGAGTGACCCTTATCAAGTGGCACACCCGAATAATCTGAGTTTGTCGATAGCTTAGCGACCGGCTTACTGATCTTAACTTTCGTGTTCCAGCTTAACTTGCCCTGCTTGATTTCGTTTTCGATTACAGCGACCGTTAATAACTTAGTGATGGAAGCAATGGGTAATCGTTTGCTGCCATTTTGCTGGTAAATAACCTGACCAGTTTTAGCATCAACGACCATCGCAGCGCTGGCATTAATGGTAGTGGCCGCCTTAGCAGAACCACTTAATCCAACAATACCAACGTTAAATGTGAGAATTACAAGTAAGAAACCAATTACAAAGTTCTTTAATTTTTTCATCTTTCTTCTTCCTCATACCTAGTCTTTTTCTGTATCTTCAGCTTGCGCCGTGTACTGCACCGGCAGAGTGACAATAAAACTCGTTTCCTTGTCGGTGGATGTTACTTCAACTTTACCATGGTGTAACTCAACGATACTTTGAACAATTGCTAATCCTAATCCAGTGCCACCAGTGGCTTTAGAACGTGACTCTTCCACCCGGTAGAACCGCTCGAACAAATGACTCAAGGATTCTGGTGGAATTTTGGAACCATCATTGCTAACAGTGACGACCACATTGCTATCAGCCTGCTTGGCTACCAACTTAATGTACTTGGCACTACCACCGTACTTAATGCCATTAGCGACCAGGTTGCTGAATACCCGCCCGAGCTTTTCCGCATCCGCCTCAATCATCAGGTTGGCCGGATGACTCTCAGATGTAATCGAAATGCCCTTGTGACTAGCCTCCAACTCAAAGCTGGCGGCTAACTGCTCCAACATTTGGTCAAGGTTGACATTAATGATGTTAACCGGCGAGCCTTTTTGTCGCACCTTGGTGTACTCAAACAAATCATCAACCAGTGATTTCATCTGTTTAGCCTTTTCATAGGCCGTGTGCGTGTACTTGAGCAGGTCTTCTTCACTATGATACTGCTTATCTTCAATCAGGCCGAGATACCCGATGATCGACGTCAGTGGTGTTCTCAAATCGTGACTAACGTTGGTGATCAATTCATCTTTGGATTGTTCAATCTTACGTTCGTCATTCATCGATTGAATTGCACTGTCAACCAGTGCATTAACACTGGTTACCACGTTTTGCTGATCGCCCTTCAAATTGAATGGAATCCGGTGATCAAAGTGTCCCTGGGCAATGTAATGTAATTCGGTAATGATATGGTGAAGTTGATACTGATGATAACGGCGAATCAAGCGCCAGTACACAACCAGCACATCTACCACGATCAATAGTCCAATCATCCATCGCTGATAACTCCAGATCTGGGTATGATACGGACCGACAATTAATGATTGCTTAATAATAAATATCCCGTTTTCCAGTCCTGGATTACTGCGAATGGTGTCTTCAACGATCACTATTAATGATAGGTTCAGCAAAAAGAGGAGGAGCACGGTGATGAACCCCTCAAAAATTAATGAACTTTTTTCTCGTGCAGTCAGCTTCACGATGAACTCCTAATTTTCATTACCTTGGTGCCGGAAAGTAACACTGCTTTCCCAAACATCTCACAGTATTTCGTTCCCGCTTAACCAGTTTCTAGAATAACATACCTCACACATTTTCACGCATTAAAATCAGAATTCACAACGAAAAGCCCCATTATCGTTCATCAATTAAATTGATGAGGGATAATCGAGCTATTCTGCGTATTTAATCTAGTGTGATTCAATTTTATAACCAACACCCCAGACGGTTTCAATCACCTTTTCACCGCCGGTAGCTTCTTCAATCTTGTCACGCAAATGACTCACGTGCACCATAACCGTTTTAGCAGACACGATACTTTCCTGTTGCCATACTCGTTCAAAAATATCATCGGCAGAAAATACCCGGTTCGGGTGACTAGCCAAGAGGTATAAAATACCGAATTCCAGCGCCGTTAATTGAATCAAGTCACCCTTGATCGTCTTAACTTCGTGAGAATCCTTATTAATGGTCAGTGGTCCGATGTCTAATACATCTGGTTGGTCATTGGTTACATCATGTTGACTCCGACGCAGCAATGATTTCACCCGTGCCATAACTTCCAGTGGGTTAAACGGCTTAGTAACATAATCATCAGCACCAGTAATTAACCCCTGAATTTTATCCATATCAGTTGTTTTAGCAGACAAGATTAAAATCGGAATTTGTGAGTCCTTGCGAACTTGTTTAACGACTTCAATTCCATCAATTTCTGGCATCATGATGTCCAAGATGATGAGGGCAATGTCAGGGTTCGTGTTGAGTTTTGTCATGGCTTCCTTGCCATCGTATGCGGCCATTGCTTCATAGCCTTCGTTTTTAACGTAAATCTCTAAAAGTTGAACGATTTCTTTATCGTCATCGACAATTAAAATTTTCATTTCGTTAGTCTCTCCTTAAGTCGACATACTCGTCATTAATAATCATATGCTTACCATTATATTCCTTAGTGTACAATAAAAGCCCGTCTTATGCGCGGGCTTAAGAAATAATTAGATTTATTGACCATTTTGGTACTCGCCAACCCCTGACTCGGTATTATTGTCCGTACCTGTATCAGTGGTATTAGCTGTCGATTTAGTTGATTCATTTGTTGACGTTGATCCACCAGTTGAACCACTCCGTGTGGTGCTGGATGGTGAATAATATGAACGACGGGTGCTGGAAGTTGTGCCACCGGTTGAGCCTGTCGCACTAGAACTTGATGCAGGCGTGTACGTTGATGAGCTTTCCTCACTGCTACTTGAAGAGTAAACCACTGATGATGACGATGAACTAGATTCATCACTATCAGATACCACAATCTGCTTAGTCACACTCTTTCCGTTTCTTGTAGCAATCACATCATAAGTGCCACCGGTGCTGAATGTATACTTGAAGTTTTCTTGCTTAGTATCCTTGTTAGCCTTAAAGCTCTTATATAGATCGCCTGAATAATGACCTTTAATGGTCAGCTTGGTTTTTGGTGACACTTTAAACTTCACCTTCACAGATCCATCACTTAGCACTGGCTTCTTCGGTGAAAAACTGAAACCAAGTTTAGCTAGCTTAGTCGTGCTAGAACTGCTGGAAGAAACGACTGACTCCGAAGAACTGGAAGATGAATTGTCTGCTGCCTGCGAGCTACTACTGTGGCCACGAACCGTTGCGTATGCGGCACCCCCCAAGCTGCCAACAAACACAATCAACAGTAACCAGCTCAACGCAATTCGAACAAACGCCAATGATTCCGGTCGTCCCTCGACCACCGTTTTACGATAATGCTTATAAATTAAAATTAGAAAGATTAGTGCCAGGACCGCTAGCACTAGTAAATACCCCACAACCATAATGCACCTCATATGTATATGTTAATGTTTTTATTTTACCTCATTGCTCGACGTATAGCAGTATCTATGACAAAATTTTCTCAATTAATTGAAATTATTTTCCAGAATCAAAATCTATACCACTTAGGTATTTATGAAATATTAATTTGTGCTACAATGCATATTATGAACATATGATTCATAAAACGAAAGGAACTATACCAATGAAAAAAGTAAGAAAAGCTGTTATCCCCGCCGCAGGTTTGGGTACTCGCTTTTTGCCGGCCACCAAGGCGTTAGCAAAAGAAATGCTGCCAATTGTCGACAAGCCGACCATTCAGTTTATTGTTGAAGAAGCTAAGAAGTCAGGTATCGAAGATATCGTCGTTGTTGACGGTAAGTCAAAGCGTTCGATTGAAGATCACTTCGATTCAAACCCTGAACTAGAAAAGAACTTAACCGAAAAGCATAAGGATGAAATGTTGAAATTAGTTCAAGAAACTACTGATATCAACCTCTACTTTATCCGTCAGTCGCATCCGCGCGGCTTGGGGGATGCCGTACTAACCGCGAAGGCTTTCATCGGTGACGAACCATTTGTTGTAATGTTAGGTGACGATTTGATGAGTGACAAGACTCCATTAACTCGTCAATTGATGGACAGCTTTGAAGATACCGGTGCGTCAACTTTAGCTGTTATGAAGGTTCCTCATGAAGATACTGCTAAGTATGGGGTCATCAACCCAATTGCCGAGGTGAAACCTGGTCTTTACAACGTAGAAAACTTCGTTGAAAAGCCAAAACCAGAAGAAGCACCCAGCGATTTAGCAATCATTGGCCGTTACCTCTTAACACCAGAAATTTTTGATGTACTTGAACACACCAAGCCTGGTAAGGGCAACGAAATTCAATTAACGGATGCCATTGATACACTAAACACAACACAGAGAGTGTTCGCCCACGAATTCAAGGGCAAACGCTACGATGTTGGTAACAAGTTCGGCTGGATCCAAACAAACATCGAGTACGGTTTAACCCACCCACAAGTTAAAGATGAGTTGCGCGAGTATATTAAGACTCTCGGGGCTAAGTTGGAGAAGGAAGACTCAAAGTAGAGAGCGTTTGAGCACGGTTTGAGGTTTATAAAATAGCAGGTCTAAGTGAATTAATCGTGGTTTTTACGATTGATTTGCTTAGACCTCTTATTTTAATGGACCTCAGTGCTCAATAAGCTCGTTTCAGCTATATAAATTGACACTACATCATGTTTATTGAGACATTCAAACGTGTTCAGCAAACACAATCACAGGTATAGTAACAAGATGTATACCTATGCATCAAGCAACATTCATCACATACTCGCTAAGTCTTATATAGTGTTCCCGATAAACCATATGCTGAAATTCCAATTCTTGCTTAAAAACCTTCTTACCAAGCTGCTGCCATCTGCTATGTCTGTGTCGTGCTAAAACCAATGGTTTCTGAATATTTGCAAACTGCATGTGTTCACTTAACATAGCTAGCCACAAATAATAGTCTTCAAATGATTCCATTGATGCATAACCCCCATTAGACATCACGGCATTCTTTCGAAACGTAACCGTCATCTGGTTTAGCGGATTACGATGGTGAGATATTTTTTTGATTAACGCATGGGATGCTGGTACTTTACGAACGTCGACAACATCTTCCACCGCTGTTTCAAATTCGCCAATCCAGCTACCAATAACACTCAATTGAGGCCGTTCATTAAACATTTGTAATGTTTTAGCCATTCGTTCAGGGATACTAATATCGTCACTATCAAATCGTGCCACTAAGGAATAATCACAATGTTTTAGGCCTCGATTTAATGCGTATGCCATTCCACTGTGCTCTTGGTTATAAACTATTTTCAATGAAACTAATCGACTGGCACAATCCGTGGCAAAGTGAGCCAAAACACGGTAAATTTGCGACTCTTTACGACCATCTTTAACGATCACAATTTGAGATGGCAACAAGGTTTGATCAAGAATACTGCAAAGTGCAAGACGTAGGTGGTCGGAAATTTCATTTTCGTTAATGGCCAGTAACGCAGTATAGCGATATTCAAATATAATCGGAGTCATACGATTCACCCCTTATCAGGCTAAATTATGCCTGTATTATAAAAACGATAATTAATATCTATAATTAAGACTAACTTAACTTTTCGCAGTTGTAAATAAAATTGTCGTAGCATTTGTCACATAACCAGTTTGTGCTACAATATACTTAATCCGACAATTTCGGAAAATTCGCACATAAAAGGGCTTCCATCTTCGACAGTGGAAGTCCTTTTTCTGTGAGTAAAATTTGAATTCAAATTTATTCAATTTTCTAATTAGATCTCAGTCATTACCATTCTATTTATATAATTAATCAAATCTTGTTATGCATAAATTTAATTTGAAGTACTTTAAAAACATTCATGATTATTCTTGATCTAAGTGTAATCATAAACAAGGTATAAACCAGTACGCCAATAATAATCTCAAATAATATACACATAAAACTTTCAGCTAAGTAATGAGTCATTGTAAATATTATGAAAAACATTATTAAACTACTAACTAACGGCTTTATTGACTCTTTTACATTTCCTATCAACTTAATATTTTTCATTGTAAATTTAACTTGAACAAAGGTAACAACAGTTTCTGCCACAACGGTTGCAATTGCGGCTCCTTCAGCAGAAAAATAATGAATAAGAGGTATGTTAATTAATATATTGACAAGTGCACCACACAATATTGAAATTGTATATTGATTATTTTTATTCGAGGGTACTAAGTACTGAGCTCCAAGTATCGTGGCTAGTGATATAGGTATGATTGCTATCGCCTCAATTGAAATCACATTCACAACAGGATCAAAATTCTTCCCAAAAAACCATGGGACAAAATTTGGCGCCACCGCAATTATACCCGCTGATAATGGGAAAGAAAATGCAACGGCAATATCAATTCCCTGACGCACAAACTCCTGTATTTTTTTATTTTCTCCTCTCACAAATGCTTGAGCAACATGTGGCATCATAACGGTACTAAAAGATGTTAGTAACGCAAGGCAAATTCTAATTATCTTGTCAGAATTGTCATAATAACCGGAACTTGCAACTGTACTAAAATGTCCAAGCATCACTTTATTTAATATTCCATAAACGCTGATTGCAATTTGTGGAATAAATAGCTCAATAGTCGGTCTGATGTGCCTTTTCAAGTGTAATTTTCTAATAGGTACTTTAGATATATATTCTTTTAAATATGGCCATAATGATAAATTACTAAAAACCGTAGAAACCGATATTATCAATATATACACTGTAATGTCATTATGGTTTTTTACAAGCGAAAAGATTAAAACAATTGAAATGACTCTGAAAACAAAATTTCTTAGGACAGTAATTTTAAAATTCTCAAGCCCCATAAATAGCCAAGATACATCAAAAGCACTAGCACAAATTAAAAAAGACTGCGCCAAATAATAAATGTAATAGTTATTAATGAAATGTAAGGTAATTAGGAATAGAAAAAAAGATATTGCTGTTGTAATTAAAGAAATCGTTTCGATTTCCCAAAAGACTTCACTAAGTTTATTTTTTTCTCTACTTCTTGTATAGGCTATTTCACGTTGACCATATGTCGTCAATCCTAAATTTGCAATTAATACAAAGTACTGAATTGTTGAGTTTGTAAGTGTATTAATTCCAACACCTTGAGGTCCCAAAACTCTAGAAATATAAGGTATAGTGACTAAAGGAACCAATAACACAAATACCTGATACGTGGCGTTGTATAAATAATTTTTTAAAACCTTCATTTAATAGATACCTATTTTTCTTTAACTTGATTTGAAATATCTATGATCTTATCTACGTAATTACTCCAGCTATAAGGTTCAACAGCGTTTCTTGAAAGTTTACATTTTTCACGATATTCATCTAATCTAATATCAAAAATGTCATGTATCTTTTTAGTCAAAGTTTTCTCATCATTTATGGAATACGATCCAAATTTTATTTCATTACCAAAAGTTTCTTGAAAACTACGATACTTCGATGTGATTATCGGACACCCATGATACATGACATCTAAAACAGCAGAAAAGGAGGCCCAATTTGGTGTTGTATTAACAAAAACCTTCGCATTGTTTACAATGTCATAATATTTGGCTTTATCATCTAATTCAGATTTATTTAAGTAACCCCAAAAATTTACGTTTTCATATTTAACATCAGTATCATTTTTGTTTATACCAATAACATCTAATGTAAGGTTATCATATTTTTCTCTTAACTTTGTAAAGGACCTAAGTAA
This sequence comes from Paucilactobacillus suebicus DSM 5007 = KCTC 3549, assembly GCF_001434475.1. GTDB lineage: Bacteria > Bacillota > Bacilli > Lactobacillales > Lactobacillaceae > Paucilactobacillus > Paucilactobacillus suebicus. Next base: position 1,888 of record NZ_AZGF01000028.1, on the reverse strand, counting down.
GGTATTTAAGCCTGGTAGATATTTTTTTGAACCTATGAATACAATATTATTGTTTCTATATTTATTTTCAATTACTTCATTTGTCAATCTATAATTATCTGAATTAACAACATTCCCCAAATAATATATATTATTACAAGTTGATTTTATTTTTAAATACTCACACACATCTGGAAAAAGTACAATCATAGCATCTGTGCTTTCTTGTAACAAACGTTGATTCTTTATTTCTTGCATTTCTAACTTGTCTGGCTTCCTTTTTAAAAAATGATCAAAATAATAGTCATATGTCCAATCACAAAACATAATGACAGGCTTATTTGTGTACTTTTTGGGATGAAAGCTGAAACTTATAGATAAAAACATGTCTGTATTTTTATATTTATTAACCGCCTTTTTCATTTTCATATCAACAAATTTTCTAAAAAAAGGGGTTCTATCAAAAGTATATGTCGTTTCACTATTAAAGAAAATTTTAAGTAATTTTAAAACTAATTTGTTCCATATAAATACAAAATATTTGTTTGGTTCTACGTTTACACGATTTACAGTAATATTTTTATTTTCCATTGTTTTTGTTAAAAAGAATGGAACATTTGACCAAGTACTCAAATTATTTGAATCTCCATATGAAAATACAGTTACCTCTTCTGTCAAATGTTAACGTCCTCCATAAATTCATCTAATGCACATTTCCAGGTTGTAATAAAAAAACCAGTAGATTTGGCTTTTTTTAAACTCATAATCGAATGTTGTGGTCGTGTCGCTTTTTGTGGATATTCAGCAGAGGACACTGGCAAAACTTTAGTATTAGTATCTTTTAATATTTCACTGGCAAAATCATACCATGTACACGAATCATCATTTGATAACTGATAAGTACCAAAATCCACACTATGTTGCACAGCATACAACATGAAATTAGCTAAAGTATACGTCCAAGTGGGACGGCCTACCTGATCATTAACCACTGTTATCTGATCATGCGTCTTGGCCAAATTTAACATTGTATAAACAAAATTATGCCCATACTTGCCAAATACCCATGATGTTCGAATAATGTAGTAATTATTGGAAGCCTCTTTTACCGCATTTTCGCCAGCTAACTTAGCTTTGCCATATTCATTTTGCGGATTAGTCACATCATCCACTTGGTATTCGCCTTCATTAGTACCATCAAATACATAATCGGTACTAATATATACTACAATGGCACCTACTGACGCTGCGGCATCCGCCACATTCTTAGTGCCATCGACATTCACTTGCCAGTTAAGAGCTTTTCCTTCACCCTCGGCTTTATCAACGGCAGTATATGCTGCACAGTGAAAAACCACATCTGGTAAAAGATCATTTAGTGTATTAAACACCGCCTCACGGTCAGTGATATCAAGATCAGCTGAATCATAGCCCCAATAATTAATATCTTTATCATCAAACAACTTTGACAGTTCTGTGCCCAGTTGCCCTTTGGCACCTGTAATCAAGTATTTCATGTAATTGTCTCTCCATTCACAAAAAAGGTTGACCATAATTCAGCCAACCCTTGAATTTTACTACTGACCATTCTTGGCATATTTAGCTTCGACAGCGTCTTTCTCAGCACGCCACCAATCTTCATGTGCAGTATACCAATCAATTGTATGTTGTAATCCATTTTTAAAATCAGTGAACTCAGGTTGCCAACCAAGTTCTGTACGTAACTTCGTTGCGTCAATGGCATAACGTAAATCATGTCCTGGACGATCTTTAACTTGATCGTATGTGTCAATAGGTTGTCCCATTAATTCTAAGATTAATTCAAGCACTTCTTTATTATTTTTTTCACCGTCAGCACCAATAAGATAGGTTTCTCCCAGGTTCTACAATATTTGGTACTGATAGATTT
>NZ_AZGF01000027.1 GCF_001434475.1 Paucilactobacillus suebicus DSM 5007 = KCTC 3549 | reverse complement strand
TATCAGTACCAAATATTGTAGAACCTTTTTTTGTGTAGGCAATTTCGATACATAAGACAAAAAGAATCGTCATGACCACCTTAATCGTGGCAGAAATCGGTGAAACTGGCACAAGGTAAAAAAACCGAATGCTCACAAGAATTAATAGAAATAGGTATAAAGCACGGCTGACAACTAGCCATGTTTTAACCTTTTTTTGCGTACCAGCAGATAGTCCGAGTCCCACGGTGATAGCTAGTAATGTACAAACAATTAAATAGAATAAAACAAGCATTCAAAGGATCTCCTTAAGTTATTCAATAGTTAAATAATAACTTAATTTTAGCATGTTTAGATCCACGAAAACGCCTACATAACAATATTTTGAGAAATATTAGCAATTACCTTGCATTTTCATTCTAATGGTCGTAAACTTCATAGCATTGTGCTTAAAACGAAATTAAAAACAAACGGAAGGAAGTGCAAAGATGCGAGATCTTACACAAGGCAATCCACTCAAACTCATTCTCTGGTTCACACTACCATTATTTATAGGTAACTTATTTCAGCAATTATACAATTTTACTGACGTTCTGATAGTCGGTCAAACACTGGGTGTTGATGCATTAGCAGCAGTGGGTTCGACTGGAAGCCTTAACTACCTGATTATTGGATTTGCTACAGGGTTAACGGCTGGCTTTTCAATTGTTACCGCACAACGTCGTGGTTCACGTGACTATCGCGGTGTTCGCAAGAGCTTTGCCACAAGCATTGTGATGAGCATCTTTGTGACAATTGCTTTAACTGCGATCAGCTTAATATTCCTTGATCCGATTATGCATCTGATGAGCACTCCTGCCGATATTTATGGGGATGCACGTAAATTCATTTCGATTATCTTTACAGGTATTTTTGCTTCAATGGCATTTAACCTGTTATCTAATGAAATTCGCGCGCTTGGTGATTCAAAAACGCCGTTGTGGTTCTTAATTATCGGAACTATTGTGAACGTTGCTCTTGAATTGCTGTTTATTCTTGTATTTCATTGGGGAGTGGCTGGTGCCGGATGGGCAACGGTTATTTCACAAGTTATTTCGAGCCTTTTATGTGTTATCTACATCTATCGTCGAATTCCTTTACTGCAAGTTCACTTGTCTGACTTTAAAGGCGTCTTCAAAGAAATGGCAGTCCATGCAAGATTCGGTTTTCCAATGGCATTTCAATCTTCAATTATCGCTATTGGCAGTATCTTCATGCAGTCAGCACTGAACGGTCTGGGAACAACATCTGTGGCTGCTACCACATCGGCAACTAAGATTGATCAGCTGGCAAGTTTACCAATGATGTCATTCGGAATCACCATGGCAACATTTACTGCCCAAAATATCGGTGCTGGTCAATATGAACGAATTATCAAGGGTGTCCGTCAATCATTATTTGCATCGGTTGCTTTTAGTATTGTGGTCGGCTTCTTGATTATTTTATTCGGTCAACATATGGTTATGCTGTTTATTGGCAATCAGTCACCAGCGGTTTTAAAATTAACGCAGGTTTATTTCAATATTGTTGGTAGTTCGTATTGGATTTTAGCTATCTTGTTTATTATTAGGTATACTCTTCAAGGCCTTGGCCAAAGTGTTGTACCAACGGTGGCCGGTACCGCGGAACTTGTGATGCGGTCATTTTCAGCACTGGTGCTAGCGGCTAACTTTGGTTATGCTGGGGCATGCTTCGCTAATCCATTAGCCTGGGTAGGTTCAGTAGCCGTGTTAGTTGGCTCTTACGTCGCCGCAATTAAGCATCTTCACAAATTAGAACGGATGAAGGCTATGGTTGAAGAAGCCGATGGTGACGAGAAAGATCACATTAGCGAGATTATGTCTGGTGAGTTACGAGCCGTTTCAGGACGTCGCACTAAAAAAGTGTTTGCATAATGAGTGTCTGTATTGCATAACGGACGGATATTTGTTAATATTACATGATTAATTCTATGAGGTGAAATGAATGACTGAATTTGAAATTGGCGACAAAGTTACATGCAAGAAATTCGGCTCGTTAGAGCATGACTTTTCTGGAGAAGTAGAAAAAGTATATGAGAACTCTATACTAGTTGCAATCAAGGATTTTGATAAGCAAGATCAACTAACCGTCAACGAACTTAATCAACGTGCAATTGTTCGTAAATCGGAAGCTAAAAAGGTTGCGTAGAATTATTTCATTTTAAAATATAATTCAAAAAAGCGATGTTAGTTTAAAAAAACTAACATCGCTTTTTAAGGTACAAAATCAATTAACTGCTTAATCTTTTGTGCAAACAACGATTCTGAATCATTTCTAAATGGGTACAGAGGTGTAATCCACTTGAATTGATCAGATTTAAAACGATATTCAATGGTGCTAATGGTCCTGAAAATAATATCTGTCTGTTTACCTTTGTCAGTCGTATTAAAAAAATTAAAGGCAATTATTTCCATCCGGTTGCTGAGATCAAAGTTGAGTTCTTGAATGTAATTATTCATCATCTCGTAAATAGTCATGCTATTTTGAATAGGGACGCCCTTATTTAAGACCAAATCTGTTAACAGTTCTTTTTTAGTACATTTAATACTTCAAAATATAACTGATGGCTTTCGTAGTTAATCGCAACTCTAATACCTAATGAATTCAACCAATTTGGAAAATCAGAAAAAATTATCGATTCAGAATGGTTATTCTCAATTAGGTCATGGATTGCATTAATCTTAATTTTCTTGCGGTAATTATTAATATGATAATCAGCGATCAGCAGATATTGCATTATTGTTGCTAGTTGATGAACTTGCTGCAAGATGGTGGCTGTCGTCAGGCTAAATGATGCAGAAAATTTGTAAGTGGATTTAGTACTAAGCCAGTTTAGATAGCTCATTATTTCAATTTCTATGATTTTAACTAATTGAGGCGTTGGCAATAATTGAAAGTCATCAATATTGTTAGCAATATATTCATTTATTCTAATTGATAAGCTCATGCAAAAAAATGATTTTAATTGGTTGACACGAGTTTGAGACATGCCATGTTTGAATTCTTCCAGATTTTTGATGATTAGGACTTCCAGAGTATCTTCAAATAAGGTTAGTGCCGGTTGTCGCTGATTGACGGCCTTGTTAGAAGTATTTTTTTGATAATCCATATCTAAAAAGAACCAATCAACAATTTGTCCCTGAAGTTGGTTATCCAATAAGTCATTATAAAACTGATCGTATTTTTTGGATGAATGTGTGCGGTTATTTCATCATCTGGCATGTTTTAAACACCTTCAAGCTCTCTTTTTGCAGAATGCAATTATCAATGTCATTAGCGTTAATTAACAAATTTCATCCCCAATTTAACTACACGAATTCTCTCGTTTCAAGCTAAAATCAGAGTTGTATTAATTTTGTTATCTAAAACTTTTTGATGGTCCCAAATGAAGTGTTTGTCGAACTAAATAAAAAGAAACCAAGATGATTTCAACTTGGTTTCTATAACTGTTACATCTTGTTTGACTGCCATCCGGCAATATCGGTTGGTCGGAATTGATAGGTCAGTTTTTGATGATAGATTCGCTCATATGCTTGCTTTTTTTGTTCGAAATCGTGGTTCATCATAGCGATGCTATTTTCACGCACAGAGAGTTTTTGATCGGGATAAATTGGGTCAAGGACGTGAACGTGAAATTTTGTCATGTTAAAGTTTTGTTCGTCAGCTTTATTAGTATCAATGATTTCTACGAAGCAGGAGATAATTGGCACGTTAAATTTAGCCGCGTAGTAGTACGCTCCGCGCATTGGTGGACGAGGCTTACGATAGTTGAACCACATTTCTTGTTCAGAATAGATTAGAATTGGATGACCTTTGCTCAATATATCATTCATCATTGACTCAAAGTCATGGCCCATGTAATGAATATCTGACGAGATTGGAATCAAGTCATCGTAGTTCATCATGTATCCGAGAAATCCTGGCATGGCCAGATTGGTTAACTGACTAACAACGTACAGACGGTGCATATTAGAGTGAGCAATCACTTTTCTAATGGCGGTATTTTCGATCGGACTAAAGTGGTTGCTAGTTACGATTGCACCGCCGGTAATTGACTTAATTTTTTCTAATCCGCTGATATCAGTATTACGGTTGTAGTAGTAAGTTAAGGAGGATGAAATAGTTCGCGCAATTGAAGTGTTGAACCTAAATAACAGTGAATTATGTCGTGTCTCAAAGGAATTAATAAGTTCTTTTGCTTGGTTATTTGAGAGTTTCGGATCTCCAACTTCGACTTTTTGATTGAACTGTTGCTGTGAGACTGCTGTTTTAATGTTGTTAATGACTGGTAATCTTGGACTTTTTAAGATCATTAAATCATCTCCACTCTGATAACGCTATTTAACGTTAATTTGTGATGAGCAATTTGACCTGCTTTCTGGATTATTTTGGCTTGCTTATGCAAGCCTGCGTGAATGTTTTTGGCTGAAAAGTTATTCAGTTGATCTCGTAAATCGTCTAAATAAGTAGTTTTTGAGGCGTAGTTCCAAAACAAATCGTTGAATGGTGCATCTTGGTAATGCCAAGGCTTATTGAATAAATTAAAATGAATAATTTGAATGTCAGTAACACTATCATCTAAGACCGCTGTTTGGTAGTTCCATGCTGGATCTAGTTGAAAGATTCTATCCTGACAGATGGCATTCAGATAATCTTGATCAGGCGCAATTGTATCAAAATGAAATCTTCTGAGTAGGTCTAGAAAACGGCCACTAAGGTTGAATTGGCGGATTTCATCGAGATTGAGTAGTAGGACACCCGAATTAACATACAAGGATCCGTCAACACCAATTGCTTCTCTAGCGTAACTGGAGCCATTTGGGTCAAGGGCAATGAAACGATCATTAACTGCCCCCATGAGATTATTATCAATGTTTTTATCAAATAGTGATGAAATATCGCCAGTGACGATGATGTCTGCATCAAGATAAATTGCTTTATCATATTGAGGGAACATATCGGCAATAAACAATCGATAATAAATGGTTAAAGTACGGTAGTCTGCTCGCAAAGTATTTTGATCGTTATCAAATTGCGCATCAAAGCCTGTTTGTAGTGGAAAGAATTGAATTGCGACGTTTTTTTGTGCCAATTTACCAATCCTACGTTGATTTGTAGATGATAGCTCTTGATAAAGTACAATGATTTGATATTGGCGTGATTGATCGGCGTTGATAATGAGTGACTTTAGAGCGACTGCTAGCGCTGCTGCGTAACGATCATTGACGGCAAAGAAAATTGGAATTGCTTTTTGATTAGCCATAAGCTTAATCCTCCTTTACACATTTAATTTCTTATATTCCGCAAAGATATCATCATATTCGTGAATGTTTAATGTTTGATGAACTTCATCAATTTGCCATGGTTTAACTGTTTGAGTATGAATCCATGGATAGAACCTAAAGCTAGTAGTGAAATGCTGGAAAACAGTGTCATTACTTAATTTGTGTTGCTCATTAAAGCGATGATCAACGATTAATTTAGACTGGCTTAGTTTATTGATGGCAGATTGATCAGGCATAAACATTTTGTGATCTGTACACATTTCACGGCATCTTTGAAATAAGTCAGTTTTTTTTATCTCGGTCATGTTTAGTAGCAACATCCCCGAATTAATATAGTCGAAAGTATGCAACTGATTATGAAAGACCCATTTGCCGTAGTGATCTAAGACGCCGAGTAATTCATGACCATCAATATCTTGGTTATAAAGTTCGGTGAAATCCTGGTGACAGATAATGTCAGTGTCGAGATAAAGTAGTTTTGATGGCAATTGAGGAATTAAATCCAGATAAAGTCTTAACATACAGTTTGGTGTGAAAATTGTTTGTAGGTTCGCAACTGGTAAATTGCGAGTGAAAATTTCAGATATATCAATTTGAATAACATGACTATTTTGGTTAACTGTTTTCACCAATTGATCTAGTTTTGAGATGGAATATTGATCAATTGATTTGTAATGATGATTATTAACTTGATAGTCTGAAGTGATGATGAAAATATTTAGTTGACTACGAGTGTGCTTGATTAGTGAAAGTACTGAAATTGTCAGACCGTTAGTCATTTGATTATCGCCGCAATAAACAATGTTCATGTTGATTACCTCCGTTCATACTGAATTGCTTGGTAGTTACTATAACTGCTGCGCTTTTTCATTTGACTGAAGATTTGATTGCGTAAATCAATTTGTTGTTGTTTGGGGCTTAGAGCTTGTTTTGGCTTAAATGGTCCGTCCAAGTAAACGGTAATTTGAGGACGATCACCGGACCTTTTTGGCCTTTGATAAGTTGTGGTCATGCAATAGCTTGATGAATGCTGAGTAACTGGGTAGTGAAATGCCGATAGTGGCAATGGTCGAATATCAGTGTAGTAGGGCCAAACATGAGCTTCGGGGTAAATCACTACTTGCTTTTTGTCAGCAATTTGATAATTGATGGCACTAATAAAATCCTTCATTTGGTGTAAATTTGACGGAATCGGTGTCGCACCGGCCATTGGTAGTAATCGGCCAATAATTGGAATGCCCAGGTTCGCGGGAGAGACGATAATTGAAGTAGACTTAAATAGATTTAATTGAAATGGAATAAATGCGTCCGCTTGCGGCTGGGTGTGATTCGCATAAATAAAGTAGCCATGGTCGGTGTTGTTTTTTAGTAATGAAGTGTTAACAAATTTGATCCGCATAATGCAACGACAGTATATTAACGCAATTATTTTGATGACCCAATCTAAAAATCTGGCGCCAGCGGCATATATTTTTGAGTTGTGCATCCATTTGTAGTTGGCAGGAAGTTTGAAGTCTTGCTGGTTAGAGGTGATAAAGTCATCATTAAAAGAATGATAATAGTAAACTTTAAGATGATCGGTCAAATTAAGCCTCCTTGAGAAGTCAAGTTGGTTGAAATATAGTATTATCGACTGATTATTATTTCAAATTACGGTGCTCTCATATTATCATCTCCTCTCATTTATTTAACGTAAATTATAGTGAGAAAATTTAAAAATAAAACGCCAACGCAGATCAAATTGTCTGTTTTAGTACGTTATATATAAATTTGTAGTCAAATAATACGTAACCCCGTCGTTAAAAAAATATTAAAACAACATTTAAACTACTTTTGTCGTCTATTTAGATGATTTAATGTGTTTTGGTAAGAACGATTCAGCATAAAATAAGATAAAACCAACTAGCATAATTACAACCAACGATTTAGTCGATGAATTCCAATAAGAAGAACCGTAATACAACATGCTCTTTGTCCCCTCATACAAGAACCTCATTGGTAACCATGGCATAATCCAGTGCTGATAGAATGATGGAATCATTTGCGGCGCCATTGCCATTAGCGGGGCAGAGAAGAATAGAAGCAGGGCAAATAAAATGACGCCGGGGAAACCAACCCAAGTGAGCACACCAGAAAATAGCATGATAAACGCAAAACTTGTGATGCACAAGAAAGGCATTAATGGCAAAATACTGTGGGCGTGATAGCCAAGAATCCATATGGCATTAATTGTCGATAGTGAGCCAATCAAAATTGCCATGACAGCGCTGGCGATCGTGTGTGACAATTTAGTTGATACATGGTGTTGCCACGATTTTGTTTGAATGCTGCGCGCCGCGTAGAATAGCATCAGGCTGACAACAAGACTTGCTAACCAAATTGGTTGGAAAAAGATAGAATTAGCAGATAACAATCCTGAAGTAGAGTGAAGTGTTGTTGTTTTGATTTGAATGGGATGTTCCATTTTTTCCGCGGTGGCGGCAGAAATAGAAATGTTTGCTTTACCTAGATTACTAATCATTTGTGTGGCGATTGATTGGCCAATTTTGGTGATCAAACTGGTTAAAATTGGTTTGATAGAAGAAGACAAAGTGGCGTTTTTAGCTTGATTGATGTAAAGATTAATACTTGCTGTATGCGAGACGCTTGGAATAATTAAAGATGAAATATTATCTGAGAAGTTTTTGGGAATGACGATTGCGGCGTAATAGTGCTGTTGTGACATGTCTTTCTTCATCTTGGAAGTGCTTTTAACAACGTGCCAGTCAAAAACTGCCTTTTTGGAATTGGATGAGGTAATTTGGTTGGTGATTTGCTTGCCAACCTTGCCCTGATCGTTATTAACAATTGCGACAGGTACATCTTTTAAGTCAGACTTGGCAGTTGGAATTTGTGCAACCACCATTACGACGGTTAACAAAATGGCCGCAATAATTGCGAAACCGAAAAATTTATTCTTGAACATAACTTTCTCCCTTATATGCTGTTACTTAAAATAATGGATTAGTTTCATAAACAAGCTGGGCATCGTAGTAATGCTAAGATTGTTTATAAAATAAATCGATGGGGCAAAAAATGTTTCACTTCCTTTCTGAAACCAGACTCGATTATAAGCAGGTAGGGGACAAAGTTAAAACCTCAAAATTAATTTAACTGTTCGTTTTCGAACATTATGTTTATAATTGTAGGAAAACGAATAGAATTGGTGGCATTGATTTTATGTTAGATAAGCGAAAAATTAAAACTAGGCGTGATATTGAGCAGGCGTTACTGACTTTATTGACGAAAAAGTCATTTCGTCAAATTACGGTCAATGATATTTGTGAGAGGTCGTTGACTAGTAGGTCAACTTTTTATGATCATTATGATGACAAGTACGACTTACTGAATCGGCTTGTAGATCGCTATACGCAAGAATTTAAAGTACTAGCCAGTGAAAAATTTAATCAGGTTGTTTTTAGTGATGATCAGCGATTTGCTATTAGCCAGATTACCAACCCACTACTTGAAGATCGTGAAGCAATTAATGTGTTGCTCAATATTCATGAGGATCAGATGGATTTATTCAGGAATTGGCAGAATATTCTGATCGGCTTGTGGAGTCATGGACTTGACCAGGTAAATATAGTTGAGGATGTGCCAAAGGATTACTTGATTAAGGTTAATACTGACATTGTTCTTGATTACTTGATCTGGTCATTAGATCATAATCGCGGCAATCAAGACGCGGTTAATTTGGTCAGAAAAATGGTGGTTCAGACGTTTAAAGGTAATGGAATAAATTAGTTACAAATTATTTAGTAGCCTAAAAAAGCATAATTGTTTAAAAAATACTGTAATATTGACATTTCAAAGTGTATAATGACCTCCTGTGATATTAATATCACTTCTGTGGGGATGCCACCTGCTGATTATTGGCATCCCTTTTTGTGTGTCTAAGATTAGAAAATAGCTTTGACAAAATTATTTACTGTTTTAATTTATCAAGTCAAAACGTACAACAAAAGGCCTCCAAGACTAAAATTTAAATTCAAAATTTTAGTCTTGAAAGCCTTTTGTTACTGGGAGTAAAACGTCTTTATACTTGCGTTTTATTAATCTTATTCTTTTTTAAATGCAATAATTAGTGAGCCAATAATGAAAGCAACGAGACCGCGAACTAATGATTGTTTAACCGTTAATTGTTTGATTGTAAGACCTGTAAATTCGGAACTATGGTGCCAAGCTTTTTTCTGTGGTAGTTGCATGACTGTTTCCTCCAAAATATACATGGTGTAAATACGGGATCACTTATATTATTGCACAATAGTTAATTGTTTTAAACAACAAATTTGAAGTAAACACTGATTTATTAGTAATGGAAACGGTTAATTAACATTCAATTAACTTTGCAAAAATGAAATTTCAACCGGTTAGTGTTTAGATCCTTGATGCAACTTGACAAACAAAGACATTAGTTATGAAATGAACACAATAACATAACAAATTATAATTGGAGGTTAACAATGAAACCATTATTAAGCTGGCTAGATGATCCGACTATTTTTAGAGTTGGCCAATTAGCAGCACACAGTGATCATCAGCATTTTTTGAATCAAAAAGAGATTGGAAATAAACAAAGTAGTTTCGTGACTAGTCTGAATGGCCAGTGGCAGTTTAATTTTGCTAAAGATCCTCAATCTCGTAATCGGCATTTTTTTGAGTCAGATTTTGATAGCGCTTCCTTTGAACAAATTAACGTGCCTGGCCATATTGAATTAGCTGGATTTGATCAAATTCAGTACATTAATACGTTGTATCCATGGGAGGGTAAAACTTATCGACGCCCAGTTGGATCACTAAAAGATGATGTTAAGCAACAGGCACCTTTCAGTGAAGATGACGATAATTCTGTTGGGCAGTACTTAACTCAATTTGATTCACCTCATCGCGAGAATAATGAAAAGTGTATTTTACGCTTTGAAGGTGTTGATAAGGCGATGTATGTGTGGATTAACGGAACATTTATTGGATACTCTGAGGATAGCTTTACGCCGTCAGAGTTTGATATAACTGATTACTTGAAGCCTCATGGCAATAAGTTGGCGGTCGAAGTGTTTAAACGTTCTTCAGCTTCATACATTGAAGACCAGGATTTCTTCAGATTTTTTGGTATTTTCAGAGACGTCAGCTTAATAACTCAACCCAAATTTCACATTTACGATTTAGACATTAAGCCGACGACCGAAGAAAATTTGACGGTTGGTAGGTTAAATATTGGTATTAAATTAACTGCCAGTGCCGCAATTATCGGAGGCAACGTAAAATTAGCAGTGGCCGATGCCAACGGTAAACTATTATTTGATGAAACTAGTGACTTAGACACTCACATCGAATTTTCCGATTTAAGAATCACCAATGTTCATCTTTGGTCTCATAACAATCCTTACCTATATCGGTTAACGCTGTCCGTTTTTGACGAGAACGGTAATCTTTTAGAGTTAATTCCATATCAGTTTGGCTTTCGAAAGATGGAAATTAAAAACAATGTTATTTTGCTAAATCATCAACGGCTAATAATTTCTGGAGTTAATCGTCATGAGTGGAATGACAAAACTGGTCGATGCATCACAAAACAAAATATGTTGGACGATCTCGATACTTTTGACAAGTTAAATATTAATGCGGTGCGAACGTGTCACTATCCGGATCAAATTGAATGGTACCATCTTTGCGATACACTCGGTATTTATGTAATGGCAGAAAATAATTTGGAAAGTCATGGTAGTTGGCAAAAAATGGGAGCAGTCGAGCCCTCATACAATGTGCCAGGGTCATTGCCACAGTGGCGAGAAGCAGTGGTGGATCGTGCTCGTAGTAACTACGAGTTGTTGAAAAATCACCCGTCAATTTTATTTTGGTCACTAGGAAATGAATCTTATGCAGGGGATGATATTGCCGCCATGGATCAGTACTACCACGATATGGATGATTCTCGTCTCACACATTATGAGGGAGTTGTGTATACGCCAGAGTATCGGTCCCGAATTTCTGATGTTGAAAGCAGAATGTATGCTTCGCCAGCAGCTATTCGGCAGTATCTGACCAATCATCCGGATAAGCCTTACTTAAACTGTGAATATATGCATAGCATGGGCAATTCTGTCGGCGGAATGAAGGAATATGATGATTTAATTCACGATTTCGAGAGTTATCAGGGTGGGTTCATTTGGGACTTTATCGATCAGGCACTGTTAGTTAAAGATGAAGTTACCGGTAAACCAGTATTACGCTACGGTGGTGATTTCGATGATCGTCACTCTGATTACTCATTTTCTGGTGATGGACTACTATTTGCTGATCGAACATTAAAACCGGCTGCACAAGAGGTGAAATATTTCTATGGACAATATTAAAGAACAGATGCATGTCGTCTATGGCGACGGCACACTTGGTCTAAATGGATTAAATTATCGTTATATATTCAGCTATGAAGCTGGTGGTCTTGAATCAATGCTAATTGATGGTAAGGAGTGGGTTTATCGAACACCACGGCCATTATTTTGGCGTGCAACTACCGACAACGATCGTGGTAACCATTTTTCAGAAAAATCTGCTGTGTGGTACAGTGCTGACATGTTTTCAACATGCCAAAAAATTAAAGTAGCTGTGAACGGCCACCCAATTGAATTACCGGTTGCTCCTGTGAATAATCAATATACAAGTGATGAGGTTAGCAATGACGTTGATATCTGTTTTACATTCGTTACAGCCACCAGTCCACAGACAACGGTTGATATGAATTATCACGTGGAGCATGATGGCGAAATTAAATTAACGGCGTATTATCACGGCAATGACCAATTGCCAGAACTGCCAGTATTTGGTATTAGGATGGTTATGCCAACTGTGGCGACCAGCTTTGATTATTGTGGATTATCTGGTGAAACCTATCCAGATCGGATGGCAGGTGCACAACAAGGCCAGTTTCATGTTGATGGCCTACCCGTCACGAAATATTTGATTCCACAGGATTGTGGCGTTCATATGAACACTGAGAGTCTATTGGTTAACAGACAAACAACTTTAAATAATGCTGATACTGATGATAATGAATTTTCATTGAAGATTCACCAGAGTGCGCAACCATTCGCATTTAGCTGCTTACCTTACACGTCAGAAGAATTGGAATCAGCGACACATCAAGAAGAATTACCAGTGCCACGACGAACAGTCTTATCTGTTATGGGAGCAATTAGGGGCGTCGGCGGTATTGATAGCTGGGGTGCAGATGTTGAACCGCCTTATCATATCTCAGCTGGAGAGGATATCGAATTTTCAATTGTCTTGAATGCACAGAGCTAGGTAGCTTGCTGGAAATCTCAAAGAAATTGTTAACATTAGAAGAAATTGGCACTTTTGGGATTATTTAATGACAAGATGTGAATTGATCAGCGTCAGTTCATATCTTGTTTTCGTGTGTTAAACAGTCAAAATACGCTAAAAACACGCTAATTGTCTTTTCCATCTGCGTTCACTAATATATACTAGCAGTGATGAATTACAATACTTCGAAATCGATCTTGATTTTGATGTTTGGGAGTGTAATTGATGAATTATACGTTTATTGGGGATGTTCACTCGGCTGCTGACGATTTGGTTGCCGTGCTTGACGACGATACGATTCAGTCGTCAAAAATTGTGTTTTTGGGTGATTACATTGATGGAGTTAGCGAACGCTACGTGGATGGGAATACGATACCAATGCTACTTGAACCATTGAGAGTTCTTGATATCATTATGGATCGAGTGAATCAGTGCGGTGATGTTGCCTTACTTGGCAATCATGACAACTTTTGGGTGCAGACAGCCAATTTTGATGAGATTGAATATCAAACTTGGAAGTTAAATGGTGGAGTTCTAACGTGGCGTAACCTAGGTATTCATTCGACTAATCTGGCTGGTGTTGCCAATGCGCTGAACGATCAGCAACTCGGTATTTACACCAAATTTTTAGCTCAACTTCCCATTGTTTGGGAAGCAAATCAATTATTTGCTGTTCATGCTGGAGTTCGTTGGGGTAAAGGACTAGGGCAACAAGCAAAGAATGATTTGTTGTGGATTCGTAACGATTATTTCTTTGATGGTGAGGCTTCTAGTGATAACTGGCATCACAATGATTTGGGAAAAGTAATTGTTTCAGGGCATACACCAGTTCAATTTTTAAATGGCATTGGTTTTATTAAGATGCAGGCAGATAAGAATGATGTTCCTCGCTACTTAATTGATGCCGGTAGTAGATCTGGAGCTGAAAATGGTGGAATTTTCGCACTGACACTTGATGAAGTTGGAAACGTCGTACAAAAGCGATTTATTGTTAATCATGAGCCAATGAACGTTTAACTGGAGGAGATTTTTAATGGCACACCAAATTGAAATTATCAATCTGGAAGAGGAGTTTGCTGTCTGGGTACTGTATTTTTTTGCATATTCCGTTGTTGGCTGGTTATGGGAAAGTAGCTATGTCAGTGTTCGTAAACGAAAATGGACCAACTCTGGTTTCTTGATTGGTCCGGTTGTTCCAGTATATGGGTTCAGTATGATGGCAGTACTGGCGGTTGTAGAACCTTTTGAAAAAAATATTGCTATGCTGTTTGTCATGAGTGCGATTTTAATTACGATGATTGAATACGTAACGAGTTGGCTCATGGAAAAATTATTTCACGCACGGTGGTGGGATTACAGTAAAATCCCGTTAAATTTGAATGGTCGAGTTGCCTTGCCAATTTCACTATTTTGGGGCTTTGGTGTAGTTATTATTATTAAATTTATTCATCCTGTGATCTCCAAAATAGTAGTTCATTTTTCAACCAACTATGGAATCTTTGCCGGAATCTTATTAATTGCCATTATCATGTTT
Source organism: Paucilactobacillus suebicus DSM 5007 = KCTC 3549 (assembly GCF_001434475.1). Classification (GTDB taxonomy): domain Bacteria; phylum Bacillota; class Bacilli; order Lactobacillales; family Lactobacillaceae; genus Paucilactobacillus; species Paucilactobacillus suebicus. The sequence goes on along the minus strand of NZ_AZGF01000027.1, from coordinate 18,964 downwards.
GACTTTGGCTTTACTATTGCTAACGCGATGGCATTTGGTGCTGCCACCAATCGGATCGGTGAAACTGTTGAATCAATGAAAGCTGAATTAAAAACCAGAGTTGCTGATGAAGGTTCTAGAATTGAAGCCGAACGTTCATGGGTAGATTATCGTGCCCACGATAAGCAAGGGCGCTTACCCCACTTAAACTATGTTCAAAGGAGATTACTTAAAAGTTTTCCTAACGTCAAACTAAGAGATACTGCGACTTCAGCAAATGACATTTCCACGATGGCAGATCTAATTAAAGAACGCGGAAAAAAGGCTAAGAGTGATAAGTAACAAAAAAATCGGGAGGATCACATCATCCTCTCGATTTTTTTTATTTGCTAAATAGTTGTTTGTACTCACCATAACCTGATTTGTCCAAGTCATCATACTTGATAAATTTCAATGCGGCAGAGTTAATACAATACCTAAGTCCACCATCATCTTGAGGCCCATCACTAAAGACATGACCAAGGTGAGATTGTGATTTTGGACTGCGGACTTCAATTCTGTGCATGCCAAAACTTTCATCACGATTTTCTTTGAGTTTGTTGATTGGGTGTGTAAAGGAAGGCCAACCACAACCCGCGTCGTATTTATCCGTTGAGGAAAATAGTGGTTCGCCACTGACAACGTCGACGTAAATTCCTTGATCATAGAAATTATCATACTCGCCACTGAAAGGACGCTCGGTAGCTGCATTTTGGGTTACTTCGCGTTGCAGTGGTGTTAGCTTTTTTATTGAGTCATCATATTCCGCCATATTGGTCAGCTCCTTAGTAGTTATTATCTTCTAGGCTGACTCATCATAGCATTGAGTATGAACGGTGTAAAAAATTATGCTTGCGTTGATTTTGCTTCTAATTGTTTGGTGTGTTTAGCATGATGTCTTTTGATTAGCCAACTGACAAGAAGTACTTCTGAGACAATCAGTGATGTGAAGATGGGGCGTTTGTATGAGTGTGATTTATGAATAACTGTCATATGCATTATCTTCTTTCATTTATGAATGGCTCAATAGTAGACCGAGTTTGTGGCTTTTTGGCGATTGTTTGGCTAAGTTTCTGTAAATCTAATTGAAAAATTATTAAGGAATTTGTAACTGTAATTTATTCTGATAGGCATTGAAGAGTTTAGCAATTATATGTTACGTTAATAGTCGTTGAAAACATTAATTTAGAATAAGGAATTGATAGAAAATGACACGTGATATGATTGTTACCAACATTCAAAACGTTTTGACAGCTAGAAAGGCTCATGCTGCGGCAAATGATGGTGTTCGTTACGATGAGTATGCTTTTCCTATTACGTTTACGCATGCTAAAAAGGAAGCAAAGTCGTGCGTCATTCTTTTAGTTGAACCAAGTGGAGAATATACGGTTCGAAAATTCGAGACAAAATTTGCCGACATTAAGGATCCAATTCGAGATATTTATCACGGTGCACTTTTTGATTGTGATGACGATGTTGATCAGATGGATACGTTGTTGGACCAGATTGCTGGTAAAGAAGTTGTGAATACTAACGATGAAAATCAAGATGTTGAAGAAACGGCATAGTTAAAATAAAAGCGGAAATAAAGATGGTTTGTTTCCAGAATATAAGGCCCTCAATACCTAAAATCCTGAATTTGGATTTTAGGTATTGAGGGCCTTATATAGCTAAACATAGCTATTTGGTGCACATTTAGACTTGTTAAATCAATGATTTTGACACTGTTTATGGGACGCTAATTACGTTTGTTAGATCTTAATTATTAATGTAATGATTCTTCTTCAATATCATTCAACAAACGATCGATTGCGAAATTAACTAACAACGATTTGTTATTTAAAATTTTTGTATCAGAAGAGGTTAGTTTATCCAGTCGTTGCTGTGTGTGTTCTGAAATCGAAAACGTTTCAGTAACGGGACTTGAGTTTTCAGCCTTTAAGTAGCTGATTAGTTGATCGTTGATTGACGCTTGCTGAGGGCCTTTTATTTGATCATTTTTTTGAACCTGCTGTTTGCTTTGCTCGGGCTTGATCTCGCCATCAAAATGAAAGCCAATTGGTTTTGTCATATATTCATCTCCACATCATTAATAATTGATACATACTTTACACGTTTTAATGGGTGAAATTCAAGTGATCTGTCGAGTTACTCTTTTTGATGTGCAATCATGTTTTCAATGGCTTGTTCAAAAAGAGGTGTCCAGATTTTTTGATAACCCAATTTGGTTGGGTGAGCATCGTCAAGCATCGCATAGGGAGTGCTTTTATTAAGGGATTTTATGACCGGGTTTGACCATAAATCCAAGATATCAAAGTGCCATTTTAGCTGTAATTCGTCCAAATTGGCTACTAAATCACCGTAAGATGAGCCCGCTTTACGAACGCAAGTGTAGAACAAAATTGGGCAATGAAAATTTTCGTTAATATATTGGCAGATAAACTCAATGGCACCAAGGGTCGAATTTGTGTCAAAGTTTCCAGTTTGACTTGCAGGAGTGTGGGCGCCCATCACTTTGCCAAACCTTTCATCGTTTGTCGATAACTGACAAACAAACAGATCGTAATGATCGTTGGTGTCAAAATCATGAATCAACCGGCTGACATACGTTTGAGACTCATGCCCAGCAAGAGTAGTGCCACTAACAGCAGATTTAGTGGGGATGACGCCGTCTCGTGCCTGCAAGTACTCAACAAAAGATGAACCGTGCGAAGCGGCTCCGTAAGTAATTGAAGATCCTAAAAAACCAATTTTTTTGCCAAAGAGTGGTGATTGAGGATTTAATGTCTCTCGCGAAGCATCAAATAATGATCGATTTCCTAAAATCATGGCTTTCATTGGTCTTGGGGCAAATTTACAGGCCACAATGCCTGCACCAACGGCGGCAGTAATTGCTAGATTTTTATTCATTGCAACCAACCTCTTTTCTAAGTTTAGTCATGTTGCTGTATGGTGAATGAATACGGCTCAACTATAGCAATCGACCGTTTAAATTACAAATATATCTAACAACTAAATTACAGAATGTTACCAATTTTCATTAAAACTTTAATAAATTGCTCCTCATCCAAATTGTTGGTACTGAATAAACTGGATTACCTTCATGCATTGCGCCTTGTGCTAACTGAAAGTCTGCATTCTCATAGAACAATTATTAACAATAATATATCACTAATATAAAACTGGAATACTAATGAATTGACTGGCTTAAAAATAACTGCTGATAATTTGCCTTACACGCTGTTAAATCAACGATTATAAGGTCTAAAACTGTTGACCCGAGACTAATTGACTAGCTAGTCAATGAAGACCTATACTTTGGTCGTGCAGGAAAAGGGGGAAATAGTGATGGATAATGTGGTTGAAATAAAGCATTTGCAAAAACGGTTCGGTAAATTTCAGGCATTGAAAGATGTGACATTTAATGTTCAAGCAGGGGAAGTATTTGGTTTTATTGGTCCCAATGGCGCGGGGAAGTCGACCACAATTAGGACGATATTGGGAATTTTGAGATCTAGTGGTGGGTCTGCCACGGTGTTTGGACAGAACGTATGGAGCAACGCTGTATCAATTCACAAGCGATTGGCATACGTGCCGGGGGATGTTTATCTGTGGCCTAATCTAACCGGTGGCGAAGTCATTGATTTGTTTTTAAAGTTAAACAGCCAAAAACACAGTGCCAGGACAGATGAACTAATTAAAAAATTTGATTTGGACACAAGCAAGAAATGCAGGACATACTCAAAGGGAAATCGACAGAAGGTCGCGCTGATTGCCGCATTTTCAAGTGACGCAGAATTATATATTTTCGATGAACCAACAAGTGGACTTGATCCACTGATGGAAGAAGTTTTTCAAGATGAGGTATTGGCGTTAAAAAATGATGGTAAAAGTGTGCTGCTATCTTCACATATTCTAAGTGAAGTAGAACGGATGTGTGATCGGATTGGGATTATTCGTGAGGGCACGATCATTGAAACTGGTACTTTAGACGAAATGCGTCAATTGAGTCGAACAGTCGTCACCGTGACTACTAAACAACCTGTTGCTTCACTTGAGACAATGGACGGTGTTCACAATTTTGACGCCAAGTCTGCTAATAAAGCTGTTTTTTCAGTTGACTCTGAGAAACTAAATCAGATTATCAGTGCAGTCAGCAATCTAGAGATTGTGGGATTACAAAGTACTCCACCAACACTGGAGGATCTCTTCTTACGCTACTACAACCAGGAAGGTGATAGTCATGATGGCGAATAGATTTGCGAATGTCGGGCGTCTAACCAGAATGAATCTACGTCGTGACTGGTTAAAAATTGTCGTCTGGATTGCCGTTTTAGCAGGAATGATGGCCGGTGCAGCTGGTAAGTTTGATAGCTTATACGGATCGAAGGCCTCGATGAATTCAATCGTGACAACTTTGAAAACACCCGCAATGGTATCACTACTTGGACCATTTACTGCCAATAAGCCTTATACAGTCGCAGTAATTTATGGTGCTGAGATGGTTGTTTTCATGGGATTAATTGCTGCAATGATGAATATTTATTTTGCGATTCATGCTACTAGAAGCGAAGAAGACGATGGGGTGACTGAATACGTTTTAGCTCATGGTGTTGGACGTCAAAGCCCATTGCTAGCATCTGTTGGTGAGTTAGTATTTATTAATTTGGTTGCTGGTGTTATTGAAGTAATTGGCATTCAGGCCGCTAGCATGAGTGGTACTACCGCCAATGGTAGTTGGCTTTTTGGCATTGGATTGGCCGCATTCGGGTTTATGTTTGGCATGGTTTCTTTACTGACAGCCCAAATTTTTAATAATGCGCGAAGTGCCACTATTTGGAGCTATTTGGTCTTAGGTATTACTTTTGTTGCTAGAATGGTAACAGATATTCAAAATCCAGATTATACTTGGTGGACCGTGTACGGATGGATTGAAAAACTTAATTTGTATAACGGTAATAATTGGGGACCTGTATTGCTCATACTAGCAATGAGTATTGTTATTTTGGCAGTAACTGTGGGTATTTCAGCAACTCGTGACATTGGTGCGGGACTAATTGCACAAAGAGATGGTCGTAACAAAGCTTCAGTATTTTTACGTGGGCCATTGACGTTATTGATGAGAATAGATCGTGTCAGCTTTGCTGTTTGGTTTGCCAGTCTTTTCGTCTTGGGAGCGATGTATGGTTCGATCTTTGGAACCATCGGTAACTTGATGAAAACTAATCCAACGATCGCCCAGCTATTAAGTTCTGGAGCAGTCAGCTCTGCTAATCGAGCAATTGTTATGTCGTTTGCAAATAAGCTATCACTTGTTTTTGCGGTGGTCGCTACAATTCCGATACTCATCACCATTTTTAGGATCAACGGTGATGAACGGAAGGGATACTTGGAAATGATGCATGCTAAGCCGATTTCAAGAGGCAAAATGTTTTTCAGTTATTCGATCCATGCGATGGTTGTGGGAACTGGGACATTATTTTTAGCGGTTCTTGGAATGGCAGTTGTGGGCAATGCTAGTATGAAGAGTCCAGTGCTAGTTAGCCGCTTTTTAAGATCATTTATCGCTTTTTGGCCGGCGATTTTAATTGCTGGTGGCGTTGCTGCATTGTTGGTGGCACTTTGGCCAAGAATTCAAACGGTCGCTTGGATTGTTCCAGTTTACGGAATTTTTTCCCTGTACTTTGGTCCCTTAGTAAAATTACCTAAGTCGTTACAACAAGTCTCACCATATGGATGGATTAATAATGTGCCAACGAAACAAATTCAGTGGGATACATTTTGGTGGATGACATTATTGGGAATGGTCCTATTTATTATTGGGTATTTAGTTTACAGACATCGTGATCTAATCGAAAATTAATTATTTTGGTTAATTCTTTTTGGGCAGTCAACTATTACGTTGATTGCTTTTTATATAGATTTTCGTATAAGTTAGGAAAACTGTGGTAATCGAAAAAAATAAAAAAATTTATTAGGACAAATTTGGTTTAAGGGGTTGCACAATTGATAACTCCTTGGTATATTGAAAGCGTATTCAGTAGCCATAAGCTGAATGCAGATCCTTTTTCTATTCCTCAAAGCGTTACTAGAAAGTGCGTCTGGTAACACACACATCCTGGCATCCCTCGCTAAAACTCCGATTAGCAACAGGGATGTTTTTTATTGTGGACACTTGGAAAAACGTGATAAGATACTGTCAACGACATTTAATTTGATTTGTCTTATTGATTTTTAATGTTTAGTCATGGACGAAATCGGATTCCATGATAAAATAAAAGTTAATTCATACATTTAGTAAGTGATTGTGACATACATAGTGTTTCATTTAAATAAATGATTTATTTAGAATCGAGTGATTGAGATGGTTGAAAAAAACACGACTGACAAAAATAAATTAAAAAAATATCGTGGCATTTTATTCAGTGAATGTGTCGATGTAATTGACGAGCACGATAGAGTTGAAGTTGAACATCATCAAATTGGCCGTGAACAAGATGTCTGTTTATTGTGTAAGGAGTATATTCAGCTTCAAAGTGAAATTGGTAAAGTTGAGGAGTTAATTAAAAAAGCTCCTTTGCTGGATGATGAAACCAAGAAAAGTGCTGAAAATAAACGACAGCGATATTATTTTCTATGCCAGTATTTGAACCAGAGTGCATTTGTGGTTCGAGCTCAGAATCGAATTGAGGCTCAAAGTATTATTACAGATGATTCAGATCAACAAATTAAATCGGTTGAAAAGATTAACAGAAATAGAGCGTTTCAATTAATCGAGTTATTTGATGGTGCCTCAAGTAGAAAGAAGATTAATTTCTTAAAACACAATGCCAATTTTGAAGGAATTGTTTCGAAGATTATTTCGGCCTAAATCAGAGTGTCAAAAGTAACGTTTTGCTCCATTAATATAATGCACCCTCACTTAATCCCCGGGGTATGGGGATTGAGTGAGGGTGCATTATATTATGTGGAGCAGTTACTTTTGGCACGTTTCAGCGAAGCAAAATGGAAAAGCACAACCGACAATTAGGCGTAACCATTTGGTGAAAATACATAATACGCAAATTTGAACAGTTTTAGTAAATACATAAATAAGTTACCAAACGTATCCAATCATGATTGATCGATATTTTAAATTAGTATTTACGGCCACCATGTTTAAAAGCCCGGTGTTTATTAACTTCATTTTTCTTCTCTAGCACTTCTTGCATATCCCAACCATAGTAGTCGGCCATGTCTAGTATCCGAATAATACAGTCAGCAAGTTCAGTTGGTACACCATGTGGGTCGTCAGGATCGACATTTTTTCGGTCAGCCTGCAATGCCTCACTCAGTTCAGAGTGGGCTAGCGCAATTAAGGTTCCAAATTCATCAGGTTCGTTCCACCAACCATGGTCCACTGCGACTTGGTGGGCAGAATGTTGCAGTTGTCGAATTGTGAGTTCTGACCTTGACTGAGTAATATCAGGATTAAAGTTAATGCCATTTAATTTACAAAAACTATTTACGTATTCTGATTTGGTAGCAACCGTACAAATGTAAGGTATATCAAGCGTTGGATGATCGCTGTCGATATATTCAAGAATCCATTGTTGCAATTGTTGGTAGTCGGTTGGAAAAAATTCTTTTAACCGAAGCAATCCAGCTATGTATAGTACCAAGGACTTTTGAGATAATTTGTCATTTATAGCGGTCTTGATGTTACTGATTGTTTGTTCCGCAGAATCATGACTGTTTGTGTAGGCCGTTAAAAGGTCAACTGTGTAAAAATCGTAGCTATCTTTATAACTAACTGCTTCATATTCCAATGCAAGAGTTGCCATATCTAGTATTTTCTCATTACCATCAGGTATTACAAAACTTGGGTTGGTTTGCCAAACATTGGAATTATTGAATAGTTTGTTTGCATAGTCTTTTTCTTCTTGGCTAATATTAGGAACATTAATCGGCCAATTATTGAGTAGTTTAAATTTGTGCATATTTTTTTCCTTTCTGTTAGTGAAAATGTCAAAGTCATCAATTTCATGAAAGCTTGCGAATGGTCCGTTTGATAAAAATAGTGCGTTATTTTTATCATTCAGTTATTTAAAAATTGAAGATCATTATTTTTTCATATTAACACTAATAATTGATGTGGTGTTTTTAGTGTTAATCAGAGTATGATTTTTCACTGTAACATGGTTAAATAGTTAGTTTATATATTAATCTGGTGCACGCTTGTTAAGAAACAACTACTAATTTAAAAATTGTATCTAAAAAAAATAAAGTGTATTATGTAAAAAAATCCTAGAGCTACATCTAGCCTTACGGAGGTTCAAAATGACTTATACAATCAAAGAAGTTTCAGAAAAGGTAAACTTATCAATCTACACTCTCAGATTTTATGACAAACAAGGATTGCTACCATTTGTTGCTAGAAACCAATCCGGTTACCGTGAATTCACGGATGGCGACCTTAATTTAATTCATACGATTTGCTGTCTCAAAGATACGGGAATGAAATTAGATGATATTCGTCAATATATTAAGTACGTAATGGGTGGACCAGCAACCATTGAACAGAGAAAAGCTTTACTTAAAAAACACCGTCATGAAGTAGAGCTTCAGCAACAAAAGATTGCTGATAATTTAAAGGAAATTGATTATAAGCTTGACGTTTACGAAAATCCCCAAGCAAAGGAAATCGTGGCCCAGGAACTTCAATTTGTGACTAACGAAAAAATTGCTAATAATTTACCTAACCCATATCACGTGGTGGCTCAATAGAAAAATTGACGCAAAAAAGACATCCCCGTCGCCAATCGAAACTTGATTCAGGAATGCCAAAATGCGCCCACCATTCACCGCACTGTAAATGATGTGACAAAAAAATAGAAAGAAGGTTCGCAAAAACTCGGGAAAGGGGTCTCGAATTTGTGCTTTTTGTAACCAACCTGTCTCAATTGATCACGCTTACAATATAGCAACTAGTATACGGCTTATCAATAATATTATTAGTTATATATGTATGATAAATAAACAAAAAGCACACAGTTATTAATAAATTGTGTGCTTAGACTTATATTAACGGCATAATAATAATTGCGGCAATGACTAAAAACATAATTTGACTAGTGTGTTTGTTGCGCATAAATTCTTTGTGTTTTTCCTCATCACTTTGTTGATCGTATTTATCAGCCATTGCTTCAAGGGTCATTTGGGCGTTATTAAAATACATTCCTAAAGTAATGCGCTCGTTGATATCAAGTGGTTGCCACCATTCTTCATGCTGGTATTTTACGATCATTTTTTCGATATCAACAGAATGAATTTGACGCCAAGGTTTTGTCAAAAATGCGTAGTCTACGTTCAGTGGATCATAGGCGTTGTATTTGTTGTAAAAACTGAATCCACCAGTATTAATTTGTTCACCAATTCGTTTGCGAACCATATCAATGACGACTCGCGTCACGCTACCACGTAATGGCATCATATGTCGTAGACTAAATGGATACATTTGGTTGTTAGAAAACATTTCGTGGACAATAACTGCCATTCCACCAAATATTAACAGAATTAACGCGTTTGAAATAATTGAACGGATCATCGCTTGCCCAGTATATTGCAGTAACCAATCCGTTACGAATACATAAATAAACGGGGGTAGTGCGTAAGTTACAATCATTTTCATAACTTGAGAATGGCCCTCTTTGGTTTTTTGAGTGGCTTCTTGCACGGTATGAAAGTATTTAAGTGCCATAGAGATGGAGCCTTGGTATTCTGCTTCGTTGTTGTACTGTTTCATTAAAACGTAGTAGCTCCAGAGCAACATTGCCACGTTGATAATGATTAAGAATATTTTACCCATTTGTGGGGTGAGTGCTGCCATAAAAAGTTACCAACTCTTTTCCTTATTTCTTACCTCATTGTATCAAACCAGATAAGAGATTGCTGAAATGATACCTATTTTTCCCTAAATTAACATAAAAAGACCGCTCGCAATAATTACGAGTAAGAGTTTCCTTACTAATAATTATACGAGCGATCTTCAACGATCGGTTGGAAATAAAGTTGAGCACGCATCATACTGCGTTGAGCCGGTGAATGCAAATAATTTATACTTGGTATTTAACCAGTTCTTCTTGAACAGTTGCAACGAACTTTTGTGCTAAAGCAGTATCGTCACCGTGGACAGTGACTGGAATTGCATTGAATTTAAAATCTACCACGGCATCATGAACAACTAGCTTACTGACTGATGGGAGATCGTAAGTGGTTAATGTTTCCTCGCTCAGTAACATGATTTTTTTGTGTGTTGCCATTAGTAAACATTCTGATCCTTCGAATGTGCCAAACAGTGCCGTGATAATACGTTCGCTACCACGAATACTTAAACCGACGGCAGCAAGTTGCTCCTTAGAAACTTTGCTAACTGCGGCGGCTGAAACACCCGTTGCACTTAGTTGAATTTCAATTGAGGAGGCCTTTCTTTCGACTAATTTAGCTTGTTTGTCAATATCTCTGATTTGCTTTTTGATTTGACCTGATGTCATTTTGATTTTACCAAAATGCATTTGACCAGGTTGAATCTGTGCTTCTTTGTAACAACTGTTGCAAATTACCTCATCATTTTCAATTCGATAACGTGAATGTGGTGGGGTAATCTGTTTGCCACAGACGGCACACGTTTGGGTTCCTAAAATACTCATGGTAATCACTCCGATTTTATTTGTCATCCGCCAACTAACATATTAGTAAGCGGTATCATTAATGGTACTATCATAACATGGAAGACTACCCAATGTTAATCTTCAAAAAATTGTATAGATGCCAATCGTCGGTAGTATGTGGGTGAATCCTCGCTTGGCTGGGTGAAACACCAACGTATTTTTCAAATTCACGGGTTAAATGGGCCTGATCTGAGAAATTCATAATGGCGGCAATTTCAGATAATGGTAAATTCGTGGTTTGGAGGATTTCTAACGACCGATTGATTTTGACTAGCATTTTAAATTTTGAGAGGGGTACTCCAACTTCATTTTTGAACATATTAGAGAGATAGTGGGAGGAAATTCCTAGTTGATTACTTAATTGTTGGACCGTAATTCTAGTCTCAGGTTCGTTCATCAAAATTTCGTAGGCTCGTCGAACAGGTGCTGACAGATGCACGGATTTTAGCTGACTCACACGTTGAGCCATATCCCGTAACATCTTTTCAATCGTATTCATAACTTCGTCGTAGGTTTTGAGTGTTTCTAAGTTGCGCACGTAATGATCATTGAGAGAATAGGCTTGGTCATAATCCATACCACTATCAATGGCGGCACGCAGAGTGACTGAGGTGCAGATGATTCCCCAATCTTTAATATTGCGCAGATCGCTTTCATCTGACAAAATACCGATTCTGCCAGAATTTACCAGTCCGACAAATGCATCGTGAATCATTGAAGGCTTGCCAATCTCAACCGCAGTTTTGAGTGCTTTTTCGTATGCGTAACTGACGTGAGCACCTTCATCTTTAAAATTAACCAAAACGAGCTTATCGCTGAACTCGTCTGACGGAGTAGTTTGTTGAAATGCGGTTTCTAAATCATCATAAGTAAATGAAAGATCCAACATGTTGGTGAAAACAAGCAGTTGATTAATACATTGTTCACGCGGCAGTGGGTAGGAGTTAAGTAATTGTGGTAAGTAAATTGTTTTTTCTTGTTCCTTCATCTGAGTATTTGGCGTTGCATCTGTGAGCATTACTGGGCCAAAAATATAGCGAGAATCTTTTGAATTTACGCAGATGGAAAATAAATTTTGGCTATGTCGTTGAATGCTTAAAATTTGGTCACTCGGCATTTTTTTGATGATCGAAATATAAGCGGAAGTTAGAATATTACCCTGCTTAAAAACAATTTTGGGACTTCGGTCGGTTATTTTAAATTCAATTGCTGGCACCTCTAATGCCTTGATGTATAAGTGTTTTAAATCCATGGGTAGCTTTATCCTTTTCATTTTGTTCAAATTAAAAGTAATTTGTTCAAACATTTTTGGCAGCGCTTTCATACAATAGTAAATGTAAACATGATTAATGTTATACCATAGCGGGAGATCAATGCTAGGGGATCATGAAAGTGTTGGATGTTTTGAGTAAAAAGATGAGGAGATGTTATTGTGAAGATTTATGTTGACGCAAGTGCAATCTTTGACGGCAGTGGCACAAAGGAGCGACCTTTTAAGAAGGTTAGTGATGCCGCCAAAATGGCTATGCCGGGTGATGAAGTACTCGTATTTCCTGGGATTTACCGCGAGAATGTTAATCCAATTCACGCAGGCACGAAGGACGCACGAATCACGTATCGCAGTGTTGAACCATTGAAGGCAGAAATTACCGGTGCAGAACCAGTTAAGACTTGGGAGAAGTATCAGGACAATGTTTGGGTTGTTAGAATTAACAATAGTTTGTTCGGTTCATATAACCCGTACACCACCTTTGTTAGAGGTGACTGGTATAACGGCCCAGTAAGTAAGCATACTGGTGCGGTTTACCTCAATGATTTGCAATTATACGAGACACTCACATTAGATGAATGTATTAAAGGTGAGATTTATGCTCGTTCTTGGAATCAAAAAGATTCTGTGTACAAATGGTACACGGAACAAGATGAGGAGAAGAACGAGACTGTAATCTATGCCAATTTCCAAGGCCAAGATCCTAACAAGGAAAATGTAGATATTAACGTGCGTCGCGAAGTGTTCTGGCCACAAGAAACCGGAGTTAATTATATCACGGTCAGTGGCTTTAAGATTAACAAAGCTGCGACGACCTGGGCACCACCTGCATCATATCAAGACGGTATGATTGGACCGCACTGGTCGATGGGCTGGATCATTGAAGATTGTGATATTAGTCATAGCCGCTGTGCAGGTATTTCGCTGGGTAAGTATCGTGATGTTGAAAATGATCAGTACTTTACTTACAAACACGTGAAGAGTCCAACACAAATGGAACGTGACGCAGTTTGTCGGGGACAATATCATGGCTGGTTAAAAGAAAAGATTGGTCATCACATTGTTCGTCGCAACAACATTCACGATTGCGAGCAAGATGGAATTGTCGGACGTCAGGGTGGGGTATTCAGCCTGATCGAAGACAACCATATTCATCATATCAATAACATGCAGGAACTGGCAGGTGCTGAAATTGCTGGTATCAAGATGCACGCTGCGATTGATGTAACAATTCGTCGTAATCACTTTGATCATTGCACAATGGGACTGTGGTGTGACTGGGAAGCTCAAGGAACTCGAATCAGTCAAAACTTGTTTGATCACAACTATGCACCAGATGGCACGGCACCTCGTCTTGAAGGGGCGATGCCAAGCCAGGATATTTGGGTTGAGGTTAGCCATGGGCCAACGACAATCGATAACAACTTACTGTTATCTAAATCTTCATTGAAGATTCCAACAGAAGGCCTAGCCGTTATTCATAATATTATCTTGGGTTCATTTACCTTAGTTGGTGCTGGTACCGATTATCCTGGTGAGGGAGCTCTTCAACCACGGTTCACGCCATATCACATTCGTCACCGTACCGAAGTGGCCGGATTTCAAACGATTCTGCATGGTGATGATCGTTTCTACAACAACATCTTCATTCAAAAGTGGGCGGCTGACGATCCACATCCTGAAGAAAACGAAGAAGTTGGGACTGCAGTCTTTGATGACTATCCAACCTACGACGAATGGTACGAGCCATTCAAACGTTTGGAGGGCAAGATGGCCAAAGAAAATGATATGGCAGAATTACAAGTTGCCCAGTTTGCACACTTACCAGTTTGGGCCAGTGGCAATGTCTATCTAGATGGTGCCAAAGGCTGGAAGAAAGAAACCCATGCACTTGTTAACGACAAGGACAAGGTGGACTTTGAACTAACTGAACAAGATGGTAAGCCGGTTGTTAAGACTAATTTGTATGACTTTATCGGAGATTTTAGTAACAACATTATTGACTCAGATCTTCTTGGAGAAGCATTTGAACCAGAAGAACGATTTGAAACGCCTGATGGGGATGACATCACGTTCAATGAAGATTATTTTGGTAACCACCGTGGCGTATCAACGATCCCTGGACCGTTTGTAGATGGCAAGGTGTCATTAGATTCATTGTGGCAGGAGTAATCTAAAAATATTCAGTTAATAAAACTTTATAATTGAAAATTTACTAGTGGCAATGCTGTCATTAGAGGGGGACTCTTACTAGGAATGAGAACACTAAATTTATTTCTAGTTTTGAGCCCCTTTTATTTAGCAATAATTTTAGATAGTTTAGTTTGGACGCACAAAAAAGCATCACTGGTAATTTTCAATTTACTAGGAGGATGAAAATTATGGACGAAAAACAAGTAGCACCAGAGGCGGAACCTAAAGGTAAATTTCCTTATCGCCTAGGATTTGGACTATTGTTTGGATTATTGGGATGGTTAGTTCCGTACTTAGGTGTTAACTCGACTTTGCTACCAGCGAAGATCCAGCAAATTGCACCGGATCAAAAAGTACAAATTGTTGCCGTGTTAGCAACAATTGCGATGGTCGTTGCGACCGTAGCCAATATTATCGAAGGTGCGTTGTCAGATCGGACCGTTAGCCGTTGGGGTAAAAGAAATCCTTGGATTGTTCTGGGGATGTTCACAACATTAATTTGTTTCTATTTTCTGACAAAGGTAACAACAATTACGGGGATTATTGTTAACTGGTCATTGTTCCAAGTTGCATTGAACTTGATGGTTGCACCAATTGTGGCATTCATTGCTGATAAAGCGCCTAAAAAGTACAGGGGTTCCATTTCTGCCTTTTATGGTGTCGGGATGAATATTGGGACACCCGTTGGGACGATGATTGCGTCACAATACATTACCAGAATCAGCAGTGGGATTTATGTCTTCATGGTATTTGAAGTTATCTTTACCGTTATTGGTTTATTACTTGTTGGAGATGGTAGTAATAAAGGCGAAAAGGTAAAGAAACTTAAAGGATCAGAATTGTTGGAAGCATTTATTTTCCCAATTCATGGGGATGTGCGAGATTTCTATTTGGCCGTCTTTGGTAAGCTACTGTTTGTATCAGCGCAATTCGTCATCACGGGTTATCAACTTTATATTTTCGTAGATTATATGAAGTTATCTTCAGCCAATGCGACCGCGAACTTATCGATTATGTCGATGATTTTATTGATTACGGGTGTTTCATTCGCAATTCTTGGTGGACCGTTGGCAGATAAATTTCACAGTCTTAAGTTGTTAGTTGCTGTTTCGACCGTTGCCATGGGGCTTGGTGTTGCCATTCCGGCGATTGATCCTGCTCCCTGGACGATGTTTGTCTATGCTGGATTAAGCGGTGCGGCAATGGGAATGTATAATTCAGTGGATCAGGCCTTGAATGTTTCAGTATTGCCCAACCCTGATAATGCTGCTAAGGATTTAGGAATTGTTAACTTGGCTAACTCTCTTGGACAAGTTTTTGGACCAATCTGCGCATCGATTATTATTGGTGCAATTGGTTACAGAATGATGTTCCCAGCAGCTGGAATTATGTGCTTGGTTGGCGCAATCTTGATCTTGATGATTAAGAAAGTTAAATAATCTTTGTTTTCAATTTAATTATTTAACTTACAACTGGATCAATGTTTCGTTTTTAGCTTTTTAACAGTGTTAATTGTTTCGAGGTCCATCATTTTTTGATGGACCTTTTTATATGGATTAAAGCTAGTGTCAAAAAAATAAAAATATTCGTTGTCAAGGAAGCTACACACCTGATTAATGATATATAATTTTTATAGTGCAATAATTAAAATTGTTGTTTTTGGTAAGATTATCAAAATGATTTTTTTATTATTTTAGAAATGATAGACACAATTTAAAATGCGTATGTTGGTATCATTTTTACAGAGGGCGTTAAAATAAACTAATAGAGGCGGTAGATGGGGAGTTTCTTTAATAAGTTTTTTAATTAGTATGTATCTATATTAGTAATAAATACATATTAGTATTAGTTATACTATACGTTTATACTTTGATAGGTGAAAAATATGTACGAACATGTTGACTATGTACGTATGTAAGAATAAAATCGTTATGAATATAATAATGCTTCCATAATTAATTAAAGCAATACATCGGGAGGGGTCAAATTATGGTTTCAGATAAAAAAGTGCATTTTAAAATGTATAAGAGTGGCAAAAGTTGGTTAGTTGCAGGGATAGCGATTGCATCAATTTTTGGCTCAACTCTTGCTTTAGGGAACGATAAGGTTTCCGCAGATACCAATCAAACGAGCACAACGACACAAGAAAGTAGTGCTAGTTCTTCAACTAACAGTACAAGCGTGGTGTTGTCTGGAAGTGCAGACAACACGGCTGCTACTTCAACAAGTACCGCCAGTGCAAGTTCGGCATCATCTTCAGCTGTAAGTACTGATGCAGTATCATCAGCTACCAATGACAGTTCAAGTGCGAGCGCATCTTCAGCTAGTTTAAGTGCTTCAAGTGCAAGTCAAGCTACTAGTAGTGCAAGTACATCAGTGACTAGTTCTGGGTCCACTGTGCAAAGTGACTCTGGTGTCACGAATTCTAGTGCATCAGTGGCTAGTGAAAGTAGTTCTAATGACTCAAACGTTGTTGAGGTTGATTTAGGAAATACAACTCAGGAAACAATTGATTCAACTAAGGATACGATTGCATCATCGAATACGGATAATAGCAGTTTATTGGTTACTGGAGCATTGGCAACATCGGAGAGTGATGATACGTCAGATACTCCTCAAGATGGCAGTTTAACGGTTACTGAACCAATGCCAGCCGGTTTTACAGTTACTAGCGGAACCACAGCCGATGATTCCGGCAGAAATCCTGACGGCAAGTACTCAACCGCTTCTACAGGAGAAGATGCTACTGAGCATACAATTCTTGAAGTTGCATCAGTTACGCGAACTTCTGCGTATGATTCGGGTGGACGGTTGACCACAACGAGCAAGATTAATAACTATTTGGAAATTACAACTACAACTGATGAAGATGGTAACCAGAATTCCATTGTTGCCCACTTTATAACCACAACAGGTCAGGATACAGCAACTACTATTGCTGATGGTGCATCTGCAGAAATTGGGGGTTATTGGGAAGTTTATAATGATGATGGAAGTATTGATGTGGAAAAATCTTCTGATGTGCCAAAGGTATCTCAAGGAATTACAAGCAATGCCGATTTTATTAGTGATGGCATTATCGTTATATATAGTATATATCAAACAAAAGGCGCAACTAATGGTTCCACACCACAGACATTCAAGGATACCGCTGGTACCTTATCGACCAATTATAATGTATATACTAACGAATTTATGCCAAAGGTAAATTATGTTTATCAGACTACTCAGTATGTGGAATCTTTCCCAGATACAAACAATACATCAGGTACTGATGAGGTAAATGTAACTGATGTAGTCACTGGGCAGGATATTGATGAAGTTGTTCAAAAAGGGCAAGCGGGGGAAGAATATGACACTGCGGATCCTGTAGATATTGACGGATTTATTACTCCAACAGCTGCAGACGATAACAATGGTGAAGGTGTACTATCACCCTTTACAAGCGATGGCCAAGTCTTGAAAGTACTAGTGCATAATTCGACGGCGGAGTATGTAATAACGTATACAGTTGTTGATATTGCTAATGGAGTTTTGTCATATACGATTACTTCACCAGATGATGAAACTACTGTATATTCTTCGGGGACTTTAACAGGTGAGGGAGCAAGTACAAATGGAAATACGACTCCAGCAACTGCTTCCAGTGGAACAACGACGACGGTTGTTAGTCCGTTTATTCCGCAAACCTCAAACATTGTGTATACTTACGAACCTAAAACTACTACCGTTTCATTTCAGCATATTTTGGAAGGTACTGATGATGAACTAGCCGATGATACTACTGGAAGCAATTCAGCTTATTATACTGAAAATTATGCGGTTTCTTCTGTTAATGATTCAGATTTCAATATTACTGGATATCACATTGTTGGTTATGATCTAGGTGATGGTGTTGAGCAGGCATACAGCAGTGGGGATATTACAAAATTAATCGGACTGAATGACGTTGCCGATGGTAGTTCTGGAATTACGATTAAATTGTTTTATGCGGCCGACAATGAAACTGTCACTGTAAAACATGTTGATGAATCTGGTAGTCCAATATCTGAAGTTTCAGATACTACAATTACAGATGTATTTAAATATGGTGACACAATTACAAATGCGAAATTAAGCACTGCAGATGAAAATTACAATCCGTCTGATTATATATTGATGTCCACAGATATCAATCAACAGGTGTCAACGGGGAGTAATATTGTGACATTAACGTATGCTGACGCATACAACTTTACGGTAAATTATGTTGATCAAAATGGTGAATCTATCAATGATCAGGTTTCCGTTGATCCAAATCTTAATTTGAAAAATATTGCCGGTGGCAGTGTCACAATTTCGGTTCCAACGATTAACGGATATATTGCTGAGGATACGGATGAAAATGGTAAGCAATTTACTGTTTCGGATAATTCCTCTTCAAACGTTATAACGTTACACTATGTTGCTTCTTCAATTTTGGTAAATTATGACGAGCCTAAAACAGAAGGTGATCCAATAGATCCAAGTGATAGTAGTAGTCCAAAGTATCCCGCGGGTGTAGATGAGGATAGTTTGAATCAGATNAAGAATATTCAAGAAATGCCACAATTACAAACTTGGATAGTGCAGAACCAACAGTCACCTACGGTGATTGGACGCTGACAAGCAATAATGAAATCGCAGTTAGTTCACCGGTAGAGACGGGATACATGGCGGATACTAGTAGTGTAGCAGCGGGCAATGATCCAAGCAGTGTTGCCGCAGATGGCACGTTACCAAGTGACAGTACAGT
>NZ_AZGF01000026.1 GCF_001434475.1 Paucilactobacillus suebicus DSM 5007 = KCTC 3549 | reverse complement strand
CGCTCCCTGCAAGGGTAGGACGTTGCCATGCGAAATTGAATACTTTGGCACCTTAAGTTTTGGGGGCCTTGGATACTGGAGAGTTGTCCGAGCTGGCCGAAGGAGCATCATTGGAAATGATGTAAACGGGTTAAAGCCTGTTTCAAGGGTTCGAATCCCTTACTCTCCGTTGTATGACCCGTTGGTCAAGTGGTTAAGACACCGCCCTTTCACGGCGGTAACATGGGTTCAAATCCCGTACGGGTCACTTCCATGGAGGATTAGCTCAGTTGGGAGAGCGTCTGCCTTACAAGCAGAGGGTCACAGGTTCGAGCCCTGTATCCTCCATTAATGATAAGTTGCATTTTCATATTGAGAAGCGTATCATTATTATTGTTATTTTAATAGTTACCTCAATGGCTCGGTAGCTCAGTTGGTAGAGCAACGGATTGAAGCTCCGTGTGTCGGCGGTTCGATTCCGTCCCGCGCCATTTATGGAGGGGTAGCGAAGTCTGGCTAAACGCGGCGGACTGTAAATCCGCTCCTTCGGGTTCGGTGGTTCGAATCCACTCCCCTCCATTTTTTATAGGGATATAGTTTAATGGTAGAACTACGGTCTCCAAAACCGTCAGTGTGGGTTCAACTCCTACTATCCCTGCTTAACTGAATATCTTGGCGGTAGTGGTGAAGTGGTTAACACACCGGTTTGTGGATCCGGCACGCGTGGGTTCGATTCCCACCTACCGCCCTTTGATTGGGTTTTAGCTGAGAGTGATGATGTTGTGACTTTAACTCCATCATGTTTGCAAGTAAGGCTCGGTCGTAGTTGCAACATGGTGGTATAGCCAAGTGGTAAGGCAGAGGTCTGCAAAACCTTCATCACCGGTTCAAATCCGGTTACCACCTTTTGCAAGACAAGTTTTAGATTTGGTTTGATGCCGCTGTGGCGGAATTGGCAGACGCGCTGGACTCAAAATCCAGTTCCCGTTAAGGGAGTGTGGGTTCGACCCCCACCGGCGGCATAAATCTTGGACTTGCAATTTGGTTAGAAAGCCTCGTAAACGTTGAGTTTACGGGGCTTTTGTTTGTTTTCGAAACTTGCAAAAAAGCTAAAAAAAGATCAGAAATATGAAATACTTGGCACACATTTTGGCACACATTTACCCTCTGTGAAGAAAAGTGTGCCAAGCACTTATCTATCGTTGATGTGAAGCACGTTTGGACGATCCGTTTTCTTTGTGAAAACGCCAGATAAGACTTGAATAGCCCTCTGGGCAGCGTAAGTCTTGAACTTGCAATTTGGTTAAGGAACCTGTGAATGCATTTTTTACGTTTATTTACATAAATTTTATTACATATAGTGGATTTTATCCTTTGCCGAATTACATTTGAAAAAATGGAGTACAAATTGAACGCTGTTTATTCGCCTAAAGGTAGATTACAGAGTAATTGTATTTAACATTGATCAAAATTAGACAGCCATATAATGATATCAACATAGTTTGTTTGCTGGTATACTCAGTGTAGCTAAAAAAATAAGAAGGGTATGGATATGTTATTTTCACATTTATATCATTCACCACTTGGGGACATGACCCTAGTGAGCGATGATCAAAATATACTAGGACTATGGTTTAATGATCAAAAGTATTTTGCGGCTAATTATGATATGAAAACAATAAAAGATGAATTGAATGAACCAAATAAACGAGCATCAGAATGGTTAACAGCTTACTTTGATGGTGAACGTCCAAGTCCTCAAAGTTTGCCATTGGACCCGCAAGTCACTGAATTTAGAAAACGGGTATTGAATGTTCTTCAGCAGATTCCTTATGGTCAAACAATGTCATACAAAGAAATATCTGATGCTCTGCAGCACAACGTTGCTAAGAAGACTAATTCATCACGAGCGGTTGGTGGAGCAGTTGGTCACAACCCAATTTCGATTATTATACCTTGTCATCGAGTTATTGGTAGCGACGGATCGCTAACTGGATATGCCGGTGGTGTTAATAGAAAGATTGCTCTACTTAAACTAGAAGGTGTTACAAATCTAGCATGAAACAAAGTTGTAGTAACTTTACTTGGTACAAATATGAATGTCATAAAAATAATGGAGAAAAACATGCCAATAAAAAATTTTATTTTTGATTTCGATGGGACTTTGGCTGACTCTGGAGAAACGGGAGTTCTTGCCACACAATCTGCTTTTAAACAATTAGGCTATTCAGAACCTAGTAAATCTCTAATTGAATACTACATGGGTGTACCAATTGAAGAGTCGTTCAAGAAAATGAATCCAGATTACACATATACTGAAAGAGAATTTCAAACGCTTCTTAGCACATTTAGAAAGCTATACCAAAGCATTGAACAAGAAAATATGACAACATTTCCAAATATTCCATTAGTACTTTCTAAATTGCATCAGCATCAGAAAAAAATATTTGTTGTATCAAGTAAGCATTCCACGCCACTTCAACGTAATTTACAACAATTGAATATCGATCAGTACTTTGATGGTGTTTCTGGGTTCGATCAAGTAGAGCATTATAAACCTGCACCCGATGGCATATTATTGATTGAAAGACAATTTAATTTGATAAGTGATGAAACAATAATGATTGGTGATGCGATTTTTGACGTTCAAATGGGACAAGCCGCGCATGTCAAAACCGCCGCAGTAACCTGGGGAGCACATGATCTGAAAATGTTGGTTGGTTCAAAGCCAGACTATATCTTTGAACAAGTAAATGACATTCTATCATTGCAATAATTACGAAATATAAAAGACTTTTGATTAATTCTAAAGCTTGGCAATATGCTTTGCATCGTTCGGAAATACGTGCTATATTCGTCCGTATAAATTCATCTTGGTCTTTGGATTTATGGCTAATCACTTTCTGCAGGGTGATTGGCTTTTTTTATTTGCGTAACTAAAAGAGCCAGTGGAAGGTGGTTTTCTGCTAGTTCTTTATTTTTATTCTAATTTCATTAATTGTGTAATACAGTCATCTTATAGACGTGACTATATGTAATAGAATGATTTAAGTAAATAAAACTTAAACGTCAAAATAAATATTTCAAACTACTAATGGTAGTTAAGTTTAATTTTGAAACCGATATCATGCTGTTGTGATGGCAATTCAAGTGTAACGTTTATGCATTATTTAACAATAAAAACCATATAATTAGAATTAATATGCATTTTTTTGCGTTTTTTGCTTGATTTTATTCTATAATTCCTTTATGATGTCTTTAACGTAAAAAAGCAATTTTATTCATTGATTATAAATCATTATTCGAGCATAATTGCATTACTAATGGGATTAGAGATTATGGTAGTAAATAGGGATGTGGATAAATATTCAAGGATGATGTTTATTTACATAAAATTGTAGGAGGACAATTGTATGAAGAAGTGGATGAAAAAAAGTTGGTTAGTTGCAATGGGGTTGGTGATGGTCTTATCTATCGGATTAGCAGGCTGTGGTAAGAGCAGTGACAACAGTGTTAAAAAGATTCAGGATAAGGGTACTTTAACGGTTGGAACTTCTGCAGATTACGCACCATTTGAATTTCCAATTGTTAAGAATGGCAAGAAGCAAATCACAGGTTTTGATATTTTAATTGCCCAAAAGATTGCTAAGAATCTTGGCGTTAAATTGAAAGTTCAAAACACAGAATTTTCTTCATTAATTTCCGATTTGAAGGGTAATAAAGTGGACTTGGTCATGGCCGGAATGGTTTCAACTACACCACGTAAGAAGCAAGTTGCCTTTTCAAAGAGTTATTACACTGTGAAAAACGTCTTACTTGTTCGTAAAGATGAAGCAAATAAGTTCAATACAATTGCTGATACTAAGGGTGCACAAATTGGTGCACAGCAAACAACCACACAAGAATCAATTGCTAAGGATCAAACCAAAGCAAACGTTGTTTCAGAAGGATTAGTTACCAGTTTAACGACTGAGCTTTTAAAGGGTAAGCTTGATGGGGTTGTCGTTGAAAATGAAATCGCTGATAACTATTTGAAGAACTACCCTGACAAGTATGCTGTTGCTAAGGTTAGCTTGACCACACCTAAGTCACAACGTTATATCAATGTTGCTGTTCGTAAAGGCGATAAGAAGTTGTTGAACAGGGTTAATAAGGTTATTACTAAGTTACAAAAGAGCGGCGAGATGAACAAGTTATTACAGAAGTCTCAAGAAATTCAGTCTAAGTATGGAGATTCAACAAAGTAAGAGAGGTAGTTAAATGTTTAGTTGGCTAGGTCAGTATTATCCGTTATTTTTAGACGGAACTGCATTAACGGTAATTATATCAATCATCGGTGTTGCACTAGGTATCCTGTTAGGACTGTTGCTTGTTCTAATGCGCTTGTCACGTATTCGGATTTTTCAATGGATCTCTAGAATTTATGTTTCGATTGTCCGGGGCACTCCGTCAATGATTCAAGTTATGTTGATTTACTATACGCTATCGAATGTTTTACCAATTCCTTCAATCCAGTTCTTGGGATCAGGATTAGATCGTGTCATTCCAGGTGCGATTGCATTAGGAATTAACTCAGGTGCGTATACTTCAGAAATTTTCCGTTCAGGAATTATTTCGATTTCAAACGGTCAAACAGAAGCTGGATTATCGTTAGGACTAAGTAGCCGTCAAACAATGTTCTCGATTGTCTTGCCACAGGCTGTGAGAAATATTCTTCCTGCCCTGGGTAATGAATTTATTACCTTGATTAAGGAATCATCAGTATTGTTCTATATTGGTGTTCAAGAAGTTACCGCACAAGCACTTGGTGTTGGTGGAACACTATACAACTTCGTGCCACCACTGATTGTTGCAGCGGTCATCTACTTCATTTTGACTCAAGTAATGTCACAGTTTATGCAACTGTTTGAAAGAAGAATGGGTAGTAAGTACGCTAGATAACAGATAGTTTATAAAAGACGTAGAAGTCGATTGCTGAAATTTGCAGTTGGTTTCTACGTTTTTTGCTATCAATATTTATCGCGTGTGCACCAACCATGCGATTGATTATGATATGATGTTTGCGAACAGGGGTGAGCATATGACGGTTATTACTGACTATATTAAGACGGCTCCAGCTGATCATCAGCCAATGCTGAATCAAATGTACCAATTATTAAAGGAACAGTTGCCGGACGCCGAAGAAAGAATTCCCTACGGAATGCCGACGTTTTATCAATATGAATTGTTGGTTCATTTTATCGATAATAAACATCACATTGGATTATACCCAGCCGGATATGTGATAAAAGAGTTTGCACTTGATCTTGAGGGTTATCAGACAACTAAAGGAAGTATTCATTTTGAGTACGACCACCCGCTACCTGAAAAATTAATTAAAAAGATTGTTACTCAAAGATTGAATGACGCTGTTGAACGACACACAAATCCTCAGCCCAGCAAGACTCGGACTAAAAGACAAATATATGAAATGCCCAAATGGGTGAAACAAGGACTGTCTGTGTCCAATCTGACAGATGCGTATCAACAACGCCCTGCATATCAGCGTAATGATTACATGATGTGGATCACACAGGCCAAAAGAGAAGAAACTCGTCAAAAACGGTACGGTCAAATGATTGATGAGTTAAAACATGGGGATGTTTATATGAAAATGGCATGGCATCCTCGTAGTTAAAAGAATGGAGAATTATTCGTTATGATTGGGATTGTTATTCTGGTCCTTGCAATTATCGCATTTACTAGAAATGCATTTAAATACGAACCAATAGCTAGATTTGAAGCAATTACTATTCCTACTTATAGTTTAATTATGGCGGCAATTTCACTTTTCAACAATGATGAGAAAGTGACGTTTGTTTCAATCATAACAACGGTTGGTGTAGGAATTGTTGCAGCTTTGATTCAAGCCAGTGGAGCGCAATTAAAACCGACAGAGGAGTATGATAAACGGCACAGAAAAATTGTTAAGCTTAAGCGCAACTTACAATACTTGATTGGTTGGGCAATTATATTAGCATTTGGCATTGGCTTTGCAATGATGGATGGTGAACATGTTGATGTGACAGATGAGGTTCGTTCTGAGCTGCTAAAGGATCTTTTTACTGTTCGTAATTTTAGCTCATCCTCAAGCTGGTATGTATACCTGCAGTCAGCCGTGGCCAGCTTTGTTTATACTATCATGCTGATTAGAAAAGAGCCTCGTGTTAAAGCAGCAATTGCGAGACGGAAGAGAGAAAAGAGGGCACGTCGATAATTTTAATACATGCAAAATAATTCAAATTTTTTTGTGAATATTTTCGATTATCAGGTAATAAATAATCCTTTTCAATAGTTGGGTTTTGAGGTAGAATGAATACATTGGTATTTTCGAAGTGACAGTTTTAAATGGATTCAGCACTTTAATCGAATGATTAATTGAATTGAAAACTAAACAAAAATCAGGCATCAGAATCATGATGTATAAAACACAACATGTTGTATTAAGCTAAAAAGCGGCCTACAACATGTTGTGTTTTTGTGCTTTGTGGTCTAACATAATTAGTAATGATACATATAAAACGTTGTTAACAAACGGCGTTACATCAACATTGTTCGGAGGAATTGATAATGAAATTACAAATGGCAATTGAATCACAACTGGCAGTTTTAAAATTATTAAAAGTTGTAAAAAATGATGGAACAGTAACGAAGTTTTATCCTTACAAAATTAATTTGGTACTGAAGAAACTCGGTGCTGATCAAGAAACAAGTGACGCAGTATTTCAATACCTTTACGATCAATTTGGAGAACGTGGGGAAGTTGAAACGGATGAAATTGCTGCGGCAATTAAAGAATGTCTGGTTGAAATCAATCATGAAGATCTAGCTAAAATTTTTCAAAATCATGCAGATGCTGATAACGATAGTTTTAAGCAAGCAACGGATCCATCATACCGCTTGAATAAGTTATTTGATCGGTCTGATAGTGTTGTTCATGAAAACGCAAATAAGGATAGTAAAGTTTTCAATACGCAACGTGATTTGGAGGCTGGTTCAGTTAGTCGGGCACTGGGGTTGCAAATGATGCCCAAGGTGGTCGCCAAGGCTCATTTACGTGGCGATATTCATTGGCACGATCTGGACTATTCTCCAGTGACTCCTGAAACTAACTGTTGTTTGATTGACTTTGATGAAATGTTGAAGAACGGTTTTAAAATTGGCAACGCTTGGGTCGATTCACCAAGGTCAATTCAAACTGCAACCGCACAAATGGCTCAAATTATCGCCAATGTTGCATCGCTACAGTATGGTGGTTGCTCAGCAAATCGAATTGATCAACTTTTAGCACCATACGCAAAGTTAAACTATGACAAGCATATGGTAGATGCTGAGGAATGGATTGATCCTGACAAACGTGAAGCATTTGCACAAAAAAAGACTAAAAAAGATATTTACGATGCTATGCAAGCATTGGAATATGAGATTAATACCTTGTACTCTTCTCAAGGCCAGACTCCCTTTACAACGGTTAACTTTGGCCTTGGTACGAGTTGGATTGAACGTGAAATTCAGCGTGCAATTTTGCAAATCAGAATCAAAGGCTTGGGTAAGGAACATCGAACTGCAATTTTCCCTAAATTAATTTTCACAGTTAAGAGAGGGCTAAATTTGGATCCCAACGATCCTAATTACGATATTAAGCAGCTAGCAATAGAGTGTTCAACTAAACGGATGTATCCCGATCTATTAATGTATGACAAAATCAAAGAAATCACTGGTAGTTTTAAGACGCCAATGGGGTGTCGTTCATTTTTGCAGGGTTGGAAGGATGAAAATGGAGTTGAAGTAAACTCTGGTCGGATGAATTTGGGCGTTGTGACTGTTAACTTACCAAGAATTGCCTTAGAAGCTCAGGGCGATAAGGATTTATTCTGGGAAATTATGGAAGAGAAGATGGATCTATGCAAGATTGCGTTAGACTATCGAATTAATCGGACTAAGGAAGCAAAGCCCGAGAATGCACCATTACTTTATATGTATGGCGCGTTCGGTAAACGGTTAAACAAGGACGATAGTGTTGATGAAGTCTTCAAAAACAGTCGAGCAACTGTTTCTCTGGGATACATTGGACTGTACGAGGTATGCACCACTTTCTTTGGTTCACAGTGGGAAGATAATGCTGAAGCACATGATTTTGCGGAGTCGATTGTGAAGTACATGTCGGATGATTGCAAACAGTGGGAAAAAGAAGAAGGGTATCATTTCAGCCTGTATTCAACCCCAGCGGAATCACTGACTGATACGTTTTGTCGAGCTGATATTAAGAAGTTTGGTCGGATTAAAGATGTAACGGACAAAGAATACTACACTAACAGTTTTCATTACGATGTTCGTAAGCACCCAACACCATTCCAAAAATTAAGTTTTGAAGAGGTTTTCCCAAAGTATGCGGCCGGTGGATTCATTCACTATTGTGAATATCCAAATTTGGGTCAAAATCCAAAGGCACTAGAAGCAGTTTGGGATTGGGCTTACGACCATGTTGGTTATTTAGGTACTAATACAGCCATTGATCAGTGCTTTAAGTGTGGATTCCATGGTGATTTTAAGGCAACTGCTAAAGGATTTGAATGTCCACAATGTGGCAATCATGATCCTCAATACTGTGACGTTGTTAAGCGGACATGTGGCTATCTAGGCAATCCTCAACAAAGACCAATGGTTCATGGTCGTCACAAAGAAATTGCATCAAGAGTAAAGCATATGTCAGGAGAGATGATTAAGAATGCCGCAGAACACGAAAAAGCCAAACAATCCGACGCCCAAAGAGTGGTTGGCTAAAGACCATAGTTTAGGCTATATAGCGAGTTATAAACCATTTAACTTTGTTGATGGGGAAGGTGTTCGATGCAGTATTTATGTCAGCGGTTGTTTATTTAATTGCCCTGGTTGTTATAACAAAGTTGCTCAAAACTTTCACTATGGTCACCCATATACGCAAGAACTTGAAGATCAGATTATCAAAGATATGAGTGAGTCTTACGTCCAAGGGTTAACACTACTTGGTGGAGAACCTTTCTTAAATACCCAGGTATGTATTAAGTTATGTAAACGAGTACGTGAAGAATTCGGTCATGACAAAGATATTTGGTCATGGACTGGCTACAATTGGGATGAATTACTGCAGGAATCGGATGACAAGTTAGAACTGCTATCATTGCTTGATATTTTAGTGGACGGTAGGTTCCTGATTGATAAAAAAGACCTAACTCTCCAATTTAGAGGAAGTTCAAATCAAAGAATCATTAACGTGCCGGAATCACTAAAAAATGGTGATGTCGTGATTTGGGATAAGTTGGTGCATTAGAATCAGAGTGTCAAACTGCACGTTTAGACGCTGGTAAAATAAGCACGCCTGCACATTAATCTGCGAACTATGCAGATTGGTGTGCAGGCGTGCTTATTTTATGAGCGTCTGTGCAGTTTGACACGTTTCAGCCAAATAATGGAAAGCAGCAGAATAACCCAGATTGGTGTGCAGGCGTGCTTATTTTATGAGCGTCTGTGCAGTTTGACACGTTTCGGCCAAATAGTGAAAAACAGCAGAATAACTCGGATTGGTGTGCAAGTGTGCTTATTTTATGAGTGTCTGTGCAGTATGACACGTTTCAGCCAAATAATGAGAAAAAACAGATTAACTCAGATTGGTGTGTTGGACATCCATAATTTTATGAACGCCTCAAAGTCTAATAAAATCAGATCATTTCAGCATCTTAAGCACCACACGCTCCATTCGTGCTTGGAGTTCTTCAACTTGTGCTGCCTTAATCTGTGTGAAGCTAATTCGCACATGATTCACGTGAACACCAAACAAAAAATCAGGTCTGACAAGTAACTTTTCATCTAAGAACGTATTGTAATCGGAGCTGGTGAATTTTTGATTACTGTTCAAGGATAGCCAAATATTATTACTATGTGTCGGTAATCGATAGTCAACAAGTTCTCTATCAACTAGTGGCTTCAAGGCAGTTAGCAATCGCTGTTTACTTTTTTTTAGCAAACGCATTTGACGGTCAACCAATTCAGTTAGGTTATTTTGCTTCAGTAACTGACTGGAAACTAACTGAGGGAAAATACTAATTCCTGCCTCCATTTGTTGGCGGATTTCTGCTAGTCTGTTTACAATTGCCGGAGGTGCAATTAACCAGCCAATTCGAGTGCTTTCACCACTGAGCGATGAAAATGAACCGATATAAAGAACGTTGCTTGGATCAAGTTGCTTTAGCGTTGTCACTTGATCGTTCATGATAGCGTTGGTTAGTCCCAGCGGATCGTCTTCAACAATTGGCAGGTTGAGTTGCTGACACCGTTCAATTAATTCTTGACGGTCCTTTAAAGGCATAGTTTCAGTAGTCGGATTTTGCCCGGTAGGGTTGACGAACAAAAAACGCAGGTGGTGCTTATAATATAATTGTTCCAATACGTCTAAATCAAGGCCACCATTTTCTTTGAGTGGGATTCCAAAAACCCGAATACCTGCCGCTTGAAATAGAGACAATTGATAAAAATATGATGGTTCTTCAATCGCAATTGCATCACCATAAGACAGAAGTCCCTGTGTAATTAAGTAAAAGGCTTGTTGTGCACCAGATGTAATTAAAATTTGAGATGCAGGAATTGATTGGTGCAAGAACGGGCTCAAATGTTTACTTAACTGATGTTTGAGATCGAGGGCCCCGCTGATTGCGGTTGAAGCTTCTTGTGTTACTAAATCGCGTGCCGTCATATCCGTTAGGTCAACAGGCAATGATAAATCGGTGTCAATGCTGGAATGAGCAAGATTAATCACATCTTTTTCATGCTCCAAATTCCGCAAACGAATCATGAAATTTTCAGGATCGCCCAATCTACCGGTCGTCATGTAACTTTGCCAGTTAACACCTTGGGACAAAACTCCCCATTTACCGGAATTAACCCAAGTTCCACTGCCAACTTTACGTACTAGGATGCCGCGACTTACAAGCTCGTTGAAAGCATGTTGAATGGTTGACCGATTAATTCCTAACTGTAAGGACAATTCCCGTTCAGGTGGCAAATGATCGCCCGGTAATAAGTCACCATTCTCAATTGATTGGCTGATTAAACTGATTAATTTTAGGTATGCTGCCTGCTTGCCACTTGGTAATTGCCACTGCATTGGATGATCTCCTTAAAAATTGGTTGGTATAAATACATGCCAATTGGTTGTTTGAAACATGCCCAGAATACCATAAGATAGAGCCAATTTTCAATGAGAGATGGAGGAATACATATGACAGAAACAGGAACAACCCTTGTAAAACGTGGTATGGCACAAATGCAAAAGGGCGGAGTAATTATGGACGTGGCAAATGTAGAACAGGCTAAGGTAGCCGAAGAGGCTGGCGCCGTGGCCGTAATGGCCCTTGAACGAGTCCCATCAGATATTCGTGCAGCGGGCGGTGTCGCTCGGATGTCCGATCCAGCCATGATCGAATCAATCATGGATGCTGTGACAATTCCAGTAATGGCAAAAGCTCGAATTGGTCATATTGCAGAAGCTCGAATTTTGGAAGCAATCGGTGTTGATTACATCGACGAAAGTGAAGTTTTAACCCCAGCTGATGACAACTACCACGTCAATAAGAATGAATACAAGGTTCCATTCGTTTGTGGCTGCCGCAACCTTGGTGAGGCACTCCGTCGAATTGGTGAAGGAGCTTCAATGCTACGTACAAAAGGAGAACCAGGTACTGGAAATATCATTGAAGCTGTTCGCCACATGGAAAAGGTTAACGAACAGATTGGCCACGTTCAGGCTGCAGGAGTGGATCAGTTAATGTCAATTGCTCGTGACTTACGTGCTCCGTATGATTTAGTTAAGCAGGTTCATGATGACGGTAAGTTGCCAGTTATTAACTTTGCAGCTGGCGGTGTTGCAACTCCAGCTGATGCAGCTTTAATGATGAACCTCGGTGCAGACGGAATCTTCGTTGGCTCAGGCATTTTCCACTCTGAAAATCCAGCTAAGTTTGCTAAGGCAATTGTGACTGCCACTGCTCATCCAACAGATTATTCGTTAATTGCTGAGGTTTCAAAAAACCTTGGTGCTCCGATGAAGGGCATTGACATTTCAACATTATCAGATGACCAAAAGATGGCTGATCGCGGTATCTAAGGGGGACGGCAGAATGGTAATTGGCGTTTTAGATTTACAAGGTGCTGTCAGTGAGCATGTTAATATGTTGACTCAGTGTGGTGTAGACACTAAATTAATTAATGAATTGCCAGATTTAGACGGGATTGATGGAATTGTCGTTCCTGGTGGTGAAAGTACGACAATTCGCAAACTGTTAGTGCGTGAACAGATGTTAGCGCCACTTAAGCAACTGGTTGCCGAGGGCTTTCCAGTATTTGGCACTTGTGCCGGATTAGTTCTTCTAGCACAAAAAGAATCGTTGAACGGACTTGATGGCGATGTGGAACGCAACGGATTTGGACGTCAACGTGAAAGCTTTGAAGCAAAGATTGATGTTAATGGTTTTGATACGCCATTTCACGGAGTTTTCATTCGTGCACCGTACCTGAAAAGTGTGGGTAATTCGGCAACTGTGTTATCTAAGCTGGAAGATGGTCGAATTGTTGCTGCTAAGCAAGAAAATGTACTGGTAACAGCATTTCATCCTGAATTGACCAATGATGCAAGATTTCATCAGTTGTTTATCGATTTAATTGATAGCAAACAGCGAGTCAACGCATAATTAATTATTGAAAAATAAAGACGAGACCGATAAATAGTCGGATCTCGTCCTTTTCGTTATTTAGTCCATGGTTCGTCAATGGTAATTTCCTTATTTAAGGATTTTAAATGGTCCCGCTCGATTTTTCGTGCTGATAACCGCTCTTGATAGCCTGAACACATCGATTTTTGTTCTTTGGTTTCAGGAATGATTTGCTTAAATTTAACTGTAACGTTTGGATTCTCAATAACAAATGTTGCAAAGCAGGTGAAACCTAAGAACCGTTCACCAGTTTCTAATTTCTCACCAATGATTTTCGCAAAAACTTCGATTGATCTGTGACCGACTCCTGTGACATATGCTTGGAGTGTCATTGAATCGTGTAACCGAAAGGGCTTAATAAAGTTAACATGGTCCATTTTAGCTGTAACGACTGTCTCACGGGCTACGTGCATTGCGGCTAAAGATGCCTCTCGGTCAACTAGATTCAAAGTTACACCACCAAATACAGTACCATGCTCATTTAATTCATCTGGAAAAATTCGGTGAGACGTGACGGCTAACGTGTTGCCGCACGTGATAGATGATTCTTGTGTCATTTATTCAACCCCATTTAACTATTATGTTTAAGCTGGTAGTAGTATACAGGAATTCCGACTATAACAAAAATAAATGAAATTAAAACACCACGCCAGTCTGACATAATCTCACTAACAATGACGAATAATGAACCGCCAATGGCAATGATTGGTGTGATTGGATATAACGGAATTGAAAAGTCGCGATGAACATTAGGATGGCGATGTCGTAAAATTGTCGGGCCAAAAAATGCCATGACGTAGAAACAGTAAACGGTGAAAATACATAATTCCGATAATCGATCTGCGTCAAAAAAAATGATCATAATTGAAGCAATTGCTAACGTAGTGACGGTGCACCAGATTGGTGTACGGGTTTTAGGGTTCAAGTAAGCTAGAAACTTGTGAAATGGTAGTTCACGGTCACGGGCCATTGCGTACATGATTCTAGGAAACGTCATAATTTTTCCATTCATGCAACCGACAATTGAAATAATAATGCCGATACTGAGGATCTTTCCACCAATTGCTCCAAAATCTTTATTCGCCATGTAAGGAATTGCGCCAGTACCCAGTTGATGGATTTTTTCAGCTGTTAGACTTCGAAACACACCATATGTGACAAGCATGTAGATTACCAAAACACCTAAAATACCAAGGACAATTGCCTGTGGCAGGCGCTTACTTGGATTCTTAATTTCACCACCCAAGTTGGCAACCAAAATCCAGCCGTCAAATGCAAACAATGTCGCCAGAATAGCGACACCGAAACCGCCGGCACTTTGATGGACAGTTTGGATGGAATGACCAAGTGCGTTTTGGTTGCCAAAAAACAGTCCAAAAATGATTAATGCGGCAACTGGTACCAACTTGCAGATAGTGGTAATGATTGCGAAAGTGGCACCATAGCGATTTGAAAAAAGATTAAGAACACCAACTGAGATAACAGCGATTAGGGCAATTGGAACAGTCCAAATATGTGGTATATTGAAAAAATCAATTAACAGTAGTGACAGATATGCCCCTAAGGATGCAATCATTGCTGGACCATAAATAATGATTTGCATCCAGCCGGATAAGAATCCCCAGATTCGTCCGTATATTTTCTCCATGTACACATATAAGCCTCCTGTGTGCGGCATTTGTGATGCAATTTCAGCGATGGTGAGTCCTGCGGTTAGCGTGATAATACCACCGGCAAGCCATGCTAAGAGTGCACCAGTTGTGGAGCCTGCATCATCTAAGACAGCAGATTGACGCACAAAAATTCCGACACCGATAATGGTCCCGACTACGAGAGATAATGCTGACCATAATCCGAGTGATCGATTAAGCTCAACATCTTCTGATTCTTGTTTTTTCATGATAAATTCCTTTGCTTTCTGTGTTCTATGTATCGGCTATAATGTTACTAATAATAGGCTTGAAAAGCAAATCGGCAACGATATTAGAGAAAAAAGTTTGACAATTTTATATGAACGTTTTATGATAGTCACATCTTAAATATTAAAAAACGATGAAAAGATGAGTAGTGACAGTAGCCTGTTAAGAGAGTTTCTGGTTGGTGTGAAGAAACCTGGTAATAGTTACGAATATGGTCTTGAAGTGAGGGATGTCGAGCGATGCAAGATATCCATGGGGACGCCCATTACCGCGTGAGGGTATGATTGTACCCGATAAGGGAATGCATGTGAGTGCATTCCAAAATAAGGTGGTAACACGGCCAAGATCGTCCTTACTTTTGCGCAAGCAGAGGTAGGGATTTTTTTTATGGTTTTTTCTTTAGTAACTAAAATAAAGCAATCAAAGTTGAGGAGAATAATTATGACAACAACACAAACTAAAATTGGACCATATCGTTACGACATTGTAGGTAGCTTTTTACGTACTCCAGAATTAAAGGATGCTTTGGCAAAGCATCGTGCCGGAGAGATCAATGATGACCAATTTACTGAGATTCAACACGCCGAAATAAAAAAATTAGTTGAAATTGAAGCTGCGCATGGATTAAAGGCAGTTACCGATGGTGAATTTAGTCGCAGTTGGTGGCATTTGGACTTTCTTTGGGGCCTAAACGGCGTTGCTAAGTACGACTACGAGAAGAGTTATAAGTTTAAGGGCGCCAAGACTCGTACAGACAATGCTGAGTTATCAGGAAAAGTGAGTTATAATCCCAATCACCCATTCTTTGCCGCATTTGAATATCTGAATTCAATTTTGCCTGAAGGCACTGTTGCTAAGCAAACAATTCCGTCTCCATCAATGTTGTTCCGGGACAATCGTTCAGATAATTGGCCAAACTTTTACGATGATCGTCAAGATTATTTACACGCATTGGCAGACGCTTATCAACAAACCATTCTTCATTTTTATGAACTGGGTGCTCGCTATATCCAAATCGATGATACGACTTGGGCATTCTTAATTAGCAAACTTAACGAAACAAAGGATCAACCAGAAGAACATGCTAAGTATATTAAGTTAGCTGAAGAATCTGCACAGGTGATTAATGAACTGCTAGCCGGATTACCAGATGATTTGACAGTCACAACTCACATCTGTCGTGGTAACTTTAAGTCAACATTCCTATTCTCAGGTGGTTACGAAGCTGTTGCAAAATATCTGGGCCAACTTGATTATGACGGTTTCTTCCTTGAGTATGATAGTGATCGAGATGGTGATTTTGGACCACTTGAACAGATATTTAATGGTCGGACCGATAAGAAAATTGTTCTTGGATTAGTAACCTCTAAGGATGGTAAACTTGAAAATCGGCAAGATGTTATTGATCGCATCAACGAAGCAACTAAGTACGTACCATTGGAAAACCTAGCATTATCAACGCAGTGCGGTTTTGCTTCTACTGAAGAAGGAAATGTTTTGAGTCAGGAACAACAGTGGGCAAAAATTGACCTTGTAAAATCAATTGCTGATGAAGTTTGGGGTAAATAATTAGGTGGTTAAAGAATCAGTTTTAAGAAAGGGACGCGAGACATGTTAGGAAATAAAGTGTTTTATCTTCATTTGAATAAAACAAACACGGCATGTTTCCTGTTTGGTGATGGTGTTGACGATCTGGTTATGTGGGGATGATCTCTGGGATTGTTATTCACTGGCACAAACATTTTAGGAGGAATTTTATCATGACAGAAAGTACACAGACATTTACCAAACGAACTACATCGCCATTTAGGTTTGACGTTGTTGGTAGCTTCTTACGACCACAAAATTTAAAAGATGCACGAAAACAATTTGCAGCGGGTTCAATTAGTTCAGATCAACTAAAACAGGTTGAAGATGATGCGATTATCGACTTGATAAAAAAAGAAGAGAATGCTGGATTGAAATCAATCACTGATGGTGAGTTTCGCCGTAGTTGGTGGCATTTAGATTTCTTCTGGGGTCTAAACGGAGTTGAGAAGACGGCGCTTAAACGCGGTTACGTCTTCAATGATGAAGAAACACGTGCAGAAACTGCTCGTTTATCTGGAAAGATTACGGGTGAAAGCCATCCGTTTGTTGAGCATTTTAAATTTTTACGTGAACATTTAAGTGATCCTAAAACTGCTAAACAAACTATTCCTGCTCCAGCTCAATTCATTGCTGAACTTTATCGGCCAGAAAATATCGAAGCTACTAACAAGTATTATTCGTCAGAAGATGAATTAATCACGGATATTGCCGCTGCTTATAAGCAGGTAGCAATTGATTTGTATGACGCCGGGTTACGTGTTTTACAACTTGATGATTGTACTTGGGGGATGCTTGCAGGTTCCCATGCAGGTGCTAAGAATGGTACCAACACCATTGATCAGGCAACACTTGATGCTGATAAAGAGTTGTACGTTAAAATTAACAACGCATTTATTGAAGGATTACCCGCAGATTTGATTGTCAACACACATGATTGCCGTGGTAATTACCATTCAACATGGGCTTCTGCTGGTGGTTACGATAGTGTTGCTGATCCATTATTTACTGAAGAAAAAGTTCATTCTTACTTTTTGGAATATGATAGTGATCGTGCCGGTGGATTTGAACCACTTGCCAAAGTTAAAGATGATCAATTAGTTGTCTTAGGATTAATCACATCAAAAAATGGTGAATTAGAAGACAAACAAACTATTATCGATCGTATTCATGAAGCAGCAAAGTATGTGCCATTAGACCGACTATGTGTAAGCACTCAATGTGGATTTGCATCAACTGAAGAGGGAAATGTTCTTACTGAAGACCAGCAGTGGGCAAAGATTGAGTTAGTTAAAGAAGTTGCAAAGGATGTTTGGGGAGACTAGAGTGCGGAACCAGACGTTTAGGCATTGTAAAATAACAGAGGAACTGATAAAACGTTCGAGCTTTGAACGGGTTATCAGTTCCTCTGTTATTTTATGAATGCTTGTCTGGTTCAGCACGTTTAGACTATAAAAATTAAACGATTTTTTACATAATAACTGATAGTTAAAAAGAAATTTCTACTACGCTTCCGATTTCAAAACATACCCAAATCCACGCACTGTTTTCAACCATTGAGGGTTTTGTGGATCCATCTCGATTTTATCACGCAAATGGCTAATATGAATATCAACCATCCGTGAGGTGCCAAGAATATCATAGTCCCAAACTCCCTGTAGTAATTGTTCACGGCTGAGGACTTGGTTGGGATGCTTCATCAGATACCTTAATAGTTTAAATTCCTTTGGCGTTAGACCTAGATCCTGATCATCTCGTAAGACACGGTAATGTTTTAAATCAATCGTTAAATTATGAAAGCTAATCTGATCCTTGTCTTCAAGCGATTGATTGTCTGCAGTCTCTTGACTGGTAACAGTAGCCTCAGAGATTTGATCATACAGCCAAAACCGTTGTTTCAGAATTGCAATTAATTCAGGATAGTCGTATGGCTGAGTTAAATAATCATCAACATGTTGTGCGAATAATTGTTGAGCATGTTCCGGATGCCGATCTTTAGCCAGAATGATAATTGGGCCGTTCAGGTGTTTACGAATATCCGGCATCATTTTTTGTGTTTGATCAAAGTTAGTCGATGAAATGTCCCATATGACTGCAGCCACCGGTTGGTTGGTCAGCGTCAAAAGTGCCTCATCTGGATTGGTTGTGTTATTAACGAACCAGCCCTGTTCGTTACAGTATGCGTTGATTGGAATAAACAGTGGCAGTTGCTGGGTCATTAGTAATAAATGCTTCATTAGATGGCACCTCCGGCCAGCTACGACATAATTAATTTGTAAACTATAGTTTATTAATGCCATAAAAATAAAATATTGTCCAGATATTTACAATAACTTTACATTACTGTGTTAATAATATACTAATAAATAAAATGGACCAAATTGCTGAGGAGGTCAACGTAATGAACGAATTATTTTCTGATGAGTTAAAAAAATTAAAGTGGCACTTCATGGAAATGGGAATCAATGTCAGCGAGCAGATTTATCAGTCCACAAAGGCGTTTATCGATCACGACCGGCAGCTAGCCCAAAGCGTGATTGATAATGATCAAAAGACTAATGATGAAGAAACTAATCTTGAAATGCAGGCACTAAATTTAATTGCTTTGAAGCAGCCGGTTG
This sequence comes from Paucilactobacillus suebicus DSM 5007 = KCTC 3549, assembly GCF_001434475.1. GTDB lineage: Bacteria > Bacillota > Bacilli > Lactobacillales > Lactobacillaceae > Paucilactobacillus > Paucilactobacillus suebicus. The sequence goes on along the minus strand of NZ_AZGF01000026.1, from coordinate 14,924 downwards.
CTGAGGATTTTCGTTCCATCATCAGTATCTTGAAAGCAAGTTCTGACCTAGAACGTGTTGGCGATCATGCGGTTAACATCGCACGTGAAACAATTCGGGTCAGTGGCAGTCAGCGTGTACCAGCAATTGAAGGATCAATTGCAGATATGACTGCTTCTGTTCGTAGTATGCTGGAAAAGGTTTTAGATGCCTATGTTCATAGTGATGAGGATATTGCACGACAAGTGGCGAAGTCGGATCTTGAGGTCGATAAGCAATACATTTTAATTCGCGATAATATTACAGCAGCAATGAGGCAAAATGCTGATACGGTTACAGCTAGTTCCAGTTACCTAATGGTGTCTCGACTGTTAGAACGTGTTGGTGACCATATTGTTAATCTGGCTGAATGGATTGTATACAACAGTACAGGTGAATTAACAGAACTAAATCCGGGTAAATCAGACCCTGAAATGTTGCATACTTTGTTGAACAATGAAGAAAGTGACAAGTGGCAATAGGTTGCGGAACCATGCGTTTAGTAATTGCAAAATAAAAAAACATCAATAAATCGTTTGTACTTGAGCGGTTTGTTGATGTTTTTTATTTTAATAGCATTCCTTTCTCTAAAACCTGATCAGTAACACGAAATTCATAGAATAAGGTACAGGTGAAAGTCATTGCGGAAAACGCGATAGTTCCTAACTGTCCCTCATTTTATCTCCTCAACCAGTGTTTTTTCACACTCTAATTCAATTTACACAACCTTTACAAAAAACTGCTCTGATTTTTACGTTCATGAATTACATTATGAATGTACTAAAAAGATTGATTTATTTCTGTTAACAAATGGCATTCGAAGGGGAGATCGAAAATGTTCAATAAGAAAAGAATCTTTACCACAGTCGCGGCATTAGGAGTAATTGCATTAGGGTTGGCGGCTTGTGGGTCCAATAGTAAGTCTAGTTCATCTAACAGTTCGTCGTCACAAGCTAAAATTACGGCAGTCGGATCAACTGCACTGCAGCCTTTAGTTGAAAAAGCCGCTTCTAATTATCAATCTAAAAATAGCTCCGCAAATATTTCCGTTCAGGGTGGTGGATCAGGAACTGGTCTCAGCCAGGTTCAAGAAGGATCAGTTCAAATCGGGAATTCAGATATTTTTGCACAACAGCAAAAAGGAATTGATTCAAAAAAATTAGTTGACCATCAGGTGGCGGTTGTTGGTATTGCACCAGTCGTTAATAAGGACGTCGGTGTCAAAAATGTTTCGATGGATCAATTAAGACAAATTTTTACTGGCAAAATTACTAATTGGAAGCAAGTCGGCGGTAAAAATGAAAAGATTACGATTGTTAACCGTGTTAAAGGTAGTGGGACGAGAGCAACTTTTGAAGCAGCAGTTATGAACGGACAAAGTGCCATCAAGTCTCAAGAACAAGATTCAAATGGCACCGTTCAAAAGATCGTTTCATCAACTCCCGGCGCAATCAGTTATCTTTCATTTTCGTACATTAACAGCTCGCTTCAAGAACTTTCTATTGATAACGTGACGCCGACCAGTGCGAATGTAGAAACGAATAAGTGGAAAATCTGGTCATATGAACATATGTATACTAAGGGCCAACCAAACAAAACGACAAAAGCATTTCTTAAATATATTGATTCTACTGAACAACAAAAGAATTTAGTTAAAAAAATGGGATATATCAGCATTCATGACATGAAGGTCAGCAAAAATGCTAACAATCAGGTAATGGAGGAACACTAATGGAAATGCAGGGTGAAAAAAATATATCCAAACACCTCGTTAGAAAACAAGATAGTATTCAATCAAAATTTATAAAACCATCTAAAGCAACTCGAGAAGATCAGCTTGGTAAACTAATATGTTATTTGAGTATTGGAATGATTGTGGCGTTAGTCGTTTGTATTTTGTACTTCATCACTTCACGAGGATTAGCTACTTTCATTCAAAACCATGTTGGTATTTGGCAGTTTATCTCTGGCAGTAGTTGGAATCCGGGGATGGTTGATGGTAGCGGTAACCCCCAAGTGGGGGCGCTTCCGATGATTGTCACATCCTTTGGTGTCACGCTGCTGGCAGCGCTACTGGCGACACCATTTGCGATTGCAATGGCAGTGTTTATGACAGAAATTGCACCTCAAAGAGGAACTAAGGCACTACAAGCAGTGACTGAACTTTTAGTCGGGATTCCCTCGGTAGTTTATGGATTTATTGGCTTGTCAGTGATTGTCCCGGCTGTTCGTCACTTGTTTGGTGGCACTGGATTTGGAATATTATCGGGGACTTTGGTACTTTTCGTAATGATCTTGCCCACTGTTACTTCTCTTTCGGTAGACAGCTTGAGAGCCGTTCCGATTCATTATCGTCAGGCTTCATTGGCACTGGGGGCTACAAGATGGCAAACGATTCGTAAGGTTGTTTTAAAAACTGCGACACCTGGAGTTTTAACTGCCATTGTTTTCGGAATGGCTCGTGCATTTGGGGAAGCTTTGGCCGTGCAAATGGTGATTGGCAACGCCGTCTTGATGCCGCATAGCTTAGTGTCACCCGCGTCAACATTGACAAGTCAGTTAACGACTCAAATCGGTAATACAGTTATGGGCACATTACCTAACAATGCGCTTTGGTCACTTGCACTGGTTTTACTTCTAATGTCACTCTTCTTTAATCTGACCGTGAGATTTATCGGTAACTGGGGGAAACGAAAGTATGAATCCTAAACGGACTAATCAAATTGCAACCGGATTGATTTACGTTTTGGTAGCAATCGTAGTGTTGATTCTCGCTGGATTATTGGGATACATTTTGGTTAACGGTGTCCCAAATATTTCTTGGCATTTCCTAACATCTGGAGCTGAAGCATTTAGTGCGGGTGGTGGGATCAGAGACCAACTGTTTAATTCACTTTATCTGTTGGTATTAACTTTGATTATTTCGCTACCAATCGCTTTGGGTGCAGGTATATATCTATCTGAATACGCAGCGGATAACTGGGTTACAAATGTTATTCGAACAATGATTGAAGTACTAAGTTCATTACCATCCGTCGTTGTCGGATTATTTGGATATTTGCTGTTTGTAATTAAATTTGGGTTTGGATTTTCAATTCTAGCAGGGGCGATCGCACTAACGTTCTTTAACTTACCTCTCCTGACTAGAAACATTGAGGAATCATTGCACAATGTTTCAAATCTACAAAGGGAAGCCGGATTATCATTGGGCTTGTCAAACTGGAAAACAATCAGTGGAATTGTGTTACCAGCGGCTCTACCAGGTATCATAACCGGTGTCATTCTGTGTTCTGGACGGGTATTTGGTGAAGCAGCAGCATTGATATACACTGCCGGTCAAAGTGCACCAACCGTCAATTACTTAAACTTCAATCCGCTAAGTGCAACAAGCTTTTTAAACCCAATGCGGCCAGCAGAAACGTTAGCTGTGCACATTTGGAAACTTAATACTGAGGGAATAACACCGGACGCACATCTAATATCTAGTGGTGCATCTGCAGTTTTGATTATTGTGATTTTAATGTTTAATCTGGGCGCACGTGCATTTGGCAACCTTGTTTATCTCAAAATGACAGCCGTCAAATAGGAGTGAAACTATGCAAACATACAATCTCGAAGATTCCTATATTGTGACACCAACAGAAAGTGCGGCAATAACAACGGAAAATATTGAGGTTTCCTACGGTAGCCATCAAGTTATTTATCAGACAAACTTGCAGTTTCCACGAAACAAAATTTCGGCGTTAATTGGTGCATCGGGATCAGGAAAATCAACTTTGTTGAGATCATTTAATAGAATGAATGATGGTAAGGCAAACGTGAACGGACAAATTTGGTATCGTGATGTTGATATTAATGATCGTAAAATTAATGTTTACGAACTGCGCAAGCATATTGGCATGGTGTTTCAACGACCTAACCCATTTGCTAAGTCAATTAAAGATAATTTAACGTTTGCACTGAAAGAAAACGGCATTACGGACAAACAGCAGTTGAGTCAAAGGACGGAGGAAAGTTTAATTGCTGTGTCTTTGTGGGATGAGGTAAAGGATAAAATTAATGAAAGTGCTCTTTCATTATCTGGTGGTCAGGCTCAACGACTTTGTATTGCAAGATCAATTGCAATGAAACCAGATGTATTGTTGCTAGACGAACCTGCAAGTGCACTTGATCCAATTTCATCGGCTAAATTAGAAGAAACGTTAAAAACACTCAGTAAAAATTATACGATTATTATCGTTACTCATAACATGCAACAGGCTTCTCGAGTTAGTGATTATACGGCGTTTTTACACATGGGTCACGTGATTGAATACGATTTAACCGAGAATATATTTACCAATCCTCATATCCAGACCACAGAGGATTACATTTCTGGCAATTTTGGCTAAGGAGGCGTTGACCATGACAAATGTGATTACAACTGACAATGTACGCATATCTTATGGTGATCATGAGGCATTGCACGGTATTAATTTGAACTTCCAAGAAAATCAAATTACAGCATTAATTGGTCCGTCTGGTTGCGGTAAATCAACGTATTTACGCAGTCTTAATCGCATGAATGACTTGATTCCAAATACGACAGTCACCGGTGAGATTAGATTTAGAAACAATGATATTTATTCAAATTCAACAGATGTAGTAGATTTACGTAAAAAAATTGGCATGCTGTTTCAGCAGCCTAATCCGTTTCCTTTATCTGTTTATGAAAATGTGGCGTACGGATTGAAGCTTAGTGGTGTAGTAAATAAACGGATGCTTGACGAGCGAGTTGAAATTAGTTTGAAGCAGGCTGCTATTTGGGATGAAGTGAAGGACTCACTTAACAAGAACGCTTTATCATTTTCAGGCGGTCAGCAACAACGGATTTGTATGGCTCGGGTGCTTGCAGTTCAGCCTGAGGTAATCTTAATGGACGAACCAACTAGTGCATTGGATCCAATATCAAGCGCTAAAATTGAAGAAACTTTAATGTCGATTCACGATCAGTTTACAATTATTATTGTGACTCATAATATGCAGCAGGCAGCCCGAATCTCAGATAAAACTGCATTTTTATTGAATGGAGACTTAGTTGAATTTGATCAAACAGAAAAAATGTTTATAAACCCTAAAATGGACGCAACAAGCGATTATCTGAATGGAAAATTTGGTTAAGGGGAGAACATTATGCACGAATTATTTTCAGATGAATTAAAAAAGTTAAACGGTCGATTTATGGAAATGGGAATTAACGTTAGCGAACAAATTTATCATGCAACTCAGGCATTTACTAAGTACGATCTGAAACTATCACAAGAAGTAATTGATGAGGATAGTAGAATTAATGATGAAGAAATCTACCTTGAAAAAGAGGCCTTAAAATTAATTGCGTTGCAGCAACCGGTGGCAACTGATTTTCGAGAAATTATCAGTGTTTTAAAAGCTAGTTCAGATTTGGAAAGGATTGGAGATCACGCAGTTAATATTGCCAAAGAAGCATTAAACACAGGTGAGCAAAAAAACGATGCACAGATTGAGAGAAAGATTCAGTCCATGGCAGACGATATTCGTAAGATGCTTGAATTAACATTGGATGCCTATGTGGTTGATGATGATCAAATGGTCCGCAAAGCTGCTGAAAAGGATTTGGAGATTGATAGTCAGTATTCGAGTGTAAGGGGGATGTTAACAAAATCGATCGAGAAACATCAGACTACTGCGGAAAGAGGGTCAAGTTACCTAATGGTTGTTAGACTATTAGAAAGAATTGGCGATCACATTGTTAACCTGGCAGAATGGGTAGTATATAACAAGTCCGGCAAAATTGTTGAGTTAAATTTAGGTAAAATTAGACATCAGCAGTAACAATAAAAGAACATTCCGGCCATTTTTCAAATATGAGAGATGGATCGGGGATGTTCTTTTTAGTTGTGGAATCTACTTAATTAAATTTTTTATTTATAATTTGTGCAACCGGTTGTCAATCTGATTTAGCAATAAAAATTAGAATGAATTAGAGTCAACTCTAACAGAACCTTAATTTAAAAATATCAACTGCAAGTTTGAATTTATCTATACCAATTTTTGATTATTTTAACGGTAATGGCTAAAAATCAACTTTTTTATTGTAATTATTGCATAGACCAATACTAACTGGTATGATAATTACATGCGAAGTTAGCAATTTTAAAAGTGTAGACATTAAAATAAATATTTTTCAAACTTTCGGAGGAATTCAATATGTTTAATGAGAATGATGAATTGAGTGTTACCAATTTACGGATGTTGAGTGTTGATCAAGTGCAAGCAGCTAATTCGGGTCATCCCGGGTTACCATTAGGTGCTTCACCGATGGCCTATGTTCTTTGGCAAAAATTTCTGAACACCAATCCTAAGGACAGTAAGTGGATTAATCGTGATCGATTTGTATTATCAGCAGGACATGGGTCAGCCATGTTGTACAGCCTATTGCATTTATCAGGTTTTAACCTTAGCTTGCAAGATCTTAAGGGTTTCCGTCAAATAGATAGTAAGACGCCAGGTCATCCTGAATATGGTCATACCGATGGTGTTGATGCAACTACCGGTCCTTTAGGTCAGGGAATTGGGATGGCAGTTGGTATGGCAATGGCAGAGGTTCATTTGCGAGCTGTTTATAACAAACCAGACTTTCCAGTCATTGACCACTACACCTACGCAATCTGTGGGGATGGGGATCTGATGGAAGGCATCTCTCACGAATCAGCAAGTCTGGCTGGACATTATGGTCTGGACAAATTAATCGTGTTATATGATTCAAACGATGTTTCTCTTGATGGACCACTTAGCAATGCATTCAATGAAAATGTTCAGGAACGTTTTGAAGGATATCACTGGAACTATTTACGTGTTGAAGATGGTAACAGCCTTGAAGATATTGCCAGTGCAATCGAAGAAGCCAAGAGTCAGCATGATAAACCAACTATCATTGAAATTAAAACTGAAATTGGCCATGGTGCTCCTAATGCCGGTACTAACAAAGTCCATGGTGCACCATTAAAAGAAGATCAATTAGTTGAATTAAAGAAGTTTTATAATTGGGACAAGCCAGCTTTCACTGTCGAATCTACAGTATATGATCAGTTTGAAAGAGGAATTGCTGCCCGTGGTGAACAGGCGGAAGCAGACTGGAATGAAATGATGAGCAATTATCGTACTCAGTTCCCAGAATTGGCTAAGCAATTTGGTGAAGCTTTAAGTGGAAAAGTAAAGAGTGATTTTAGTTTTCTACCTAAATATGAAGCAGGTGATACTAAAGCAACACGTGCGACAGGTGCGGAAGTTCTACAAACATTGGCTGAAAACATTCCGTTTCTTTGGGGCGGATCCGCTGATTTGTTTAGTTCAAATAAGACTCAGATTGGTGCTTCTGATCGTTTCAGCAAAGAAAACCCAACTAGCCGTAACTTATGGTTCGGTGTTCGTGAATTTGCTGAAGCCACGGCAATTAATGGGATTGCACTGCATGGTGGTACAAGAGTTTATGGAAGTACATTCATGGTATTCTCCGATTACATGCGTTCAGCTTTGAGACTGGCAGCATTACAAAGAATACCAGTGACATATGTATTTACTCATGATTCAATTGCTGTCGGTGAAGATGGACCAACTCATGAACCAGTTGAACAATTGGCTAGTTTGCAAGCCATTCCCAATTTGGACGTGATTCGCCCAGCAGATGGTAATGAAGTGGCGCAAGCATGGAAAAAGGCCCTGACTTCGAATGATCATCCTACTGTGATTATCTTGAGCAGACAAGGACTGCCTGCCTTGCAAGGATCTCTCGATCACCCAGATGGTGTTGAGCATGGTGGATATGTCATTTCACCACAAAAGGGTGACAGACCTGAAGCAATTATCATGGCTAGTGGATCTGAAGTTAGCCTGAGTATTGAAGCACAAAAGTTGTTGGCTGAAAAAGGCAAGGATGTTTCGGTTGTTTCAATGCCTGATCCTAAGACCTTCGATAAGCAGTCGAATGAATATCGTGATAATGTCTTGCCAAATGATGTTCGTAAGAGAGTCTCCGTTGAAATGGGAGTTACTCAAGCTTGGGGTAAGTATGTTGGTCTAGACGGCAAGAGCCTCGGCGTCGACACATTTGGGATGAGCGGTAATGGTGGCAAAGTGGTCGCACGCTACGGATTCACACCAGAAAAGGTAGCAGCAGCGGTAGAGGAATTGGATTCACTATTTTAGAGAACGTAGCAGACCGCTAAACTCATGAGCATTAACTGAATAAAACCCGTGATTCCTGACCTTGGAATCACGGGTTTTATTTGGTTAAGCGGAGTGAGTTGGTCTGCGGAGTTGATTTCCGCAAAATTGACAGAAGGTGGTACAAAAAAGTTAGGCCTTCATAATAAAATTAGGATCACCATCAGGATTGCCATACCACTGATAGTTGTCATACCAACGAGAATGTTCTTCTGTATTTAAAGAACTAATCTGTTTCATGTCTTCAGGAGTCAGTTCAAAATCGTTGATTGAGGCATTCTCAATCAATCGCGTTTCGTGTGTTGATTTAGGAATCACAATAATTCCTTGTTGAATTTCCCAACGTAAAATGGTTTGAGCAGTCGATTTACCGTGACGATCAGCAATTTTGCCAATGGTTTCGTTTTGCAACAATTTACCATTACCAAGTGGGGACCACGCCTCGACAGCAATTCCTTGAACACGACAAAGATTGACAACATCTGTTTGATGAATTCGGGGATTAAATTCAATTTGATTAACTGCAGGTACAATACTTGCGTGATTTAATAAATCGGTTAATCTCTCAACATCGAAGTTGCAGACTCCAATTGCTAGCGCTTTGTTTTGATTATATATTTCTTCCATTGCACGCCAGGTTTCATTATATAGATCGTTAACGGGCCAGTGCATTAGAAGTAGGTCTACGTGGTCAGTTTGTAGCCGATCTAGTTGACCATCGATAGCTGCTAGCGTGTTTTTATATCCTTGGTCGCCACTATAAACTTTGGTTGTAATGTACACATCATCGCGCTTTAACCCGTTATCAGTTAGAGATTTTGAAATACCGGCACCGACACCAGCTTCATTGCCATACTGTTTAGCAGTATCAATGAGACGATAGCCGTTTTTAATAGCTAATTCGACTGAATTTTGAGCTTCTTGGTTAGTTGATTTCCATACACCAAGTCCCATTTGTGGGAGCACTACGTTATTATTGAGCCTTACGCTCGGTTTTAAAACAGAAATTGTCAAAAATGCCATCCCCTTTGAGTTTAATTATCATTACTAATTGTAGAAGAAAGTATGATTAAATGCCAATTTTAAGTTGAGCATATTGTTAGAAATCTCCACATTAAAACAATATAATATAATTATGGTCTAGATAACGTAATTCGAATGTCTACTAACGAAAAATAAGTGTGTTTTATTTGAATTTTGATGCTTATCTGACTACCATTGGTGTTGAACAAAGGAAATGAAAGGAAGTTTTAGGTATGGCAAATGATTTACAAAAACGTCATGACGATTTATTTGGTGATTTGAACAATTGGATGAATGATGGATTCTTTTCAAATCTCGGTAAGGCTTTCTACTCAATGACCCCAGAACAGGCAACGATGAAGACTGATGTAAAAGAAACGGATAAATCTTATGAAGTTAAGATTGATATGCCAGGATATGATAAAAAGGATATTCATCTAAACTATGCTAATGATGTTCTAGCAATTTCAGCACATCGAGATAGTTTCACAGATGATAGTGACAAGGACGGCAACATGTTGCGTAGTGAACGAACATATGGCTCGGTAAGCAGACAATACCGCTTGCCGGATGTAGATAAAGGCAAAATTGAAGCAAAATATGATAATGGTGTTTTAAACATGACGTTACCAAAGCTTACCAAAGTTGAGGATAATGATAGTCATATTGAAATCAATTAGAGTGTTTAAAAGCACGAATTGACACCATCATTTAACGATAAAAAGCGTGAATTCCTGGGCTTTGGGGTTCGCGCTTTTTATCGTTAAATGAACGGTGTCAGTGCTTTTAAACACGTTTCAGCAAAAAAGGTACAAAAAAAGCCGCCCCAATCCCCAGAAAAAATTCCAGAAAATTAAACACGGCCATAAAGCTATTTTTTAGGATCCAAATGTTCTTTGATGCCATTAGGAAAATCTCGATCAATTTCTCTTAAAATTGGGAGAAGGTAATTTACATAAGTATGATAAGCCTCGATGGGTTTTTCATCTTTTGCCTTTGCTGAAGTTAATGCAAGAGCAATATCATGTGCACGTTGTTCGTTTGAAATCATATTTTCACCTCAAATAATTAATTATGTAAGCTAAATAACTTGATCATACTACGAAAACCGTAGCGTGACAGTAGGTATACTAGAAGCATGCCAATCCATACACCACACGCATTAGTGATCACATCATCTGTTTCAACCCAGCGGCCAAGCTCAACAAACCAGTTGATGATGAACTGTGTTGTTTCTATTGTTAGTCCAGTGCCTATGCCTAGCCATATTTTAGTTGAAAGATGGTTTGGTTTAAAGATCAGGGCGTAATAAACTCCGGCGGGGACAGTCATTAGTACGTTTAGCCAAAAGGCAGTGTCCATTGCCTGAAACGGAATTAAATTAACGATCATTCCGTGAACAATGAAGTAATGAATTTCATGTGTTGGTGAAAAAGAAAATGGTGCTGGAGCAAAGCAAATTCGGCAAATGACAAACATATAGATCCAGCCTGTAATTAATGTAATTCTTTGCCAGATACTGATTCTGGGCTTTCTTAACAGGCTGATTAAAAGCACTACCATGCCAATACAAATGATAATAAAAGGAATCCAGTCCTTCATTTTGTCCTCCTCAAAGTTACTGCTTATCATGATAATGTATATTGATCCTAAAAGCTAGTTTTCCTCATTATTAAGTCATTTCATTTTAATCGTACCATTAGTAAGTAACTGTAAAAACGTATGTTAATTGACTTTTTTTATGAGAAAAAGATTAAAAAAACGGATTTGATGGAGAAATTCGGTCGATTTGCGCTATAATCTTTATCATGTACTGAATTATTGCGCCAGTCAGATGAAAAATGGAAGAAGTGATTTAATGGCACAACAAAGTACCACAGAATTAGCGCGGAACCTAAAAAATCGGCATGTTCAGTTAATTGCCCTTGGGGGGACAATCGGAACAGGTCTATTTTTAGGATCTGGTCAGTCAATTCACACTGCTGGGCCATCAATTTTACTAGCATATATTATCGCCGGATTAGCATGCTTTTTGTTAATGCGGGCTCTTGGTGAAATATTGCTATCAAACCTGCATTATCGTTCATTTATTGAAGCTATCAGGGATTATTTGGGAGAAAAAGTTGCATTCGTGACGGGATGGACTTATTGGATTTGTTGGATAACGATTGCAATGGCTGATATGACTGCCATTGGGACTTATATCAAACTATGGCTACCAGGTGTACCACAGTGGGCTCCTGGACTAATTGTTTTGATCATTTTACTCTGTATTAACTTGATTACGGTTGAAGCATTTGGTGAATTTGAATTCTGGTTTGCGTTGATTAAAATCGTTGCAATTATTGGATTGATTGCAGTTGGTGTTGTGTTATTAATAATGGATTATAAAACACCAACTGGTCATGCTAGTGTGACTAATTTATTTAACCATGGAGGTTTCTTTGCCACGGGTGCCAGCGGATTTTTGTTATCATTTCAAATGGTAATTTTTGGCTTTATCGGCATTGAAATGGTTGGGATGACTGCAGCTGAAACGAAGGATCCTGAAAAAGTTTTGCCCAAGGCGATTAACGACATTCCCATTCGAATTATTTTATTTTACGTTGGTGCACTTTTCATTATCATGAGCATCTATCCATGGAATCAGTTACAGGCTAATCAAAGCCCATTTGTGATGGTGTTTAAAGATATTGGTATCAAAGGTGCTGCAAGCGTCATCAACTTTGTTGTCATCACTGCTGCTGCATCGGCATGCAACAGTTCACTGTACACAACTAGTCGAATGCTGTCGGAGCTAACCATGGGATCCAAAAGTCCACGTGTTAAGAAAATTAGTAGATTATCAAAGCATCATATTCCTGCCAATGCCTTAATTCTATCGGCAATCTGCATTTCGGTGGCCGTGTTGCTTAATTTATTTATTCCTAGCCAAGTGTTTACACTTGTTTCGAGTGTTGCTACTGTCTGTTTTATCTTTATATGGGCGATCATTACGATCGCACATTTAAAATTTAAGAGAACTGAAAAAGGTCGTCAGTCAACTTTCAAAGCGCCTTTGTTTCCAGTTGGTGACTATCTAGTGTTAATATTCTTAGTAATTGTAGCGATCATACTTTGCTTTAAGCACGAAACATTAATTGCGCTCATCTTGTCTGTTTTCTGGTTTGCATTTTTATATATCGTGAAAACGAGACAGGACTTGAGGGCTAAATAAATTCACAAAAACACTATCCTTGTAATTTTCAAAAACTAAACTACAAATATAGTGTTTTTTTAATTAGTTTAAATCGAACACATGTTTTTATTGATGCACTGCGAATATAATAAGTGTGGAGGTATGAAAATGACAGATATCAAACGCCCGCTATGGGCTCAGACAACCAAAGAAATGCAAGATTACTATGACAATGAATGGGGGATTGAATGCCATGATGATCGACAGTTGTTCGAAATGCTATCGTTAGAAACCTATCAAATCGGGTTAAGCTGGCAAACGGTCTTGAATAAGAGAGAAGCTTTTAATCAAGCATTCTATCATTATGACATTGATCGAGTGTCGAGTATGACTGATGAAGATGTTGACAAATTATTGCAGAACCCACAAATCATCAGAAATCGGCGCAAGTTAGAGTCCACCATTCACAATGCACAAGTAATATTGAGAATTATAAAGACAAGTGGCAGTTTTGATAATTATTTGTGGTCACTGTCTGAAGATTTTCCGGTCGTAATTAAAGTTGGAGAAGATGATGTATTACCACCAAAAACTGATTTATCTATTGAAATTACGAATCAATTAAAAAAGACCGGCTTTAAAATGGTCGGTCCCGTAACGATATTTTCATTCATGCAAGCCGCTGGATTAGTAAATGGTCGGCTAGATAATCAAGCCCAGTAAATTAGTAAGACAACCAGCATCTGGATAAAACTATATGTTAAATATGAACTACGTAATTTTGGCAAATTATTCATTATGAACCAGCTTACTACCGATAATGCGATGGCAAGAATTGATGGTAGGGAGATTGATTTAAATAGCAGTAGAATAATTAACAAAATTCCAGCCGCCATTGAGATGATTACTGCTTTTTGTGGATGGTCCTCAAGAAAAATTGGTGCTAGAAACAAAAAGTAAGTTAACATCAGTGGGAACAATGATGCAATAAACGTCCAAGATAGGAAATGCACTGTTAAAAATACCAAGGTTATTGGAATCGTGATTGCAGCTAAAATTCCATACAGTAATAAGCCATATTCATTTTGAAGCTGAAATTTTTTGATTTGCACAATAAACAAATATGCAGGTAATAGCAACAATAACAGAATAATCACAAATTTACCGTGAATTGCACCAGAGAATGCCAGTATGCCACTGGCAATTATTGTCAGAACAGCAAAATGAGATGAAAAATTGGTGCTAAATAGGATAAATGATGATGCTGCAACTGCTATTTGATATAAAAATATAAAGGCTAGATTAAATTCAAAAGTTGAAGTAGATATTTGAGTGGCGTATTGCATCGGAACGTACCACCAGATGACTGATTGTATTGCCACTGATAGTATTAGTTGACGCCAGTCAATTGACCGCCACTGCGAGGCAATTGTCCTAATCATAGTAGACTCCTTTAATCGTTTTTATTATATGGTAGTGATTTTTAAGCGATGCGTCAATTAGTTAACGATTTTCTTTTTTTTCATAAATATTGACTTATTAATGCAAATTGATATAATAAATGTGAATTAAATAACAATGACAAGGTGGATTAACAATGACAGAACAAAAAGTTGCAATGATCACTGGCGCCGGCCAAGGTATTGGCGAGGCAATTGCTAAACGTCTTCACAATGATGGCTTCAAGGTAGCATTAGTTGGACGTACTAAGGCTAAAGTTCAACGCGTAGCTGATGAAATCAATGCTGACGGTGGACAGGCATACGCAATCGCTGCTGATGTTGCTAACCGTGAAGAAGTATTTGCTGCTGTTGAAGAGACTGCAAAACATTTTGGTGATTTTAATGTCATCGTTAACAATGCTGGTGTCGCACCTACGACACCAATCGATACTGTAACACCAGATATCTTAAACAACACACTTGCTATTAACTTGGGTGGTGTTATCTGGGGGATTCAGGCTGCTAGTGCAAAGTTTAAAGAACTTGGACATGGTGGTAAGATCATTAATGCATCTTCTCAAGCTGGACAAGTGGGTAACCCTAACTTAACTGTTTATGGTGCCACTAAGTTTGCTATTCGTGGTGTGACACAAACGACGGCTAAAGAATTAGCTAAGTTTAATATCACTGTCAACGCATATTGTCCAGGAATCGTTAAGACTCCAATGATGAATGATATTGCAAAGCAAGTTGCTGACAATGCTGGCAAGTCATTTGAATGGGGAATGGAACAGTTTTCTAAGGATATTGCACTCGGTCGTTTGTCAGAACCAGAAGATGTTGCAGCATGTGTTGCCTACCTTGCTGGACCAGATTCAGACTACATGACTGGCCAATCATTATTGATTGATGGCGGAATGGTATTTAGCTAAACCATAAATATTATTTTGTGTTATATATGATTGCAAATACTGAGAGGTCGAGAAAGTTATTTTGGTTCTTCGTCAAGAAGTACTGATATA
>NZ_AZGF01000025.1 GCF_001434475.1 Paucilactobacillus suebicus DSM 5007 = KCTC 3549 | reverse complement strand
TACTAGGATAGGAGCGTTCTTTGGATATGTGAAATGCTTATTGCACTGAATTAATATGCCTGGTTAGCATGGTTAATACATGCTTGAGTGAATCTAAACATAAATTAATCTTTATTTGTTTCACGTGAAACTATGGAATAAATACCCAAGCATCATTTTAAACATTTAAAAGAAAAAATGGCACCAAGTTTGACCTCGGTGCCATTTTCGTAAATTATTAAGCTTTCTTCGCATGTCCCTGCGACTTAGCATTATTCTGACCGTAATATGCATTAGCACCATGTTTACGGTAGTAGTGCTTGTCGAGCAAGTATTGTGGCACATGGCTATCATCGTGTGTTAACTGAAGCGTATGGTAGTCCATTTCGGCAACCACTTCGAGTACCTTAGCATTATGCACTGAATCGGCAGCATCTTTGCCCCAAGTGAATGGCCCATGTTGGCTAACCAAAACAGCTGGTACAGCATCTGGATCGATACCACGTTTTTCGAAGGTTTCAACAATCACTTTGCCAGTGTTTGCTTCGTAAGCATCCTCGATTTCCTTTTGGTTCAATGCATCGGCAGCCGGTACATCCCCATAGAATGTGTCAGCATGAGTTGTCCCAAAGGCAGGAATATCCATCTTTGCTTGAGCAAATGAAACTGCCCAAGGTGAATGAGTATGTGTTACCCCACCAATATTTGGAAAATGGTTATACAGATAAGTATGTGTTGGTGTATCACTTGATGGGTTCATGTCGCCTTCAACAACCTCACCCTTTAAGTTAACAACTACCATATCTTCTGGCTTCATAACATCATAATCAACACCAGATGGCTTAATCACAAACAGGCCCTTTTCCCGGTCAATCTGTGACACATTACCCCAGGTAAAAGTAACAAGATCAAGCTTTGGCAGCATCATGTTTGCTTCATAAACTTTTTGCTTTAGATCTTCAAGCATGAATTTTTCCTCCTAAATCATTAGCTAATTGATTACTCACAGGTTCTTGGTCGATTCCAACCGTCTTGAACAATGCATCAAAGAAAGATTTAGCCTCTTTAACTTCATCAATGGCGTTATTGTCAGATCCAGACCACATTTCAATTGTGAAACTGCCTGAGTAGTTCAAACGCTTCAACGTCCGTAGGCAACCTTCAAAATCAACGCATCCTTCGCCAAACTTCACATTCTTGAACTGACCCTTAGAGGTTGCAGTAACAGGCAATGTATCCTTCAAATGAACAGCAACCACATTGTCGATGTTGTTTTCCAATTCCTGCGCCACATTGTTCTCCGGCCAAGCTGACAGGTTCCCCAAATCAGGATAACTCTGTAACCAAGGACTGCGCACTTGTGTCTTGTAGTGTGCAATGTCGGCCAAGGAATTGATGAACGGATCATCCATTGTTTCAATAGAAAGCATAACGTCTTTCTTTTCAGCCATTTCGACACATTTGGCTAGATTTTCAACGTAGAGCTCACGCGAGTTAACCGATTTACCTTCATAGTATACATCATAACCGGCCATTTGGATGTTACGAATTCCCAAATCAATTGCCAAATCAATCGCTTTTTGCATCATGTCTAGTGACTTAGCACGAATAGCTGGATCCTTTGAACCAAGAGGATAACGGCGATGGCCTGAAAGCATTAGTGTGTTAATGCGACTGTCAGTTTGCCACATAGCATCACGGAATTCTGCTCGTTGTTCACGCGTCCATTCCAACCGAGCTAGTTTTTCATCACTTTCATCAATCGAAAATTCTAGGAAGTTAAAACCAAGTTCTTTTACGAGTTTAAATTTTTCAATCCAACTAAGATTTTCTGGTAATGCTTTTTCGTAAATACCTAATGAATTCATTATTCACCAATTCCTTCCTGCATTGTTTTGAAGTCACTCCACACGCCATCTAAACTGTCTAGCAGTTTCAAATACATATGATATTTTTGATCATAAATTTTCACTTGATCAGGTTGAGGCTTGATCTCGGTTCTAAGGTGGAACATGTTGTCGACAGCTTCATTAATGTTGTCATACACTCCACTACCGACTGCAGCGCCCATGGCTCCACCAAGACCGCCAAGTTCTGATCCTTCAACTAACTGAATGGGAATATTCAATATATTGGCAAAAATTTGAACCCAGGCACTTGAATTAGTACCACCACCAGACAATCGAATTGCCTGTGGTTTATGTCCTAATACTTTTAACAATTGTTCGATGTGATAACGATGGGCGAATACAATCCCCTCATAGACGGCGCGAACCATTGCCGACTTGGTCGTACTACTTTGAATACCAATGTAGGCACCCTCGGCATCTGGATTAACATTGGAGCCATACAGAAATGGGAAGAAGATTACCTTGGAAAAGCTTGCGTCTGTGTGATTAAGGAAGTCTTCAAGCACATCATAAATACTTTGATCACTGGTTGCGGCGTTCTTGATTTCTTCGCTCATTAAACTTTGCAGTGTCATGGCTAAATTGCCCGCCGATGTTGCACTAGAAGCTTCAACTAGGTTCAACCCAGTTGGATAAATTGAATTCATCAATCCTGACGCTTCATCAGCTCGTTTAGTTGATGGAAAAACATTAATATTCCACGTTCCAGCAATCACACTGAAATAGTTATCGTCGAGCACGCCAGTAGCAAGTGAACAAGCATCAATATCAAACATTCCCGCAAAGACCGGTGTTCCAGCCGCCAATCCCGTTTTAACCGCAGCCTTTTTCGTCACGTGTCCGGCCAACTCATCGTAGTACTTGAGAGGTGGCATTTTATCGTACATTTCTTTGATGCCAAAGAAGTCGAATAGTTGGGGATCATATTCCTTAGTGTCGAGGTTTAGAAAATTATTTCCTGACGCATCTCCATATTCCTGATACACTTCACCAGTCAGTTGTGATCTGACAAAGTCTTTGGCAGAAAGAACCACGCCAATGTTGCTGTACGTCTTGAAATCGTTTTGCTTCAACCAGTTCAATAACACCGGCGACTGGCTGTCCATCACATGCTGATGACTGATTGGGAAAATTTCACCATTTTTAGCTTCAAATTGTTCGGCTAAGTCAACTGCTCGCGAATCGGTTGAAAGAATCCCATGAGCGAAAATTTCATGATTTTCGTCCAACATATATAATCCCTTACCATGGCCAACGCACGAAACACCAACAATGTCGATCGAATCAATTTTGGTTTTGACAATTACTTTGTTGATAGCATCGCTAATGGCATTCCAGAGTTCGTTCAGATCAATTTCATGGAACCCAGGCTTGTCCTCAATTCTCATTGTTGGAAATGCCACGGCCCCTATTTGGTTACCCTTGGTATCGATGACGATTGCCTTAGTATTTGTGCCACCATTATCGATTGTTAAAAAGTATTTATTCATTACAATTCACCTGCTATTAATTGGTTAGGCTTCGCTAATTTTATAAATGGCAACTTCATCAGATTCACGATTAGCAGACAACAAGTACTGCGTTCCATCCTTTTCGTAAACAGTCGCGTTACTTGGACCAACTTGCTTATCAACCAGTTGAATATTGATCTTGTTATTGTCAAAGCTGATAACTTCAAGATCTTGCTTACCATCGCGGTAGCCAAAGACAAAATAGTTTTTGCTACCAATCAAGCCACCCCAGATAGCATGGCCAAATGGTGAAACTGCCTCACTCTTATACAAAGTATTGAACTGGTTATCGTAAATTCTAGTGTATGGACCATGGAATCCTTCAATCGTGAAGTATTCGTCTTTACCATCACCATTGACATCGGCTGTAGCAATATCACTGGTCTCTTCGCTAACCAGACGTGTTAATTTCCAATCCTCATTAGTCGTTGGGTAATCAACACGGTAGACCCCTTGAACACCAGTAATTAACGAATAACCGTTCATATTCTTGTAACCATGGTTCTTAGTCAGCGTAAAGTCGAGGGCGTGCAAGTTATTAACGGTTTCAGCATTGTCATCATAATCACCAACCCACACCTTGCCAGGATCACTCCAGTCGTCAGTGTTTTTCTTTGAATTAGCAATGGAACAGCCAATGAACCATAGACCGCCATCGTGTTGGATAATGTCAAAACGGTGAACATATGGAAAATCACCCACGATTGTTTGGTCCCAGTCTGTACCGTTGAACGTTTCCTTCACAATTCGACATGCGGCTGAGCTAAAGCCTGGGTAGAAGCGTTGTGTAGCCAAAAAATTCAATGTACCGGGAATCTGTACCAAAGTCATCGTCCCGCCCACATCTGGCCAGACTGTCGTTCGCTTGTAATCATTATTTAAATCATATGCATAGCATGGTTGCTTTTCTTCTGAGGCTACAATCACGTAGTCATGTGTCTGATCAGTCAATCGCATAATGGCGTAACAGTGATCCAGCTGATCTGAAAATACCTTTGTAAACTTCATTTTTAGTCGACCTTTCTAACGGGTTATTTTTTGTTAAGCGATTAACTAAAATGGCAAAAAAATATCATAGTTCCTTTTAGTTATAGCAAGGATGTAAGTTCAGATATTTTTCCTCTCCTTTGTTAATCGCTTAACCTTTAACAAACACATTGTATTCGCTTTCTCTTTCGTTGTCAACGGATGAAATCAAATTTAACAACTAAAAAAAGTGCGAGAATCAAAATGATTCTCGCAGCTTCAATGTGGTTGGTACAACAATTCTTTGTGCTTTGCCAGGTTCATCATCACTGGTCAGTTTACTAATTAATTTTTTAACAGCTGTTTCACCAATATGAGCAGAATCTTGATGAATGCAACTAATGCCTGGCTTCATAATACCCATCCAATCCAAATCTTCGTATGATCCAACACCATAATCGAATGGATACTGCTTATTGATTGATCTCATTGCTTGGATAAGACGAATTAACACCTTACCGTTCATTGAGAAGAAGCCGATTTTTTTACCGGTCTCTTCACGATCCTCCATAATTTCTGCAAGTTGTGTCTTCAAAGCTTCATCGTCCCCACCGGGATTGCTAATCTCAATACAATGGTCGTCATTCTTATAGCCGGTAGCATCTAAAAATCCCTGATAGCGGGTAACACGCGTACTAATTTGTTCAATTGGCCACGTAATAAAGTACATTTCATCGTAACCATTTTCCTTCATCATGGAGACAAAGTGAGTCACAGCATTGAAGTTATCAGTAACTACCGTATCGACTTGAATATTCACAGCTTCACGATCTAACATCACTGCATCTTTATTATTAAGTGTTTTAAAAATTGGGCTTTGCGCATCAACTGGATCGATAATCAAACCCGAAACTTCTTGCCGCTTAAGTTTATTAATATTTTCAATTTCCTGCATTGCATCCCCACTGGCATTAGTGAAAATCACGGTATATCCCAGGTTCCCGCAAGTTTCGTAAATTCCAGAAAGAACTGCCGAAGTAAATGGGTTGGTAATATCTGCTACAGACACACCTATCGTTTTACTATCATTCGTTGCTAAATCCCGAGCAACCGTGCTGGGAACGTAATTGGTTTGCCTAATCATTTCTTCAATTTTGTTTCTTGTTTTTCCAGACATTTTTGAATAGTTGCCATTCAAGTAGTTAGAAATGGTCGCAGTCGACACGTTAACCATTTGAGCAATGTCTTTGATTGTTAGTCTTTCCAAAATGTTTCCTCCGAGTTATCAAAATTGCAGAACGAAATAATCCCATTTCTCACTTTGATTCATAATACCACTAATTATATACAATTTAGAAGAGGCATCAAAGAGACAAAAAGCATTGGCAATTATATCATTGCCAATGCTTTTGGTGATTAAATATATTTCTACTTAGCGTACTTTTCTACTTTGTTAACCATATTAGTAGCCTTACCGTCTTTCAAAAGCGAAATAATATTATTAGATGCTTCGGCAGCAATTGCAATACGAGCTTCCAGAGTTCCAGTACCAGCGTGTGGAGACATGATTACATTGTCTAATGCACGTAATGATTCAGGAATATCAGGCTCAGTTTCAAATACATCCAGACCTGCTCCGGCAATTGTGTGATTCTTCAAAGCTTCAATTAAGTCATCCTGTTTGATTAACACACCACGGGCTGCGTTGATGATATATGCAGTGTCCTTCATTTCGCTGAAAATTTCAGCATTGAATTTACCAATCGTTGAAGGCAATGCTGGTGCATGAAGTGTGATTACGTCTGAAGTTTTAACTAATGTATCAAAGTCAACGTAGGAAACATTCAGTTCTTTTTCAAGATCTTCTGATAAACGATATGGGTCATTATAGATCACGTTCATTCCCAGTACTTGAGCAAACTTAGCAACTGTGCTGCCAATTCTGCCCATCCCGAAGATTCCAAGCGTCTTATCTTGTAAACTCATACCCATGTAACGCTGTTCACTGACATCAACCCAGTTGCCTGAACGGACAATCTTATCATATTCATATAGGTGACGAACTGTTGCCAGCAACAATGTAATTGTCATTTCAGCAGTTGGTAGACGAACACCTTGTGGTGCGTTGGCAACAACAATTCCTTTTTCACGCGCATATTCGATATCCACATGATCAAAACCAACCGCGTTAACTGCAATGATTTTCAGATTTTTAGCGGCATCGATTAATTCTTTATCACCCTTGGTTCCCATCAAAAGGAGACCATCGTACTCACTAATATGATCCAAAATCCATTCGCGTGAGTACGGTTCACCAGATGTGTATGTTACGTCAAATGTTTCTTGTAATTTTTTTAATCCTTGTTCAGGAATAATTCCTGTTACTAATACTTTTTGTTTTGCCATGAACTAATACCCCTTTTTAACGTGATTGCTATCTAGTATACGATAAAATTTATTCTGTGTTAACCGATTAACTAATTATGCAAATTAAATATATTTGATTTAGTTAACATCAATTTTGACACAAAGCTTACGATTATGACTAACTTTGCCGTCAACAATTCCATGAGCAGCATGTAAATCACAGGGATCAAAAATTGCATAATGACGGTCAGTTAATAATGCCTTGCTGTGACGCTTTGGGTGACCAAAGAATTGAATTTCAATTTCTGGATCATAGTCAGCAACTGGTTCAGCAGTTCCTGCATCTGCCCAACGAACCCATTCTGCACCCTGAATCATGTAGTGAATATCAATATGTTCGCGGTGTGTTTCATAATTCATTGTTGCATATTCACGAGTATCATAACTTTGAAAACGTAGTTCAACACCATCAGCAATTACTTTGTTGCCAATTGGTTCGTTTAATAATTCTTCAGTCGTCTTGCCTTCTAGCCAGTCAATTGCTGTCTTAATTCTTGCTTGTACCTTTGGGTCGCGCTTATATTCTTTACCTAATCCAAATTCCATAATTATAATTCTCCTTTTGCTACTGTGTCTGCTTCTTCATCGTTAACAACAACCTTCTTGGCACCCTTGTCTGCATCAGATTCACGAACAAACATCAGTGCGACCACCGCAATAAGTGGGAATACTGAAATTACCAAGAATGATGTGACGTAGCTACCAGTACCTGCTAGTAATGCACCTAGTAAGATTGGAGCTAAGAATGAGCCAGATTGATTAAATACGTTGATGAATCCTGAAACAGTTCCTCTTTGATCTGCTGGTGCAACTTCAACTGACAGGTTGTTGGTAATAGTACTAAACATAAATGCCCCAACACCCATGGCGCCAGTCCAGAAGTATAGAAGTCCTAAGTTACCCTTTGGTACCAATGCAAATCCGATAATTGTTGGTGTGAAGATTGCCATGAAAATTGCTGCCCATGTATGACGTGACCATTTTGAATGATCTGAAATCCAGCCGGCAACAACCATTGAAATAACTGATGTAATTCCATAAATTGACATTGCTGTCCCGGCAGTGATCAAACTGAAGTGTAAGTTTTTAACCATGAACAAGTTAGCCCAGTTAGTAACACCCCATTTAGCACCTGTGGCAAACAAACCAGTAATAGCTAGCATCCAAACACTGCGGTTACTAATTGCACCACCCAAGCGTGACCAAACTGATTCGGTTGCAACATTACCATTAGCTTCCTTAATTCCAAATTGTTGTGGGAATGGAGGATTGCCCTTTAATGCAAAGTAACAAAAGATCAATGCTGCCAGTGGAAACATTGCGGTAACACCGAAAGCAGCACGCCAACCATAGTGAACTAACACTGTTGGTGCATAAATGTTGATCACAGTTAATCCAAACGATGTACAAGTGTTAAATATACCCGTAGCAGTAGCTCGTTTCTTACCATCAAACCATTCAGTAATGATTCCTAAACATGCTGATAAATCCGGTCCACTAACTAAACCAAGAATAAAACGAAGTGCTAAACCATCCCAGTATCCGTGCATAAATATCATAGCTGCCATAACAATAAAATTACCAAGAACGGCTGCCATCAATAACTTACGGTAACCAAATTTATCGGCTAACATACCACCAGGTAAAACAGTAATTGCATAACCAATATAAAACGCTGTTAAATAAGTATTACCCTGTTGAACCGTAAAATGTAATGAATCGATCGCCGATGGCATGATTGTTGACCAAGATAATCTAGTAATAAAACTAATTAAAAAGGCAAACCAGATTCCTGCAATAACAAGAAATTGTTTAGCAGTCCATTTAGTGCCAAGAGAATCATTTGTCATTTTGTTCATCTCCTATTTTCCTAACTTCAAAACGATTTTTCTAACATGTGTTGACTTTTCATCGACCAATCCGTTTGTTCGATGTGGTTCGTGCATACCAATAAGAATAAAATCACCCTGGTGAAGAATAATTTTGTTGAAATTGTTAGGAGTTTTAACAAACTGCAAATCTCGCTCCTGATTATATTCACCAGCATTGATATATTTAACATTTGGTGAGACATCAATCTCCTCTTCACCTTCCACGATGTAGTGCAAGTCCAATCTTTTTTGATGGACCTCAAATGGCACATCAGAGATATCTTCGGTCTCATACTCTAAAGTTTGACAATAAAACATATCGCCTTCCTCATGGCTCCGACCAAGTGGCGTCTTAGTTAAGTCGGTCTCTTTGAGAAATGTCATTGCCTTTTCCAACTTGTCGTAATCCGACTGATCCAAGCCGCTAACATTGGAAAATAACATAATGCTATGGCTCCCTTCCATTGGTTAAACGGTTAATGACTAATTAACCGTTATACTTATAACAATATTATTAATAATCCCTTAAATCATGGAATAAAGTACGTATCGTCCCTTTTGTGAAAAGTTAGATTAAGTTAACCGGTTAAGTAACTTTCGAATGTATTGTATGCGCTTCCGTTTTTTTCGTCAAGTACTTATTTTGTAAAATATTATGCAAATAATGAAAATAGAGACTCAAGCCCGTGGTCTAACACGATTTTGAAATCGCTTTTTCATTCCAAAATATTTTTAAATTTGTGAAAATAATTCATTTTAATCAGGATATACGTATGTAATTAGGCTGTTTTTTAGTTATATTTGTTATTAACCTGCTTCTGAATTAACACACCTATGCGAGAAAATTAATTTATCCTTCTATCCTATGAGTAAACTTGTTTCAATTACACTAAAATGTAATAATTGGTTACGAAAACTTTTATCGACTTATTTCAATAAATACAAAATAAAATTAATTCATAATTTAATAGAAATTGGACGCAATAGCTGCATTATTGGCATGCATCAATTTATAAAAGGAGTGGAAAATTTAAGTGAAGAGTCTGACCATTACAGTACCCAGCTACAATTCTGAAGACTACCTTGGCCGCTGCTTGGATAGTCTGCTCGTGGGTGGCGAACAAGTCGAGATCCTCGTTGTTAACGATGGTTCAACAGATCAGACAGAAGCAATTGCAAATACATATGCAGCCAAGTATCCATCAATCGTCAAAGTAATTAACCAAGAAAACTTAGGTCACAGTGGCGCTGTTGGTACGGGACTACGACATGCAACTGGTAAATATTTCAAAGTTGTTGATTCCGATGATCGTTTGGACGCTGATTCACTAAAAAAAGTACTACAAAGAATTGAACAGTGGCAGAAAAATGACACGAATGTAGATCTAATCGTCTGCAATTATGTATACGAAAAAAGCGGTGAGCCACCCTACGTTGTTAATTATCGTAAAGCTTTTACGGATGATAAAATCGAGGGTTGGGATGAAACGAGCAATTTTGGTTTAACGCAATATTTGATCATGCATGCTCAAATATTTAAAACTAGTATCCTCCGCGAAAGTCATGTTCAATTACCTCTCCATACTTTTTACGTTGATAACCTATTTGCTTATCAGCCGTTGCCGTTGGTTAAAACGATCTGCTACCTAGACGTAGATCTCTATCGCTACTTTATTGGTCGCGATGACCAGTCAATCACCACCAAAAACATGATGGATCGCATCGATCAGCAATTATTGGTCACCAAGTTAATGATTGATGTGACAGATATTTATTCACTGAATAATCCTAAACTAACTGCCTGTATGGAGCGCAATCTTTCATCCGTAATGTCCATTTCTTCGGTATTACTATTGATGATTGGAACTGAGGATGCTTTGAAAAAACGGACTGACCTCTGGAATTATGTAAAAGCAAGTTCACCACAACTATATCGTCGCCTCCGTTTCCACCGTGTCTGTGGTCTAACTTACTTACCAACTAAGATTGGCAGCTGGGCCACCAAAATCGGTTATAATGTGGCACGAAAAATTGTGAAATTTCAATAATCTTGCGACTTGGTCTGAGGAGAAGAGGTTCACAAAAAATTGGTAAAAACTGCCGGAAAACAGACAGAGCCATTAGGTCTCACTAGCGGTGAAGCAACTGAGCAACAACGTAAGGGCCTAGGCAACCAAGTTACTGAAAGCGATCAAACAAGTTTGGGAAAAATCATTCGCCGTAATTTATTTACGTGGCTGAATTTTTTCCAGTTTGGCATTGGTGTACTAGTTGCACTTACTGGTTCTTACATCAATTTACTTTACCTAGTGGTTGTCAGTTTCAATATCATCAGTGGAATCGTTCAAGAATGGCGTGCACAGAAAGTAACTAATCAACTAGCCATTTTGGCTGGAAATCAAGTGCGAACACTGCGCGATGGAGCAACGATCAAATTAAACCCAATGCAACTAGTGCTTAATGACGTGGTTGAGTTAACCGCTGGTGACCAGATTAGTGCTGATGCCATCGTGATTAATGGACAAATTTTTGCTAACGAAGCCTTACTGACCGGCGAAGTGGACCCAATCGTTAAAGAAAAGGGTACTCAACTACTGTCCGGCAGTTTCGTGGTCAGTGGCAAAGCGTACGCCCGCATTAATCGAGTCGGTAAAGACAACTTTGCCACTCAGCTAACGATGCAGGCTCGTGCCAACCAAAGAGAAACCTCGCCAATTCTTCAATCAATGCTGAAGTTCAATAATATTGCTAGTGTGATCATGTTACCTCTAGGGGCTGCACTGTTTGCACAATCTTATCTATTACGCAATACTGCCGTACATCAGACAATTCTCAATACTGCAACCGCATTACTGGGAATCCTGCCAATCGGTGTGCAACTATTGTTAGGTGTTTCTTTTATCGCTGGTTCTGTTTGGTTATCGGTCAAACATGTACTGGTTCACGATGTATACTCCTTGGCTGCACTCTCTCGTACTGATGTTTTATGTTTAGACAAAACCGGTACACTCACTGATGGCAAAATTACAGTCGCTGATGTTCACGAAATTAAATCACCAGATTTTGGTGAGTCACTGAAGCAAGCATTGCAGAACTTTGTGGCCGTCACAGATGATAACAATTCGACTTTTCAAGCACTGGAAAACCATTTTGGTGCTCGACGTGATTGGACCGTCAGTCGTAAAATTCCTTTTTCATCTGAAACAAAGTGGAGTGCGGTTAAATTTGACCAACAAGGGACAATCCTAATTGGTGCACCAGAAAAATTTGATGAAGCTGCCACGCCTGTAATTGCTGAAAAAATTTTATTAGCGCAACAGCAAGGCAAACGACTGGTTTGCGTTGGTCAGTTACCATCTGATGTTAAAGAGATTGATCCAGCTAAAGCAGAGGTCCTCGCGATCGTTGTCTTTAACGACCAAATTAGAACCAACGTGCAGCACGTGCTTGATTACTGTGCAAATCAACAAATTGATGTAAAAGTTATTTCAGGTGATAATCCCTTAACGATTGCAACCGTTGCTGATCAAGCTGGTATTCAAAATAACGATCGCTTAGTTGATATGGCCGCCATTGAAGACGAAGAGATTACACCTGAAATCGCGGAGAATAATGCTATTTTTGGTCGTGTTACTCCTAATCAAAAGCTGAAATTAATCAGATCACTACAATCTCATCACCGAACTGTCACGATGATTGGCGATGGAGTTAATGATGTATTGGCACTTCGTTCGGCGGATTGTGGTATCGCGATGAACAGTGGTAGTCCGGCGGCACAACAGGCAGCTCAACTGGTCTTACTCAACGACAATATTGGTGGACTGCCGGATTTGATTAATGAAGGTCGGCGCGTAGTCAATATTATCACAAGCGTCAGCAGTTTGTTCTTTGTCAAAGTTCTTTACTCGCTCTTTTTATCTCTGGTATGTTTACTGCTGAATGTACCGTTCCCATTTTTACCAATTGAAATTACGTTGATAGATATTCTAATTGAAGGATACCCGACCTTCTTCCTCCAGTTTAGTAATGATAAAAGTCCTGTAAAAAGACAACCATTACGATTTGCCATTAAACAAGCTTTTCCATTTGCCGTTTCAATTACCGTTGGTGTTGGTGCGATTTTGGCATTATCAAAATCACTGCCACTTTCATCATCACAAATTCAAATTCTGATGTTCTATATGGTCATATGGATAACACTCTTTAGTTTGATAAAAATCTGTCGACCATATAACTTGCTTAAACTCTTGCTAGCTGTCGTCAGTGTTGTAACTGTCTTTGTAGCGGCCTATTTGTTTAAATCCCTGCTAAGCCTGCAAATTAATTCATTACAGGAGAATATGTCATTAATTGGTTTGGCGTTTGTTAGTAGTTTAATTATCTATCTTGTAATTGTTGTTGCTATTGGAATATTTAAACGCGTATTTCGCAGCAACAAATGATGTTTCACGTGAAACAAAGGCCAGTCTGAACTTTTATTAGTTTGGACTGGTCTTTTTATGTGACTAGCTTAAATACATTATGAATATACTTTGTTCTGTCACAGCATGTTATTCTTCAGCTGTGTAATCAACATAAAATACATCTATGCTTATCGAAAATATGTATAAATAAGAACCAGATATTACTTGAATAGCTCTTTCAAATGAAACTCAAATTGTTTGTAAATATCTTCGTAGTCTAAATCAGAATCATTTGTTTCATCGACAAAAAGCGACAGGTCCAGTATTTATTGGACGTCGATTCAAAATTGACTATGTTGTTCAATTTTTTCAGCAACATAACAATTAACGTGATAACTACATCAACTTAAAATTAACTTTTCTATCCATTTTACATTATTGCTAATCTTTCGATAATCATCATTTACGGTTTCTCCAAGCTTACGCGCATTCTAGTTGCATTTTTTCACCAATCGAGTACAATATCCTTAAACATTATTACTTACTAAAAGTAAGTATATGGAGGTAAGCAAAATGACAGAGAAAAAATACCAGTTTGGATTAGATACTTTCGGTGATATTGGCTTTAAGAACGACGGTACCCCAATGACAGGAGCTGAAACGCTACGCCAAGTTGTTAAAGAAGCTCATTTGGCAGACGAACTCGGTATTGACCTCATTGCTTTAGGTGAACATCACCGTTCAGAATTTGCGATTAGCAGTCCCGAAATTGTTCTTAGTGCGATGGCGCAAGTAACTAAGAACATTAAATTAGGCACAGCCGTTACAGTGCTGAGCAGTGACGATCCTGTGCGTGTTTTCGAGCGTTTTAGTACACTACATGCGTTATCTAATGGGCGTGAAGAAATCATGTTAGGACGCGGATCATTTACTGAATCCTTCCCGTTGTACGGTTATGATTTGGAAAAATACGATGACTTGTTCGAAGAAAAGATTGCCATGTGGCAGGCATTGCTTGAAGGCAAGCCAATGAATTGGAACGGCAAACTAACGCAGAAACTAACTGACACCACCGTTTATCCTCAACTACCAGAGGGTGAAACAATTGCGACAAGCGTAGCAGTTGGTGGTACACCAGAATCAATCATTCGTGCCGTATATTATGATTTACCAGTAGTGATCGCAATCATCGGTGGCGAGCCGACTCGTTTCCGTCCATATGTTGATTTATACCACAAGGCTACGAAACAATTTGACAAACCGGAGCGTCCCTTAGGAATGCACGCACACGGCATCATTCTCGATGATGAAAAAGAAGCAATCGAGGTTGGTTGGAAATATATCAAAGCGGAAATGGACCGCATTGGCATCGATCGTGGCTGGGCACCAATGACTCGTGATCGATTTGAATTTGAAATTGATAAAGGTTCATATTACGTCGGTACTCCTGAGACAGTGGCACAAAAGATTGCCAAGAATATGAAAGCCATGGACATGCAGCGCTTTGACTTAGTTTATGGTACAGGTGGTCAACTGCTGCATCAACGTGAAGACACAATTCGCAACTATGGTGAAAAGGTCATTCCACGGGTTAAAGAGCTACTTGGAGGTGATGGTAATGACTGAGCCAACTATTGGCATCGTTGGTGCTGGCAAGCTTGGCTCAACCCTAGCACGACTGGGAATTCAAGCCCAATTGCCAATCCTCATCGGTAGTCGGCATAAAGTTGAAGACCTGAAATGGGTAATTGATACGTTGGCACCTGGCACAATCACTCTAACGACTGACGAAGTCATTGAACGAGCTGATGTGATTATTTTAGCTATTCCACTGGGACATTACCTAGATCTTGATCCAGTAAAATTAGCTGGCAAAATTGTTCTTGATGCCAGCAATTATTGGGTGGAAGTCGATGGCACTCACAATAACATTTCGGACTTCAAGCGATCATCATCTGAAGTAGTTCAAGATCACTTAAACAATAGTCTAGTTGCTAAAGCATTTAACCACATGGGTTACCATGATTTAGAAATTGAAGTTGATCGACACCCTGACGTAAGGCGGGCAATGGCTTATGCTACTGATCACGATGAAATTCGACCAACTGTGGAACATGTCATTACGGCTTTCGGATTTGACCCACTATTTCTAGGTCCATTACGATATGGCTTACTGCTCGAACCAGGTAGTCCATTATTCGGAGAAGCAATCCCACGCGATGAGTTCCAGGATAAAATTAACACGATCTACGATAGCCCATATGGACAAAAAATTATCACGGAGCGTGGTGAAAAAATTAAATGACACACAAAAATCACAGTCCGGCGACTGTGATTTTTATTTTGCCATAATATCAAATTAGTTTGCCAGAACCATTGACCCCGTACCATTCTTCAGCGACACTAGAGATATAACTTTCCCAAAGGAGAATAGTCATTGTGACTTGGCTACTAATTATTTTCCCAGCAATGCTCGGCGGTTTCGTCCAAGGATTGACTGGATTTGGTGCGGTGATCATCATGATGATCTTTTTTCCATCAATATTACCTATCGATCAGGCAGCTGGTATTGGCGGCGTCAGTATGTTGGCCAGCATGATTGGTTTGACCATTCGTTACCGACACTATTTTAACTTCAAGCGCATCATCGTACCATTTATCGTCTACGCATCTGTAGCTACATGGTCGGTTCATCTCAGCCACGTACTGGACACCCACATCTTGCGCATGATGCTTGGTGGGTTGCTTGTTGCACTCTACCTGTACTTCACGTTGGTTAAAAGTGCTGGTAGTCGCAAATACCCTTGGTACATTGCTGGCTGTTTTATGATCATTTCAGGATTTTTTAACGGTTTACTGGGAATTGGTGGTCCGTTGATGGCACTATATTTTCTTTCCCTTTCTCATTCGGTACCCGAGTACACCGCCAGCATTCAGAGTTTTTTTATGATCGATGTTTTCTACATCAATACCGTGAGAGTCTTCAACGGGATTTTGGTGCCGCATGATATCTCTTATATTATTGTGGGGATGATTTCGGCTGGTATTGGAACAATTATTGCCGCACGGTTGGCTACTAAGTTGGATGATACGACGTTTAGAAAATGGGTTTATCGATTTATTGGAGTTAGTGGGATTTATTATTTGTTTTTGTGAGGTTCGGTGTTAAAAACAAGCGATCTGGAGGTTTTTTGGGCTCCGGATCGCTTGTTTTTTTTGAAACGTGGAAATTAAGGCAGATGCCTGCCATGTAAAACAAAAATCACAATATTCAAGACCGGAATATTATGATTTATGTCTTACATTCTGGCATCTAACCCGCCTTAATTCCCACTCTACTTTTTGCTAATCGCAATCGAATCATTCAAATACTGGCCATCATTCAAAATCAGATCACTAACAAAATGTGCCACCGTCTTGCGTGAAATTGCATTCCCACGGATTTCTTCATCTCGTTTTGTTACTAAAACTGGTTCGACTTCTTCCGCATCCGTTAGTGTATTTGGCCTGATAATTGTAGTGATCAGTTCACTAGCATCTACAATGTCTGCCCCTACACGTTCGTCACCAAAGTAGGTTGTCGGATCATCTGCTGAGCCGAACATTGCTCGAATTTCTTCCTGATCTGCCGCTGGAATTTCGTCATAAATCCCAGCAGTTGCAATCCAAATTAATCGTTTCACTCCCGCCTCTTGAGCGGCAGTTGTTACCTCTGTGGCCATATCAGCCATATGTTGCCAACCCAGATTTGAGAAGATAATATCCTGGCCCTTCATCGTCTTAACCAATTGTTCATGGTCAAAAGCGTCACCAGTAACCACAGTGCCATATTGTTTTGCTAACTTACGTGGACTGCGCAAATAAAGAGTTAGATCTGCCTTATCAGCCAGTTCCTGTTCGACAAATTGGGCGATATTTCCGCCGGCACCTAAAATAAGTACTTTTTTCATAACGGTCTCCTTTTCATTGACTACGTTCGTGTGACATACTCGGAGAATTATAACTTAACTAGTAACAATTATATATTTAAATGCTCAGGTTATTGTGGTTGTTTGTAACGGCGCATTTCTTCAGTCAAATGTACCAATTTTACTAATAATTCATGTTTTGGTGCGTCAAGTCCGTGGACCTTAGCACGTTTTAAAATATACCCATTAATATACTCAACTTCGGTCGGCCGGTTATTAACCATATCTTGGTACATCGATGGTCGATGCAAAGGATTAACAGATGAACTCTCACGTTGAATAACTGCTGCCATTTCTTCTGGCGTTTTCAACATTTTTACGCCGTCACCCTCGGCTACCTTAGTGCCTTCTTGAATTAGTTCTTCTGACAATTCGCTAGCTTGACTGAATGTCGCATACTGTCCCATTGTAATATCCATCATCGTGCAAATTGTATTGATAACGGCATTCAGCATCATCTTATCCCACAGTGTTCCCATATAATTGGTTAGTAGTGTTGGGTTTAACCCTGCCTTTTGAAATTCATTAACGACTTGCTTGGTAAAATCATCAGGTTTCTCGGTCACGTTAACTAAATGAGTGTGGCCTGCCCCTTTATTACCCATAAAGTTTACATCGCCAGGGTGATTAAGGACTGTTGCCACAAATGCTGTTCCCGCAATGATATGTTGTTGTGGTACATATTTTTCAATGACATCAACAGATCCAATTCCATTTTGATTAGTCAAAACGTAGGTATTATTTCCCAGGAAATGTTTACATGCAGCCATGGCATGATCAGATTCCATCTGTTTCACAAATAAAATGGCTAAGTCGGGCTCTGTTTGATATTCATTAGGTTGATACACGCTAACATTAATCAATTGACGATTTTTCCCGTCACGTGAGACATAGACAACATTTTGTTTTTTAATGGCATCGTAGCTTGGCTTCCATGGTTCTACGAAATCCACATCGTTACCTGCTTCTTGTAACAAGATCCCGTAACGTAATCCCATCGCACCTGCACCAATTACTGCAATTTTCAAAATTATCGCTTTCCTCTCTGTAAACAACCTCGTTATATGGTCGGAGTTTAATTTCGGCTATACTTTGGCTTAATGATACGATTTGATTTAGTGTTATACAAGGTTGGAAGGAAAACAAATAGTTTCACATGAAACATCTGACTGCAAAAACAGCATCGAGATTTTCTCGATGCTATTTCTCTATCCCTTTAAATTGTCTTTCAAGAATCCCAAGATATACTTGTGCAAATCATCCAAAGCGGTTGCTTCAATCGGATAATGTGACCCATTACGTAGCACAGTCCTGGTAACTGGTACTTTCGTAATCTTATCTAAGAATGGATCACTAAGCCACTGTGGTGTCCACCTATCATCTTCTGGTTGAGTTAGCAATACCGGACATACATCAAAGTTTTCTGGTTCAATATCTGGAGTATATGTCATGTAAGTATTCATAAACTTCATAGATACCTTGTTACCTGCCGAAGTTTTGTCCTTGAACAAAACCTTTAAGCAGTCAGGATCATTAACTAGTGCACTCATTTTTGAAGGAATACTCATCTTCATCTTGAAACCACTCAATCCCATGTTTGTGGCCATTTTTGTCATTGGAATACCGAATGTGCCCCAGAACCAGTTATTAGTCGTCGTCATCTGAACATCTTTGCTACGTTGGTCCAAGAAAGTCATTCCGATGATACCTTTCACTTTTTTGTTGCGAGCAGCAACGTGATAAGTTTCCATTCCTCCAGCCGACAATCCATAAAGGAAGATTGGACGATCATCCTTAGCCAATTCTGCATCAATTAGATCACTACCACATTGAATCCAGTCATCATAGCTGATAATACTGTTTGGATTAACATCCGTTACCCCGTAAGTCGGCATATCAACAGTGATTGTCTCATAACCATCAAGAGCTAACGGGCCACCAATGATCATTGAGATTTGACGACCATTTGTACCAACGCCGTGAAACAAAATGATTTTAGCTTTAGCCTTTGGATTACGGAATGTGTCTAAATGAACGCCATTACCTTTCCAGTTCCATGATTCTTCAGTTGGGTGATAGCTGTTAGTGAAGTGATACTTCTTTGGTAAGAAGTTTTGAACGTCGCGCCATGCTTGTTGGTTTTTGTAAGTTGTCATAATTAAATTCCTCCATTTCGTTGATGACACTAATTTAACAAGAAAATGGAGAATGCTCATTGACCTATGTTAATTGTTCCGCATCTTTTTTCGTAGCCGGCTCAAACTTTCTTTTTTGATGCCAATATAAGACGCAATTAAGTTCTGTGGCATGCGGTTTTCGGCCTTACCATATATATCTTGAAACTCTAAATAACGTTGTTCAGCATTTAAATTCTGGAACCCATATTCCCGCTGCATTTTGTAGCGAATAGTTTCTTCTAACAACGAAATATACAACTTAGTGAGACCGTCATCACTCATGATAAGCTTTTTTAATGCGGCTGCTTCAAACCTTAAGCACTGCAAATCTTCGACGGCATCAAAAGCTTCAACACTGGTATCTGAAAACAGCCCTTCGCCAATCAAAAACTCTCCTTCTAACATAAAATTCTTGGTGACATTATTGCCGTCCTCATCAATGTAATAACTACGAGATAAACCTTTAACAATCAGGTATACATAGCGTTGCGGCTCATTTAATCCAAGTACCATGGTGTTACGCGGGAAAAATGATTGTGCTGCGATCATTGCTAAGTTATGAATACTAAGGTTAGTAATTTCTTGGTTGTATTTTGAGAGAATGTTTGTCAGAATTGTTTCCTTGATTTCGAGATCCATGATAAAGTACCCCTTCTGAATGTTTTTTAGTTAACAAAAATAGACTTGAAAGTGGTGTTTCTTTCAAGTCTATCGTTTTGCCAATATAAATTAAAGATCATCTTGCAAAGTGAGTAATTGTAAAATTTATACCAATTATTTAAAGTTGATCCATAAAGCTTGTCCCGACACCTTCAACATCAATGTCAAAGTTATCCAAAACAGTTGCACCTAAATCAGAAAATGTGGTACGAACACCCAAGTTGTAACCGGGATGATTCAAGTCTGGTGAATAAGCAAGTAAGGGTACATTTTCGCGAGTATGATCAGTTCCCTTATAGGTCGGATCATTTCCATGGTCTGCGGTAATCATCATTAGATCATCATCGTGCATTTCACTCATGAAATTGCCTAATCTGCGATCAAAATCAATCAATAGTTGTCCAAAGCCTGCCGGATTTCTTCTATGGCCATATAGAACATCAAAATCAACTAAGTTAGCAAAGCACAGTCCCGTGAAGTCCTTTTGGAGTACTTCATCGATATGATCCATGCCATCATTATTGCTTTCATTATGATATGACTCATCAATTCCTTGGCCTGAAAAAATATCGTTGATTTTACCAATCGCAATCACAGATAAACCTTGATTGTGTAGTTTCACAAGATCAGTTAATCCAGTTGGAGCCAAGCTAAAATCATGTCGATTAGATGTGCGGGTAAAATGATCTTTATCGGGTCCTACAAAAGGTCTAGCAATAACACGTCCTACAGTGTATTCAGGCCCATTTAATAACGTTCGTGCGTAACTACAAATTTCATACAATTCTTCTATTGGTAAGTTATCCTCGTGTGCAGCAATTTGCATGACAGAATCACCAGATGTGTACACAATTAGACTATTGTCTCGAATTTCTTCTTCACCGTAGTCATGAATTACCTGTGTGCCTGAATAAGGTCGGTTAACAATTACTTTACGTCCAGAAAACTTTTCAATCTTTTGGATAATATCTTCAGGAAATCCATTAGGAAACGTTGATAATTCTTGCAAAACAGGTAATCCCATCATTTCCCAGTGGCCATCCATACTATCCTTACCAACAGATTTTTCTTCCATTTTTCCAAAGCATCCAATTGGAGCATCCTGAACCGGCACACCAGTAATAGGTGCATTAGGACGAATGTTGCTTAAACCAATTCTAGCTAGATTAGGTAGCTTTAAATTACCGTCAAAGAACTCCCCGACGTGACCCAATGTATCCGCGCCTTCATCACCATACTTAAATGCATCAGATGCTGCACCAATTCCAACAGAGTCTAATACAACTACAAATACACGTTTAAATTTATATGAGTTTGATGTCATTATTTACCAGCTCCACCTTCGTTATCAGCTTCACCACTAGCCCAAACCTTAGTAGCGTAAATTGAGTTAAATAACAATGCAGCTTGTAGAGCAATTTGAGACATATTAGCACCAAGAGAGCCAATATCTGTGGCACCAATTAAAGTTTGGACGGTTAAAATACCCCAGTAGATAACGTTAGCAATGTTAACAACAATCCATAATGACCAATTTTCCTTGAATTTCATAACGTATAGAGTCTGAGCAATGATACTTACAACAAAGTTAATTGAATCAAAATATGGTAATTGTCCATGTAATGTAGCCAACACAAACCAGCCAATTCCCCATGCGATAAATGCTCCACCAAAAATCATGCGTCTAGTCCTTGGTTGGAATGAATGAGTTGCTTCGTCACGGCCCCACATAAACCAGCCAATTGGTTGTGAAATGACATAAATAATATCCATTGCAAATGATCCATATGCGTGACTAATCCAAGCAATGTAAGTCATCGAGAGACACTGAACAACCCCAAATAGAAATGAAATTTTACGACCTTTCATTCCATAGACAAGACATAAAACGCCGGTAACTCCAGATAACATACCAATCACAGTGTCAGGGGCAATTGCGTAAACTACTACTTGTAAGGCAATTAAAACAGATACATAAATAACTTCAAATTTTTTCCAGTTAGTAAATAATTGGTTAAACCACCAACCGTGTTGTTTTGCTTCCATGATTAACTCCTCCTCTTTTTAATCACTCAAAATATCAAGTGCCAGTTTCAGTGATGCAATTTCGCCCTTTGCCATTAGATCATCACCACTCACCAAGTCATTAACCCCGGCAGATAAGTCACCCTCATATAAAACTACATTATTTAAAATTGATAGAGTTTCTAAATGACGTTGTCGGCCAATCACCATCAAAGCGCCAGATTCCATATCTGCGCCGACAATTCCCTTTTCTGACCAAAAAGCTTCGTTTTTAGCGTTATCGTCCATGTAAAATCCATCGTGAGAACGAATAATGCCATAGACCGCATCAGGAGCGTATTTTCGAGCTAATGACATCAGCTTAAATGATGGTACAGCTGGATAAATTCCTGGTGCATATTTTTGAGTTAATCCATCGTCGCGGACAACACCTTCGCCAATAATTAATTCGCCAAAATCTATGCCTTTTTGCATTGCGCCGGCCGAGCCAACACGAATAACATTTTTAACACCTACGTTGTTTAGTTCTTCGACGCCAATCCCTGCTGACGGTGCTCCAATACCTGTTGACATGGCTAAAATTCGTTTGCCACGATATTCACCAATTACTGATTTATATTCACGGTTAAATGCCCATGACTGAACATTGTCCATTAACTCAGCAATCTTATCAACACGGGCAGGATCGCCCATAATAATTGCGCTATCTGTATTAATTTCGCTAGTTAACTGTGTGTGTGGTTGTTTTTCTTCCATTTTTTACTCCCCGTTTCTTAAAATATCGTATAGTTTTGAATGATCTAAAATTGTGATATTGCCGCGGTCAACCTCGATTGCATCAACCTGGCTGAGAATTTGTAAAATTCTGTTTATGTTTCTGTATGATGTATCTACTTCATACTCAAGTTGTTTGCGAGTAATCTGATCGCCTGTTTGTAGTTCATTAATTAAATACGCAACCGTTTGTTCTAAAGCAGAATGTAGACTGTAGCGTTCCGTACGCTTAGTTAGATGGTAAAGTTGTTCAGATAAGTTATAAATAAAATTGCTGGCAAAAACATGGTCTAAATCGATCCATTTTCTAAAATTGCGATTATTAATCTTTAGCATTACCACTGGTGTAATGTTCAGAATTGACGCGCTATATGCGGTTTTAATAATTGCTTCCTGTTCACCAATTAACATTCCCGCATCATAAACATCTAATACAACTTCCTTACCACCTCCAGAAATCAAATAAACTTTTACTTTCCCAGAAACTAACACATAGGTATCATCATACTTATTGCCTTGAAGGAGTTTGAACTCACCCGTACTGAAATTTTTCACTTCAATTTCATCAATAATTTCAAGAGGACAGGTCTTAAAAAGGCTTGATACCTTAGCGTTGGACTTAATTGCAGCGTATACGTCGTTTATCATGATAAATAGCTCCCTCACTATGCTTATATTTTATTTGAAATTAACTTTTTAAAATAGGAATTGTGGCTTGCTTAATGTATGCGTTTTCAAAAAATGTATTGCTAATTTAAAATAATTTAGGACATTTGTCCTATTCAAGTGTTGTTAATATAATTCCGAAAATATATGGATAATTTCTTGCTTAAGTATATGACAATATTATCTAATATAATTAATAAAATACGCAATCTTCAATAGTTACCACATTTGAAAACTGAAAAAAAGCAATCCATAATGGTCAGCGCTCAGGCTAACCATTATGGATTGTTTTTAAATGTCTAATTGATGAATACTATCAAACAACCGCCTGCACCGCAGCTGCCGTAATTGCCCCTAAAATCGGTCCAAATAGTGGTACCCAAGCATACTCCCAGTGAGCAACATCCTTGTTAGGTACCGGCATAATTGTATAAGCGAATCGTGGCGCTAAATCACGAGCTGGGTTAATCGCAAAGCCCGTCGTTGTACCAAGACCCGCACCGATAATAAAGATCACCATCCCCACAATAAATGGCTTCAAACCAACGGTAAAGTTACCTAAATTTAGAAGAATAAGAACGAAAAATAAAGTGGCAATAAATTCGCTGAGAAAATTAAAGACATTATTTTTGATGGCTGGCATTGTTGCAAAGATGGCTACGGAATTTCCATCTTCAACAGTCTTGGCGTTCTTGAACTGAGGATAGAACTGAATCATCACGATCACCGCACCCACAAAAGCTCCCAACATTTGGCCTAATATATAGGGCACAACATTGTGCCACGGAAATAGGCCAAATAGTGCGTAAGCAATCGTAATCGCCGGATTTAAATGGCCTAGTGAACCCAGTGAACCAGCAACGTAGACACCCATCGTAACGGCAATTCCCCAGGCAAAACTGATGTAAAACCAGTTAGTTCCTGTCGCTTTACCAAAAGTCTTCTTTAAGTTAGCACCAGCCGCCACCGATTGTCCTAAAACGATCAACACACAAGTACCAAAAAATTCCCCAATAAATCCGTGCATAGTAATTTTCTCCTTCAAAGTTGCAGACGTTTGTTTATTAAGTAAATTAACTCATAAAACGGTTACATAAACAATAAAAACAGGAAAATGTCATTAAAATAAAATGCATTTTCCTGATTTTGAATTACTTCTTAATTCCGTTCATGATCCATTTAACTCGATATTCAAACTCAATTCGCAACTGAGCGTCGTCCCATGAATTAATCATTGCATCGTTTAATGAATTAATTACCAGCTGCATCACAAAGTAAAGAAAGCTTTCAGCCTCTTGTGAATCTCCAATCTCAATTCCACTATCAACCAACAGATTCTGCCACTGTTTCACACCATGCTCACCGACATTGACGCGCTTGGAAAATATCGACTGATTATCCGTCAGTAATTTAATCTTTTTCATTTCATCATCATTGTCAGATAGATTTAAACATGTGACCAAGAATTCTTCGATTCCACCAAAAAAATCGTGTTTCTTGTCCGCAATGGCCTGCATAATATCAGCGTGAATCTCACCAGCATAGCACATTATCAAGTATTGATACGCATCATTCAAATCATCGAAGTACTTGTAAAAAATTCCTCGCGACATCCCCAGTGCCTCAACAATGCGACTAACTTTAACCTGACTGACGGGCTGCTCGGCAAAAATTGGTAGCATAATATCTCTAATTTCTGCCTGACGAGCACTTTCCAAATTATTAAAGGTTTTTTTCGGCACTGTCCATCATCCCCCAATGTTTTGTTTCATTTATAATAACATATTTGACTTTTGTGGTGACAAATTGTCACCGATGATATATACTGTCAAATTGTAAGCGATACACGAAAGGATGATGACCCCATGTTCCTCGCAATTAAAGAAATGAAATATGCAAAACTACGCTACTTTCTCATAATCGGCATCATGCTACTGGTTTCGTACGTCGTCTTTATGTTATCCGGATTAGCTAACGGTCTTGCTACCGGCCATAAGCAAGCCATCACAGACTGGGATGCTAGTACAATCGTCTTGTCGAGTGACAGCAACAAGATTGCCAATGCATCGATGATGACACGATCAGATTTGACGAGAATCCAGGCCAAGCGAAAGGCGGCAGTCGGTTTACTGTCGACGTCATCGAGACTATCTGGCCATTCGGGTAAAACTAATGTCTCAATTTTTGGAGCTCAGGAAAATAGTTTCGTCGTCCCATCACTGATTGAGGGCCACAAGTATTCAAACGACCACGAAGTAATTATTTCGGCCAATTTAAAGAATGATGGCTACTCGCTTGGTGACAAGATAAAGCTTGGCAACGATCCACACGCATTTAAAATTGTTGGCATTTCTAAGTCGACTACCTATAGTATTCAACCAGTCATCTACCTTAATTTGAACGCGTACGCATCGCTCAAGGGTACTAGTGGTGAGCTGACAACAGCACAGCAACCAATTTCGCTGGTTGCGGTCAAGGGCCAATCACCGGAGGCCACTAAAATAACGACCCACAAGTCAGATGCCAAATTATCCAAGTTATCGGTCAATGAATTTATCACTAACTTACCAGGGTATTCGGCAGAAAAATTGACACTGAATACAATGATCTACTTTCTGTTCGTGATTGTGGCTGCGGTGCTCGGAATCTTCCTGTATGTTATGACAATGCAAAAAATCAGTTTATTCGGGGTGCTGAAGGCCCAAGGAATTAAAAATAGTTATTTGATTCAGTCAGTCGTTGGCCAGTCACTAATCGTTAGTGTCATTGGCGTAGTGCTGGCGTTCATACTCAGTGTATTAACCAGTCTCGTTTTACCAGCGGCCATGCCGTTTACTGTTAACACGAGCGAGTGGCTATTATACGGTGCTGTTTTAATTATCGTATCGATGATTGGAGCATTGTTCTCCATTCATTCCATTATCAAGGTCGATCCAATCAATGCAATCGGAGGTGAATAGCATGTCTGTCTTAACAATGGATGGTATTTACAAAACTTTCGGCAGTGGCCACACACTGGTCACTGCTCTTACAGACGTGAACTTATCAGTTAACGCTGGTGAATTTATCAGTATCATTGGACCATCAGGATCCGGTAAAAGTACTTTTTT
The DNA here is from genome assembly GCF_001434475.1 of Paucilactobacillus suebicus DSM 5007 = KCTC 3549. Classification (GTDB taxonomy): domain Bacteria; phylum Bacillota; class Bacilli; order Lactobacillales; family Lactobacillaceae; genus Paucilactobacillus; species Paucilactobacillus suebicus. Next base: position 8,287 of record NZ_AZGF01000025.1, on the reverse strand, counting down.
AACGATTGCTGGCGGTCTACAATCACCAAGTCGTGGGACAATTAAAATAGACAACCTCAACCTAACCAAACTCAATGATCGACAGAAAAATGACGTGCGTTTTAATAACATCGGCTTTGTTCTACAAAGCTCGAACCTAATTCCGTTTTTAACCGTTGCAGATCAATTCAAGCTTGTCGAAAAGCTCAGTCATCAATCACTGCAACAACGTAGTGAAGCATTGTTAAAATCACTAGATATTTGGGATCTGAAGGATAAATACCCCAAAGAATTGTCCGGTGGTGAACGTCAACGAGTTGCCATTGCCCGGGCACTCTGCCATAATCCTAATTTGATTTTAGCCGATGAACCAACTGCAAGCCTTGATTCAGATCACGCATACGAAGTTGTTAAAATTTTGGCGACTGAAGCTCATAAAAATAAGAAGGCCATCATCATGGTGACGCATGATGAACGTATGACTAAATGGAGTGATCGTGTTTATCGAATTCGAGATGGGCATTTTGCAAGCGCTTAGAATAATTAAGGGGTGCCAAGTAACTTTTGTCTATGATAAGAGTTATTCGGCACCTTTTATTGTTAATAAGTTATAATACATTACGATAAATACTATGGCTTAATTAGATAAAAAAGTACCGCTTGTCGGGTAACAAGCGGCACTACACTAGATAGGATATGGATGTTTGGTGTATTCAAGGGATGGTTGAATACGTTCTCAGTATAAACTAAACCGTTTTACTGACACAATGGGTTGGTGGAAAAAATAAGTATAGATTTTTTAAAGAATTTCTATCACAGTCAGCTATGTCTAAAGATAAAAAAATAGACTAGATTTTATCTAATCTATCTTTAAAATGTTTCACGTGAAACTTCCAGTGATACACCGCTTTATATAATTTTAAAATGCTTCAGGTTCCTTCCAGCCGGCTCCAGTTCTTATGTAGTCTTTCGTACCAATTGCACTGGTTACTTCAATGCGATAAACGTCCTGACTAGCCGCTGCCTGCAACATTGTTTCGAACGTTAATTCTTCATCATCAAAATATTTAAATTCCATCCTAAAGACCCCCCGAGTATTTTTTGTTCTAGTATTAATTTACCACAGAATTAAAACGCTTTATATTACGATAATATTTCGACATTACGAATTTCGTCTAACTCAAGTTTCATGTAATGATCATCATTAATTTGAAGAATGATTTGATCATCATCAACACCCAACACATGCCCAGTTTCCGACTCTATCAGCTCGCCGTGCTGAAATTGGTTAAGTTGAACGTGCACCATTTTTTTGTAATGCCACGCTTGAGCAAGTAACAAACTAACTTCTTTTTCATCCTGTTTTTCTTGTAAATCTTCAGGAATTTCATTGGCAAACATTTTCTTCAGGGCACTAGTATGATCAGACAAAAAGAAGCCCGCCCACTTCAGCATGCCACGGTCGTGATAATCACGTTGAAAAAACTGCTCAACTAATTTTTCATCATCAATTCGATCAAGTCTCATCATAAACACCTTACTTAATCAGTCGTTGCCGCACTGGCCAACGTAATCCCTCAAAATGTTGGAATTCGATGGTCATCTGTGTACTCATTTCAACTAACCTAATAACCCGTTCTAAATATTCCAGAGTGTATTCTTCCAGACTATGGAGCGGAATCGAGCGTTCGTTAGTATATTTGCTCTTGATATCCAAGAAAAAATTGTAGCTATCGTCGTATACGTCATTTACAACGTATATTCGGTACCTCAAACCACGAGTTGGTTTAAAATTTTGGTCCAATCGTTCAATAATTAATGCCGCTGCATCTTTTGGTGACTCAGTCATAGCTATTACCTCCATTATGTCCACCAACCAACGATGCACGCTCCAACATCGTACCACCACGTAACAGACTGGACGCCATAATTAACTTGGTGACGCCAAATCGGTCACGAATTTTATCCATGATTCTGTCGACGTTGTCGCGTTTGATCTGTGGTTCTGGTGCTTCAAATAAACTTAATTGTAATCCGGTGTCCTCGGATAATTGAGACAAGGAGACCATTACGTTACGAATGCTTTGGCCCTCCCAATTTTGGCGAAATAATCGCATTAATACTTCATTGATTTCGGCCGTACTACTAGTAGTTTCGACTTTAATTGATCGATGAAATCCACTACGACCGTCCTCTTCACTGGACGAATATGAAAATCCCAAACCCAAACTGATGACGCTCGCTGCTTGCCGATGGTGCCGCATCCGCGAGGTCACCTGCTGACCAATTTCGCTAATCACTAACTCAATTTCGCGCTGAATACTGTAGTCCCTGGGCAATACTTGCGAATTACTCCAGCTTTTATCTACCGGATTAATTAGCTTCGACAGTTTACTACGATCGATACCCCACGAGAGGGCAAATAGTTGCGAACCAATGACTCCCATTTCCGACTTTAACTCGTATGGATTACAGTGTGCTAAATCGTCCATGCTAAAAATTCCCATTCGGTTTAAATGGTCAGCTGTACGATGCCCGATGCTCCAGACACTAGTTAAGTCAGTGATTGGCCATATTTTCTTGCCAAAAGTTCCATATGAAAGCTCGCCGATTAAATTATGATCGTGCTTCGCAAAAATATCTAACGCCAGTTTTGCTTGTAGTGGATTTCTACCAATTCCAACAGTCGTATACAGGCCATACTTGTGTCTAATGGTGTGTTGAATTTCTTGAGCGACTTCCATGGGGGAACTACCAAATAATTGCCATGATTTAGTCATATCAAGAATGGATTCATCAATCGAGTAAGGATAACAGTCCTCGTCAGCACAGAAATCTCTGAATGTTCGATTAACTGCTAAATTTTTATGAATGTAAAGGTTCATGCGTGGTGGTGCAATGATCATTTCGGGCACATTTGGCAAATCACGTCTTCGTGAAACATTACTAATACCGTAACGTTTTTTGGCGGTTGGAGAAGCAGCCAAAATTAGACCACCTCCACCAGTGTTTTCTGTTTCTGACATGACCACAAGTACAGACTGCAACGGGTTGAGACCTCGTGCAACACTTTCGCAACTGGCATAAAAGCTCTTGTTATCAATCATGAAAAAAACTCCTTGCGGCTCACTCTCATAATTCATTTTAATCACCCCAATCACTTTACGTTTACCATTATCGAACATGCGTTCGTATTTTTCAAGAGAACAATTCGAATTTTTACGTATAGAGTAAATTTAGGTATCCAGCTGTGCTGTTATACCGGTATTCTAGAAAATAAAAAACTTTCTATCTTAAATGATACTCATTCAATAATGTGGCAATTCATGATACTATGTGGACATAAAAAGGATGCACCGTAATGCATCCCGTGGTCTGCCGTTCGATACGGTTACCAGCAAATAGTTCATGAATAAACGTTAGCTGTGCAAAACTATGACGGTTATTTTATGTTTATTAGAGCAACAACTAGTATTGCAAAATCAATCATCGAAGTGATTGCTTCAAATACTGTCATCTGTTCCTCTCTAAGGGGTAAAACACTAAAATTCATAAGCATCACCCCGCTTTTCTGGGGCTAGCTAACCGTCACAAACTCAAAACGTACATAAGTATAGCAAACATATCATTGAAAATCTCTATGATTTTAAGTAGTATAAATACCTACGCAAAAGTGTTTGTGGCCACTAAATAGTTGACCGAAAAGCCACATTAAATCAAATTTAATTACATTTCTTAAAATTAAAAACTTGATCAAACCAAAATACCATAATAGTCGTTAATCACCATGCAAAAGTGATTAACGACTATTTTAATCTGCCACATCAACGCCCATTTCACCAAGTAACATAGCGGCCTGCCATGAATTAATCTTCAATCCTCGGATTAGTGACGGTGTGAACGTCAGTGATTCAAAGTTAGCCTTAGAAATATCCACATGGTTTAAAGCAGTATCTGTAAAATCTGCTCCAGATAACTCACATTCGGAAAAAACTAATTTTGACTGTACACGCACACTTTGAAAGGAGCTATCAGTCAACTTAGTTTCATTAAACTGACAGTTCTTTAATATGCTTTCAGCCATAATCAAGTACATACCCTGACAATCACTAACTGTTGAATCATGCCAACGATTTCGAGTGAAATTAACTCCTGTTAACTGGCAATTCATAAATTTAGTCCTGTAAATTAAACTATTACTAAAGTCTGCATTTGGTAATCTGCACTGCGTCAACGTGCAGTCTAACCATTCACTAAATTTAAAGTCTGTCTGTTCAAACGTACAATTAATAAAATGAACGCTGTCTAGTTTGATTGTATCCTGTGCATAATCAAAATGACACTGCTCATATGTTTCGCCCGCCACCGTAGCATCAAGTGGCAATTCTTGTTTTGTAATCATGTTTAAATCCGCCTTAAATTCGTCTTTATCAAAATTTTAGTACTATTTCCCGGGTAATACACCTAAATTAATTAATTGCTTGAGAGACAAGCGAGCTTTTTACACCAAATTAAGTATACTGAGAATTAAGGAGGACGAATCATGAAATTTAACGAGCAAATTTATCAAATCAGAACTCAGTCAAAACTTACTCAAACCGAAATGGCTGATCAACTACATGTTTCTCGTCAAACAATTTCCAGTTGGGAAACTGGCCGTAACCTTCCTGACTTAGAAACTGTGGTCATAATTGCTCAACACTTTGGCATTACCCTTGATGACTTAATATTAGGAGATAAAACCATGCAAACAAAATTAATTAAAGACACCAGTAAAACTCACCGTGCACGTCTCAACTTCGGTGCCGCCGTATTATTCATCATCGGCGTGATCTGTTTTCTGGCAGAACTGGTGATGCCAAGCTGGGTTGACCGCACTAGCATGTTACACGAACCCTACTTCTTTTTGATTCCAATTGGATATCTAATGATCTTTGCCGGCATAGTCATGTCGTTCGTCAGTCTAATTAGTAAAGTAAGAAACAGAAAGTGATCGAAATACTACAATTAACGGTAGACTAGTCGTGATTTCATATCCGTATAATTTGATGCATAAGCCATGATATACTGTAGTATGTCGTGGCTTATTAGTTACTGTTGTCCCGCTCGCCACGGTAGAATATGTGTTGCACTGACCAAGGCTTTTATGATTAAAGGAGTAATAATAATTGCACCGATTAGCTCTGGAATTCCGTTTGAGACAATAATTGAACCCATCAATTCTAAAATTTTGGTTGAAGGAACGTTATAGGTCTTAGTCATAGTTGACGTGTATAATGTACCCATGAGCGCAACAACTAAAATTGTGTTAGTTAAGGTTCCCAAAATTGCACCAACGATACTGGCAACCCCGACTTTATGAACATATTTATAAACAAGTCTAAAAGAAATTGCCGCAACTAGACCAACCAAAACACGTGGAATAACTGATACAATTGGATTGGTGAACACAATCGTATCTATTGGACTAGTTGGGGAAGTGAATGCTCTAAACACAGTCAAAATTCCCCAAACAAATCCAACAAACATTCCATCTATGGGTCCTAACATGATTCCAGCCACAATCACGGTAATATGGATAATTGTTAATGATGTAAAGCCCAGCGGTATGTACCCAAGCATTGGGATCATAGTCTGGAGTGCAATCAATGCAATAAAAACGGCTCTGATAACTAAGTGATAAGTGTGTCCCTTTGAATTCATGATGTCACCTACTATTCTTTATTTTTAATGACACTCGTGTCATTAATTGCTAATTATACATAATAATGACACATATGTCATTATCTATTTGAGGTGAATTTTTTAATGGCAAAACTAACAAACCAACAAAGAAAAGAAAATAAGCGTCAATCAATCCTTGAGAACGCAAAGAGAGTTTTTCAGAGAAAGGGATTTTTGGATGTAACAATGGCAGATATTATTACCGAAACGCAAATCAGCCGAGGAGGAATATACTTATATTTCAAATCAGTCGACGAAATTTTTATTGAGGTACTGAAGCAGCGTAATAGTCATTCTTTAGATAACATCAACGATGAAGTAGAACATAATACGCCATTCGAAGACGTGTTTAATGAGTATTTGCAAAACCAGAAGGATCGTCTGCTTAACCATATTGAAGACAGTTTACTAAGGGCAGTCTATGAATTCTACTTTACGCACAAATCACCAACTAGCCGGCAATTTCAGCAGGAACAATTCGCAATGATTAAACAGACCATCTTAACAATGCTTAAACTTGGTGTCAGCCAGAGTAAACTAGATGATCAACAATTGATTCCATTATCAGAACAATTAATGTTTTTGATTGAAGGGCTGAGCGTTCTTTCACTGACAGGTGGACTAACCGAGCAACAAGTTGATCAGCAGTTTGCCTTAATCAATCAACGAATCCCACGAGTCTAGTCACGATCACGAAATAGTAAACCATTATCAGCAACTTAAAAAGGCCTCCCATTTAAACTCAATGGGAGGTCTTTACTACTATTATTTTTTCTAAACAACTTGATTAATTGGATCACCATCAAAGAAAGCCGCAATGTTGTCACTGATCATTTTAACCAATCGTTGACGGGTCTCTAGTCCCCGCCACCCAATGTGTGGTGTCACAATCGCATTAGGCAAGGTAAATAATGGGCTGTCATCCGGTAATGGCTCAACTTCTTGTACGTCTAAACCGGCACCGGCGATTTTATGCTGTTGCAAAGCTGTGACCAAGGCATCTTGATCAATTAATCCACCACGAGCCGTGTTAATCAGAAAAGCTGTTGACTTCATGGAATCCAGAACCTGGGCATCAACCATATGATGTGTTGCCTGATTTAGAGGTAAATTCAACGAAACAAAGTCGCTTTTAGCGAATAACTCATCCTGAGTCGTAAAGTGGATGCCGTCGAAGTCATCTCGTGGCGTCCGTGTTGAAACTAAAATATTCATTTCAAGCGCCTGCGCAACTTTGATAACCGTACGGCCAATGTTGCCAAAGCCAATTACTCCCAATGTTTTGCCGTTTAATTCCTCATGAGTAACCATTAAATGTTTACTGAAATTATCGTGATTACCAACTGCGAGCATTCGCATCTGTTCTTGCATTGAACTAGCCAAGTTCATCATCAGCATAATCGCAGTATGTGCCACTCGTTGCGTGCTATATGCAGGAATATTGGTTAGAACAATGCCTCGTTCCTTCAGTGCATCAATATCATAGTTATTAAAACCAGTTCCCGCCTCGCAAACCATTTTCACACTATCAGGGAACTGACGAATAATCTCGCCTGGCATGGGCATTTCTTTAGTTACTACCACGGTTGCACCTTGAATACGTTCAATAATTTTATCCTGCGACGTCGAATCATAGGCTGTTACATCGCCAGGTAGTTTTGACCAATCAATTTGATGATCATAGTTAACAACTTCGCCGTTTAATACCACTACTTTTTGCATGATTTTCCCTCCGTCATTTGTACCTGATTTGACCTCTCCACTGAATTATAAATCACTATTATTTGTGAAAACAAGCCGAATTGTTTCACATGAAACAATGTTTTATGACCGCCTTCAAATTTATCGTTGAAATTGTGAGCGTTTACCTTTATTTATTGCCGATAAGACTTATAATGATGCTAATTTATTGTGAAGGAGTGGTTCATTTGACAACACGTTATGAAGCAGCAATTGTTCCGTTAAATGCAAGTAAAATTGGTTCTGAGGCTTACGGTCACGCAAGTTTCACTATCGATGGTGATACTCTAACAATTAAAATCGATATGCATGGTACCCCAGCTAACACCCAACACTGGGAGCATTTTCATGGCTTTCCAGATGGCAAACAAGCATTGATTGCCACCGAATTACAAGATGCTAACGGTGACGGTTTCGTTGACCTACCGGAAACAGAACCAGTATCAGGTACAACAATGGTGCCATTTGATGATGCACCTGAAAATATGGATATTCCTCATGATCGTTATCCAGTTGCTGATCAACAAGGCGGTTTCTCATATGAAAAGAAAGTACCATTGGCAACTCTCAAGCAGAACTTTAAGGATGCTTTCGGTGACGATGATCTCAAGCTGGACAAGCGTGTCATTTATATTCATGGCGTTCCAGACAGTCTCAACTTACCAGCATCAGTAGCTGGTGCCGTTGCATCATACGATGCTCACACGACATTGCCAATTGCCACAGGCCAGATTGTGGCTGTTGACTAATTTTAAATGACCAAAGTTAAAAAAGCAGCATTCTCATCGTAATGGGAATGCTGCTTTTGACATCTTTTGGTTCTTCGTCAAGAAGTACTGATAGA
>NZ_AZGF01000024.1 GCF_001434475.1 Paucilactobacillus suebicus DSM 5007 = KCTC 3549 | reverse complement strand
ATCAGTACTTCTTGACGAAGAACCCAAAAAAACAAGAGCAGCACGTTACAGTCCTAATTGGGTGCTGTCTTGTGCTACTCTTTATCCTCAACTTAATTACTAATTATTACTATTAAGCTTGGCGATGCCAGTATCCCGCAGTGATGGTATCAAGCATTTTTACTAACTGCATGGTTTCCTCAACATCATGAACCCTCAATATTCGGCCACCATGTAAATACATATATGCCTCAGCAATTAATGTCACTGGCAAACGATCATCTTTATCAAGACCAAATAGCTTAGCGCCAAATCCTTTTCTAGAAATCGCCACCATAATGGGCCGACTCAGATAGTTAAATTGGTCTATGTTTCGCATCATTGCGTAATCTTGATAGCCATCAGCGACCTTTGAATAACCAATTCCCTGATCGATTGCGATCCGTTCACGATTAATACCTGCATCAGATAATTCAGCTAAATTATGTTCAAAGAATCTCTTCATTTCAACAGTTAAATTATCGTATTCTGTTTCACGACTGCTATGCATTGTTAACAATCCAGTTTGCTGATCCTTCAGCAGTTCCAGCTTTGCTCGGTCATCAACAAAAGCGTTCACGTCGTTAATAATATCTACATCCATACCCACCATTTCGCGCATCACTGGCAATTTGTATGTATCAACTGCCAAAGCGATTTGCGGGTATTTTTCTTTGATTAAATCGGCCGTACTTGAAATCCGACGTAGTTCTTCGGTAGGTGTAACTTCCGTGAATCCTGGCCTCGTCGTCTGACCATTAATTTCAATCACATCCGTACCAGCAGTTACCATCTTATCAATTTGATTTTGAATAGCCACAGGGTCTTGAAAACGTCCCCCGTCATAAAAAGAATCCGGGGTAATATTTAAAATGCCATAAATTACCGGCTCCTTAGATACATTAAAATCAAATTTACCAGCACGCCAATGTACTTCATAATGATCACTGATCGCTTGAAGGTCGTTACTAAGAGCAGAGTCATCAAATACCTGTCTAGCTCTTAATATAAACGTACTTAATGCAGCAAATGGGATCGTAAATTGAATAACTGCTTCAACAAGTTTAAATTCATCGTCAAATTGTCCAATTAGATGAATGAGCTGTGAGCGTTGTAAATCATTAAATCCGCTAACTTCAAAAAAAAGTCTTTCTCGCCGACTGCGCTGTTTTGCAAGCACTTCATCACTAAAATTGCGTGGCTCTTTGAAAATCATTTCTTGGATCTTCATCTCTATCACTCCTGCGGGTGCCTCATGAGATTCACAATCGCTTTAGTACGATGGAGCAATGGAATTTTTTGCTCATCATCAAGCTGTGCAAGCGTCTTGTGCATCCCTTTCGGTACCAAAATTAAGTCAAAACTGCTGCCATTTGAACCGGATTCTTTCATCGCAATTTCGCCATGAAACTCTCCAGTAGCATGAAACAGTCCTGTCCCGTCAATCAACACCAGCGTGGTAGTCATAGTCACAGCACGTGACTTTTGACCCACTAAATCTAGGATTCGCTGGTTTAGCTGATGTTCCTCATTAGAGTAATCTTTGAGTTGGCGTGCGGTCTGATCGCCTAATTTTCCAGGTAACGCATCCAGAATCATTCCTGAGTCGTCCGCAACTATTGTGTTTGCAGGCAATAACTTTGAAACAAAACGCGCTTTACCACTAGCATTTTCCAAATAACTATTGGTTCCCTCATTTGGAAAAGTTTGCTTATCAATTAAATCCAAGTATGAAATTGCAGTAATTCCTTCGTACGCAAAACAGTTAATTAATTCATTCGTTTTAGCTCGATTATTTGATGCAATCACAAAGGGCTCTTTAGGATTCATTTGACTGCTCCAACTCCTTAATTAAATAAAAAGATCCAGTCACAACAATCACAGAGTGATCATCACTTGCCACCAACGCCTGTTGTAATCCATCGCGTGCATCATATACCATCGCTGCATCTGGTAAAAGGTTATGAAGTTCCTCTTCAGGGAGTGCTCGTTCTGGATTGTCCGGCTTTGTAAGAAAAATCTTAGCACCGTACTTGCGATACAGCCTTGCCATTTCCAAATAATTTTTATCCTTTAGAAACCCAACCACGAAAATCCAGTGATAGTCGAAAAATAAATGACCCATACTCCGCATCAATTGCCTTGTACCATCAGGATTATGAGCTCCATCCAAGAAAACCGGAGGCCGCTTAGTTAACTGCTGCATTCTACCAGGTATGCTGATAGTATTCATCATCTTAGCCAAGGGGTGCCAATCCTCAATCATCTGGTGGTCAATCAACCAATCGTAAACCATAATGACCGTTGTCAAATTGTCTAACTGGAAATCACCCAAAAGATTAAAGTGAAATAGATGCTCGTTCAATGTTTTACTGTTAACCGTCAGATCAAATCCCGACAGATTCTCATGATTAACGTCGATTTTAATGCTATCTGGCAAATCTAGCTCTGCAGCACCATTTTCCACTGACGTGTTTTTCAAAATCGTCATCGCTGCATCATCCTGATGGGGAGCAACAAATACGGTAGTACCTTTCTTAATAATTTGTGACTTGTTATATGCAATTAATTTAATTGTATTGCCCAAGATGTTGGTATGATCAAGATCAATATGAGTAAAAATCGTCAGCAACGGTGGCTCAATCGCATTAGTTGAATCAGTTAATCCACCAAGTCCTGCCTCAATGACTGCCCAATCTACATGTTGATCCGCAAAATATTGCAACATGATCAACGTAAACCACTCAAATACTGTCAAATCGTTTGACTTAATATCTTGAGGCAACTTTCTATTAATGAATTCATATACTTTAACAAATTCATTTTTACTAATCATCCGTCCGTTAATCTGAATTTGTTCACGTAAATCAACCATTGCCGGGCTAGCAAAATGTCCAACTTGATAACCCTGCTGGTTCAGTAAGTCTGCTGTCATTGTACCAGTGGAGCCCTTACCATTCGTTCCCGCCAAATGAATGATCTTATACTTCAAATCGGGATGACCAATAGTTGCCAAGACTTCTTTTAACAATGTCACCCGGTCATCATGTCCCGCAAGCATTGAGCTATTCATCTGGTTGACTAAGTCTTCGTAGGTCACTTACTTTTTCTCCGTTTGTTGTAAAAATTCTTGTTTTAAATCTTTATCAGTTTTAAAAATGCCACTAAATTTAGATGTATATGTGTAAAGATTAGACTTGTTAATCCCACGCATTTCCATACACATATGTCGTGCGGATAAGGTCACTGCTACACCCTGAGGATGTAACATTCGTTCCATTTCTTTCATAATATCTGTAGTAATTCTTTCCTGCATTCCCGGCTTCTTAGCGGTAAAATCTACCAGCCGTGGAATTTTACTTAATCCAATCACTACCCCATCCTTAGGAACATACGCCACGTTGGCGACTCCAAAAAACGGTAGCAAATGATGTTCACACATTGAATAAAATGGTATCTGCTGCACTAAGACCATTTCTGGGTCATCATCAACATGAAATAATTTATAGTCTTCAAAATGTTTTTGCCCCATTGATGAAAAGATCTCTTCGTACATTTTGGCAACACGAGCCGGCGTCTCCACAACACCTTCACGGTTAGTGTCATCGCCAATCCCTGTAAGTATATCTGAAACGGCATCTTCAATTCTCTTATTATCCATTTATCTCTCCACTATCCTTATACTTTCTAACCCAATTTTGATCAGATGTAGCTTCAATCATCTGATTAACTTGCTCATGTATGACTTGATTCTGACGAGAAATTTCTTTGATTGGTACTAGAACAAATAAACGATTATGCGCTTCAGGATGTGGCAGTGTCACTACCGGATTATCACTAACCATCTGGTCATAAAAAATAATGTCTAAATCAATGGTGCGTGGTCCCCAGTGAATTAATCGCTGACGATGTAGTGTCTGCTCAACCTCATGTAGAACAGATAACAGTTCAACTGGCGCTAATGGTGTCGTAATCGCTACAGCGATGTTCAAAAAATCGTCTTGAACAACTCCACCAACCGGCTCTGTTTCATAAATACTAGAAACTCGATCAACATTAATCATTCGATTATTTTTAAGCGATTTAACTGCCAGACTTAATTGAGTCTCACGATCACCAATATTTGAACCAATACTTAAATACGCCTTAGCCATCACTTATTACTTCCTGACACTTCAATTTCAATATTATCAAAAATACCTGCGATCGGTACGCTATATTTGCGTACCTTCAAAGTGATTGAATCAATCGTTGGGTATGATTTAAGCAACAGATCCAAGCAATGATTTGCAACACTCTCGATTAAATTGTAATTATTATTAAGAATAAATTTTTCAATTGTTTGGTACACATCAGCATAACTAACCGTCTCGTGTAAATCGTCATGCTTCACTTTCTGTTCAATCGGGTAAGTCAGCTCTGCATCGACTTCCAATCGCTGTCCCAATTTTTTTTCTTCAGCAAACACTCCATTATATGTATGGAAGCTCATGTTATTTATTCTAATCTTCCCGATTGCTCTCACGCCCTTCATCAATTTCAGTAATATCATAGCATTTTTTTCTAATCAATACCCTATTTTCGTTTTTAAAAGGCAAATTAAATAAACTACAACTTGTAGATTGTAATCTGTTAAATGTAGTGTTATATTATTTATTGTTATTTTATGAAGATTAGGAGGTGAAAGTTTGACTAAAAAAAGAACACTAGATTTAGACAAAGTGGTTAATAAAGCGATGGAAATCATTCAATCCGATGGCATGAAGTCATTAACCCTACCGCGACTCGCTCAAGCACTGGATATTCGCACACAATCACTCTACAACTACATTGCTAACTTAGACGAATTAACATCTTTAATTGGTGCAAAGTTGATCGATGAAATGTGTCAAAAGGTAAAAGATGGATTAGTAGGAATGTCAGACAAAAGGGCACTTTATAAGTTTGCAATTTTGGCCAGACAATATTTAATTAGCAAGGGAAATTTGGCACTAGTTTTTTTCGCTCTTCATTCATTTCCAGAGGATTCACAGTTTGGAATTTCAGCACACAAGTTAGTTGATTTATTGGACCAAGTGATTGCAGCATCTCATTTTGATAAATCAGCACAAACAGCACTATCTCAAACTTTGATTAGTTCCGTATTGGGGTACGTTTTTATTGAAACGTCTAACTTTTACGTTGAAGAAACGCCTGAAGAAATTGAAAGCAACTACCGTCAAATGCTAAAACGAATAATTGGTCCAATCGAGAATTAATGGCATACATATAAAGGAGAGAAACAGTGAGAAAAATTTTCAAAAATCATCTTGGCGCATTGATTGCATGGATTGTAATTGTCATTATTGCCATTTTTATGCTGCCAAACATTAATTCATTAACGCGACAACACTCAAACATCACGCTACCCAAGGATTCTCAAAGCCAGATTGCTGACACAATCCAGAAAAAATGGGGCTATCATCAGGGAAATACTTATCAGGTAGTTGCAGTTTTTAATAATGGCAACAGTAAGATGAGCACAACCGACAAACAAAACGTTGCTGCCACAATTAATAAGCTAAAAAATCATAAGAGCCGATACGGTATCAAAAGTATCACCGCGCCGAATGATAATTCAGCCACCAAAGCGCAACTAATTTCGAAAGATAAAACTACACAACTAGTCCAAATCATGGTCAGCAAAAAGCATGGTCAAGTTAAGGAAATTAATCAACAATTAACTAAAGCAATTAAAACTAGCGGCGTTAAAACATATGTGACTGGTTCAGACATTTTGAATGATGATTTTTCTGAATCGATTCAAGAAGGTATTAAGAAAACCGAAGTTATCTCAGTCATTTTTATCTTTATCGTGTTAATTTTAGTTTTCCGTTCACCAATTGTTCCATTGATTTCACTACTGTCAGTTGGTGTTTCATTCATAACTTCACTAAGTATTGTTGCTAATTTGGTTAACAAATTTAATTTTCCATTTTCTAATTTCACGCAAGTCTTTATGGTTATAGTACTGTTTGGGATCGGAACTGATTACAACATCCTACTCTACAATCAGTTTAAAGATGAGCTTAGTCGAGGAATATCTAATTGGGAAGCGACAAGGCGAGCCAGACGTGTGGCGGGTAAGACCATTCTTTACTCTGGTTCGTCAGTCCTAATTGGATTTTCAGCACTTGGGTTAGCCAAATTTTCAATTTATCAGTCAGCTATCGGCGTTGCCGTTGGTGTTGCGGTCCTGTTATTTGTATTATTAACTCTCAACCCATTCTTTATGGCTGTTCTTGGTAAAAGAATGTTCTGGCCGTCTAAAAACTTTAATGGTGAGGGACGAAGTAAACTTTGGAACCGACTTTCATCCAGTTCGGTACTTCATCCAATTATCTCTCTTGCTATCGTGTTGGTTTTGACACTGCCATTCTACTTTATGTACAACAACAAACTAAATTACAATGACACCGATGAAATTAGTAATTCTGTACCATCTAAGAAGGGATTACTCACGGTTGAAGATCACTTTTCAAAGGGTACAGCAGAACCTTCAACAATTTACATTCGTTCCAACCACAAGTTAGATAACGAAAAAGATCTTAAGTTGATTGACGAATTAACTCGCAAACTGCAACAAGACCCCGATGTTAAGACAGTGGCTTCAGTAACTCAACCAGGTGGTACCAAGGAAAAGAAACTTTACGTTTCTAGTCAGTTGGGTACTGTTAATTCGGGCTTAAAGTCAGCACAAACTGGGCTTGGAAAATTATCGACGGGTAGCTCACAAATGACAACCGGTTTGAACCAGTTATCAACTGGTAGTCAGCAGCTGGTGGATGGTATGTCAGAATTGACAAGCCAGCTTAATAGCCAGTTATCAAGCAGTAATGAAGGTCAGATTTCACAACTGGAAAGTGCCCTCCCTCAAATCAATAACGGAATTCAAGAATTGAATTCTTCACTGCAAAGCTCTGGTACATCAATTGATACCAGCTCGTTAACTTCAGAACTAACTAACGTTGGTAACCAAGCCAAAGTAATTGGTTCTAACTTAACTCAAGCCGGAAATACTTTGAACAGTATCAAAACTCAAAGCAGCTCATCAAACGTTGGATCACAAGTCATCTCCGTAGCCAATAGTAACGGAGCTAACTTAAATGCCCAACAACAGGCTATTTTAACTAAGGTAATTGATTCCGCAATGGCTCAACAAACTTCATCACTAGCGTCTAGTTTGACCTCTGTAGAGAATAATATTAAAGCTGCTGGTAGTGCTGATCAAAGCCTAGGAAACTCAATGCAAAGCGTTAGTGGCTCGGCATCATCTCTACAAAGCATGATGAGCCAAGTTTCGACATTGAAATCTGAAGTAAGTCAGTTAGCTACCGCATCTAACACTGCGTTGCCAGGTGCTGCAACTGCCCTTAATCAGCTAAATACTGGTTTAACAAAGGTTCAGTCAGCACTTGGATCGAGTCAATCTGGTGTAATTCAAATTAACACAGGAATTAATCAATTGGCACAGGAATCTCCACAATTAACAACTGGCATCAACAAGGTTAATACTGGTCTTAGCAGTGGTGGTAGCTATCTTAAGGGATTGAAAAACTCAGCCGCCGCTGACACCTACTACGTTCCAAAGAATATCTTGCATAGTAAATCTTACAAGCCGGCAATCAAGACTTATCTGTCAGAAGATAAAAAGTCAGCTAAGATTACGGTTGTCTTGAATACTGACCCTAGTGGCACAAAGGCAACGAATGCTGTTGGTCGTATCTCAAGTATTGCAAGCAAGAGCCTTAAGGGTACTGACTTGAAGAACGCAACCGTTGCAATGGGTGGCCAATCATCGAAATTAGCGGACACTAAGAAGACAGCCAGTGCGGACTTTGTTCGAACGGCAGCCATCATGCTCGTTGGTATTTCATTGGCATTGATTTTTGTTACTCGTTCATTACTACAACCACTCTACATCATTGGTACTTTGATGCTGGCATACTTCACATCATTGAGCCTGTCACGTGGTCTCGTTCACTTAATCATGGGCAAGAGCATGTTAACCTGGAACACACCGTTCTTCTCATTCATCATGCTAATTGCATTGGGTGTCGATTACAGTATCTTCCTGATGATGAAGTATCGGGAATTTGGTCGAGATAATATGATGCCTGCAGACAGAATGGTCAAATCGGCCGGAATTATTGGTACGGTTGTTATATCTGCGGCAATAATCTTAAGTGGTACCTTCGCAGCACTAATGCCGTCCGGTGTTCCGACTTTGATTGAAGTCGCGATGGTTGTGATTATCGGTTTAATAATTCTCGTATTTATTATTCCAGTAATCATTCCAAGTACTGTTCGTCTCACCTACCCTGTTAAATCAGGATTCCAGGACGCTGAGCAACAAGAAGATAAAAATAATTCTGACGATCAATAATCATCTAGTAATAAAAATGGCAATCTCGCTTACGAGATTGCCATTTTTGTCATCTAAAAGGTTATAATTAAAGAAATAATCTACGAGGTGAAATATATGTTTTTAACAACGGGTACAATTCATCGCCGTCATACGATTCAAGGAATCGTCAACGCAACAAGCCATTTAATGCTCGATTCCGCCACCATTGATGCATTTGAATCTATGGATCAACTCTTCTCTGAGGTCCAGGAAAAACTAAAGGAACGCGCAACCGATGCGGGTGCTGATGGCATCTCCGACGTGCGTTTCAATACTCAGGTGGTTGAGATGCAGGTGGCACCAAAATTCTTAGTGATTACTGGGTATGGCACTATGATTAAGTTTGAAGACTAACAATGTTGCCATACTAATTAATTATTTTGTTTATAAAAAGAACGGTGGATATCATAATGATATCCACCGTTCTATCGTTAATGGTAAATAGCTACTTGATGCCCGAGGCAGGATTCGAACCTGTACATGGTTACCCATACAGCGACCTGAACGCTGCGCGTCTGCCAGTTCCGCCACTCGGGCAAGCAACAATATTATTTTACACTAAACATACCAATTTGCAAAGTCAATTTTTATATAATGTCGCTAGTAATCAGATTTAGTAAAGAATTTTGAATAGTTGTCGTCAATAATTATTTGTTGCTATAATGTGCTTAACAACTTCCGATAGGAGCTCTGACATATGCCATTTTTAGCAATCATTATTGACGCTTTAGCAGTTGGACTATTTCATGTTCAAGCACTCAGTTTAACCCATTCTATTTTGCTGGTAGGAATTATTGGGCAAGCGATCATATCCATTGTACTATTGCTATTTTGCTTTCAGTACAATGGGCCTAGATTTACTCGATATCATGCTATTTTTGTTAGATATTTAACCATTCGTTATACAATCATTATCATTTCTTTTATTGTAAATGTTTTAGTACTATTTTTGTATATCCTCAATTACACGGGAATTAACCCGCTTATATTTGATTAAAGTATATTAACATTCTCAAAAGACCTGATAAATTAGCTGACGGTGAATATCGTTGCGGTATAATTATCACATACAATTGAGTTATAGAAACTTGGCAACTAAATATCAGTATTTACACATTGTGTTTATACGTGAGATATTTGAAGCAAGTCCGATTCTTGCTAGCTCAGTAAAAATTGAGAACGAAAACAAATACGAATCATCTCCAAAACATAAAGCCTCCAATACTAAAACCCAAATTAAAGGTTTTAGTATTGGGGGCTTTATGTGGTTATGAGCATCCTTTTATTACACTTTTAGCCTAATTCAACTAAAATTATTTACCAGAATTTCCACCGACTGGGTTGTTTGCCAGCCAGTTGTCTTCTTTCCATTTTTCTCTGACGCCTTTGTGCCCTTTGGATAGCTTCACGTTTATCCGCCATCTTACGCTTCGTTTCTGGATCAATGTATTCACTAATCAAAATTTGTGGATTGTAATGTGCTCCTTGACGCTCAAGTTCCTTGAAAATACCCGTAAATTGCTTACGCCTGAAGTTAAATCCGTCAATCATAATGGTATAAAAAGCGATGTTACCGTTGTTTTTAAGGTTATCTTTCAAAGCATCCCCTTGTTGGTCTTTATCAGACATCGCATTGTTTGCCAAAATGCCAATTTCCATTACCGCGTTATTGGGAACCATTTCAATTTTCATGATATCGTTCCATGGCAACGTGATGGTATCTTCACGCGTATAATCGGTTACTCCTTGGCTATCAATCACATATTCTGGTTCCTTTTGAAATGCTTTTTTAAATGTTCTAAATGCCAAATAACCAAACATCAAAGCAAATAGCACCGCGAAGGCCTTTAAAACGAACCAAGTTTTAGCAAGTAAGACTGCTAAAAACGCAACAGCAAACACTGTGAAAATTAACCCAGTTGTGTAAACTCGCACTTTGTCAGGAAAAACTTTGTAAGATTCGAACATGGCATTTCTCTCCTTTACCATCATTGATTTATGTAATAAAACGGGTTGTACCAATTAAACGTCAGCACAGCCCGATTAAATCAACTAGTAATCTACACGCTTAGAATCAGGCACTGTCTGGAAATAGATCTTAATGCCATCACCCTTCAGTTCATCAAGAATCGCTTTATCATCGTCTCCAAGTGCAACTGTAGGAATTACAAACTCAGTATTTGGCTTTTTAGAAACACCACCAACATTTAGTTCTTCCAATTCAAGACCTGCATCGATCGCCGCCTTGGCTTCTTTAATGTACTTGAAGATGATAACAACTTTATCGCTGCCGAATTGATCTTTCTTCCACTCATCGGCAACCTCTTGATCACTGTACACTTTAATTTTCAATCCACCGGTTGAGTTGGTACTAATGTAA
Source organism: Paucilactobacillus suebicus DSM 5007 = KCTC 3549 (assembly GCF_001434475.1). Classification (GTDB taxonomy): domain Bacteria; phylum Bacillota; class Bacilli; order Lactobacillales; family Lactobacillaceae; genus Paucilactobacillus; species Paucilactobacillus suebicus. The sequence continues at coordinate 23,892 of NZ_AZGF01000024.1, read as the reverse complement.
ATATCCTTCATAAAATCATCGGCAGCAGTGGCATTATCAACAACGTACACCGTGTTTGTGCCCTTACCCTTTGTCCACTTAGTCATAACTTGACCATGAATTAAACGATCATCAACCCGTGCTAAATTAATTTGTCCCATAAGATTGTCCTCCGAATTTCTTTATTTAGTCATGTTTCAAAAAGTTTTTGTCAATTAGTTTCATGCCATCGCTGGCAACTTCGATAGAGTCATTGATTAATTGATCCGTATCTTCTGTTGCGTCAGAGAAGTTCAGCAAGTTAACTAGTAACGGTAAACTAAGACCAGTAATAATCTTTAACTCCCGATACTTAGCTAACATTGATAACGATACGTTTGATGGGCTTCCTCCCAGTAGATCAACAATGACTACTGTTTCATCATACTTACCTTCGTTATCATCTAATACTTTATATGCTTGTTCCCTTAACGAGTCCACGGATTCACCAGGATGAAGCCCCAAACCAGTCACATTTTCTTGTGGTCCCATCAGTAATTCTACACTTTTGACGGTTTCAATTCCCATGTCACCGTGTGTAATAACGAGAAATGCTCTTTTCATTGTTCCACCTCATTGAATTTATTAGATAATGTAGAAAATACTTAGAACGATCAGCGCTCCAGTCAAGTACAATAAACCACGAGTGATCTTAAGTCCTTGTTTCTGGAAGTAGAGGTATAACAGCACAACAGTTAATAGTGGCAGCATACCGGGCATGATTGTGTCCAAAATTTTCTGAACATCAAATGTCTTTTGGTTAATATCGAATTTTAGGTAACTCTTCACGGTGATGTACTGGCCAGCCAGAATCCCCATCATGTAGAGTCCCATGACCCCCAGACCATCGATAATACCTGCCATTCTTCCACCAGTCATGATTTCCTTAGCAGCATTCCGACCAAGGGTATAGCCCATCTTTGTCAGATAGTAACCGTAAATAAATGTTGCAATACTGAAACATAGGAATGGTAGCAATGCTCCCAAGAAATTACCTTTTTGTGCAAATGGTAAGAAAATGGCGATGAAAATATACTGAACAGTCCCAGAGTCAATTGAATCACCGATACCGGCCAAAGGTCCCATCAAACCGACCTTTGTGTTGTTGATCATGTCTTCTGAAATTGCTTCTTCACCGTTAGCCATGGCCTTAGCACGAGCTTCTTCCAGTGAAATGGTCACACCAGTCAGTGTTCCACCACCCCACGTTGCTTGCGTGTTAAAGAACAGCAGGTGGCGTTGAAAGGCTTTTGCTAGTTCATCATGATCTTTGTACAGCTTCTTTAAACTCGGAATTAACCCGAAACAAAATGATGGTGCTAACATTCTATCAAATGTATGCGGGACTTCGTTAGCCCACCACCAACCAAACCAGGACTTCATGAGGTCCTTATTGGTGATCTTGTCAGGTTGCGGGATGCGTTTTGGTGTATCTTCTTGGACCGCTTCATCATTAGTTGCTTGAATATCTGCAGTTTCACTCATTATAAAGCCCTCCTTTAGCCTTTATCGGTATTTCTTTGGGTCAACATTACGTAGATGATGGCAAAGATTGCACCAAATACTGCGTAAATCGTCATGTTAATGTCAAGCTTAGCAAAGGCAACACTCATGAAGTATGCCAGGAAGAAGAATGGTAATAATGTCTTCTTACCAATTACTTGCATGATGATTGCAATCCCCAAGGCTGCCAAACCACCACCAACACTGTTAAGAACATGGATAATCGTTCCATGGCCAATGTTAGAAACAACACTAGAAATAACCGGTGCACCAAAGTAAAGTGCAATAAAGATCAGTGGAATAAATAATGCAAATGAGATACATGCTGGGATTACCATGATTGAAAACCCAAGTCCGCGCGCGTTCCCCGCCGCGGCAAACCTATCCATCGATTTCAATGCAAACGTGTTGAGGAAGAACCTGAATTGATATAGATAACTTCCAAGCAATGCAACTGGCACGGCGATTGCAATCGCCCCTTGCGGACTCATATGCCCTAAAATGGCAACTGGTACCGCGATCGCAGCCCCAATACTTGGTTCAGCGGGTAGTGCTCCACCTGGTGCAACAAATCCCATATAAACCAACTGAATAGCGGCAGTAACAATCATTGCCTGTTTGATGTCACCCATGATAAATCCAACCATCATCCCTGTCATCAAAGGACTAAACCGCATCGTCAACGTAGCAAATCCTAAGATACGAGATTCAATCAGAGCAACCCAGATGGCAATCAGCAGTGCTTGCCAGACCGATAATGTCACGTGCATTTGTAATACCTCCCTAATTATAAATCCTAGTGATAATTGCAACTACAAATTTAGACAACAGCATTTATGTCTGTCTCCATTATATATGAATGCGCTTTCATTACAACCTTGAATATTACATTTTTTTAATATAAAATAGATTTATATATCATTTTGGATGTCCATACATGTCATAAACGCTGTTATATCAAGGAGGCGAGAGTATGAATCCAGAACTTTTACAAACTTTTTTAAAAATAGTGAAATATAAACAGATATCTCAAGCTGCTGATTCGTTATATATTACTCAAGCTGCCGTCAGTAATCGACTAAATCGATTGGAAAGCCAACTCGGAGTAAAATTAATTAATCGCGTTAAAGGACAAGCTAACGTTACACTAACCAAATATGGTCAAAGACTGGTCCCGATCGCAAATGAATGGATGCAACTAGTCCAAGAAACAGCTAATCTGAAAGATATGGCTAGCTTTGATCTATTAAATATCATCAGTTCAGTGGACATTAACACAACCATTCTTGCCACCATTTTGCCAGACTTAATGGAAGATAATCCAATTCTTAGATACTCATTACACACCGGCGACACGCAACAGATTTATTCAGCAGTTGAAAACGATAATGCTGATATAGGCATTTCATTTAATAAAATTAATCGATACCACATTGAAAGTCGCAAAATTGGCGAAGAACCAATGAGATTAATTACCGGTGTCGACAGTGACTTCCCAGACTTCGTTACCACCAGCATGCTTAAAAGAACCAATGAGCTATATGTTCCTTGGAGTGAAGAGTACACAAATTGGCATTTAATGTGCTGGGATGACAATATTAAGCCACTAATTCAGTCTGATAGTGCTACTAATATCCCCAGATACCTTAGATTTGATAAGTCATGGACAATCGTTCCCGATTCTGCTGTTCATGTAATGAAACGCCTTGATCAACCGTATCGTGAATTGAAGTTGTTAGAAGCTCCTCCTGCACTCACTCTATACGCACTGAAGAAAAAAGATCGTCATCTTCGTCAAGCGTCGATTGACCGATTGATTTTGCAGCTTCGTTCATCAATCTTCAAATATAACCAACAACGAAAAAGCAACGAGGCTTAGTATCAAAAACTCTGCTATACTGGTTGTGGAATAATTATCCACGGGAGGATTTAATGTCACAACAAACCATCTACTTCGTGCGCCATGGTAAAACACTGCTGAACATGTTTAATAGAATGCAAGGCTGGATCGATTCCGATTTAACAAGCGAAGGCAAGGCTGATGCAGTTAATGTTGGCAAACGGTTGGCAACAACTCATTTCGATGCCGCAATTTCATCCAACACAGGACGGGCAATTGCCACCCGTGATTTAATTCTGAAACAGCTAACTGTGCAGCCAAATATTATTGAAAAAACAAAAGACTTTCGTGAGGTCCTTTTTGGTGAATATGAAGGTCGTGATTCTGATGAAATTTGGAATGAAATCGGTACTCCCTACGGATACCATACTCAAGACGAGATAATTCATGATAAGGGTTTACGAGGTGCTCGTGAATTAATGAAAGCCGAAGACTCTAGTAATTTGGCCGAAACGTACGATGATGTCGTTAAGCGTTGGCAAGTCGGTATTAATCATATCAAAGAAGCTTGTCCGAAAGATGCCAACATTCTTGTCGTCACACACGGAACTGCTCTGCGAACATTTGCCGATTACCTTGGAGTTAATACAATTGGCAACTATCCCGAAAATGGTAGTGTTTCGATATTAACCATTCATAATGGTGAAGAAGAATTTACTAGTTACAATGTTAAGGATTGAATGATGTTTAATTGGCTGGATGCTTTGTGAGGTTAGAGTCTGGCTTTTTTTGTTGGCTGAAACGTGTGAAATAAGGCAAATGCCTGCCATGTAAGGATAAAATTTCGCATATTCAAGCCCGGAATATACAAAATTTCACACTTACATTCTGGCATCTAACCGCTTTATTTCACACTCTAATTTGGTCACAAAAAAACCACCAATCATTAACATTGGCGGTTTTTTCGGAAGAACGTAGCGACTTTGCATCACTCGTAACCTATATCTTCCGCAAAGTTACTATTTAAATCATTCCTAGCGCACTCCGGTAACCAAAATCATCCATTAATTTATTCGATATTAAGGGTCACACTTACGCTGCTTCTCGCCTACTTCTTCTTCGGCGTCTAGGAACGAGCTTTGAACCAAGTACCAATCCTCTACGACTGTACTCATCTATGTTCATTCAAAGCTTTATTTGTCCTTCCTCGTCTATTATATTAGCATATATTGTAAGTGCTTGCAACCTTTTGACTTAAAATTTATTCTTTTGCACAATGAATAATATTTAATGGTTTTTAAAGTATTTGTCAGTTCTTGAGGGAATAGTCTTCTGTCTTAACGTGCAAACAAAAGCTGATGCACATAATATAAACCACAAGACCGCCCTTCAGGTTTACTTTTTATTCGATCACTCACTTTTTAGTGTTCCGCCTCATTAATATCATCCCCAACTTGTTGGAGATTAATCTGGGCCTGGCGGAAAGCTTTGTTATTGACGGGTAGATGTTGGTTCAGGTTTTCTAACACTTGGACGCTTACATCACCCTTCTCTAATTGGAAGTCCAATATGTGTCCACCAAAATCACGATTATCATTGATAAAGTGCCAGTGAATTCCACCTACTGCAGCTCCTAAAAATAGGTATGGCATGAAATAGCCAACGATTGTTCCATGAACATTGTCTTGTTCAAACTCAGGCTGAACCCTTGTAGCCACCGTTAACTTAGGATACGGTTTTTCCTGTCGTGGAACTACTCTGGTGTGCATGTGACTAAAAGTTCCCGTAATGCGGATACCATAGAACACATTAAACATGTCGTTATCCTTAATTAGTTTTTCTTGTAACTTACGATCATTGATGTTTTCAATCCGGGTTGTTGGCGCATCAGTATCATTATAATGAACTGATGCAAATGGAATTTTAGTGTCTGGTGCAACTTCGACAACTGCCCCAGACTCCTTCACTTGGTACGCTTTACCATCAACAATGACTAACTCACCATCGAGACTGTCAGCAGTACCAATACCGTTATCACCATGTGATAACAACTCTGATAGCGGCATCGTTCCTTCAAACAACCCCGCCACCAGCATTGCTAATGTACCATGCTGGTATACTGTGGTCTTATCTTTCACTGTCATTATCTCCATTCTTTAGATCAATATTGCTATTATAGTCAATTATGGTAGTAAAGATCAATCATTGTTTATTGCTTGTGAAAAAATTAAAAAATCACAAACATTGATTTATCAATGATCCTATTGTGTCGCACATTAACTCTTATGTTAATAAATAATTATTGAACATTGTGAATTCACAAATTGCAACCATTTTAGCTATATGTCTTTGAATCGATTTGTTTGTTAAACTAACTAATTTAGGTTAAAATACGTTATGAATTATAGGAGGAATCAATCATGAACATTGATATGAATGAGCCGACAAAGCTTAATCAACAAATGTGCTTTGCGCTATATGAGGCTAACAAGAAATTCAATCGCTTTTATGCAGAAGTACTCGACCCGTTCAACCTCACATACCCACAATATTTAGTTCTACTTAACCTATGGGAAAAGGATCATTCCGTAACTATGCGTGAATTAGGTAAGGAACTAGCCTTAGACAGTGGAACGTTAACACCGTTGTTAAAACGGTTAGAATCTCGCGGATGGATTGTTCGAAAAAAAGACCCATCTGATGAACGGCATGTATTGGTTGAACTGACAGATAAAGCTATCCAAAATAAAGGCGCAATCGTCAATAAAGTTAGCAGCTGCTTAAATCATTTAAACATGCAAAAAAATGAATATCTTGAAAGATTGAATGACATCAATGATATTTCCGACAGGCTTGACAATATCATTGCAGATATTTAGATGAGAAAAAAGTACCAAATGACACTCCTTTCGAGCATCGTTTGGTACTTTTTTTATATCCATTTAATGTGTTAATAACATAATCATTTGCCCAATGGCAATCACATTATTTAAAGCATGCAGGCTCATTGAAACCTTGATATTACCAGTCTTTTGATAAACAAAGGCCAATACCATCCCCATATAAAAATAGATCAGGAAACTAATAATATTTGTGCTCATATGACCCAGAGAAAAAATAATGCCCGACAGTATCAACTTAGGCCACATTTGTTGTGGTTTAAAAAACAAATTAGTTACCACACCACGGAAAATTAATTCCTCAGCAATAGGTGTAAATATTACCGTTGAAAGGCCAAAAACAATCATAACCATATTGTTATTAGCCATCATTTGAGACACAGCACTATTATTTGCAGTTTGCTTCTGATCATAGACCATTAAGTTAAGCATGCCTAAGATAATTTGGCCCGCATATATAGCAATATAACCCCAGAGAACATAGCCAATACTCTTTCGAAGACGCATTTTAACTTTTGGTGTCCGATTATATCTTTGGAAAGTGCGATTGGCGAGCCAAATGATGCCAATAAACACCAGGATAAAGCACGCAATCGTAATGATAGCAGTGAGGTTTAAACTTGACTGTTCTCTCAAGATTTCCATCGCTGTTGGTGGTACTTGAATTAAAATAAATAGCCCAGCAACGATCGCCGCTCGTGTCAGCAGACTTGATAGCCAACCAATAAAGTTTGAAAATGATTTTTGACGACTGAACTGATCCCATGCATCCGTTGGTTGCCTCATAGTGTTAATCCTCGTCTTCCTTATCATCTTCGTATTTTTGCAACTTTGCGATTGTCATAACTGCGGTTGTTGCAGCAGTTGCCATGATAAATCCGACTATCCAAACAACTATTAATAACCAACCTGTAATAATATGTGCCATCGTCATCCAAACAATGATGGCAAACACCAGGATTGGTACAATCAAAACCAGTGCAATTAATGATTTACTCATTTGTTTCTCCTTTAAAAATCCTGTTAGCAGTATAACACAATACTCGGTTAGCCATGCGTTCGATAACTATTCGATAAACAATTTTAAATTGTTGACAATGTTAGGACTACTTGGTATATTTATGTTGGATCTAATACTATACGAAATATAATATGATAGGAGAAATAGTTATGGCAATTGCAATCACAACTGAACTGCTAGATGGCTGTGTATTATCTTTGCTAACTCATGAAGATTACTATGGATACGCTATAACGCAGCGAGTGCAAGAATTCACTCCTGTTTCTGAATCGACCCTTTATCCAGTTTTAAGACGACTAAAAAAAGAAAACTGGGTAACAACGTACGATCAACCGTATCAAGGCCGGAATCGACGATATTACAAAATTACTGATGACGGTAAAAAACGGTTGACTACTATCAGATCAGATTGGCTTGATTACAAGACAACTATTGATCAGGTTCTGGGAGGTGTTAATGATGAAAAATAGTTCTTACATGGACGAACTAGCAAGCTACTTAAACCAATTAACAAACGACGAAAAACAAGATGTACTAGAATTTTATAGCGAATACGTGATGGACGCCGACTTAAAGACGGATCAGGAGATAATTCAAAAACTAGGTACACCTAAGCAATTATCTAGGAAAATTCTAGCAGACTACTCAATTAAAGCCGTAAACAGTGAACAAGGATCAACGGCATCAGGTTCAACTGCACGTCCACAAAGGAACATTCGGATGATTTGGCTGATTATTCTTGCCCTACTAGCCTCACCAATTGCAATTCCAATTTTGATCGTTCTGGCACTAGGGTTATTTATGATTTTACTTGTGATTGTCATGGTAATTGTGATGACGATTATTGTTATTGTTGCCGTGGCATTTGGTGGTGTTGTGTCGATTGTCGGCGGTCTTGCAGTGATTTCCTCTTCCATTCCAACCAGCATATTCTTCATAGGCATTGGATTGGGTGCCGTAGGACTGACTTTGATTGCAGCCCCCATTGGATTTCTGATCATTAAAGTACTAATTGAAATGGCAGCCAACTTTTCTAAGTGGATTTACAACCGATTCTTCAAATCACGTCGTCAATCTAAGGAGGTGTAACCATGGTTAAAAAATCACTAATTGTGGGGCTCATCATCACCATTATCGGTGCGGTCATCGCCGTGATTGGCTTTTCAATGGGCGCATCAATGAATATTACTTGGAACCACGGTTTTAAAGTAGTTCACCCCTACCACAACACTCAAAAATTAAGTAAAATCAAAAACATTCAGTTAGATGTTAATGATAGCAATGTGTATTTTAAAAATGGTGATCATTACCAAGTTAGTTTCGATGGCTATAGTGTTAATAAACCGTCAATTGAGCAAAGTAATGGCACATTAAGAATCAGTCAACACGAGTCGGACTTTAGCGGAATTTCTCTTTCTTCAATGAGCAATTCTAAAATTGTGATAACTGTTCCGGAAAAAAATCAATTATCTTCGGTTAATGGTGAAATTGAGGCGGCAGATCTGATTACAAAAGACCATCTTAACGTTAACAATATTGATTTACAGTTAGATAACGGTAGTGTTACTTCTCACGGACTGACTGTAAACAAGGGCGGTCAATTGTCTGTTCAAGACGGTAGTATTAATTTTAATAGTGCCAATTTGACTAACATCAACGTTAACCAAAGCAATGGTTCTCAAGATACAACCGGTTCAACTCTGAACGGTGGCAAATTTACCAATGAAAATGGCAGTCAAACTTTTACCAACGTAACTTTCAATCAGTCTGTCACCGTTAATAATCAGAATGGTCATGTCAAATTAACTTCGCCCAATACCCAGGGGTACCAGTTAAGCACTCAGAATGGCAGTATTGATTTATTCAACACCCACTATTCAACCAGCGCTAATCAAAATGACAGTGCTGCGAACAAAGTAATCATTAGCAACGAAAATGGTTCTATAACCGTAAATTAGAAAAAGATTTGGACAAAAGTTCCAATTGATCTATAAAAATACTAATTTAATTATTTAATTTGGCTAGTCTAAACGAGCAAAAAAGGCTGTTTCCGGCCACATAAGCCCCCAAAGACAAAATTCAAAATTTGAATTTTAGTCTTTGGGGGCTTATGTTATGGAAGCAAAGCGCCTTATTTCCCACTCTCTTCTTTTTTATCTAGTTTATTCAGATCTGAAAATCCGATCCAAAATCGCTTGACTCATATGTGCCTGGGTTCCTTTAATTCTCAAATAATCAACTTCCGCCCAGAGTATTTCATATTCCCACAACGAACTCAGATCTTCAAATTTAAGATAATGCATTGTTAACTTAATCGGAGTTAATTCATGAATATATCCCTCAAAATCATCTCGATCTTTATATTTTTTAGTTCCAATGACCAGTGCTTCTTTTGTTTCATAACATTCTTGCAAAATTGTGGCCAGAATGCCATTCTTGCGAAACTCAGATTTTTTTAAATAATTTTGGACATGCCAGATATCGTAAAAATTATACTGCTTAGCAACATCTTGCCTGATTGATACCGTTGTCAAATAGTCGGTATTTTTATCAACTCGATGAATACTAGCTAACCTAATGGCCGTTATTCCATTAATTTTGCCTTCCATATCGATACCTAACGTTAAAACGAACACACCATCCATATCGATCACATAGCCGACTGAGAAAGTTCCATCGTCATTAAAGTTATATATCGCCACTAGTTCGTGTTGTTGTTGGGCAATAACTAGTTCTTGTTTGATTTCTTCAACTGATTCCATTATTTGCCCCCTTGGTTTTGTACTACCGTCTTCCATAATACTATACGATCAACTCTATTACTAACTAGCGTCGTTTAGATTATGTTATATTTTTAATATAATCTTTTGAGGGGGAATCATTATGATCAAGGAATTTAAAGAGTTTATTTTACGAGGAAATGTGGTTGATCTAGCAGTCGGTGTCATTATTGGGTCAGCGTTTACGGCCATCGTTAAGTCACTTACAGATAATTTAATTAGTCCAATGCTTGGTATTTTTCTGGGTAAAATTGATTTTTCCCAAGTTGTTTTTTCCGTCGCTGGCGCTGAGTTTAAAGTTGGTCTGTTCATCAATGCTATTATCAACTTCTTAATCATCGCATTTGTGATTTTTATTATGGTAAAAATCATTAATAAATTTCTACGAACGGAAAAAGAAGAAGAACCAACCACTCCTTCAAATGAAGAACTGTATTTGAAAGAGATTCGTGATTTATTATCAGAACAGCAAATTCAAAGTGATAAAAATGAAACTAATTTGTAACGTTTGTGAAAATAGCCATACAGCTTGATTAATTTCTTTTTAATAACTAAAAGTGTAGTATGAATAATTAGAGATTTGTAGTAACATGTATGCATTGCGTTAAAAAATTGTGTAAAGAGGGGCCATTATGGTGATAATTACTGCAGGAATGATTGGTGTAGGCAAAACGACCCTAACTGGTAAGATTGCCGATCATTTAGGAACACAGGCTTTTTTCGAACCGGTTGGCGATAATCCTGTCCTACCGTTATATTATAAGGATCCTAAACAATACGGATTTTTACTACAAATCTATTTCTTAAACAAACGATTCTCAATGATCAAAAAAGCATTGGCCGATGATAACAATGTTTTGGATCGTTCAATTTATGAGGATGCATTATTCACCAAAGAGAACAATGCAGAGGGCAATATTACTGACACTGAGCTTGGCGTTTATCTAAAGTTGCTTGATAACATGATGAATGATCTTAATCAGTTACCAAAAAAGGCACCAGATTTACTGGTCTATGCTGAAACTGACTTCAACACAATTCTTTACCGAATTAAAAAACGTGGACGCGATTACGAACAATTCGAAAATAATCCAGATCTAGAAAGCTATTACTACAAAATGTGGTCGGCTTATCATCAATGGTTTGAAGAATACGACGTTAGTCCAAAAATGAAAATTGATCTTCAAAAGTATGATCTTGAAGATCCCCACAATGTGGATGCAGTATTAGGTCAAATTGATGCCGAGCTGGCAAAAATTCGACAGCCTAAACTAAAGGCGCTGTAACTTTAAAAAGTAATCAAGATTAATTTCTCGATTGCTTTTTTTGTTACCAAACTAATAATTTTTTCAAGAATAAGCAAATCACGATAGCCATACTGCTAACACCCGTCTTGGCAAATAAAAATCCCTGCGTAGATCGCTTTGAATCACTTTTTTTAACATTCTTCTTAGTCGAACGACCATAATTAGCTGTATCACTAACATGATAGTCACGAGTTTTATGATTATCGTTTGGTTTCACGTCATGATCATACTTTTCTAAATCGTAAGTTTTAATAATTTGATTTAACTTTGCTGCATAGTGAGAATCTGTCGCGTAACGTCCCTGCAAGTAGTCCGTGACATCCTGATAACTGTTGGTCTTTGATTTACTAACATCTAAAAATAACGGTTGATGCATTATTTTAGCGTAATCCATCAATGATTCATCATATGATGGATATGACCTAAAATCTGCCAATATTGTTCTAGTAACTCCTAGCCCATTGTCTTCGCGCGTATTGAATTGCACCGACTGACCCCTGAACCCACCTTTAATTCCAAACAAGTTATAGTTTGGTGACTGGCTTAAATCACTGGTCCCCCACGAACTTTCGAGTGCAGCCTGGGCAATCATCACGGATGCGTATAAGTCATTGCTAGAAGCTATTAACTGAGCTGGACGAGCAATTTTTGAGACAAATTTTTTCTGGTTTGGAGATAACGTAATTACCATGCTACTAGAATCTGAGCTATTTGTAACCTGACCGTTAAACAAATTTATTGCAGTTTTAGTCTGACCCGCAGACGGAATACTATTCATGCTATCTTGGATTTTACGTGAAAATGGTCTATAAGGCTGGACATTTCCATGGCTTTCCTGTAATGAGAACGGCTTTGTCGTAGGGCTAATTATTCGTTGATCACCACAATCACCATCTTTCAATTCTTCACTTTTACTGTCATCCTCTACAATTGCTTTATCATCAATATTTGCCTCACGATTTTTTTGACCGTACTGGTACCCAATTTTAATTACTTGTTCTTCAAAATCTTTTATTGATATTTCACCATCACTTTCAGCAACATCAGTATCTTCACATACAGATGTTGGAACTGGGTCATCTTCAACACCTGCAGTCTTTCCTTGATTAAAATACTTCCAGTAGAGGTCAACTATCTCATTAAAAATTAAAATGTATTGTTCATTATCCTCCTCTTGTGGCTTCACCTTTGATACATCTGATGCGTTCAGCAATTGTTTTTCGATATCCTCTTTCATGACAGTAGTGTCCTCTTCAGACTTCACTTCATCAGCAATTACCACTGAATTTGTAAATATACCATTCATTAATCCAACCAATATTAAGGTTGTTGCTATTAATCTTTTCATTAAACTACGCTCCATATTTTTGGGTTCTCAATATATTAAATACGTCAGTAATTTAATGAGACACTAAAACAGAGCTAAGGAAAATTCCTTAGCTCTGTTTTTATAAATGTCAGTGTTTAGACCCACATTTAAATTTCAGGATAGGTCGTCCTTTGCAGATCAACTTCCTTATTATCACTATCCGTCTTAACCACCATAACGTCACACGGCGCCTCACGAATGATATATGTCGAAGTAGATCCAACAATCATCCTGCCAATTACGTTAAGTCCAGTGGCTCCCACAACGATTAAATCAACGTCATGTGCTTTAGGATAATCCGTCCCTAGTTCCAATTTGGCATTGCCGATCTTAACCTCGGTCTCGACATCTTTAACCCCAGCGCTCTCAGCTTTTTCTTTGAACTCAACAAGTTTCTTTTTCATCTCATTCACAGCTGTATCATAAACGCTACGGTCAATAAAGCCGTAACCAACGGTACTCGTATTGGGATAACGTTCACCGTTTACAACACTTAACAAAATTAACTTCGCATCATTTTGCATTGCTGCAATGATACCTTTATCAAGCGCCATCTCGGATTGTTTAGATCCGTCAATACCGACCAAAATATTCTTGTAGCTACTCATAAATAGCACCCCCGATAAGAATAGGTTCGTAAGTTGATTGAAACATCTCCTTACGATCATTTTAACAAACAATGCTATAAATGAGTAGTAAAACGTTTACTAATTGACAGTTTTTTATTCAGTAACGGTAAGATCGTAAATTGCTTGCATATATATAGCAATTGATAGAATCAATTGATCCACAGGTTGATACTCGTTAACTTGATGCATTGTGTTTGGTGTATCCGGGAATAATGCGCCAAATGCCACACCACGCTTCATCATCCGCCCATAAGTTCCACCACCAACAACTTCAGGCTTGCTATCAGAATCACCTGTTTGTTCCTGGTAAGCATTCATTAACGTTGTCACAATTGGATCATCTGGTGATACATAATGTGGTTCCATCGCATCCCCATGAGTAACAGTCGCTGACATTGGTGAGATAGCTTCACTTAATTCGCTGGTTAACTTATCAGCATTTAATCCCTTAGGATAACGGAAATTAAGATCAATCGTACCTCCATCATCAGCATTAAAGTTCATCATACCAACATTCACTGTCAGTTCACCCATCACATCATCTTTGAAATTCATGTTTAAATTATTCAGCCGTGTATCGAGATGTAATTTTGTACCTAACAGAGTTAAGAAGTCATGAGCAGACTCTGTAAATTCGTACTGACTTAAAAACGCTGCCAGAAACGTCCCCGCGTTGAGACCTTTTTCTGGTTCCATTCCATGGGCAGCTTTGCCAATTAATTCAAGTTCAACACCATCATCCTGAAGTGTTGCCGTGCCACTAACGGGCTGGCTTAGTAAGTACTCGCCAAAATCTCTGGCTAACTGTTTACCTTCAGCAGTCTCAATTTTCGCAACTGCCTTAAACGGAACCATGTTAGGACGTATTCCAGCATCAAAGCTTCGTAATATATAATCTCCTTTTGTATTACCACCGAAATTAACCTGCAATGACACATTACCCTTTTCACCATTAATTAATGGGAAGCTTGCATCTGGTGAGAATCCGTACGTTGGTTCAGGCTCTACTTCAAAATAACGTTTCATGCCTGTCCAATTGCTTTCTTCGTCGGTTCCAAAAATCATTCTAATTTTTTTGTTGAACTTTACACCCATTGCCTTCAGCGTTTTTAGCGCATAATAGGCTGCTAACCCAGGCCCTTTATCATCAGAGGCGCCACGTCCATAAATGTTACCATCTTTGATAACTGGATCAAATGGATCTGTGTCCCAACCTTCGCCCGCAGGCATAACGTCAACATGCGCTAAAATTGCCAGCGTTTCATCACCGTCACCGCATTCCGCATAACCAACTAAATTATCGATATTTTTTGTTTTAAAACCATCTTGTTGTGCCATTTCCAAAAAAGCATTGAGCGCCTGTGCTGGCTTGGGCCCTAAAGGAAATTCATCAGTCGCCTGTGAATCGTCCCGAACACTAGGAATTTTTATTAGTGATGTCAAATCATTTAAGTATTCATCCTTTTGTTCATTAGCTTTAGATTGCCAATCGATCATCATTATTCCTCCATAGTAAAATCTTAGGATCTAATTGTAACATAGTTGATTATCCGTTTCAGAATTCCAATTCATGGTTACATCGTAGTAAATGCGCTACAATAGCACTATTAATAGATTGTGAAAGGTGAAAACAATTGGAACAATTAACGGATTCAATTTTAACTAAAGTAATTAAAAATCGCCCTGCAAATAGTCACAAAGGTACGTTTGGTAAAATTCTGCTTGTGGGTGGTAATCAGAATTTTGGTGGTGCAATCATCATGGCAGCGAGTGCAGCCGTATATGCTGGTGCTGGACTAGTAACAACCGCAACTGATTCAGTTAACCTGGACAGTTTGCATGACAGACTACCAGAAACTATGTTTATCAATTATCACGATAAAGTTCAACTAAGTAATAGTGCCAGTAGTGTTGACACAGTCGTAGTTGGCCCAGGTTTAGGTGATGATGTCCGTAGTCAGGAAGTCTTGTTAACGGTTTTTGCTAATCTAAGCGATCAACAAACAGTAATCATCGATGGGTCTGCCATCACAATGATGTCAAAATACAAAATTGACCAACCGGCCGGTCATGTGATTTATACACCTCATCAAATGGAGTGGCAGCGTTTGTCTGGTATTACCATCTCTGATCAAACTATTGAAAATAATTCACAGGTAGCACGACAAATGAATGCAACGGTGGTTGTTAAAAAACATCATACTGAAATCTATACTGTCGACAACAAAGTTTACCAATTACCAATTGGAACACCTGCGCAAGCCACGGGTGGTATGGGTGACACGCTGGCTGGAATTGTTGGCGGTTTTACCGCACAGTTTACCAATAAAACAGACGCTGTCTTGGCTGCAGTGTACGCACACAGTGCAATTGCCGAACAAATCGCTCAAAATCATTACGTAGTTTTACCGCATCAAATTACTGAATCTCTACCGCAATTCATGAACAAATATGCAAACTAATAAAGACTAATTTAAAATGAACTGAACCCCTTGAAATGGAGAAATCCAAATCAAGGGGTTCAGTTTATTAAAAGTCTTTTACCACTTTTGTTATTTAATCGAACTTAATTCTTGTTCTGTCAGTTCACGATACTCCCCTGGATTCAATCCAGAAACGTTAATACCGGCAAATGACACACGATTAAGTCTAACTACCTTTTGGCCAAGATAGCCTATCATGCGCTTAATCTGATGATACTTACCTTCATGAATTGCTAATTCAACAACTGGTGGTTGTGAACTAATCATGTCTGCACCATCCGCCTGAACAAAAGTTCCATCTTTCAATGTTACTCCATCAATCAACTGTCTTAAATCATCTTCACTAAGATTGGCAGTCAGTTCTGCATGGTAAATTTTTTCTGCATGTTGTTTGGGACTCACCAGTTGGTGGCTAAGTTTGCCATCATTCATAATTAGCAAGACGCCGGTTGTATCCTTATCAAGACGGCCAACTGGAAACAAGTCATCCCTACGATCGGGTTCATTAATTAAATCCATGACCGTTTTATTGTGAGTATCTTTGGTAGCCGTAATAACCCCCGCAGGTTTATTTAACACGTAGTAATAATCTTGTTGTCCCGAAATGAGTTGACCATCAACTGTGACATGATTGACCTGAGGATTAACCGATAGCTTAAATGATTTAACCTTCTGCCCATCCATTTGGATTCGTCGCTGTTTAATCAAATCATGAATCTCACTACGACTACCAACCTGTTGGTCATGAAGAAACTTGTCGATTATCATTTTCATTAGCCTTTCATATGGAGGCGACGGCGAATGCCGTCAACCCTCGAGCCGAGTAATGCATCTGCAAGATGCGATTTTAGCATCAGATAGACGTACACGCCTGCGCCCAAAACAACCGCAGGAATAATGACAACAAATGCTGCGATGCGGCCGTATGGGCTTAAGAACAGATACAGTCCACTTACAACAAGCTTAGCAACAATGTAAGTTAAAATTGAATACAATAATATTTGATTAGTTGATTTAGACATCTGCTTAAATGGCAATTGAAACTCTACATTGAGTGAATGAATAATCAAATAATTGGTAATAGTCATAGATATACCAGTAGCAATTAGCGGCCCCATTGTCTGGAAAACCCAAATGGCTGGAAACTGGATAATCATTTTGACTGCCAACCCAATACCAAGATATTTTAACGTTTTACCGTTTTCGGAAATTCCTTGCATAACAGCTGATACAACTGTTAATAGGCCCAAGAAGATGCCAATAAATGCATTAAATACCAGAATATTTGTGCCTGCAGCACTGTAACGATAAAAAATAGTATAGATCGGTTGCGATACGGCAGCTAACCCTAGTGAAGCCGGCATCATCACAAAATAAAACAACATCAAAACGTTCGCAATCTGAGCACGAATTCCAGCCTTATCATTTCTTGCACGTGCACCAGACAGCAATGGAATGACCGTTACTGCTAAGGCAGATGCTAGCGAAATAACAATCATAATCAATTTATTAGCATTAAAAGAGAACAACGCATAAAGAGTGTTTAATTCAGAACTACTCAACTTGGTAACTTGACCCATTGCTGGGAAAAATGTGTATTGGTCAATCAATTGGAGGATGCTTGTTGCTGCACCAATAATAATGAATGGGATCGCCTGTTTGATGATATTTGATATCAGTGTCCATGACGATACTTCAATTTCATTATTACTATTTGCAACCAACTCTCGTCTTTTGCGACTGGTCCGAGTGTAATAGTAGCCTAAAATCAGAATACTGCCAATTGCACCGATAAATGCCGCAAACGTTGATTGTGTCACAGCTGCTTGCCATCTGCCGTGCATTACTTTCATAATAAAGAAAGTCGAAGCAAGCATATAAATTACACGAAATAATTGTTCAACAAACTGAGAAATGGCTGACGGCGCCATATTCTGATAGCCTTGAAAAAATCCTCTAGTCAAACTCATAGTTGGGATAACCAGTACGGCCAATGTCAATGATTTAAGGACCGGCACCACATCAGGATCTCCTGCAGCAAAGAATCCCGCACCAAAATACAGGATAGTTGCACAAACCAATCCAGTAAATGCGGATACATAAACACCATGCTGATACAGCTTTTTCCCTACACCGTACTCATTAAGAGCATTGTAGTGAGCAACCAGTTTAGATATTGCCGATGGCACCCCGGCAGTTGCAGCCATCAAAAAGAAACTGTATATATTGTAACCTTTTGCAAACAAGGCATTCGCTTGGTTACTGTAGGTACCTATCCAAGTTACCCATGGGATAATGTATATTGCCCCTAAAATCCGTGAAAAAATACTTCCCGCGGTCATCCAAGCGGAGCCGCTTAACATTTTATTTTCAGCATCTTTCTTGCTGACGGTCTTAGGCGTTGAAGATTGTTCCTTAGCCATTATTTGCCTACTTTCTAATAATCAGTCTTAATCATTTTAGCCTTTATGAATGTTCTAATCAATTTTTTTTAGAAGTTTTAGAAGTTTTTAAGATTTTAGTGTGTGCAACAGTCCACCACCGCAACGATTACCAATATAATTCGGTAAATAACTGAATGTTTTTTTGAATAAAACAGAGACATCCGATACCACTGAATGCAGTTCAACATAATTTAATGACTTACAAATAAAAAAAGACCGGACAAATTCCGATCTTAATTATATCGATAGTTAGTTAGCAACGATGTTAACAATTTTGTTAGGAACCACAATGACCTTACGAACAGTTTTGTCGGTCAAATTGGCCTTAATGTGTTCGTCAGCTAGAGATTGCTTCTCAACATCGTCTTTTGTAGCATCCTTGGCAATTTTTAAGTGAGTTTTGACCTTACCATTAACTTGAACGGCAATTTCAACTTCATCTTCAACCAATTGAGATGCGTCAAACGTTGGCCATGCTTGATAGGTAATTGTTTTGCTTTCGTTAAATTGACTCCACAATTCTTCAGCAACGTGTGGCATGATAGGTGCCAGCATCTTAATGAAGCCTTCCATATATTCAACAGGCAAATCATCAACCTTGTATGCATCGTTAACAAAGACCATTAATTGCGAAATTCCGGTGTTAAAGTGCATCCGGCCAAAGTCCTCAGTAACTTTTTTAACAGTTTGATTGTAAATCTTAGTTAGTTTACCGTCATTAAAAGTTGTTACCCGATCACGCAGATGGTTGTTATCGTCCATCAATAAACGCCATACACGTTGAATCCACTTGTAACTTCCGTGTAGTCCTTTTTCGTCCCACGGAACTGAATCTTCAAGAGGTCCCATGAACATTTCATAAAGACGCAAAGTATCTGCACCATATTGGTTGACGATGTCATCAGGATTGACAACATTCCCCTTTGATTTAGACATTTTTTCGTGATTATTACCAAGAATCATGCCTTGGTTAACCAACTTCTGGAATGGTTCTTTGCTTGGCACTAATCCAAGATCATAAAGAACTTTATGCCAGAAACGTGCATACAGCAAGTGCAAAACAGCATGTTCGGCACCACCAACGTACAAATCAACAGGAGACCAATAGTTTAATGCTTCTTGACTGGCAAATTCATTATCATTATGAGGATCAGTGTAGCGCAACCAGTACCATGAAGAACCAGCCCATTGAGGCATTGTGTTGGTTTCGCGCTTACCCTTACGGCCATTTTCATCAACAACGTTAACCCAATCATCAATGTTAGCTAGTGGACTTTCGCCAGTTCCTGATGGTTCCAACTGATCTGTATCTGGCAAACGTAATGGTAATTCATCTTCTGGAACAAGAGTTGTTTCTCCGTCTTCCCAGTGAATAACAGGAATTGGTTCACCCCAATAACGTTGGCGAGAGAAAATCCAATCACGAAGACGATAGTTAACCTTCTTGTCACCAGCATGGTTTTCTTCCAACCAGTCGATCATCTTAGTAATGGCGGTCTTTTTATCCATGCCATCAACAAACCCTGAGTTAATATGAATGCCATCACCGGTATAAGCTTCTTCGTCAACGTTGCCGCCTTCGATCACCGGTTTAATTTGCAAACCAAACTTCTTGGCAAAATCCCAGTCACGATCATCATGGGCAGGAACGGCCATGATTGCACCTGTACCATATGATGCCAAAACGTAGTCACCAATCCAAATTGGTAATTTTTCACCATTAACGGGATTAATGCCATAGGCACCAGTGAAGACACCAGTCTTATCCTTGTTCAAATCTGTTCGTTCCAAATCTGAACGGCGTGACGTTTCTTCCTGATATGCTTTAACTGCCTCGGCTTGTGCTGGAGTTGTAATTTGATCAACTAGTTCATGCTCCGGTGCCAATACCATGTATGAAGCACCATACAATGTGTCGGGACGAGTCGTGAATACTTCAATCTTATCATCGTCATGACCATCAACATTGAAGAAGACACTTGCACCTTCAGAACGGCCAATCCAATTACGTTGCTGTTCTTTGATGCTTTCTGGCCAATCTAAATCGTCCAAATCATCAATTAGTCGATCTGCGTATGCAGTAATCCGTAGAACCCATTGACGCATTGGTACGCGGTAAACTGGATAGCCACCACGTTCAGTTTTACCATCAACAACTTCTTCGTTAGCAACAACTGTCCCACCCATGAAATCGGGAGCCCAGTTAACCATAATTTTATCTTCGTAAGCTAAGCCTTTTTTATAAAGCTGCTCAAAGATCCATTGGGTCCACTTGTAGTACTTAGGATCAGTTGTATTAACTTCGCGATCCCAATCATAAGAAAATCCAAGTGATTGAATTTGATTTTTAAACACGCCAATATTTTGATCGGTAAAGCTCTTTGGATTGTGTCCAGTTTTTAAAGCGTACTGTTCAGCAGGTAAGCCAAAAGCATCCCAGCCCATTGGATGCAACACATTGAATCCCTGCATGCGTTTCATCCGCGAAATTGCATCAGTCGCCGTGTATCCCTCGGGATGTCCCACGTGAAGTCCCTGTCCTGATGGATAAGGGAACATATCAAGTGCATAGTACTTTTCCTTATCGTTATCAATATCGGCTTTAAAAGTTTTGTTTTTTTGCCAGTATCGCTGCCATTTACGCTCAATTGTGTCATGATCGTAAGCCATGAAATATCGTCTCCTCAAAGTTTGTTAAATTATGTATAATCGATGAAATAAAAAAAGCCCATAGGAAAAAATCCTACAGGACGAATGAATCCGCGGTACCACCCATGTTCTACAAAATGTAGCTCTTAATGTTCATAACGCGAACCCCACGGCTTTAACCTACTAAACATTCAGCAAAGCACTCTCAAAGGCGAGTTCAACGACCGATTTTCCGCATTCCCAGCACCATACGGTCTCTAAAAAAATCAATCCCCTACTAATCCCTCTCAACGATTAAATATTGAAACCATATTAACAAAGCCTTAAGTATAATGCAAGCCGATTTAGGCCTTGTACTGTGTGATACAATTGAACTATTAATAATTTTGGGGAGGAATTGGTATGCAAAACGGGCGTCGGCCAAACAGTTGGCAGTGGGCTACGTTTTTACTTGCATTAGTTATATTCGTTGCTGTGACAATTGGGGTTGTCACAGATGCATCATGGATTAAATCATTCGATCAATCTATTGTTAAGTTGGTTCGTTTCCCACAAAATCCATCGGAAACGTTAATCATCACTTGGTATACAACCTTTTTTAATACTGTACCAACACAAATTATGGTAATAATTGGCGCATCAATCTTTTTCATCGAGCGCTATTATAAAGCAGCATTATTCTTTTTTCTGACACCCGAACTTGGATTCGGAATTAACAAAATCATTAAAGCAATTGTTCAACGACCACGGCCACAATTTGACCAACTAATGCATTACGGTGGATATAGTTTTCCCAGTGGTCATGCTATTGCGTCAACACTCATACTGGGATGCATTATCGTCATGATTTGCGGATTTGTCACCAGTAAGTGGTATCGAAGAACGATTAATATTATTTTGATGGTCATGATTTTTCTTGTTGGCTTTTCGCGGATATATGTTGGTGTCCATTACCCTAGTGACGTCCTTGCCGGATTTTGTCTAGGATATATTATCTTATTTGTTAGCCAGACGATATTTGGTTTTCACCACTTTGCTAGTGTTAAAACTCGATATAGTCTTAATAGTTAGTCGTTAATGTTCCAGTTTTTTGTGTCTGATAATTAATTTATCAGGCATTTTTTATTGGATCGGATAAAGTAATATATGCTAGGCTTGGCGGTACTAGATTTCTGTTAATCTGCTTAATCTACTCTTAAATCAGTGATGAAATATGTTGGTACCTCACCGTATTATGAAATGCCAATTCAAATAACTTGTGTTGAGAGGTAATTTTGCTTCCTTGCTGACTAACTCAGCTCGAACTATTATAAACAATAGTGCCCCAATGGACCTAAGTTCAAAAATGATCTGTTTACTTGCCGAAACGTGCTGACCAACTCAGCTCGACATATTATAAGCAATAACGCCCCAATGGACCTAAGTTCGGGTCCATTGGGGCGTTATTGCTTATAATACACGAGCTAACCGAGTTGGTCAGCACTCTTTATTTTTAACCCAATTCTTCCTTCAAAGCATCGACCTTATCGGTATGCTCCCAAGGTAAATCAATGTCCGTACGGCCGAAATGACCATACGCCGCCGTTTGCTTGTAGATTGGGCGTTTTAAATCTAACATTTCAATGATACCAGCGGGACGCAGATCAAAGATCTTGCGTACTGCTTCCGTCAACTTACCCTCAGATACCGTGCCAGTACCGAATGTATCAATAGCAATTGATACAGGTTGCGCAACACCAATGGCATATGCTAGTTGAATTTCAACTTTGTGGGCATAACCTGCAGCCACAATATTCTTTGCAATATACCGAGCAGCATAGCTGGCTGACCGATCAACCTTGGTAGCATCCTTACCAGAAAATGCTCCGCCACCATGGTGAGCAGCACCACCGTAAGTATCAACGATAACCTTACGTCCGGTTAAGCCAGCATCCCCTTGAGGTCCACCAATAACAAAGCGACCAGTTGGATTAATCAAATATTTAGTATCATCATCTAAATATTCTGCAGGGATTTCGTGCTTAATAACCTCTTC
The DNA here is from genome assembly GCF_001434475.1 of Paucilactobacillus suebicus DSM 5007 = KCTC 3549. Classification (GTDB taxonomy): domain Bacteria; phylum Bacillota; class Bacilli; order Lactobacillales; family Lactobacillaceae; genus Paucilactobacillus; species Paucilactobacillus suebicus. The sequence continues at coordinate 914 of NZ_AZGF01000024.1, read as the reverse complement.
GATAACGTCTTGACGAATCTGGTCAAGCGTTACATCTGGATCATGTTGAGTACTCAAAACAACCGTATCAACACGTTGTGGCTTGTCGTTATCATCGTATTCAACTGTAACTTCTGCCTTTGCATCTGGACGAAGATAGCTGATAGTGCCATTCTTACGTAACCATGCAATACGGCGCATTAACTTGTGGCTTAATGAAATTGGTAATGGCATTAGTTCTGGTGTCTCATCAATAGCATAGCCAAACATTAATCCTTGGTCACCAGCACCAATCTGATCTAATGGATCTTCATCGCCTTCGCGGCGTTCCAGTGCATCATCAACACCTTGTGCAATATCTGCTGATTGTTCATCAAGTGCAACGATAACAGCACATGTGTCACCATCAAAACCAAATTTTGCGTCAGTGTAGCCAATGCTCTTGATAGTCTCACGAACAACGTGTTGAATATCAACATAGGCATTAGTCGAGATTTCACCAAAGACCAAAACTAAACCAGTTGTAACTGATGTTTCACAAGCGACACGGGCATCTGGATCTTGTGCAAGCATTGCGTCAAGAATTGCGTCACTAATTTGATCAGCAATTTTATCTGGATGTCCTTCGGAAACAGATTCCGATGTAAATAAATGTCTTTCTGACAAAATAATTCCCCCATTTTGCGTCATCCTATTTGATTCGGCAATTAATATTATCGGTTACAAGGCTTCTTCACAGGTAGTGAATCCTATCGGGAATACTCATAACGAGAGTAATATTAGCATATATCGGATAGTGTGATCAACTTAACATTCACAATTCTTAATAAAATTAAGTATCGCACCCTACTAAATATTGATCTTCGATTATCAAATAAAATACACAAAGAGAGGTCGAAAATAACGGTTCTACAATATTTGGTACTGATAGATTT
>NZ_AZGF01000023.1 GCF_001434475.1 Paucilactobacillus suebicus DSM 5007 = KCTC 3549 | reverse complement strand
TAAGAATCTTAGTAGCTTTTTCCACTAGTTTCTACGCATTGAATTATAAAAATCAAGTAAAAGAAAAAGCAGTTAAACCTCCTATTGGAGATTTAGCTGCTTAAAGACGAAGTCTTTAAAATTTTATATCAGTACTTCTTGACGAAGAACCAAAAAGTGGAAAGATAACATGATATGCTATCTCTCCACTTCAAATACTACTAATACTTATTTGCGGTCATCATATCCATTGGGATGGGTTGAATGCCATTTCCAAGCGGTTTTAATGATTTCATGAACATCATCAAATTGTGGTTTCCATCCTAAAATGGTACGCGCATTATCACTAGCGGCAACTAACGAGTCTGGGTCACCAGGACGACGTGGTGCTAGTTTAGCTGGAATCTCCTTACCAGTGACTTCTCGAGCAGCTTCTAACATTTGCTTATTTGAAAATCCCGTTGAGGAACCCAAGTTAAATGCACGACTGTCGTTTCCTTCGTTCAAATATTTGAGCGCCAAAATGTGAGCGTCCGCCAAATCCATAACATGAACGTAGTCACGGACATTCGTTCCATCTGGCGTGTCATAATCATCACCGAAAATACTTAATTCATCACGTTTACCCTGAGCAACCTGCATGATGATTGGCACAAGATGAGTTTCAGGACCATGATCCTCACCAATTGACCCATCAGGCTTAGCTCCTGCCACATTAAAGTAGCGTAGAGCCACAAAATGAATGCCATAGGCTACGTCAGCCCAATGCATCATTTTTTCCATCATTAGCTTGCTTTCACCATAAGGATTAATTGGTTCCTGAGAATCAGTCTCCTTAATTGGAATTGATTCTGGTACACCGTATGTCGCTGCCGTTGACGAGAAAACAATTTTCTTGACGTCATGATCATGCATTGCTTCAAGAAGAGTGATCATCCCACCAGTATTATTGTCAAAGTACTTTAAAGGTTTTTCCATCGATTCTGGGACAATTGAAAATGCAGCAAAATGAACCACCGCATCAATCGATTCACTTTCAAAAACATGATTTAAAAAGTCATGATCTCGCACATCACCCTCATAAAACTTTGCTTGAGGATCGATTGCTTTCTTGTGTCCCGTTGATAAATTATCAACGACGACCACATCTTGATGCTGTTCTACCAAGCGTGCGACCATATGAGAACCAATGTATCCGGCACCGCCTGCTACTAAAATTGACATATTATCCCTCCAACCAAATTAATAAATTTAGTTTACCACAAAAATTTATGATACGCTTTCATTCCACCAACAATTTGCAATGGCATTAATACCATCATCAACTAAGATTTGATGTTTAGTAATTATTTCGTCTGCACCCGTATTCTGATCGATGCCAGCCTGGCTCGTCACTGTATCCCCATACCGAACTTCACGTTCATACTTGATAAGCATTTTTTTAAGCTCGTGTGTTTTTAAAAATTCGGCATCCAACACATCCAACATCCAATCAAAGTAATGAGAGTTATTAACATGCCGGTTGGCATCAATATCAAAATATCTAACTCGATAATTTTTTTGATTAGTTAAATCTTCGTCCATAAGTTCCTGTGCTCGGCCAAATTTAGGCATTCTTTTAACACTTTTGGAATGATATGGTTCAATCATTAAATCAGGAATTTGAACCATCTTGCGGCTGGTTAAGTCCATAAAAACAAAAATACCATTAATATGAGCGTATTCATTGCCATTATGGTCACTGATCCAGAACTCGCGGTAGGCAAAATACTTATTATAAGAAGTCGTGCGAGTGCCAAGAACAACGTCATCACCCATCTTAGGTAGTGAATTAACATTGATTTCGTAACTAGTGATAACCCAACCACCACCGACCCTATTAGCTGCCTCAGTACCGGCATTTAAGTGATCTGCCTGAACTCCAGAAACCAGTACAGCCAAATTAATCATCATCCCCACTGTTAAAAAGCTGCGTGGATCGCACTCATAGTATGTAATATGATGATTCATTTCAAATTCATTTTCGGCTAACATTTGATTGACACCTCCTCGTTAAATTTCATGGTATTGTCTGTATACTTCTTGCCGATTAAGTCCCTGTTGCTTAGCAACCTGTTTAATTGCACCGTTAACAGTCATACCATCCTCAATCAACCTATCAATCTGCTCATTAACCGGTAAATCTTTTGTCGAGTCTGTCTGAGGATTAGTCTGCTCAAATCCGGCAACAATAATTACAAATTCACCGCGAACTTGATCGTTGTGAGCCCAATCATTCAGTTCATCGAGTGTGCCACGGAGAAATTCCTCATACTTTTTAGTCAGCTCTCGTGCTAAAACAGCCTGATGTTCACCACCGAAAACGCTAACCATATTTTCTAACGTTTTTTTCAACCGATGCGGTGCTTCGTAAAAAATCAAAGTCTCTTTATGCACAGTCAATTTTTGTAACTCTTCTAATTGTAAATTATTTTTTCGATCCAAAAAGCCATGAAAATAAAACGGTTGAGGAACAATGCCAGATGCAATCAATCCAGTTAATCCTGCATTAGCACCGGGAAGCGGAACAACCGTAATGCCTTTTTCAACACATTTTGCAACCAATTCCTTACCAGGATCAGAAATAGATGGCATCCCAGCATCACTAACCTGGGCAATACTGATTCCATCTTCTAATTTTTCAATTAGTTGGGGAATTCTCTGCACGGTATTGTGTTCATGAAAGCTGATCTGCTTCGTTTCGATTTCAAAATGGTTTAACAGTTTTTGTGTATTACGAGTATCTTCAGCAGCAATCAAATCAACGTCCTTAAGTACCTGCACCGCACGATAAGTCATATCCTGCAAGTTACCAATTGGTGTTGGGACTAAAAATAAGCTACCTTGATTTGTCTTCTGAAAGCTTCGTTGTGACTGCATTGATTTCCTCCAGTTAATTGGCGCCATTCCCGCGTCTGCCAAAAATTGCATCTAAACAAAAAGTGCATGATTCATGATGATCCAGTCGTTTGCCGTAGTATTCATTGCAAACATGAAACCCTTGTTCATAGAGTTTTTGTAGATTTTGACGGGACGATGAAAGCTCTGCTGATTCATTTTCCTGTTGATTCTCCGCAATTAATTTATGCAAATGTTCATTTTCAATCGTTAACTCAGCATTTTCTTCCAGCACTTCTGTTATTTGTAACTGCAATTGCTCCATTTTTTCAAGCAGGTCTTTGGTCTGCTCAGTAACTCGCTCAAATCGGTCGTAAATTTTACTTTTCTCCAAATCTTCGCTCATTTCATACCTCCGCACCATTGCTAAGTTCACTAACGATTTTAATTGTTAATTCTTCTAAAATATTTTGAAAATTAATATTTTGATCAAGTAGTCGCCGGGTCTGCAAGGTCATCTGTGCCGTTTTGGTTAACTTTGACGGTGAGTATTGATTAGCTGTCTGCCTAATATCACTTTGAAGTGATACAAAACTGATTCGATCAGACAAATCGTCTTGGTTAGCTGTCAACATGGTATCTCGCCACACCAACATGATCATATCAAATATTGTCTGCTGCTGATTGCGATCCTTAACTACCGGCATTACATCTTGAGATACACTAATAAAAGCCTGCATGTCAGCTTTGGCAGTTAATTTGAACCACTTAGCAACCGCATTTTGGGCTTTTTCTAACCATTCATCCTCAAGTAGTGTCATCACATCATCCAATGAATTTGTCAGACTTGCCGCCAAATTAATTACATCCGCATCAACACCTTGATCTACCAACTGTTGTTTAAATTTATCAAACGAAAGCGGTGCGAATTCCACAATTTGTGCGCGTGATTGAACAGTTGGTAAAATTGCTCCCTTGTTAGTGGTAATCAAAAAAGCAACGAAATCACTTGCTGGTTCTTCTAAAAATTTAAGCAAACTGTTAGCAGCGCTGACCGTCATTTTATCGGCATCCTGAATAATAAATACCTTTTGATTTCCCTCAACAGCACTTTTGCTAAATTCAGATTTTAGAAATCTAATTTGATCAACTTTAATTTGCCGACCATCCGGGGCAATTGTCAAAACATCCGGATGAAGATGGTTAATAATCCGCTGACATTCTTCACAGGTACCATCCGGTTGGCCGTTTTCATCAACATGCTTACAAAAAAGGCGCATTGCGACCCATTGAGCCAGTTGCGTCTTTCCAGCGCCAGATGGTCCAACTAGCAGATAGGCATGTGCCAATTCGTTTTGTTCAATTGCTGTCTGAAATCGGTCTGCAATGTTTGTTGGAAATGTTCCAATGTCCCGATTAGTCTGTGTGTTTTCCATTATATTCACTCTTTAAAACTGGTGAAACTGTTCAATTGGCAGTACGAATACTGTAGCTCCACCAACTTGTACTTCAACCGGATAAGATGCAGATGCGTCCATAGATGCATCCATACTAACTTGTGGAGTCATGAATTGACCGCGAGCATGAGATGTTTTTTTAATAATAGACAGAACATCATCAACTCGATCATCATCAACTCCGACCAAAAAAGTAGTATTACCTGATCTAAGAAATCCGCCTGTACTTGATAACTTGGTTGCACGAATATTAGCTTCAATAAACGCGTTGCTTAAAACATTGCTATCTTTATCCTGAATAATTGCAATTATCATTTTCATATCTGCTCACCCCGTCATTTACTTTTAATTAAAACAGGTTTGGATATTTTTGCAAGATTGTGTTTCTGACTTGTTCAACTACTTTGTCTAATGCAGGACTCGCATCTATCAACTTAATTCGATCAGAATTATTTTTTTGCAGTCTTAAATATGATTGTCTCACCCGCTGATGAAATTCTAATTTTTCCACATCTAATCGATTAATTTCATCCGTACGATGTTGCATAATTCTATTGATACCTTCGGCCGATTCGATATCAAGGTAAATTGTTAAATCGGGCTCAAGCCCGTCGATCGCAAATTGGTTAATTTGCCAAACTTCTTTTTCACCAATTTGTCGACCAGCACCTTGGTACGCAATTGAACTGTCAACGTAACGATCACAAAGAACTGTCTTGCCTTCGTTTAGAGCAGGTATAATTTGTTCAACAATATGTTGCCGCCTAGCCGCTGCATACAACAATGCCTCAGTGCGCACGTCCATCTGAGTATTCACCGGATTTAAAATAATTTTTCGAATGGCTTCGGAGATCGAATTACCACCGGGTTCACGTGTCACCATTAGTTGATCACCCAATTTATCGCCTAGCTCTGAACTAATTTTTTTAATTACACTAGTTTTACCAGCGCCATCCGGTCCCTCAAATGAAATAAATTTGCCTGCCATCTTCATCCTACTTTCCCGTTAAATTACTGTTTTACTGCAATGTTATGTTGCAGTTGTCCGTGAACTTGTCTGCGCTTAGCCTCATGATACAGATACATATATTTTTGTTCCTGCAATTTTGTCTGCATCAATAGTTCATTATTAACTTCGCTCTCATAGACCGCTTTTTGCGTCTCACGAGCATGATCCCAATCAGCTTTAACATCATAAATGACATCTAGAAGCTGTTGATCATAATTTTGCTTAACTTTCTGAATTCGCTTTTTAAACATCACGGTCTCCTAAATTTCAGTTCTACCTTCAACTGCCTTATACAGTGTCATTTCATCCGCGTAATCAATATCAGCCCCTACTGACAATCCATGTGCCAGTCTAGTGACTTTAATTCCCGCGGGTTTAATTAATCGAGACAGATACATTGCCGTGGCTTCGCCTTCCGTTGATGCATTAGTAGCAACGATAACTTCTTTAACTTCGTCATTTTTTTGCAATCTAGTTAGTAAAGAAGAAATGTTAATGTCTTCAGGACCAGTACCTTCAATTGGAGATAAAACCCCATGTAATACGTGATAAAGACCATGATATTCTTTCATCTTTTCCATGGAAATAATATCCTTAGATTCTTCAACAACCAAAATTGTACTCTGATCCCGTGATTTATCTTTACAAATTAAACATGGATCTTCCTCAGTAAGATTACCGCAGATACTGCAATAGTGTAAGTCGCGCTTGGCAGCAATCAATGCCTTGGCAAAATTAGTCACATCATCACCATCCATGCTAACCGTGTAAAATGCAAGACGAGCCGCTGTTTTTGCGCCAATCCCGGGTAACTTCATATAACTATCAATTAATTGCGCAATTGGCTCTGGATATTGCATTAAATCAAACTCCTTTTACATTCCTGGAATGCCCTTAGTGTACTTTCCCATTGATTGTTGAGTTGCATCGTCAATCTTTGACAAACCATCGTTAACCGCTGCCAGTACTAAATCTTGTAACATTTCAACATCGTCAGGATCAACAGCTTCCTTGTTAATAGCCAAATCTTTTAGCTTTTTGTCTCCACTAAAAGTTGCTTTAACCATATTGTCAGGTGCTGTTCCAATGAATTCCTTACCATTTAGCTCTTCTTGTTCTTCCATCATTTTCTTTTGCATTTTTTGTGCTTGTTTCATCATTTGTTGCATATTACCCATTCCACGCATCATAATTAATCTCCACCTTTAATCGTTTTTGACTTCCACAATATTTTCACCAAATAATTTCTGTGCTTCACTAACCATTTTATCATCTATTACTGGCTGTGAGTCCTCGTTTGTCTGATCTTTAGAATCATTTTGAGAATTTTCCGTTGAATTTTGGTCACCATTCAAGTTGTGCTGGTCAATAAAGTCTTTTCTGATCGTTGGCCATTGATCCTTTGGCACAAACACCACAGTGCGTGTTTCACCACTCAACTTATTTAAATCAGACTCCATGTCATCTTCCAGTGTTTGATCATCAACCGCTTTTTGATACAGCAATCCATACTCAAATGCCACAATTACACCATCAGCACTAGCAGCAACTGGTTGAGAAACGTGTAACAGTGCCCGTTGCTGGACCGTTAGCATGTTCATCATGTCTTCCCAAAGGTTACGCAAACTAATCAAGTCATCCTTCGTGGCCGCTTCCAGCACTGGGTATACTTTACTCAAATTAACTTTAATCTGAGTCGTTTTAGGTTTGCGAGTACTTGATCTGTTCGGCTGTTGAACAGGTTGTTGGACCTGTCCCTGTTGTAATTGTGTCACAGTTTGTTTCAATGAATTAATCTGTCTTTCAAGACTAGCAACGGTATCATCATCAGTTGACACACGCGTTTCAGTATTAACCGGAGTCGACACCGATTTTGCTTTTAATTGAGACAGTTTGACCGTCAGAACCTCCAAATAGACATCTGGGTGTGTGGTAAACCGCATTTCTTGTTGAATTTCGTTCAGCTGATTAATCATTGCATATATCACGTCCGGTGATGCTAACTTTACCAGCTCGTCGTATTGCTCTTTGCTCATTCCCGTGCTAGTTGCATCCACCATTTCGGGAGCCTCTTGATACAGCAGTATGTCTCTTGCAAATGAGATCACATCTTCAATAAACCGTTGACCATCTTTGCCTTCATCCAAGATGCCTTGCATAGTACTCAATGCATCGGCACTTTTATGCTGACAAATTTGCGTAAAGTACTGTTGCAACAACTCTTTTGTAACACTACCGGTAACAAGCAATGAATTATCTAACGTAACCTCATTATCACTGAATGAAAGTACTTGATCTAAAATACTCAATGCATCGCGCATACCACCCTCGGCTGCATTTGCAATCACCCATAATGCCTGTTCATCATATTCAACTTTTTTCTCATCTAATATGAACTTCATTCTCTGGAAACTGTCATCCGATGAAATTCTCCTAAAATCAAATCTCTGTGTTCTGGAGATAATCGTCAATGGAATTTTATGCGGTTCAGTAGTTGCTAAGATGAAAACAACATTTGCCGGTGGTTCTTCCAAAGTTTTCAATAGTGCATTAAATGCCCCAGTGGAAAGCATATGAACTTCATCAATAATGTAAACCTTGTAATCTGCCTGTGTTGGTGCATATTTAGCCTTATCTCGAATATCACGAATCTCTTCAACGCCGTTGTTAGAAGCCGCATCAATTTCGATCACATCATTCATTTGACCGGCCGTAATTTGGCGACACGTATCACATTCATTACAAGGTTCACCATCTTTAAGATGATGACAATTGATAGCCTTCGCAAATATTTTGGCAGCCGACGTTTTACCCGTTCCCCTGGGCCCAGTAAACAAATAAGCGTGACTCGTCTGGTGGGTTATGAGGGCGTTTTTCAAAGTCGTAGTGATTACTTGCTGACCAACAATTTCGTCAAATCGCTGTGGTCGCCACACACGATATAAAGCTTGATAACTCATGTTTTTACTCCCTTTTCAGCAGTCGAAACTGCACGCAAATTTCACTTGTTCTTCTTGTTCAATACGAATTTTATCTTAGCACATTTTTTGGTTTTTTCGAAAACATAAGGCAATTAAAATTGACGTATGAAAAAGGATCGTCCACAACCTAAATTGTGACGATCCTGCTAATTTCTAATAAACTTAAGGCACAAGCTACATCAGACTTAGTGCTGCTTCCTTCCGGACCTGACACGATTCGTAAGCGCAACCTTGCCCTAAGGCCTTGCGGCAATAAATACTATACTATATCTAGCGTAAAAATGCTAGTCATGTGCAGATAATCTTTTCTGAATTCTACGTTTTTTTCGAATTGATTTGAAAAAAGTTTTTAACATTTGGCTGCATTGATCCGCCAATAAACCAGATTCAACTTTAACCTGATGATTCAATCGATCGTCATTCAATAGATGATACAGGCTGTGTACTGTTCCTGCCTTTGGATCATCTGCAGCGTAATAAACAGTGTCAATTCTTGAATTAACAATGGCTCCGCTACACATCATGCAAGGTTCAAGAGTAACAAACAATTGACAATTTTCTAATCGCCAGCTGTGCATTGCGTGACATGCTTCTGTAATTGCCAGTATTTCTGCATGAAAAGTAACATCTTGAAATTTCTCTCTCATATTATGTCCACGTCCGACAATTTTGCCCTCGTGTACCACAACTGCTCCAATGGGAACCTCTCCCATAACCTGTGCGTTGTATGCTTCTCTAATCGCTTCACGCATGAAGTAAACTTGTTGATCTACAGTTAACATATGGCCTCCTACTTAACACTTCTCAATATGTAGTAGCCCTTATTTCTAGTAATTACCTCACAATTATTAAATGTTTGCTGCATTAGTCTCTTTGCAGACGGCGCACCCTGCTTTTTTTGCAAAACAACCCATAACTGGCCATCATTTATCAGATGATCAAATGAAGAGGTAATAAAATCATCAACAACTTTTTTTCCCGCACGTACAGGCGGATTAGTCAAAATTGCCGCGTAACTTTGCGTTACGTTTTCGTATGCGCTGGAAGCAAAAATATTTACATTCGAAATATTATTTAATGACGCATTTTCTCTTGCTAAATCCATAGCCAGTTCGTTAACATCTACCATATCGACATGTCTATTATCCATGTCCTTGGCGATTGACAAACCAATTGGCCCGTAGCCACATCCTAGATCTAAAATATTGCCTTCTGGCAGATCTTTATCAGAAAAACTTTCTATTAATGTTCGACTGCCAAAATCAACGGTATGCTTAGAGAACACTCCGTTGTCAGTTGTGAATTCAAATTGACGATCACGTAATTTGAAATTCCATGTCTTTTTGTCGTGTAAAACGTCTGGATTTTGTGTATAATGATGATTGTTCAACTTATTAAATCTCCATTTCCTAGTATGTACATCATATCGTATTATTGATTAAAAAAAAATAAAAAAACTTGGCAATTACAAAATGCCGATATAACACAAGATATAGTATTCAATGCTAAATTACACCACAATATATAGTGGCGTTGGCATTGATTTTTTTATTTATCGCTGTATACTAGTAATCAATCAATAAGAGAATTTCAGTAACGAAGGTGAATAGAATGGTAACAGTATTTTCAAAGAACAATTGTGTACAGTGTAAAATGACAAAGCGCTTCTTAGCTGAGCATCATGTAGACTTCATCGAACATAATATTGATGAACAACCACAATACATCGACGGGTTAAAGCAAGAAGGCTTTCTCGCAACTCCAGTTGTTAAATTAGCTAATGGTAAGACTTTTTCAGGTTTTAGACCTGATCAGTTAAAGCAATTAGCCATTTAATTGCTCAACACGAGGCCGAGCCAAAGTAATTTGTGCTCGGTCTTTATTTTGCAATCAAACATGAAAATAAGAAAGTGAGTGAATGATTTGTCGTTAAAAGATTTAGGGGACGTAACATATTATAATTTGAACAATGAAATCAACATCCCCGTTGATAACCAAATTCCATTAAACAAAGATCAAGAAGCACTGGCAGCGTTCATTAAAGAAAACGTACGACCAAATACTAAGGCATTTGATTCATTAAAAGATCGTTTTGACTTTCTAATTGCCAACGATTACGTAGACGAAGATCTAATCAAGTTGTACAACTTTAGCTTTATTGAAAAACTATATGACTACTTAAGAGAACAAGATTTTCACTTTAAGTCATTCATGGCTGCATATAAGTTTTATGCACAATATGCTTTAAAGACAAACGACAATGAGTACTACCTTGAAAACTTCATTGATCGCGTTGCTCTAAATGCATTGTACTTTGCTAATGGTAACGAACAGTTAGCGCTTGATTTAGCAGATGAAATCATTCATCAACGATATCAACCCGCTACGCCTTCATTTTTAAATGCAGGTCGTAAGCGCCGTGGCGAACTTGTTAGTTGCTTTCTAATTCAGTCGACTGATGATATGAATACTATCGGCCGAACAATTAATTCTGCTCTTCAATTATCAAGAATCGGTGGCGGGGTTGGTATCAACCTTAGTAACTTGCGTGAAGCAGGCGCACCTATTAAGGGCATTGAGGGAGCTGCTAGTGGTGTCGTTCCTGTTATGAAATTATTGGAAGACAGCTTCTCATACTCCAATCAATTAGGTCAGCGTCAAGGTGCTGGGGTAGTGTACCTTAGCGTCTTCCATCCTGATATTATTCAGTTCCTGGCTGCTAAAAAGGAAAACGCCGATGAAAAAATCCGTCTTAAGACCTTATCGTTAGGTGTCACGGTGCCCGATAAATTCTACGAATTAACAAAGAACGACGAAGATATGTATCTCTTCAGTCCATATGATGTGGAACGCGAATATGGGGAACCATTCTCATACGTCGACATCACAGCAGAGTATGATAACTTAGTAAATAATGATAAAATCAAAAAGACAAAGGTCAATGCGCGTGAATTAGAGGATGAAATCAGTAAATTACAACAAGAATCTGGTTACCCATATATCGTGAACGTTGACACTGCTAATCGTGCAAACCCAATTGATGGCAAAATTGTCATGAGTAACCTCTGTTCAGAGATTATGCAGGTTCAGATACCTGGTACAGTTGATAATGGACAAAATTACGTCAAGATGGGTACTGATGTTAGTTGTAACCTCGGTTCAACTAATATCGTTAACTTGATGGCATCCCCAGATTTTGGTCACTCAGTTGAAGCAATGGTTCGTGCTTTAACCTATGTTACCGATAGTTCAAATATTGATGTTGTGCCAACCATCCAACATGGTAACCACTTAGCTCATTCAATCGGTCTCGGTGCCATGGGACTCCACAGCTACTTTGCTAAAAACCACATGGAATATGGCTCAAAGGAATCAATCGAATTTACCAGTGTTTACTTCATGTTACTGAACTACTGGTCACTTAAGGCCTCAAATGAAATTGCCCGTGAACGTAAGGAGACCTTCCATAACTTTGATAAGAGTGACTATGCTAACGGCAAGTATTTCGATAAGTACTTGAACACGGACTTTGGCCCTCAATTAGACAAAGTTAAAGATTTGTTCGATGGCATTTTCATTCCTTCTGAAGCTGATTGGCAACAATTACGTGATGATGTTATGAAAGATGGTCTGTACCACCAAAACCGTCTCGCAGTTGCACCAAATGGCTCAATTTCGTACATCAATGACACAACTGCAAGTCTTCACCCAATCATCAATCGTGTTGAAGAACGGCAAGAAAAGAAAATCGGTAAAATCTACTATCCAGCTCCTTATCTGTCTAATGACACGATGCCATACTACAAATCAGCATACGACATGGACATGCGTAAGGTTATCGACATCTACGCTGCGGCGCAAGTCCACGTTGATCAATCACTTAGTTTGACCCTCTTCATGCGTTCAACCATTCCAGCTGGTATTTATGAATGGAAAGATGGCAGAACCGACAAGATGACTACTCGTGACTTAAACATTTTGCGCCACTATGCGTATAATAAAGGTATTAAGTCAATCTACTACATCCGTACATTTACCGATGATCAAGATGAAATTGGTGCCAACCAATGTGAAAGTTGCGTCATCTAGTTATTAGGAGAGGAATTTAACAATGGCAAAAAATTATAAAGCAATCAATTGGAATCAGGTTTCCGATGCGATTGATAAAGCAACCTGGGAAAAATTAACGGAACAGTTCTGGTTAGATACTCGAATTCCTGTTTCAAACGATCTTGGCGATTGGAGAACTTTAGATACTGATCATCAATGGTTGGTCGGCCACGTTTTTGGTGGTTTGACCCTGCTGGATACTGTTCAATCAGAACAAGGAATGGCCGCTCTGCGTAAAGATGTGCAAACTCAACACGAAACTGCTGTTCTAAACAATATCCAGTTCATGGAATCTGTCCATGCCAAGAGTTATTCAACAATTTTTTCAACATTAAACACTCCAGATGAAATTGACGAAATATTTAACTGGTCAGATTCAGAAGAATTTCTTCAAAATAAGGCAATCAAAATTGCTGGTATGTACATGGATAACGAACTAGATCCATTGAAGAAAAAAGTGGCTAACGTTTTCCTTGAAACATTCCTATTTTACTCTGGTTTCTTCACACCACTCTATTACCTTGGACACAATAAATTGAACAATGTCGCTGAAATCATTAAATTGATTTTGCGTGATGAATCAGTGCATGGAACTTACATTGGTTATAAATTCCAAGTTGGTATGAAACAATTAAGCGAAAAGAAACAACAAGATATGAAAGACTGGATGTACAACTTTTTGTATGAGCTCTATGATAACGAAGAGAAATATACCCATATTCTTTATGATCAAGTTGGTTGGACTGAAGAAGTATTAACGTTCATCCGTTATAACGCTAATAAAGCGTTGATGAACCTTGGTCAGGATCCACTGTTCCCAGACACTTCTGCTGACGTTAACCCAATCGTCATGAATGGTATTTCAACATCGACAGCAAATCATGACTTCTTCTCACAGGTTGGTAATGGATATCGTCTTGGTCAAGTTGAAGCAATGCAAGACAGCGATTACGACATTGGCGAATCTGAAAAATAATTTGATATTCAAAAAGACCGGAATTATAATCAATTCCGGTCTTTTTTTGTACCGTTAATTTAAGTTTTATCCGTGCAATTCTAACTGTCTTTTCAATGCCATTCCGGTTCTAGAACCATCATCTGAAATACTATCAGCTGGAGTTCCTTCAAAACAAACCTGTCCACCGTACTTACCAGCATCTGGCCCCATATCAATTAACCAATCAGCCTGACTAATTAATGATAAATTATGTTCAATTAAAATTAACGTATTTCCCTTATCAACTAGGCCTTCAAATAGCTCGATTAACCTCTGTGTATCGTTAAGATGTAGTCCGGTTGTTGGCTCATCCAAAAAGTAAATACTACCTGTGTGATCCAACTCCATGGCCAGCTTAACACGTTGAACTTCTCCACCTGATAAAGTAGTCATTGCTTGACTAAGATTCAAATAACCTAGTCCAACTTGATCTAAAAGACTAACTTTTTTATAGATTGTAGGAACATCCTTAAAAAATTCTAGTGTTTCACTAATGGACATGTTAAGCACTTGAGCGATATTCTTACCATGATACTTGTACTGAAGTGCCTCTCGACTATATCGTTTACCACCACATAGTTCGCAAACTTGAATGACGGGATCCATAAACGCCATTTCTGTAATAGTGACCCCCTTACCCTTACATCTTGGGCAAGCACCCTTACCATTATAACTGAACAGTTGAGTGGAGGTATTGTTAGCATTAGCAAACAATTTTCGTAGTGGATTCAAAATATTTAAGTAAGTTGCTGGTGTCGATCTAATATTAATTCCAACAGCATCCTGGCTTAAATCAATATAATCTTGATCGGTCACCTTCTGTTTAACCGCATTGACAAGTGTACTTTTACCAGAACCGGCCGGCCCAGAAATCACTGTCATAACCCCCTGAGGAATTCTGGCACTGACATTCTTCAAATTATGAGATGTCACGTGCTGAACCTGCAACCACGAACTCGATTGACGAGTTTTTCTAAAGTGGGTTGGTTGTCTCAACATCTTACCGGTAATAGTATCCGACTTTATCAGTTCATTATAAGTACCAGTAAAAGTTACTTGACCACCACCTTGCCCGGCTTTGGGACCAATTTCAACGATATAGTCGGCCATTCTAATGATGGCGGGGTTATGATCAACCAGCACAATTGTGTTGCCATGTTTCTTTAATTCATTTAGCGACCTAGTAATCAACTGAATGTCATGTGGATGGAGCCCCACACTCGGTTCATCTAAAATATAGACTAAGTCAGATAATGAACTAGTTAAATATTTAGCAATTTTTATTCGTTGTGCTTCACCGCCAGATAGTGTATCAGTACCGCGATCCAATGATAAATAGCCAAGTCCAATATCGATTAATGCTTGAATTTTACTTTGCAGTTCACGCACCATCGTCTTTGCCAATGGATCTGAAACGCTATTTAAAAATGATTGGACGTTAACCAAATCCATTGAGCAAACTTCGGCAATATTTCTGCCTTCAATCTTACCCTTCAATGCATCTTGATTTAATCGTGTACCATGACAAACTGGACACGGTTTTCTAGTAACAATTTCTGCAAGTGCAGCTTGATGATGACGACCAGACGCACTATGAACAACAGACCTCATCATTCTTGGCACAAGGCCTTCATATAAAGCAGTTCTTCCCCACTCCTCAGGTGGATTTTTTAATTTTTGCCGTGGTGCGTGCATGAACATGTCATATTCTTCTTCAGAATAATCTTTAATTTTTTTATCCAAGTCAAATAGGCCGCTATGGCCATATTCATTCCAGCGCCACGTACCCGGTTGAAATCCGGCAAATGTCATTGCACCTTCATTGAGCGATTTTTCAGGATCAATCAGTTTAGTCTCATCAATATCGTCAATAAACCCTAATCCCTGACATTCCGGACACATTCCTTGAGGTAAATTAAACGAAAACCACTCCGAATATCCGACCCACGGTTTACCAATTCTTGAAAACATCAATCTTAGAACTGAGTATATTCCAGTATATGTGGCAAGCGTCGATCTAGAATTTCTACCAATGGGCTTTTGTTCAACAACAATTGCCACAGGTAAATGTTCAATATTGTCGAAATCAGGTTGACCAAATTTAGGTAGATACTGTTGTGTAAAACTTGGAAATGTTTCATTTAATTCTCGACGTGAGACAGCCGCTAACGTATCAAATACTAATGAAGATTTACCTGCTCCTGACAATCCAGCAAATACAGTTGTCTGGTGTTTAGGTATCTCTAAGTTAATATCTTTAAGATTGTTTTCACGTGCACCATGAATATTAATTGATCCCCTAGCAAATATATCTGGCATACTCCCGTCCTCCTGTCATAAATTGACTGCAATACACATCATGTCTCGTATTAAAAACAGCGAATTAACATCATACCATGGATATTTTAAAAAGTTAAATATTACGCTCTGTCATCTATATAATAACATGGTGCTGGTTATCGTGACTTACTCGTAAGTGGTATAAATCAGATTAAGATCAATAATTTTTTAAGTATTGTTATGTGTCGATATTGCTGTTTATTCTTTTAGAGAATACACTAGCTTTAAAATAATAATATATCTGGAGGTAATAGAATGAATCTCTTAATCTTAGGAGCCAATGGTCAAATTGCTAAAATTATAGAAAATAGAATTTTATCTGAGGACGAATTTAGCAATGTTAATTTAACTCTGTTTCTTCGTGATAAAGCCCGACTTAACGAGCTAAGCAATAATCCTCGAGTTTCATTGATAGAAGGAAATATCAGTGATCAAGCTGCATTACAACAAGCATTAAACAATCAACAACTTGTTTTACTAGCAACTGTTGACACAGACTCAAATAATACAATTACAAAAACAGTCATCAGTGCAATGAAGAAACAGAATGTTAACCGGATATTAGCCGCAAGTTCAATTGGCATTTACGGTGAAGAACCCAATCCAGCATTTCATTCATGGAATCAGCAAACATTAAGTAGCGCTTTAAAGCCCATGCGGCAAGCAGATGAATTATTAAAAAGTTCGTCATTAATATACACAACCCTGCGTTTTGGCTGGTTAAATGATAGAGATCAAGTGCAGTATAGCATCACAGAGCAAGGAACTAAGTTCGCTGGTGGATCCGGTTCAAGAAAGAGTATGGCCGATGCAATTTTAACAATCATAGCTAACCCCTCATTGTATGAAAATGAAACAATTGGAATATCAGATCCAAGTACTAAAGACGCCCCTAGTGTTGTTTACTAAGTGAAAATGTAATCGACATTGTAGTTAATATAGCTATTTAACCCAAATTATTTGAGCACAAAAAAACTGCCAATTTGCATTGGCAGTTTTTTTATCAGATGATTTATTAACCTCTGAAAATTAAATCTTTTATTACTTAAGAGTAACGCTAGCACCGACTTCTTCAAGTTTTGCCTTGATGTCGTTTGCTTCGTCTTCTTTAGCGTCTTCCTTGATAGCTGAAGGTGCATCGTCAACGAGACCCTTAGCATCCTTAAGACCTAAACCAGTGATTTCACGAACTGCCTTGATAACCTTAACCTTAGCGCTACCAACTTCAGTAAGTTCAACAGTAAATGAATCCTTTGCTGCACCGGCGTCTCCACCAGCAGCACCTGCAGCTGCAACTGGAGCAGCAGCTGAAACATCGAATTCGTCTTCGATTGCCTTAACAAGGTCGCTAAGGTCTGAGATTGAAGCTTCTTTTAATGAAGCAATGATTGAATCTTTATCAAAAGCCATTTTATTTTCCTCCAAATTTTATCTAGAAACTAGATTGTAATTAAATTATTATGCTGCAGGTTCATCGTTCTTGCTGTCAATAACTGCGTTAATGGCATAAGCAACGTTCCGAACAGGAGCTTGCAATGTTGATAACAACATTGATAGTAAATCGTCGCGACTTGGTAATGATGCGAATTCGTTGATCTTATCAACATCAGCGATTTTCTTTTCCAAGAAACCACCCTTGATTTCAAGTGCATCGTACTTGTCAGCAAACTTCTTTAAGATCTTGGCTGGTGCGATGGCATCTTCGTCAGAAAATGCGACAGCTGAAGGACCATTGAAAACGTCATTCATTTCACCATAACCAGCTGATTCAGCAGCACGAGTTAAGACCTTGTTCTTAATAACAGACATTGTAACGCCTGCTTCACGAAGTTCCGCACGTAGTTCAGTCACTTGTTCAACGGTCAAACCACGATAATCAGCAACAACAACTGATTCAGCATTTTCAAAACGCTTAGCAACTTCTGCAACTAGTTCAGCTTTTTTTGCAACTGTTGTTTCACTCACAGATATACACCTCCTATATTATTCTAAGATAGGATTTAAAAAAAATCCCTATGTCCACCTACAGACATAGAGAAAAATTTAACTTCCTCGGCAGGTATAATTGAGGCTTGCGCCACCTGAGTCTTAGGTGAATATTTAATTCAACTGCATTATTATACCAACCTGACAGAGAAAGTCAAGATTAGAACGATGCTAAATCAACGTTAACACTAGGTCCAAACGTAGATGAAACAGAAACATGCTTGATGTATGTTCCACGAACTGATGCAGGACGAGCCTTAGCAACAATATCTTCGATTGTAGTAATGTTTTCAACTAATTTATTATCATCAAATGATACCTTACCAGCTGGAACATGAACGTTACCATCACGGTCGGTCCGATATGTAACCTTCCCAGCCTTTGATTCGTTAACAGCCTTAGTTACATCCATGGTAACCGTACCAGTCTTAGGGTTTGGCATTAAGCCCTTAGGTCCTAACACACGACCTAAACGACCAACTTGAGCCATCATGTCTGGTGTTGCAATAGCAACATCAAAATCTAACCAGCCATCTTGGATACGAGCAACTAAATCATCGTCACCAACTACGTCGGCACCTGCTGCTTGCGCATCCTTAGCTTTGTCACCCTTTGCGAACACAATAACAGTCTGTTCCTTACCAGTACCGTTTGGTAAAACAACGGCACCACGTAATTGTTGGTCAGCTTGCTTTGTATCAACATTTAAGTTAAATGCAATTTCAATTGTTGCATCAAACTTAGCATAATCAATTTCTTTTACCAAACTAACTGCATCATTGATTGCGTAGAGCTTATCTGCGTCAACTTTTTTTGCAGCGTCTTGGTATTTTTTACCTCTTTTTAGAGCCATCTGTGTTTTCCTCCTTGCAATTGTGGTCGAACGGAGTTACCTCCCACTTGGTACATTCATTTTGGTGAAGTACCC
The DNA here is from genome assembly GCF_001434475.1 of Paucilactobacillus suebicus DSM 5007 = KCTC 3549. GTDB lineage: Bacteria > Bacillota > Bacilli > Lactobacillales > Lactobacillaceae > Paucilactobacillus > Paucilactobacillus suebicus. The sequence continues at coordinate 18,517 of NZ_AZGF01000023.1, read as the reverse complement.
GACCGCTACGCGATTAGCCTTCGACAACGAAGCCCATACTGCGTGCAGTACCTTCAATCATGCGCATAGCTGCTTCAACGTCAGTTGCGTTTAGATCTTGCATCTTAGTTTTAGCGATATCTTCCACTTGTGCCTTTGTAACAGTGGCAACTTTCTTAGTGTTAGGTTCGCCAGAACCATGTTCAACACCAGCGGCTTTCTTCAATAATACTGAAGCAGGTGGGGTCTTAGTGATGAAGTCGAATGAACGATCTTCATAAACACTAATAACTACTGGAATTAACATACCTGCTTGATCAGCGGTACGAGCGTTAAATTCCTTTGTAAATCCCATAATATTGATTCCTGCTTGACCCAGCGCTGGTCCAACCGGCGGTGCTGGGGTAGCCTTGCCGGCAGGAATTTGTAACTTAACAACGTTCGCTACTTTCTTTGCCACGAGACAAAACCTCCTTAAGTCCGTGTTGTGGTAATGATGAAGCATCAGATTTGCTTCTCCCACGAGTATATCAACGACATACCTTGATAGGTTAACACAAAAAAAGCGCCGACACAAGGTCGCACGCCAAAATTGAATTAAACAATTTTATCAACCTGATCAAAATCAAGTTCAGTTGAAGTTTCACGTCCAAACATCTCAATGTTAACTTTTAACTTCATCTTTTCATTGTCGATCTCAGTAATCTTACCCGTTAAGTCGGCAAAGGCTCCTTCAATAATCTTGACCGTTTCGCCAACTTCAACATCTAAATCTTCATGGCGAGCACTCATACCAAGACGGCGAAGTACCAATTCAACTTCATCGGGCAACAAGGGAGTCGGCTTTGAGCCGCCACCGTGGGAACCAACGAATCCAGTGACACCTGGAGTGTTTCGAACAATGTACCAAGCTTGGTCAGTCATTACCATTTCTACAAGCACATAGCCAGGGAAAGTTTTTTCAATCTTATCCTTAGCTTTACCATCTTTAACTTCACGCACTTCTTCTTCCGGCACAACAACGCGGAAAATAAAGTCTTCCATCCCCATTGATTGTGCTCTTGATTCCAAGTTGCTCTTAACACGATTCTCATACCCAGAGTATGTGTGCAGTACGTACCATTGTTTTTCAGTTGATTCCACGATTAAATCTCCTAATTTTTTACCATAGTTTTTTGCCAAATAAAAAAACCTCGCAACAAACGAAGTTCCAACAAGATTAGTATAGCAAATATTATACTATTTGACCACGACTATCTAACGAAAGCAAGTAATCCACTTTCAATCAGCCAGTCAAACAGAGCAAAGAACAAGATGAAGAAAATAGTTAACGACAAAACTACAGTTGTATCGCGACGGTTTTCTTTGGCAGTTGGCCATACAACGAGCTTCATTTCTTTTCCTACACTCTTAAAAAAGCGAATTAAATGCATGTGACATCCTCCTAAGTACTATTTAGTCTCTTTATGTATCGTATATTTTTGACAATGTTTACAATATTTTTTAATTTCTAATCGTTCACTTCGGTTAGGATTAGCTGTGATGGTGTAGTTTCGAGAACCACAAACAGAACATGCTAGAGCCGCCTTTTTTTGTGCCAACACATCCACCTCCATAGTCCATGTAATCCTATCATGAATTAAAACGGATTGTCAATTACTAAACAAGGGCAGAAAATACCCTGCGTTTGAAACGCAAGGTATTTTCTTCCTGTATAGGTTATAGCGAATTCAATTTCTTTCGGCATCTATCCAACGCACCAGTTACATTTCGGTAATGGCAGTGCAGTATATCAGCAACTTCTTGAGGATTTTTCCCCTGATGAATTAAAACAAAGATTCGTTTTTCCCGTGGTGAGCAAGACGCAAAAAAGCGTTTAAATTTTTCACAACAGATAGCCCATTCATCTGGCATGTGGTTAGATGAATCCATCAACGAGTTTTCACAATCTTCACTGTCAATATTCACCTTTTTGTCAGCTCTGATTCTCTTTGACGCATTTTCATGTCTAATAATGTCAAAAGCTCGATTACGTAAATTTCGTTTGAAATAATATCCAAAAGCAACTCCTCTGTTACCATCAAAGTGCCTAATTGTTTTTAAAATAACAATCCAAGCTTCTTGCTTCCAGTCATCAGAATCGACGTCTTGGAAATAATATTTCCTTTTAATCTTGTAAACCAACGGCAAGTACCTATTATAAAGAACAGTAAAACTATTTGAATCACCATTTTTAAAATTTTGGATCAACTCATTATCGCTGATATATCTTGTCGAAATGTCTTCCATACGACCTCCTTATTAGTTGAAATTACCATCCTGATGTTTATATGAAAATGTTTAACAAAAAATAATATACCTGATGCAGAAATCGAGACAAGCGAACGTATGTTTATAGTGGTGATTTTCACAATTTGTTTAGTATTAAATTAATTTATAATGAGCATCATAAAATTTCTATGATCAAATCAATATTTTTGCTCATTAATATGCCATTTTACACAACGTCAAAGTTTTTGTTTAAATATAAAAATGAGTAATTGCATCTTTCATGTCTGTGAAATGCAATTACTCATTTTTTAATATTACAGTGGATGTCTAGAACTGTATCCTTGATAAATAAGAAGACTAGCCGCAACACTCGCATTAAGGCTTTGAACATGACCAATCATTGGAATTGTCAGCATATCGTCGACCGTCTTTTTCATCAGTGCAGAAATGCCCTTACCCTCATTACCAATTACCAAAGCGACTGAACCAGTTGCATCCCACCGTCGGTAGTCTGTCCCATTCATATCCGTACCAAATATCCAAACGCCTCGTTTTTGTAATTCTTTTGCTGTTTGCACAAGATTAGTAACACGTGCTACCGGAACGTGTTCAATGGCGCCCGTTGAAGTTTTGGCAACTACCGAAGTTAAACCTACAGCGCGTCGCTTAGGAATAATAATTCCGTGAACACCGGCCGCATCGGCTGTTCTTAAAATCGATCCCAAATTATGTGGATCTTCAAGCTCATCCAAAATCAAGAAAAAAGGTGCCTCACCCTTTTTTGAGGCGTTATCAAACAAATCATCAATTGTAGCATATTCAAATGCCGCCACAGCTAAAACGACCCCTTGATGGTTCTCGTGATTAGTCATTTGATCTAGTTTACTTTTGGGGACACTCGAAATCACTAGGCCGCGTTTTTTTGCCAGTTTAATAATATCTCCAATTGTATCCGACTTGAGTCCCTCTTGAATAAATGCTTTATTAATTGTTTGCTCAGATTTTAAAGCGGCAATCGCCGGATGCCGTCCAATCACGAAATCAAGACTGCCCTCGGTATTATTTGTTGTCATTATCTTCAGTTCTCCCTGCTTCCACTTGCTCAATACACCATGCTGCCAATTCACTCAATCGGTCTGTTTGACCACTCAACTTCAAATATCCCATCAAAGCTTCAAAACCAGTAGAAATACGGTAAGTTAAAACCGATGTATTTTTAGCATGTGTGTGACTATTGGCATTGCGACCGCGTTTAAAATAGTCCCACTCGGTCTCAGAAAGTAATTGGTCTTCCTTCATCAAATCAACTAAGGCCGCCTGCGCTTTAGCCGAAACATAGTGTGTTGCTATATGATGTAATTTAGTCGGCTTTGTCAAACCATCTTGAATTAAGTGTTGCCGAATGTAGACTTCGTAAGCAGCATCGCCCAAATAGGCCAATGCGATTCCGTTAACTTGTTTGTAATCTGTATCTGTCATGCTATTCCCTTCTGAAACGAGTTCCCTGTGGAGTATCTTCTATTATTATGCCCTGTTCTTTCAAGTCATCACGAATCTTATCGCTCAGTTCAAAATCATGATCCTTGCGGGCCTGATTGCGTTGTTGGATTAGTGATTTTACCTTTTCATCATTTAGCTCATTAACAACCAATTTAATGCCAAATACAGACATTAAATCTTTCATAGTATCAATAATCTTTTTTATTGTGCCAGTTTTAACACTTGTTTGCTGATCGTAGACGTTACTTAGCTTAATCAGTTCGTATACGACCGCAATGGCATTTTGTGCATTGAAATCATCATCCATGGCCGTCTTATATTCATCGACCAGTTGATCAATTTTCTCGTCAATATCGTCATCTGCACCAATCTGTGCATTCTTTTGACGGTAGGTAATATTTTCAAAAGATGTTTGAATTCGATTTAGATTGTTGGTGGCATCGGTAATGTTTTTTTGACTGTATTGAATTGGTCGCCGATACTGAGTTGTCGCCATCAAGAAGCGTAAGATTTGAGGATCTAACGTTTTAACAATATCGTGAACTGTAACAAAGTTTCCCAGTGACTTACTCATTTTCTCGTTCTCATCACCGACAGTTACGAACCCGTTATGCATCCAGTAACGTGCAAACTTTTTACCTGTACGGGCCTCACTCTGAGCAATTTCATTTTCGTGATGTGGAAAAGCCAAATCTTGACCACCACCGTGAATATCAAAAGTATCACCAAGATACTTGGTTGACATCACTGAGCACTCAATATGCCATCCCGGACGACCTTTACCCCAGGGAGAGTCCCAACTAATTTCTCCTGGTTTGGCTGCTTTCCACAATGCGAAGTCAATTGGATCTTCTTTTTTATCAAACTCTGACTCATCCACGTGTTGACTAGCACCCACTTCAAGATCATCTATAGATTGATCTGATAATTCACCATAATGTTTGAATTTACGTGCGCGATAATATACGTCTCCCTGAGATTCATACGCATATCCCTTATCAATTAAATCGCTGACAAACTGAATAATATCCGGAATATTTTCGGTTGCTCGTGGATGTTTGGTTGCCGGTTCAATGTTTACAGCCTCTGTATCTTCCATGAAAGCATCAATATATTTGTCAGCCAATTGTGGCACAGTAATTCCTTGCTCGTGAGCAGCCTTAATCATTTTGTCATCTACATCAGTAAAATTAGAGACGTATTTAACCTGGTATCCGCTAAATTCTAAATACCGACGAATCGTATCAAAAGCGATTGCACTACGGGCATTACCAATGTGAATGTAATTATAGACAGTTGGTCCACACACGTACATATTAACAACCCCTGGATTAAGCGGATGAAATTCTTCTTTTTGACGCGATAGGGTATTATATACTTTTAGCATTAGCTAGGCTCCTTTATTTAAAATCAGTATCATTATTTTACCACACTGTGGTACTTGATTCTGCTATATAAATAATGTTATAGATCTAATAAATTTATCAAATAATGCAACGTTAAAAAAACGTCACATTTTATTCACAATCTAATGCTAATATTGTCCTCAGTAACAAGGAACGATAATTTCCTGTTACACAAACCTATATTTTTCAATTACTCCTCCCAATAGTAACCGAAAAATAAGTTACGAAATCCCCCCAAGATTTTCGTAATACTCCTCAAAAGATGGCTTCCCCGCCATCTTTTTTTTGTATAATAAAACTGATTGATAATATGAGGAGGAATAACCATGATTGCAATTAACAGTCCAGAAACTCCGGACGATGGATTCTTGAATGTCCAAGCTCTCGATCCAACGATCATTGTTGAACTACGCTATGCTACAGAAAACAATTTTACTGGTCAACAAATTTATGATTTTAGTACAGCAATTGCTCGTGCGGGGACCGTCCGTAAACTAACTAAAGCAAATCAGCTACTAAAAGACCAGGGATTTAGGCTAAAAATATGGGATGCTTACCGCCCGGTTGAATCTCAATCAAAGCTGTTTAATGTCAACCCCGACACCAAATGGGTTGCTAAACCAAATCCAAATTTCAGCCACCAAAAAGGTGTTACCTTTGATTTAACGTTATGTGAACTTGATGGTACCGAGGTACCAATGCAAAGTGGCTTCGATGATTTCACCGATAAATCTAAGAGAAATTACCGTCGTAAACCATACCAAGAGCATAACTATCAAGTCTTAAACAGAGCCATGCAAAAGGCTGGTTTTACCGGATACGAAAACGAATGGTGGGATTATCGCGATTCACAAATGGACCAATATGCACCTGCTAGTGCCAAACCAGATGAATATCGATTATAAAAATTAAGGTTATATTCGAGAAAGGGTGCTTTGTTACCAGCCTCTCCATTTTTCCATATATTCGGAAAAGCACAGCAGCTCTAATTAAATACGCAATCTAAAAAAAAGAGCAATGTTGAATATCAACATTGCTCTTTTTGGTGGCATCCAAACGATACAACACCATTTTATTTACTTTTCTAGTTCCTCAATCATCTGTTTAAGATACTTCAGGGTTTGATCATAACCAATTAATTCGATGCTTTCAGGCAATTCTGGCCCGTGCATTTCATGTGTAACGGCAATTCTAATTGGCATCCACAGCTTACGGCCCTTAATCTTCGTATCCTTTTGAATACTCTTGATCGTCTTCAAAATCTGAACCGTATTCAAATAATCAAGTTTTTGAATTCGATTATAGAATTCTTTAATGACAACCAATGCAGTATCAGCCGAAATCTCCTCACGAGCTTCATCATCAATATCATGACGTTCTTCAAAGAACGGCTGCGCCAATGGCACAATTTCACGCGCATAACTGATTTCACGTTTAAAAATACTAATCAGTTTGCGAGTCCATTCAAGAGTTAATGCATCTGGCTGCTTTTTTAATAGGCCAGCCTCAATTAATTGAGGCAGTGCCAAATCAAACACTTGATCCTCGTCAGCATTCTTCATGTATTGATTATTAATCCATTCAAGCTTCTTGCCATCAAATGATGCTGGCGACTTGCTCAAACGGTTTTCATCATACATCTTGATGAATTCCTTACGATTAAAGATCTCATCCTCACCAACTGGTGACCAACCCAACAAAACAATGAAATTCAACATTGCGTCAGGTAAATATCCCAATTCACGATACTGTTCGATGAATTGGAGTACGGATTCATCACGCTTACTGAGCTTTTTACCAGTCTCTGTGTTGATAATTAAACTCATGTGACCAAATTGAGGTGCTTCCCAGCCGAAGGCTTCATAAATCATCAATTGCTTAGGCGTGTTAGCAACATGGTCATCCCCACGGAATACATGACTAATCTCCATCAAATGATCATCGACAACCACGGCAAAGTTATAAGTAGGCATGCCATCACGTTTTTGAATGACAAAATCCCCACCAATGGTCTTGGCATCAAACGATATATCACCCTTAACAAGATCATGCCAAGTATATGTTTCATCAGGAACATGGAAACGCACAACTGGTTGTAATCCCTTTGCCTCAGCATCTGCCTGAGCTTGTTTAATTTCTTCAGCACTCATGCCTTTGTATTCATACTCATAGTGAGGCATGATCTTCTTAGCCTTTTGAGCCTCACGATCTGATTCTAATTCTTCCTCAGTCTTGTATGACTTGTACGCTTTTCCCTCATCAAGCAATTGTTGAATAAGTTTGACATAGATATCTTTGCGTTCGGATTGACGATATGGACCAAAATCGCCACCAACATCAGGACCTTCATCCCAGTCCAATCCCAACCATTTCAGGTTGTCTAATTGACTGTGTTCACCATCCGCGATATTACGTTTAGTGTCAGTATCCTCAATTCGAATAATAAACTTACCCTTGTTGTGACGGGCAAACAGGTAGTTAAACAAAGCTGTCCGGGCGTTACCAATGTGTAAATGTCCCGTTGGACTTGGGGCATAGCGCACCCGAATGTTATTTTTAGCCAAAATATTACGCCTCTTTCATTAATAGTCATATATAGTGTACAGGTCTATGGACAAAATTTAAAGTGTATTTACTTCTGTTACTACTTCTTATCACTGTTATCTTCGCTGTGATGATCATTAATACCCTTAGGTGAGTGAACTGGCCGTGCAAAAATCATCCGGCCCGCATCTGTCTGCAACGCGCTAGTAACTTCAACATCGATATGGTCGTTCATGTAATAACGCCCATCTTCAACAACTACCATCGTACCATCATCCAGGTACGCAACGCCTTGTTGGCGCTCTGTACCCTTTTTAACCACCATAACGTTCAATTTTTCGCCAGGAATTACCCGTGGTTTCAAAGCCTTTGCCAATCCATTAATATTCATAACTTCAACATTTTGGAATTGAATAACCTTGTTTAAGTTAAAATCATTTGTAACAATCACGCCGTCCACTTCTTTTGCCAGACGAATTAATTTACTATCGACTTCAGGGATATCTTCAAAATCGCCTTCGTACATCTCAATAGGCACAATTTTTTCATTCTGAAGTTTATTTAAAATATCCAAGCCACGGCGACCACGAACTCGTTTAATGCTGTCGCTGGAATCAGCAATATATTGTAACTCGTACAAGACGAAGTTTGGCACTAATAACGTTCCTTCAATAAAACCAGTTTTCACGATATCGTAGATGCGGCCATCAATTAAAATATTGGTATCCAAAATCTTATAATGATGATAGTTAGCATCCTGTTTGGCCATTACATGGCTGTCTTTGCCACCTCCACGCTGACGCCTCAATTGAAACAAATTACGCCATTCATCCAAACGAGTTGTACCGATTCGAAAACCAAAGTAACCAAGAATCACCATCAAAATAACCGGAACAACATTATCTAAAACCGGAACATGAGAATTCCATAGCGGCGTTGACACCAATACCGCCAAAACTAAACCAACAATTGTCAATAAACTACCAAAAAATAGGTATACAGGACTTTGTTTCGTTAAATACGCTTCAACTCTATTAACTAACCGATTGATAGTGCCGGAAAGCACAAATGATAATAGCAAAAATACAATGGCACCAATAATTAAATCACTAAATAAACGAACAATGCCGAAGAACTTAAAGTCTAATGCATCCCATAGTAGTGGCAAGTAGTAAAATCCTACTGCAGCCCCAACTATAATAAATAGTAGTCTGATAATATGTTTTCTCATATTTTCCCCTCCCCTCATTAATTTAACGCACTCTTAAGCGCCTCTGCTAAAGTTGCGACACCAATAACTTGAATTCCTGTCGGTGGATTCCATCCCTGCAAATTATTTTTTGGAATAAATATTCGCTTAAATCCAAGCTTTTCAGCCTCAGCAACTCGTTGTTCAATACGATTAACCCTTCTAATCTCACCCGTCAGACCAACTTCTCCAACAAATGCATCGGTTGGTTGAGTACCCTTATCACGATAACTTGATGCAATACTCATAGAAATGGCCAAATCAATTGCGGGCTCGTCAAGTTTAACACCGCCAGCAGCTTTCAGATAAGCATCTTGATTTTGAAGCATCAAATTAGCTCTTTTCTCGAGCACCGCCATCAATAAAGAAACTCGATTGCGGTTTAATCCTGTAGCAGTTCGTTGAGCGTTGCCAAAAACGGTCGGTGTAATCAGTGCCTGAATTTCAACTAAAATTGGTCGCGTACCTTCCATGGAAACCACGATTGCAGAACCCGTCGCATTTTTTAGACGTTCTTCAAGGAAAATCTCTGATGGATTAGCAATCTCTGCCAACCCCTCTTCACGCATTTCGAAAATACCTAACTCATTAGTTGATCCAAACCGGTTCTTAACAGACCTTAGGATTCGGTAAGTATGGTGTAAGTCCCCCTCAAAGTACAAAACAGTGTCCACCATGTGTTCAAGAATCTTTGGGCCTGCAATTGCCCCGCCTTTAGTAACATGGCCAACGATAAAAATGGTAATCCCATTACTTTTAGCAATCTGCATCAGTTCAGCAGTAACTTCACGAATTTGTGCCACACTACCGATCGCAGACGTAACATCAGCCTCCGACATGGTCTGCACAGAATCAATGACTACATAGTCTGGCTTAACCTCTTCAATAGTTTCCCGAATGGCCCCCATGTCCGTTTCAGGATACACATAAAAAGCATCACCACTGACATGTAATCGATCCGCCCGCATCTTTATTTGTGTGGCACTTTCTTCACCAGATACATAAAGTACAGTTCCACCAACACTGTTTAGCTGCCCGGAAACCTGCAACAATAGAGTCGACTTACCAATTCCAGGGTCTCCACCAATTAAAATTAAAGAACCCGGAACGATCCCGCCGCCAAGTACTCGATCCAGTTCACGGATTTTAGTCTGGGTTCTTGGAGTCTGTCCCATTTTTATTTCTTTAATCTTAGTAGGTTTAGATTTTTCGCCACTCAAGCTAACTCGATTAGCAGCGGTAACATTCGATGACGTTGGTTGAATCCGTTCTTCGACCAACGTATTCCATTCACCACAATTTGGACAGCGTCCTAAAAAACGTGGCGTGCTGTACCCACAGTTGGAACAAACGTACTGTGTCTTTATTTTTGCCATTTATCGGCCCCCAATCTCTGTTCTTTTCATTGTAGCATACACTACCTGATAGACCCTTTATTATTAACAGGTGAACTATTTTTTGGTAGAGCCAAATCCGCCTTTTCGGTCACTCATCGGCTGATCCTCTTCATCTGCCAATAGATATGGCATAAAGATCCCTTGACCAATCCGCTCACCCTTTTTAATAACGACATCTTTTACGCCAAAATTCAGCAATTGGAAAAATATTTCTCCCTCGTTACCTTCGTTGTTATAGTAGTCTGCATCAACAATTCCAACACCATTTGGCAATACTAATCTTCGTTTTAGTGGGTTACTAGAACGGTTGGCTAACATTAAAAATTCATTTTTACCCATATATGCCTTGATTCCGGTTGGTACTAAAAATGGTTTAAGGACTTTATCAGCATCTAGATAGTCTTCATCACTCAATTCTTCATGATGCAGTAACCCTTTGATAATCTTAACAAAGTTAAACTTCCAAATTGATGGCAGTGTAAAATCCTCTGCACACTCAAAGTCGTATCCCGCCGCCTGCTTAGTTTGGCGTTTGGGGACATTTAAGACTTCATTTTGCTTGCTTGATACGATCTCAAACCCTCGTGTCATTATCTTCACCTCATTTAATTTATCTGCTTAATTATAAGATACGCAAAACTTTTTTCATACCTGTATACCGGATGAATTGAAAAAAATATGGGAAAAGATTACATTTAATGCAAAACAAACACCATTGGAGGTTATAACATGAATTTTAAATATGAAGACAATCGCATTTATACTGTTGATAAGGATGGTACCCTGCTTGGCGAAATTGTTTTTCCAACAATTGACGAAGACACGGACACAGTCCTAGTAGAACGGACTTTCGTAAATCCAATTGCTCGTGGTCAAGGTCTTGCGGCAAAATTGGTTGCTGAATTTTATGAATACGCTAAGCAACGTAATTTACATGTTCAGTTATTGTGTCCTTATGCAAAAAAAGCGTTTGAAAAGCATCCAGAATATCAAGAACTACTCACTGACCGTGAAAACTAATGAAGATAATTGCGGCTAAATAACTAAATGTTAAAATGGAAGTTAAACATTAAAGGAGTGATTTACTTGAGTCACATAATCAGTAATGAAGAACTAGTAAGTTTTCAAAAAGATTTAATCAGCCGTAAGGAATCCGCCGTAAACGAGCGTGCCATCACCAAAAATGGAATTCTCGCCAGCAGCTACGATTGGCATGCCGTAAGTGAAACAACACCTGTTTTTTCCATTGATTTAGATACGGGCGATGTTGCGAACCAAAAACAATCTGGCCGGTGCTGGATGTTTGCTGCGCTCAACACAATGCGTCATGATATGGCAAAACAACTGGGATTAAAGAAATTTGAATTATCGCAGTCATACACATTTTTCTGGGATAAATTTGAAAAGGCCAACTTCTTTTACGAAAATGTCTTGAGGACGGCCGACCAACCGGCTGATAGTCGGGAAGTTGCCTGGCTAATGGCGACACCACAACAAGATGGCGGTCAGTGGGATATGCTTTGTGCTTTGATCGAGAAATACGGTGTCGTGCCCCAAACTGCGATGCCTGAAACGTATAATTCATCAAAATCAAACGAGATCAATACCGTTTTGAATCGTAAGTTACGTCAAGATGCAGTCGCCCTACGTCAAATGGTTGCTGACAAAACAGACGACAAAACAATCGATGAAAAACGTACTTCAATGCTGAGTGATGTGTATCGTATGTTATCGTACAGTTTTGGCCAACCACCTGTTAAATTTGATTTTGAATATCGGGATAAGGACAACAATTTTCACCGCGATTCTGATTTAACGCCAAAGGAATTTTTCAGCAAATATGTTGGCTGGAATTTAAATGATTACGTTTCAATCATTAATGCCCCAACCGCAGACAAGCCCTATGATAAAACTTACACGGTTGATATGCTCGGCAATGTAGTTGGCGGTCGCAGTGTGAAGCATTTAAACGTGACCATGGAAGATTTTAAAAAACTGGCCATTGCTCAGTTACAAGCAGGCGAAAGTGTCTGGTTTGGGTGTGACGTTGGTCAAAGCTCTGATCGTCAAAAGGGCATTATGGATTTGAACATATACGCTAAAAGTGAGTTATTTGACACAGATTTATCCATGACAAAGGCTCAGCGACTGGACTATGGTGAAAGCATGATGACTCACGCCATGGTTATTACTGGGGTCGACCTCGTTAACAACAAACCAACAAAATGGAAAGTTGAAAACTCGTGGGGCCCAAAAGTTGGAGAAAAAGGCTACTTTGTTATGTCAGATACCTGGATGGACGAATATTGCTATCAAATCGTTGTTAACAAACAATTTTTACCAGATAAATTAAAGCAAGCACAGGAACAAGAACCAACCATTTTAAAACCATGGGATCCGATGGGCGCCTTGGCGTAAAAGCTAAACATAGAATTAAGACGCTACAATAGTACAAGAAAAGGAACAGATAAATCGTTAGGTGTTCAAACGATTTATCTGTTCCTTCTGTTTTACGGATAATTGCTCAATAGATCAACTGCCGAGTATAACTATTTTCAATCTGAAACTATGCTGTTTTGACAGTTTCCTTTTGCATCTCACGAAGTTCCTTTGCTTTCTTAATTTCGGCTAAATGTACTTCGTGCGTCAAGAACCGGTGCGTCTTAGCATCGTAACCATGTTTATCTCCTAATTTAACAAGGTATCCGTTGATATAGTCAACTTCGGTTTTACGATAGTTATGCATATCTTGATACATTGATGGATAATGTAGTGGATTAGCAACTCTGCTAACGTATTTAACGCTTTCTAACTCTTCTTGCCGAGTGTTGATCATCCTAATACCATCACGCTCACAAGCATCGTATGCCTCGTTAATCAGCTGTAATGACATGTCTTCAAATCCCTCGTAATCTGCAAATTCCCCCATCGTCATTTCAAACATTGTGCATAACGTATTAACAACTGAATTGAACACAACTTTTGCAAGCAGTGTGCCACGGAAATTTGTGGTTAAATTGGGATGAAATTGAGCCTTATCAAGCTCATGGACAACTTGATGAGTAAAATCGTCAGGTTGTTCCGTGTAGTTTGCCAGATTCATGGTACCAGCACCACGCTTGCCAATAAAATCAACATCACCAGGTCCATTCAACACAGTTGCAACAAGCGCCGTACCAGCCAGGACTTTGTCTGGTTTGAAATAGTTCAATAACTTATCAATATGGCCCATACCATTCATACATGTCATGGCATATTGGTCAGGCTTGAAGAAATGTGCACACCGTTCTAAAACTCCAGCCAACTGCATCTGCTTAGTAAAGAAAATATAACAATCCGGATTACCTTGATACTCTTCAGGGTAAAAAATCTTCATTGGTACTAAATGACGACCTTGACCATCACGAGAAACGTACACGCCGCCTTGCTTACGAACTGTCTCAACTTGGGGTTTCCAAGGGTCAACAAAGTCAACCTCGTTACCTGCATCACGCAACAATAAGCCATAACGTAACCCCATGGCACCTGAACCAACAACTGTAAATTTCATATGTATTCGCCCTCTCTAAAGCTATGTAAAAAAATATGTATGTATCTTAATCTGGTTACCAAAATTAACCATAACGATTAAGTTACTTAGTATTCTAAACCTTAAATGTGAAATGTCAAATAATTTTCTAATTATTTTCTAATAAAAAATGGAATCGAACATTAAGTCCGACTCCTTTTTAATTTGTTAGTTCTCTTTTGCTAATTATATGCAAGTGCTTATCAAACTCATACTTAATTGGTTCACCATTAGCAATCTCTACCGTATTAATTTGATCATCAGGAATATCATCTAAATACTTAACTAAAGCACGGAGAGTGCTACCATGAGCCACAATTAACTGATTATGGCCATCTAACAGCCGTGGAGCAATATGATCAAGCCAGTAAGGTAACAACCGTTCTTCGGTCATTTTAAGGCTTTCACTGAGTGGTACTTGAACACCAAGTTCATCATAACGCCGATCATGGTCTGGTGTATCTAGCATGGGAGGTAAATCTGCGTAACCACGTCGCCATTTGGCAACCTGATCAACTCCAAATTTTTGTTTTGCAACATCTTTATTCATGCCCCTCAACGCCCCGTAGTGACGTTCGTTCAGGCGCCAAGTTTTATGAATTGGAATATACAATTGATCAAGCTGTTCGCAAATCAAATTAGACGTCACAATTGCTCGCTGTAAAAATGATGTGTGAACATCACTAAATTCAATGTTTTGTTTTTTGATTGTTTCAGCAGCCTTCTGAGCCTGTTCAACTCCTGCCACCGTTAGAGGAACATCGGACCAACCGGTAAAAATATTGTCTCGATTGGCCTGACTTTCGCCATGTCGTGTAATTACTAACGTTGCCATGCTGTTTCTCCCCCTCTCACGCTACAATCATAACGCATTTATTAAAGGGTGAGCAAGCTTTGTCTAATTAGAATAATCAACCAACTTAGTACCAGCATTCGTTCCGTATACAATCTCTTGAACATTTTTGGCAATTTTAGCAATCTTAGGAAATCCACTAAAGCCACTCTGGTTATGTCCGTGAGTCATGATCACCAAGATGTATCTCTGTCCATTCGGCATCGTGACAATTGCTGCGTCATTGTTGGTGTCATCAAGGAAGCCAACTTTATCTTGAACTGTAGTTCCTTTATCAGCCTCCGCAACACCAGTTGGAATTCCTGTTCTGTATTCTTGCTTGCCCATTAACTTCAAAATTTTCTCACGGTCAGACTTATTGCTGAATACCCCAGTTCCATTGGCTAAACTTCTCAGTAGTAATTCCAAACTATGACTGGTGGTTGAAGCATCCTTACCATCAACAAAAACTGGTGAATACCATCCCTGTGATTTAATAAAACTATCAATTGTACTCATGCCGTAAGTTTCTAATTCACTTTCCGCATAGTCATTAAGACTTTCAACAATCATTGTGTAAAAACCATTCGTGTTAGTTGAATTCCACGTAAAGTTGCCCAGTTTTTTCTCATGCATCAAAAATGCAATAATAAACAGTTTATAAGTACTGGCGGCCGTTTCCTTTGTATATGCGTTTGATTCGGTTTCCAAACTTCCCTCTTTGTAAACATCAGCATATTCACTCTTAGAAGCAGTACTGCCGCTAGTAGCACCAAGATTGTAGAAACTGACACTCACAGTACCGTCTTTAGTAACTGTATTTAGGTAATTCTTTAAATTCTCCTTAATGATATTTTGCCGTTTCGCAATTGTTGAGGAAGTTCCAACAGAGTTTCCACTTGTCGTTGATGCTTTACTTGATCCATGAATATGATACCAACCAATAATCAAGCATAAAAACAATGCTAACCCAACGATGGTATATTTTTTTGCAGTCGTTTTTCTATTTTTTTCTCTTCTCATCATGCAATTAATGCTAAATGACAAATGTTTACTTATTTTTGCATTTTTTTGCAATTATGATGAACGAATTATGACTTTTTATCTATTTCAACTAAATTTATGCGCAAAAAAAGACCAGAGAATCGAAATTCTCTAGTCTATCAATATCTATTANATATGATTTGGCTGTTCCACCACTGAACGTGTTTGTAGCAGCACTTGTAAAATAAGGACCATCCACAAATAGACCATCGTTACGAGAATTCTCTGAAATAAGAACATAATAGCTGACAGCATTTGTTGACTTAATTGTATCGTATGTCACTGGTTTTAATAAGAAAAGACCGGTGTAATCAATGGAAACATCAATGGCGTTACTACTACCTGGTAAATAAGCGGTAGATGAGAACTGCCAAGCGCCATAACTTGTATTCCACTTAGTACTGCTAGTTGGTGTATACGGATACTGTGCCATCCAGGTTCTTGCTTTTCCAACAGTTGCCACAACTTGAGCTGCATATTCGTAACTTACGTAAGTATAGACACCATGGTTAGTGTATCCGCTACCTGATAACGTCGACCAAAAGCTATTCAAATAACTACCTATTTGACTGGTATACGTTGACGTATCCTCCATATCAGCAAAGACTAATACATCCTTTGATATTCCAAATGAATTTAAAACAGATACCAAATACTTTGCTTGAGCAACAGCAGCACTTTGAGAAGCAAACGTTGCATAATGATAAACATCAACATTTAAACCAGCTTTTTCAGCCATTGAAATTTCAGACTTTGCGTAAGGATTTTTGTAGTCAGTTCCTTCAGAAACTTTAACAATTACACTTTTAACACCTAACGATTTTAGTTTATTAAAATCAGATTGGGTCATCCATGACTGATATGATGAAACGTCAACAGCATCAACTCGGGGAATTGAGGAGCTACCAATTGTTATCTTCAAAACAACCGAATCATTAACAATTACCTCTTGTGCTCGACCAGTTTGTTCATAATTTAACTCTGCTTCCAACTTAGCATTCGCAATCCAGTCATCATACTCATCCGCACTTAAGTCAGAAGGAGCAGTAATCACATTAACATCAGAAGAAGATGCATCATTAGCAGCACTTGCACTAGACACACTTTCGTTATTAGAAGTATCTGAAGCACTCATGCTAGTACTTACTGATGATGTTTGTGCCGTTGGTTGTGTGCCACTTTCATTTTGAGTTTGAGTTTGTCCAACTGATGAGTAATTATTTGCTACTGAATCCGATGTGACTGTTGAATCGCTTGATGACAACGCATTCGTAGCAGTACTCGACGTGGAGTTTCCACTAGAAGATACTGAACTTGCAGAGTTACTTTCGCTTACACTACTTGTAATATATTTTTTTGACGCAGAACTATTGGCTTCTGAAGACAATTTGTTCGAATCAGATGCCGTACTAGAAGAATAGTTAATCACATTACTTTGAGAACTAGCAGTATTTGACAGAGTTTGCGTCTCAGAACTAGATGACGTACTAGAATTTAATTCCGTTGATGATTTACTGACAGTATCAGCGTGAACCTCACCATTATATATGTATCCCCCTAGTATCATAGTAGCAATCGTACTAGCTGCTACCACCCAAGCCTTATTTTTTTTGTACATTTTTTTCTTTCCATACTTTGTTTAAACATAATAGCCTCCCATAAACTATTCACTACAACGAATATTACACTAAGTTTTACTCTTAAATTCACTTAAATTATTATTGTAACGTAACTGTAAAAGCATTAACTGCAATAAAAAATTGCTCTATCTATTTTCCAGTTCACTGAGCTGGAAAATAGATAGAGCAATTTTTAAATAACTTATTTTAATTTTTAACGAGGCATTACGTAGTATGAAGGCATGTTGTATTGCATTGAGCTAATCTTAACAACATCACCAGTCTTTGGTGCAGCGGTGTAAGTTCCGTTACCGTTTGAAATACCTACGTGATATGGAGCACTGTCTGATCCCCAGAATACCAAAGCACCCTTTGGAGCTGCAGCTACATTGCTGTAGTTATGTGCACCAGTAGTTTGTTGAGTATATGTGGTACGGCCATTAACACGGCTACCATATACACGAGCAACTAAACCAGAGCAATCAAGGTTACCATAACTGTATGGTTGACCTAAATATGAGTTCCAGTCACCTGAACCAGTGTTAGTGTTGGCAGCTGAAGTTGAACGTTGTGCACTAGCATAACCAGTGTAACTACGTTGAGCAGTTGTACGACTAGTGTAGTTACTTGAAGTACTTGGTGTTTGTTGTGCTTGTTCTGTTGTACCAGTAGTAGTTTGGCCTTGTGCAGGCGTGCTTGAGGCTACGGCACTTGATGCAATTGTGGCACTTGCACTAGTGGCAACTGCTGATGAGGCTACAGCACTTGAAGCAGGTGTTGCAGAAGCAACAACTGCAGAACTAGCAGCAACTGGAGCTGCCACTGCTGATGAGGCTGCTGAACCAGCGTTCAATTGTGCTTCTGAAACGCCAGGAATGTTGATGGTCTTACCAGCAACAATCATGTTAGCGTCAGCTAACTTGTTAGCCTTAACGATTGAATCAATTGATACGTGATACTTTTGTGAGAATGACCAAACAGTATCACCTGCTTGAATTTGTGTTGTATCGGCATGAGCAACTTGTGTGCCTGCTACAAACAAAGCTGCTGCACCCATGGTACCTACTAATGTTTTCTTAACTGCTGATTTGATAACTATCACTCCTGT
>NZ_AZGF01000022.1 GCF_001434475.1 Paucilactobacillus suebicus DSM 5007 = KCTC 3549 | reverse complement strand
ATCAATCGCATAGTTCGCGATTAATCTGTGGGAGCTCCTTAGACACCGGTCTCAAATCGTGCCTGCTTCGCTGTCTAGTTTTTAGTCCGAAGCCAATGCATCAATCGGGTTCAAATTAGCTGCTCTTCTTGCCGGTAAAAATGCCGCCAATAATGAGATGGCTAATGCAATGACAAACGTTGTGATGACGTTGCCAACACTGATCTGCACAAATGCATAACTAGCAATGTGTGATAGTAAGCTATTGGCTACCAATTCGCCTAAGAAGGCGATCACTGTTGCTAAAATAGCACTTGAAACTCCGATGATAAGAGATTCACTAATAAATAATCTTCTAATATCCTTCTTGCTTTCACCTAGTGCTCGCAAAATACCAATTTCCTTGGTCCTTGCGCTGACAGACATGTACATCGTCACAATAATCATTAATGCTGACACGACTAGTGAAATAGCAGCTATCGCAGCCAAGATGTTTGTAATCAACTTAACATAAGTCTGCACCTTATCAATAATTGAGCTAACAGAAGTGGCCGAATAGACACGCTTGCTATTAGACTTCAAATGATTCATTTCCTTAGTAACTTTCTTAACATTACCGAGTTTATCGATCTTCACAGACACACTGCTGGAAGCGGTACTAATATTATTTTCATTCATTGCATTAGTTAATGTTGATGTACTAATGTAGTTACTTGCTGACATACTATTACTTGAAGTCGAAATACCTGAAACTTTCGCCGTAATTTTAACTGTCTTAGTTTGCCCACTCTTATCTTGCGTTTGATAGCTCAAAGTAATCGTTTTACCGATTAAACTCTTCCAGTTATTGGGTGAAAGCTTCTTAGCGACTGAGTCCCTGTCAATGACAATTTCACCCTTGCCAGGTTTGCTACCGTACTTAACAGTATTATTAGTAACACTGCTATTCCAGTTTTTTAGCGTATTCATGACAGTTGATTTGCCATCATACTTTGTCGTAACCGAACTAGCCGAATAAACCTTATCGACCGACTTAACATGCTTTAAGTTTTCAAGTTGGTTAATTTGTTTAGTAGTTAGGGTTGAACTCGTTGATGATTCAGATGCTGACATTTGCTGCGCTTGGCTTTGTTGTTGTGCAGCCTGCCCACTAGTTTTCTGATACCTTGCAACGGTAACCGCCTGCGGATTAACTAAATCAGTAATTTGCTGATCAACATATCCGCTAATACCGTTGCCAAGTCCCGAGAAGAGAATCACCGCAAACAACCCAATTGCCGTGCCCACAACAATCAGAAAGTTACGCCAAAAATTAAATCTAAAATGTTTATACGCTGTTCTATACGATACCGATGCTGGCAACAGTTGTGATTCCAGTCGTTGCACGTTTGCAATCGGATATGGATCCCTCAAACGTTCATCATTATCAATCTGGCCGTCAGCTAAGTGTACAATTCGTGTGCCGGCATCCGCTACAGACTGGGAGTGAGTAACGGCAATTACTAGTCGGCCTTCTTCCGCAATTTCGTTCAAAAGTTGGAGTACTTCTTGTGTATTTTGCGAATCTAGCGCACCTGTTGGTTCATCGGCGATAATAACTTTAGGATCACTGGCCAAAGCCCGTGCAATCGCCACCCGTTGTTTCTGCCCACCAGACAACTGGCTTGGATATTTACGCGCCTGATCTTCTAAGCCCACTTGTTTGAGGAGTTTCATAGCTCGATCATGTCTTTGCGTCTTACTTAAAGTCGTCATATCTAACGAAATCAGCACATTATCTAAAACGTTTAAATGACTAATCAAGTTGTATGCCTGATAAATATAACCAATCGTATCACGTCTGTATGAATCTAATGCTTTTTCATTTGTATGATCTAATCTGTGACCATCAATTGTCACACTACCCTGAAACTCACGGTCAAGGCCACCGATAATATTCATTAATGTTGATTTACCACCACCCGATTCACCTAAAATCGATACAAAATCGCCAAGGTCAAAATCTAAATCAATACCCTTCAAGACGGGAAATTCTTCCTTACCAAGGTAATATGACTTATGAATGTCCCGTAGTTCTAAATAGCTCAATTCTCTCATTCCTCTACTTAATTGATGACACCACTATACATGCGATTTTAAGTGTCGCCATCGGTCTAACGGGTAGACTTTTCTGCCCGTTTGGGCAAATTCAACGTAATTTGAAGATTGTTTGTGTCATAATTATATGTAACAAGGTATTCAATGCTTTTTGGGAGGGTTAAAAATGAGTCAATATCATCTTTTTAGAAAGTCGTTTGGCCTGTTCTTTAAAAATTGGTCCGCATATTTGGTAATCATTGTCTCTTTGAACCTACTACTTGGTTATGTTCTAGTTCCCTTAATGCGGTATATAACTAGCCTTGCAATGGTTATCAATCGCGTTCCTTATGTATCGTATAACAATCTTGGTTGGCTAATAACTAAACGGCCACTTGCACTCGTTGAACTCGCTGTTATCGGTATCATTATTTTGGCACTGGTATTTTTTCAGTTTGCGTTTCTGATTAATGGAGTCGATAGAATTCTGCACGGAAATGACCATCGAATCATTGAAATTGTTAAAGAGTCACTCTACTCATTAGCACACATTCGATTCAGTGGATTTATTTTATTCATCCCCTACTTTGTAGTCATCCTTCCATTTTCTGACTTTTATCTGTCGTCTCCGCTACTAGCTAAAATTCAAATTCCAGCGTTTATTTTACAAACAATCTACTCCAACATTTATTATTTAGTACCAGTGATCATCCTAGCAATCATCGTGTCTTACTTAGCACTACGTTTCATTCAAGTTTTACCTCTTGTTATCCTGCATAACGTTCATGGCATTGCAGCGGTCAAAATTAGTTGGCGAATGACTAAATCGCATCTATGGTCATACCTGTGGAGGTTAGGCTTTTTAGGTCTTGCTACGTTCATATCAACCGGACTGATTTCAATTATTTTGTACCTCATTCAATCACAACTTGATAAATCATCACACGTGGTTGCATTTACTGGTGCGGTCATCAATATGGGATTGATGTCCCTATTTGTGAGGCTGATATCTGCAGCCATGCTTGTTATCTTTGTTTTATTCCTGTTACTAGCCAATGACAAATATGAAACAATTCACTCAAATGAACCACAAGTTAGTTTACATGCATCGTCTTCAAAAATTGGGCGTAGATCAGCAATCGCACTGATCCTTGTCTTTTTGTTTGGTCAAATATCATTTAACGTTTACTACCTGCGTGGAGCAACTCTGGACAAGCCAATCACTATCTCACATCGGGGTGTAGATGATGGCAATGGCGTTCAAAATACTATTCCAGCTCTGGACAAAACAAGTAAAGAAAAACCAGACTACGTTGAAATGGATATTCATGAGACTAAGGATCATCAGTTTGTGGTAATGCACGATGAAAATCTAAAACATCTGACTGGCGTTAATAAGAGTCCCTACCAGTTAACCTTAAAACAGATAACCAAACTAACCGCGTCAGAAAATGGTTACCATGCTCACGTTGCCAGCTTCTCTGACTACCTATCAGCAGCTGAAAAGGACCACCAAAAACTTTTAGTCGAGATTAAAGTAACCAAACACGACAGTAAAAATATGTTGTCGCTATTTAAGGAACGCTACGGTAAACGGTTGATGAAGGATCATGATATGGTCCACTCTTTGAGTTTCCCTGTCATCAAAGGATTAAAAAAATCCACCCCTAAGTTGCCGGTTAGTTTTATTCTGCCATATAATTTAACTTTCCCCCAGACAGATGCCGATGCTTATACGGTTGAAGAAACTACATTAGATTCTTCCTTTGTTTCGCAAGCTCATTACAATCATCAGAAAGTATTTGCTTGGACAGTTGACAGTAATGATGACATGACAAGAATGATATTTCTAAATGTCGATGGCATCATTACGGATAATTTGAAAGAACTGAAGGAAAATATCAATTCCACCTTTAATGACCCAACCTACGCAAACAGGCTGTTAATCTATTCTGATGAACTAGATAATCTCACTTCGTACACGGAAACTGTGCCAAATTAACATCCAAAAGCATTGTACGAACAAATGTTCCTATGATAAAATTAAATGTGTTAAATCGGAATAAATAAGGAACTCAATTTTATGTTAAAAAAAATACTGTCCAGATCACTACTGTCTTTGATGACCATTTTTTTGATTACTGTACCATCGGCCACAAATGTTGCAGCTAATCAAATCAACCAAGTTAATACCGCAGTCATAACTGCAAGTCATGGAAGTACAAGTTCGAAGGATATTCAAAGCACATACCAAACAAAAGGTAACATCGGAAAATATAAAAATAGCCATGGTAAAACTTACTATGCCAACGGTCACTGGATTAAAAATCTACTTATATTTTTGGGAATTAGTAATTTATCAAGTACGGAAACTCAGAAATCAAACGGATCATCTGCAAATGACCAATCTCCAAGCGAATCTTTGGCAAAATCTGTATTAACCCAGAACGTTAAACAACAACTAGGAAATTCAATTAAGTTTAACGGTGCTGGCGCGTTTATCATAAACAATAACCAAACTAATATGAATGCAAATGTCTCAAGCGCCCCATACGCCACAGATAAACTTGACGCGAGTGATCGGCCCGCCGTTGGCAATGCACTACTTAATAAGACCACTCGTCAATATAAAAATCGTAGTGAAACTGGCGACGGTGCTAGTGATTGGAAACCCGCTGGCTTTAAACAGCTAACCAATTTATCTGGCCGTTATTCACATGCCTATGATCGCGGCCACTTACTTGGGTATGCATTAATTGGAGGCATTAAAGGATTCGATGCCTCAGAATCCAATCCTAAAAACATCGCAACACAAACTGCTTGGGCCAACGAAGCAATGGAAAGCGATTCGACGGGTCAAAATTACTACGAAAGCATGGTTCGAAAAGCACTCGATCAAAATAAAACTGTTCGCTATCGAGTAACAGATGTCTATGATGGCAATAATGTGGTACCATCAGGCGCTCATATAGAAGCCAAATCATCTGATGGCAGTCTCCAATTCAATGTATTTGTGCCTAATGTCCAATCCGGTATTACCATTAACTATGCTACAGGATCAGTGACTAAAAACTAAAAAGACTTGGGTGTGAAAATCTATTTTTCATCCCCAAGCCTTTTTGTAATTATATATATTAAGTTCAAATAGCCTTTATACTCTAAAACTATTTACGGTTAATCCCCAAGCTATCCCTTAATCCCAGACTTTGATCATGTACAAGCCTAGTAACTAAATCTGCAATGCTCGTCACAGATACATCATGGCCTCCAAATGGCTCACCCTTATGTGTAATTTCGTAATTAGTATCTGTACTACTGTCAAACCAACCTGGTCGAATAATAGTATATGCTAAATTGGATGCTTCAATCACATCAGCAGCATCCCGATAGTTTTGCAGAACTGGATTTGAACGCAGATTACCATTTGCACCGACAGATGATGGAATTTCATTATAAATGCCCATTGAAGTAATAAAAATCAGTCGTTTAACCTTAGACTCATTCATTGCGGCCACCAGAGAACTCGCCATAGACTTTAAATTTCCGCTTAAAGCTGCAAACACAGCATCTTGTCCAACCAGTGCTTTGGCTAAGTCTTTTTGATCGGTGACACTGCCAGCAATAGCCTTCTCTCTTGTTTCATCAAGTTTACCCAGCCGTCCTGTATTCCTAGCCATCAATGTCAAATGATCGTCTGTATGATCTAAAAAATATCTTCTTGTAGTGTTGCCTACTGTACCTGTAGCACCAATCACTAATACATTTGTCATTTTTGTTTCCCCCTAACTAATTAATAATGACACTATAGAACATTCAAGTTACTTCAAGGCAAGTAATTTCAATAAAATTATTTTACCTTTTAAAATTGCTGCTTTTACCCAGTTTCGACAATAATTGTATTATACAATTATGATATTTTCTATTTAGCTGTATAATACATAATGCTGTTAGAATAGAATTGTTTAACGTACGGACTAAAATAGCTACCCGACTCATCTTACACTCTAACTAAATCATTTGACCATCAGGATCTAAGACCAGTGACTCTGACAATAACACTTCTGTATATACTTCATAGACATAATTTGAATCCACAATGTGATTTTTGGCCATATAGTACAAGTAATCTCGCTCGTGTGAAAATGCCTGCATTAGTGCTCTTCTTTGTTCTACACTCTTAATATTGGAAAGAACCTCTCTTCTGAATGTAATATTCTTCCACTGATTTAAGAACTTGCCAAATGTGGTCACCCTCATTTGATCCTTTAAATCATAAATTACCAAATCCTTTACATCATCAGATAATTTCATCTTTTTAACCTGTTTAATACCAACTTGCACTGCCCTATTTCTGAGCATTTCAATTGTGTGTGCCTTTTGCTTTTCATCCCAATCCTCGGGTAAAATTATCTTGAACAAGATTGTTGGTACCAACATGCTTAAAATAATAACGACAGTTTCAACTAGTATTACTAATGCAAATGTGTGATCGCTCAGGCCATTTCCCATTACTGAAAATGTCATGGCTAGAGTGACAGTCCCATGTACACCACCAAATGAAAATAAGATCGCAGATTTATTACTTTTATCGCCAATTAATAACCTGCCATAAACATAGCGGCAAATCAGTAAAACTAAATAACTGACAATGCCAATCATCAGCCAATTCAGTGAAGTAGTAATCATTTTATAGCGGTCAACTGCAATCCTACCTAAGTTAATACCTAAGATGACGAACACAAAACTATTAAGAACATTAGATGCAAAATTTACTAATTCAACCCCAAGATGCATTTGGCGTGGAGATGAAAATCTACTTCTGGCTGCTTCACTATTGTTTACTAAACCAGCTATAACAACCGCAATAATACCTGAAACACCAACTTTTTCAGCAACCCAATAAACAATGAATGGCGTCAATAGGTAAATTAGTGTTTGTGATGAGATCACATTAATCTTTGATCTAACCAAAAATTGCCTAAAAAACATAATTAGCAATGCAAGAACAATTCCTAGCAGGATGCCACCACCGGCAGCGATGAAAAGCTGTTCACCATTATGCCAAATTTGTAATCTACCAGTGTTAACCCAAATGATAGCTCCTTGTAGTAAAATTAACCCAGTCGCATCATTAAACAGGGACTCCATTTTTAATGGTTTTTTGACGCTGTTTCTGAATTTTAGTCCCTGCGTGACAGACTCAAGTGCGGTTGCGTCAGTTGGCGTGCTAATGGACACAATGACTAATGCAAGCGACATTGGTACGGCAAATGTCAGATGTAATACACCAGCTGCCACAAATGCGGATATAATTGCAAGGATAATTGCGGTGCCAACAATACTTTTAATTCTTTTTCCGATCAGCTGCACCGGGGTCCGTTGTCCTTCGAAAAAAAGTAACGGTGCTAAAATAAGGATCATGAACACTTCATTTTGAAAACCCATGACCAGTTTATTTAGTGCGGGTATCAAAGCAACGATAACTCCTAAAATAACGTTTATGTAGGTACTTGATATTTTTGGAACTAGGCGCGCAATGATGTCACTAATAGCGACTGTAATTAAAATTAAAAATGTGGATATAAACAGTGTCAACTCATTCATCCCCTTTCAAATCTTCAATATTATTTTATTAGTGATCTACCAAAATAGATACATTAACGAAGCCAAATTACCATATCTGTTTAATCGTCAATTCTATGATGTTAATATAAGCCTTAAAGCTTACTTTAAGGCAAGCTACTATGATAATAAATTCATACAGTTTTCAGTACTTTATTAAAATTTAACGGCATCTACCGTCTATAATGCACAAAAGTAAATTTTTTAATCGAGGTAATTACTACGCTTAAACCAAATGTAAACATTAATTTAACAAACGTCGATCAAGTTGAAGAACAAATTGAAAAAGATCAAAACATCATTAGCACCCGGCCCGAGACATCTACCGAATATGCGCAATCCTCTGTAAATGTTGGTTGGCTAATTTTTAATCACGTTTTTATTCAAGAATTTAATATCATTTCCAATGATCTTGATCATGATATTACGACCCATGAAGTTGCTCAACTAATCGTTGCGAGCGTTTCTAACCAAGAATTAGGGAACATCCTTAGAATTAGTAATTTAGCTAAACAACAATTACACTCATTACATCAGAAGCAACCTTATCAAGATTTTTTAAAGACCAAACAAAATATGTAAATTAAAGGAGTATATTATGAAAGTTACAAAAGTTTCCTACGTCACTGCAATAGTTTCAGTTGAAAAAGGTGAAGATTTTGATACCGTAATGCGTCAAACAATGGCCAATGATCCGGACATTTCACAAATGGTTATTGATGCCCGTAAGACCGGTATTGAAAAATATCAGAACCGGTTTCCAATCTTTATATTAAGACGTGATGCATTCATCCAAGTTGGTACCACTACCGACGTTCAAAAGCTTCAAGGGCTGATAGATTCCAAGACTGAATAATATTAAAAACTCCAAGCAAAAGTTTGCTGACAGTTTTGTTAAATTAACCCATTATAAAATTAATAGTATATGTGACTATCTGGGGGGGATATTGTAAATGGCAAATATGATTGATTACGTTAGATCATTTGGTAATGTCTCTTTTAGTGCTGCCCCGTTTAATGAGATTGATGGTGTAATCCTATCACAGCTTGCGTATCTAAATTTTGAATGCCTAAATGATTCAAATATCAGAACTCTAAAAAGATTAAACAATATCAAAACTGTACAGGAAATTGTGAAAGGAACATGGAATCCAACCGCTAATCTAGATTTAGTAATCGCACTAAGTAGTAGCAACCGATTCAAAAATATTTCTTGGTCGGATTGGAAAACACGCCTTGATCACAAATCAGAGGAACAATTTTCTGCAGTCACATTTTTAATCGATAATCAGCTGTATTTCATTTCGTATAGAGGTACCACTGCCACAACGATTGACTGGAAGGAAGATCTTAATATGACGTTCATGGATGCCATTCCTTCCCAAAAAAGCGCCTTACGATATTTTAATGAAATTTCGTCTAAATACCGCGGTAATTTTATTCTCGGTGGTCATTCAAAGGGTGGTAATTTAGCGGCTTACGTTGTGACACATTCTAGTAACGATAACAAACATAGAATAATCCACGCATTTAGTGTTGACGGACCTGGATTAAATGAACCCATTTCTGGTTTTGACAGACAAATCATAAGAAAACTAATTCCAGAAGCGTCCATTATTGGCCTACTGCTCGAACCGGAGACTAACTATCAAGTGGTTGAAAGTGTAGCCAAAGGATTTAAGCAACATGATCCATTTAGTTGGAACGTGTACCAGAATCAGTTCGTAACGTTAACCTCTGTTAATGAACTGTCAGACCACACGCATAACTCCGTTAATAGATGGCTGAATAGTTTGGATGAACAAACACGTCAGGAATTTTTAGATTCACTTTTTGCACTATTTAAAGAAACTAATTCAATTAAATTTAGCGAATTAAGTCACGATTGGCAGCAAACACTAAAATTATTAATTACTGAACTGGGTGACGTCAATTTGGAAACTAAAAATAATTGGCGTTTTGTCACTAATCAGTTAGTCAGTTCATTCGCAGCTGAGTTCAAATATTCAATCAGAAATGATTTACAAAATAAACAATCCGCTTTAATTGCTAAAGTTAAACAAACCCACCCTTTCAAATAATGATAGCGACATTCTTTAATACCCATTTGAGTTGGAATAACCCAAGCCAAATGGGGCTTTTATTTTTAAAAAAATCGATGCTATTTGTAGAATAGTTAAGTTTCATTTCTTCAATCATCAAAAAATCCTCTTGTCAGTGAAATCAATCACCATCAAGAGGATACTGAACTATCAATAAATTATTGATAATTAGATTTAACAATAAAAAATATATTTTAAATATTAGGTATGGAACCGTATCTTTCAACCAAGAAATCGTACAATGGCGCGTTAAGAGGCGTGTATTCAATTGCGTTCTTGAATTCATCATTGATCATTGCGTCATCCGCATTATTTGCTAATTTAAGCGGCCAATCTGGATCAACCAACTTTTGCTGACCAACGGCTACTAGATCTGCACTACCCAGAACATTTTGAACGTCTTCACGAGTACGAACGCCACCGACACCAATCAACGGCTTTTTGTTGTCAATCATGCGATGTAAATATTTCAAAATTGTTTGATTTTTGTAATTGTCAGCGATCGACACACGCTTGTAATTGTCGAGTGACACATGCAGATAATCGAGCTTAGTTTGCACCAGTTTATCAACTAAATAACCTGTATCCTCAAACGTAATACCAGGATTAGTGAACTCCTCTGGAGAAAAACGGTAGCCGACAATGAATGGTCTATCGGCATAGTGATCAACGGCAGCAAAGACTGACTCTAGAGTTTTTTCAATAAATGTATATCTTTTATCGATAGAACCACCAAATTCATCGGTACGCCGATTAGAATGTGGTGAAAAGAATTGTTGCAACAGGTAAGTGTTTGCACCATGCAGTTCAACGCCATCAAATCCGGCTTGAATTGCCCGACGGGTGGCATCACCAAACGCATCAATCGTTGCATAGACTTCTGCATTAGTCATGGAACGCGGAACAGCGTCGTGTGTGTTAGGATCGCGGTGTTCTGCAGGTACTGCGCTGGCAGATACCGGTTGTTCACCGGATAAAGTTGCTGGAAATGTCATCCTACCAGCGTGAAAGATTTGCAAAATCGCCTTTGAACCCTGTGATTGAATCGAGTGTGCCAACTTTGAAAGCTGTGCAATTTTATCATCTTCAGCCACACTTAATTCTCCTTGCCAGCCTTTCCCCAGCGGTTCAACGTTTGCAGCACCAGTAATAATTGCCCCCAGGCCTTTGACTCGACGAGTATAATAGTCAATCTCGTCTTGAGTTACAGTCCCTTCGTAGTAACTTTGAAGAGTTGTCATTGGTGACATTATCAGGCGGTTTTTTAATGTCACGCCGTTTGGAAAAGTAATACTAGTATCAAACTGATTCATGAATAAAAATCCTCCAACAAATTATTTAAGTGCGTCAATCAGTGCTTCGCCAACACCCTCTGCCGATTGTGGATTTTGTCCGGTAATTAAACGACCGTCCACAACTACGTTTTTAGTATATGGCGCAGAAGCGTTATGGGTGGCACCTGCATTCTTTAATGCATCCTCTGCCAAAAATGGTACATCATTGGTTAACTCATTAATTTTTTCTTCCTCGTTAGTGAAGCCAGTCAAATTTTTCCCGTTAATGAATTTGCCGGTATCTCCCTCAATTGATAACAAACCAACAACACCGTGGCAAACAGCAGAAATAATTCCGCCCTTATCATAAATTTGTTTGGCAATCAGACCCAACTCAGTGTTGTTAGGAAAATCCCAAACCGTTCCGTGGCCACCTGCAAAGTAAATGGCATCATAATTGGCTGCTTGCACTTCGCTAGGCTTAAGGCTTGCTCCCAGTGCTTGGTTACGAAATTCAGCATCATCGTAAAATCGATGGTTGATTTCGTCATACTGTGATGAATCCATGCTGCCAGGATCCACAGGAACGTAACCGCCCTTGGGACTGACATAGTCAACGCCAATATTGTTATTCTTCATAACGTTCACAAAATGGGTCGCTTCGCTGAGCCATAGTCCTGTGGCACGATTGATGGTATCAAATTTTTGATGATTGGTTAACACAACTAGTACTTTTGTCATTACAGTTTCCTCCGAGTTTGCTTTATTTTATTATTTTGCAATCCCTTAATTGCAAACGTTAATTCTCATTGACATAATTAGTGCCTCCGTCCTTGTTTTAATACGTGCTTATGAAAAAAACTATACGTTGGTCATTTTCGGATTACAAACATTTTAACTTTTTATTTGTAAGTGTTTTTAGTAAGTAACCTGTTGATTGCTGTCATTATGGAATTTGCTCACACATATCATTAAAATGTTTTTCATTACGCATTCCTCCTTCAACTTGATTTTTTGATCATGAATTTTTAAGATTATAAAATAAGATATCACCTGAAGCTAAGTACAGGTCAAATATTTTTTAGTCTGGAGGAATTAACGTGAATACATATTCAATTGGGGAAGTTGCGAGAAAAATGGGATTAACAGTTGAAGCAATCAGATATTACGATCATGCTGGATTGTTGCCATTTGTTAAACGTGACAGTGGTGGACGCCGAAGATTTACAGAAGACAATATGCAATTAATGCAAATGATTCTTGACCTGAAACGTGCCGGTGTATCGATTAAAGAAATTGCGTATTTTGTCTCATGGCGCATGGATGGTGATGATTCACTTGGACAGCGTTACGATTTTTTAGATCAGCACGAAAAAAATTTAGAGGATCAAATCCAAACTTTGGAAAAATCACTGTCCTACTTACGATTTAAAAAGTGGTATTACAAAACAGCTTTAGAAGCTGGAACGGAACAGATTCATTTAATGCCTGATTCAACCCAGGTTAATCCCAAAACTTATAAAAAATATCAGAGTCTCATTAATTCTGGAAAATCAGCAAAATCATTAGGAGATAAATAATTACGAAGGTAATTTTTATCTCCTTTTCTCATGGATTGAATGCTAATAAAAAATTGCCATCCTAAAGAACATAAAATATTTTTTATTTTTTGCTTGACCTGAAGTTAGCTACAGCTTGTAAGATACATTCATTCGCTTTTTTAGCACACAGAAAAGGAGTTGTTTGAATGTTTTTATTAGCTTTAATTCCCGTATTAATGGGTAGCGGTCTGGCCATGCAAACTGCCGTTAATTCAAAATTACGAGAATACGTTTTTTCACCATATATAGCATCTGCTGTTTCTTTCACAGTTGGAGCATTATTTCTAATTACTCTAACAATTTTATCAGGTGTAGATCCCTTTATTACGGTATCAACCTTTACGGATAATCCATGGTGGATTTGGCTTGGTGGTTTGTTGGGTGTAATTGGACTGACAGTAAATTTACTGCTTTTCCCACGCCTTGGTAGCATTCAAACCGCCGTATTGCCAATTTTTGGTCAAATTATTATGGGCGTCATCATCGATCAGTTTGGCTTATTCGGATCACCACAGTCATCACTAACTGTATTTAAGGTAATTGGGCTAGTTTTGGTTACTATTGGTATGTTGATTGCAACAACACTTTCTAATAAGTCTGCAACCAATAACTCCCATAGCGGCAACCTAGTTTGGCAAATCATCGGTATTGGAGCAGGATTTTTAATGGCATCACAAACTGCTATTAATGGCCACTTGGGCGTCATTTTAGGATCATCAGTGCATGCAGCCATGGTTTCGTTTACGGTAGGTGCTGTAATGTTAATTGTTCTTGTATTATTTCTTAGAATTCCGTCGAGTAACCTTTACCATGCTTTTCATGCCGGGAAAACAAATTGGTGGATCTGGATTGGTGGCTTTCTAGGTGCCGCCTACGTCTTTGGTAGTGCCTGGTTGGTTCCTCAAATCGGTACAGGCCAAGTTGTCGTTATCGCGTTGTTTGGCCAGTTATCCTTTAGTGCATTTATTGATCATTTTGGTTTGTTTGGATCACTTACTAATCGTGTAATGCTCACTCGCATTATCGGTCTGGTAACAATGTTTCTCGGTGTTATCACCGTACACTTTTTATAATTATCGGGGGAAATTAATTTATGATAAATCAAAATGATAACTATGTAGTTATTACTGGTGCTAGTTCAGGGATTGGTGCAGCAGCAGTACGTAAATTTGCGAGTCTCGGACGCAATGTAATCATGATCGCACGTCGAGTTAATTTGCTAAATCAGTTACATGATAAAATTATCGCTAAATATCCTGACCGAGATATCGTTGTTATTCAGCAGGATTTAAGCAAAATTAATGATATTCCATCATTGTACGAACAAATAAATAAACAATATAACATTGATATTTGGGTGAATAATGCTGGTTTCGGTAAAATTAAATTTGTTGATGAACTTTCAACCGAAGAGGTCATTAGTATGGTACAAACCAACTCAGAAGCTTTAGCACTATTATCGGTGCTATTCGTCAAAGATCACGAAAATGATGAAGCACAGTTAATTAATGTGTCTTCACGTGCCGGGTATCAAATTTGGCCTAAAACCACAATTTATAGTGCAACTAAATTTTTTGTCAGTGCATTAACCGAAGGACTAGACCGTGAATTAATCAGTAAGGGAGCAAAAATGCGTGCAAAAATATTGGCACCTAATGCAACAAATACCGAGTTTGAGCGCGTTGCTAAAAATCTGAACTACGATGTCAATTATGACGAAATTTTTGCCAACTACAACTCTAGTAAAGATTTAGCTGATTTCTTAATTGAACTAATCAATAGCAATGCATCAATCGGTTTTGTAAATGATAATTTCCAATTGGAATTGGGAAACGGTCGTTTACTCTAATAATCTAAACTTTTTTCAAAAAAGTCTTGACCTGGACTCGCCTCAAGGTCGTAACCTGTATTCATCAACTTACAAAAAGTAAGATTATAAAGGAGATCATGTTTATGAAAACAATCAATTGGCCCACTCAATATTTGCCAGGAACAACCGATAACTTTGTTTCTAACGAGGTTATTGCAACTGACATTACACTTCAGGATGTTTGGCAAAATCTAGTCGATACCAGTAAATGGGAATCATACTACGATAACGCAAAAAATATTGACTTAGATGACAAATCAAACAATCTACTTCATTTTGCAGAACATTTTCATTTTGACACCTTCGGATTTCCCATTGATGCTCAGGTTATGGAACTAGTTGCACCTACCGATGGTAAAACCGCCCGCATATCTTGGCACGGATGGCAGAATGGTAATAAAGATACTCAGTTTGACGTCTACCATGCATTTGTAATCGAAAAGCTTGACAATACCCGGATTCGATTGCTAACCCAAGAATCACAAATTGGTAAACCAGCGGCAGATTTAGCCAAGCAAAATCCTAATCCAATGCTTAACGGTCACCAAGCATGGTTAGACGGATTAGTGCAAGCTTCACGAAAATAATGGAGGAAGTTATTATGACCAATAAAACTTGGATGATCACTGGCACTTCCAGCGGATTTGGCAAAAATCTGGCCGAGTTCGTTGCACAAGATTCGGATTCAAATCTGATTGCCACGGCTAGAAAAATGGATGATTTATCTTACTTAGATCAATATAATCACGGTCAAATTTTTAAGGTACTGGTTGATGTGACCAATTCCGATCAGATAAAGAATGCTGTTAAAACAGCTCAAAAAAGATTTGGCACAATCGATGTATTAGTGAATAACGCAGGCCTTGGTTACTTTGGAACAATCGAAGAAAGCAATGATGCGGATATTCGTCAATTATTCGAAGTTAATGTTTTTGGACTAGCAAACGTTACAAAAAGTATTCTACCTACCATGCGTGCTCAAAATTCTGGTTTAATTATCAACATTTCATCAGTTCTCGGAATTACTTCAATCCCAACATTCGGATGGTACAGCGCCACTAAGTTTGCTGTAGAAGGATACTCAAATGCATTGCGGCAAGAGGTAAATTCACTTGGAATCAAGGTCATGGTTGTTGAGCCAAGTGGTGCCCGAACTAAGTGGAATGCTGGTAAAACGGCACCAGTAAAATTAGATGACTATTCCGATTTTGCGGATATGATCAACAATGCTGCCGCTGGTGAAACTTCTGCTCCCGGAGATCCACATATGATTGCAAAGATAATTTTCGATACTGTAAAAGCTGGTAAAAAAATACCAAATCATTTACCGCTAGGCGAATTTGCAACTAGCGGCATGAAAAATGAATTATCGGGAATTTTAAGTGAAATTGAGCAGCTTTATGCTACTTCGATAAAAGCTGATACATCGGCTGAATAATTTTATGATCTGACCTAATCGTCAGATCTTTTATATACATACAAGATAAAAAGGAGTATTTCTAATGAATACGGTAATTGTTAACGAAAAGAGAAAATTAATTGATCAACAGGCAGAGGTTCCTTACCCTCACAACCATGATGTTTTAGTAAAAATACACGATATATCAATTAACCCGATTGATATAAAACGAATTCATCGAATTACCAACACTGATTCCAGAATATTGGGATACGATGCAATCGGTGAAGTAGTTAGTATTGGTAGCAAAGTGAGCAAATATACGGCTGGTGATATGATTTTTTATGCGGGAAGCACGGAGAGAAATGGATCATATCAAGAATACCAACTTGTCGACGAAAGAATTACAGCATTTGCCCCCAAAAAGATCCCGTTAAATCAAGCTGCAGCCACTCCGTTGACTTGGTTAACAGCATATGAGATTTTAGTGGACAAACTTGGCTTTATCCCTCAAAAAAATGTTAACAGTGGTTCAATTTTAGTTATTAACGGTGCTGGCGGCGCCGGCTCAATGTTGACGCAGCTGGCACATTGGATGGGATTAACGGTACTGGCTACAAGCAGTGCTGGTAATTTTTATTGGCTCAAAAGGAATGGAGTTGATGTACCACTTGATTACCACAACAACATTGTTGACCAGGCCCAAACAGCTGGCTTTAATTCTGTTGACCATGTCGTTAATCTATTTGACACAGCGAAATATTTTAATATTGCAAAAAAGATGGTTCGGCCGTTCGGTCATATCGTTAATGTGGCCCTGACGTCTGAAAAAATTGATATTATCGAGTTGCAGGCCAAATCAATCAGTTTTGACTGGGAATTAATGTTTACTAAATCAACGTTAGAATATAACCTTGAATCACAAGGTGAATCACTCGCACTGTTAGCTAATTTGCTGGATAATGGACAAATAAAATCGACAATTACAAGAACGATCGTAGCACCGTTAGCAGCACAAGTAATACGACAAGCCCACAATTTGATTAACTCACACACAGTTGTTGGAAAGATTGTTGTTGATTTTGAGGCCAAATATTAAGGAGAATAATTATGAACTACAGTATTGGACAAGTGTCAGAACAACTTGGGGTTCCAATTGACACGCTAAAATATTATGACAAGCAGGGATTACTACCATTTGTCAAACGTGACAACAGTGGTCGACGCAGATTTTCAGACAACGATGTTCATTTAATGAGAACCATTGTCTGCCTTAAAAATGCAGGTGTTTCAATTGCTGATATCTCAAAATTCATTCAATTACGCTTAGTTGGTGACTCAACACTTGAACAAAGAGCTGATTTACTAAACAAGCATGAAAAAGAACTACGCCAACAAATTAATGATCTCCAGGAAACTCTAAGTTATTTGAAGTTCAAAAAATGGTACTACGATACGGCGGTTGAAGCTGGTACTGAATCTGTGCACTTTGTTGATGGCACAAATGAAGTCAAACCTAATATTGATGAAGAATATGTACATCGGTTAAAAACAACTGATCAGCTGTCAGAACTTCAGAGTTTTTTGAACGTTAAAGATTATCGAAATAAATCACGCAGATAAATCAATGTGCGCATGCACTTTTTTGCCATGTCATTCATTTAGGTGTAGAGTGGAATAGTTACATTTCAATATAACTTAAAAGAGGAAATTAACTATTATGACAAAAAATGTAGCAAAAGAGAGAATTTATAACAAGAAAATCATTTTAATTCTGGCTGCCAGCTTTTTTTACCTTTCCAGTCCAATGCTCATTAACCCATTAATTACTGGCTTCACTAAGAGTATTGGTGGCAGTACTTTGATCGCCGGTTTAGTTGCCGGTGTGATGAACATCACATCATTGTTGTTACGACCAATCGCTGGCAATTTATCCGACAATCATTCAAAGTACATACTAGCGTCGTTAGGCGGCATAGGTCTTCTGATTGCAAGCATTGGATACACCCTCACCACCAGCGTAACATTGCTGATTATTTTTAGAATTGTTAACGGTGTTGGGTACGTTTTTTGTACTGTTTGCATGGCAACCTGGATGGCTAGTCTGCTTCCAAAAAATAAAATCGGAGCTGGTATGGGATTTTATGGCTTAATGAATGCAATCGGAATGGCGCTCGCACCATCGTTAGGTATCTATCTCTACCAAAATTTTGGCTACTCTAAAGCGTTTATCGCCTCAGCAATTTCAAGTATTTTAATGATTGTCCTAGTGCAGTTGGTCGGTGATCGTGGTGAACCTGTTAAATTAAAACGCCCGTCTCAACAAGCTTCAACAAAGCTGAGAATTGTGCAACCAAAAGTTTTCCCAATTGCTATGATGCTAATGCTATTTGCCATCCCATATTTCGCTACCCAAGCATATATTGTCACTTATGTGGCCGATCTGCATCTGCAAGTGTCTGTCGGAATGTTTTTCCCCATCTATGCCATCATTCTCATTATCTTGCGGCTGTCGCTTAAAGATCTATTTGATACTGTCGCATTCGGTAAATTTTTGTACATCAGTCTCCTAAGTACCATCATCGGTTTGCTTGCACTAGTACACATGACAAATAATTTCATGATGTTCATTGCGGCATTGGGTATCGCTGGTGGTTACGGATTAATGTTTTCAATTTGTCAGGCAACTTCGTTATTAGTGGTTCCGATTGAAGAACGCGGCTTAGCAAACAGTACCTTTTACGTTGGCATGGATTTAGGAATGTCGCTTGGACCAATTATTGGCGGGCTCCTTAAAAGTTTGTTCCCTCTCCATGCATTTTATCTCATCATGATCGTAACACTGCCACTAATTTGGGTGATTTACTTTTTTAATCGAAAGAATCTCAATGCAACTGTAGCTAAATAATTTAAGGTTGCCGTAATTCAAATTAAACATTCAGTAAATAGCTAATCTAAGAGCATAAGAACCTCAGACTAAAATCAAGAATGATTAGTCTGAGGTTCTTATGTTGCAGAAGCGAAGTAACTTTATTCTCGCCAAACTTCTTTATTATTAGCGATAAATCTTACGTGGAAAATGATAAGCGTACCAAATGTATCGTAATGCGAATAACACGCAAATAATTCCTAAAACGCTAAACCAAGCACCGTCCAAAGACCTTATTAAAGTTGCAAAGAATCCATAGCCTTTAGGCATAAAGGTAAATATTGTGCCAAACAGTGTGTACCATCCCAGCATAATCGTACCAAACCGTCGATCTCCAATTTCCTGAAGCTTAAATGATACTGCTAACGCTAAGATAGCGTTGGTCGACATCATCAAAATTAAACACATCTGGTCTCCAAGTCCAAGTCGAATTAGGAAAAACAGTGCAAATCCAAGAGCATATCCAAAAATTCCGTAAGTCCATCCTTGCTGGAAAGTGACATTCTTTCGCAAAAATTTTTGCCAAATGATATTACGTTCATATTTAACCGAATAATACAAAGAAAAAATTTCAATACCAACGAAAACAACACAACCTGCCCACAACAGTTCAAATAGCCAAAAATGGACAACGTGAAACCATTGGTAAAATAATAATGAAAATGTCAGATCATGACCGAAGTACCAAGCATGCATCCAAAAATAAAACGGTGCCTCTTTATCTTTGATTTGCATCATCATGCTCGTAATATACTGTGCAAATCCGAATGCATATGTTAATAATGCCATTAATATGACGGCACTCGGATGTTGATAAACGATGCTCATCACTTGATTAATCGTGTACATAAATGAACCTCCTATGTTAATGTGTATAACATAACCCTGTTATATTGGCCGGTTAACCACAACAATTAAAAAAGTGTGTATTAGGAGAGACAATTATGGACCCACGTACAAGAAAAACGAAGAATTTATTACTGAATGGTTTATTTACACTTTTGAAAGACAAATCAATTCAAGACATCACTGTTACAGCCCTATGTAAGCAAGCTGAAGTGAATAGAAGAACATTTTACTTACACTACGACAATATTATTGAAGTATTTGACGATTTTGAATCCGATTTATCCCTACGAGTTAGTAACACACTTAATGCACCATCAACAACTGAGGCAAATCTTGTACAGACATTTGACCAAATATTTGATGAAAATTTGGCTGGATTCAAAAGCCTATGCATGAACCACCGTCAGCAATTATTATTGCAACATTTAGATGACATGTTATTCAACGTTTTACTGAGCAGCCATTCTAACCATCCAAATTCTCAAGATATTATTACTATGCATTACGTCAGCAGCGGTATTGTCAATGTGTATATTTACTGGGTAAATCACCAAGAAAGTTTTTCTAGAAGTGAGCTATCTAAAACATTTTCCAAACTGGTTCACGAAAATTTTTCACATTAGTTATTTCGTTAATGCAATTAAAATTGATTATTTCCCAACATTCACATAGTATGTGAACTCCAGTTCTGAACTAAATTAAAAAGCCAGCGTTGAAAAATTCATTTTCAGCGCTGGCTTTTTGATTACTGTGGCAAAATCAACTTTGCGTGACTCTTCCCTTGTCCTTGAGCAGTAACCTGAATTTGATATGGAATCTCAACCTTCAATTCTTGAACGTGACTGATAATTCCGATCATTCTGTGATCTCCTTCTATATGTTCCAATGCTCCCATCGCAGTTTGGAGTGAATCTTGATCTAGTGATCCGAAACCTTCATCTATGAAAAGAGTATCAATTGTAATGCCACCTGATTGATTCTGAATAACTTCGCCCAAGGCCAGCGCTAAACTTAACGCTGTAATGAAACTTTCACCGCCAGAAAGTGTGTGAACACTACGAGGATGACCAACGTTGTCATCATAGACATCCAACTCAAGACCGGTATCCTTTTGGTAAGTTCCAGCCTCCTCATGCAATTTAAGAAAATAGCGTCCCGAACTCAATTGTTGTAAATGACCATTAGCTGTATCCAGTATTTCAAGCAAATACTCACGCAGCACATATCGTTCAAGGCTCAGCTTTGCATCCCCACTACCACTGATCGTTGCCGTTAACTGTTCTAGTTCTTGAAAATCGTGAGCTTGCTTACTTAAAGAATCACTAGACTGCTGAATTGTCTTCAATGTATTCTGGTTTAGAATGTATAGTTCAGTAGTCCGCTCAAGTAGTTGATTATCATCTGAAACAACTTGTTGAAATTCCTTTAACTTTTTCGTTTCAGTCGCGATATCGACTCTGTCACCGCTAACTAGTTGATGCAATGTTTCTAATCTGGCCTTCACTTCAGAAACCTGCTGTGCATAATCTTGATAGCGTTTTTGATATCCATCAAGCTGCGAAACTTGATTTAGTAATTCATTAAATGCTTCCCAGTCTTCGCTATTAAAATGTTTAATCAAGGAGGCCTTTAAGTCACTCCTTACCTCTTCAATCCTCAAGTTAAGATCATTTTGACGGTTGGTTAAAACTTTAATTTCAGAATTTGATGCAGCTATTTGACTTTTAACATCAGAAATTGATGCTTGATTTTTTTTCTGATCATCATCAAATTGCATCACGTCATCATTTAATTGATTTAAATGTTCATCTAAGCTCTTTAAATCACTAAATTCATGCGGTAATTGTTCCTTGGCGTCACTCAATTTAACCGTTAAAGTTTGCAAATTATTCTGTGATGAAGTCAATTTTTCTTGCTGATCATTAATTGAAATTTTCAACTCGTCCTGTTTTACTTTTAATTTGGCTAATTTTTCTGACGCAGCCTGGCTATCACTTAACTCTGATGCTAGCGTATCAATTTGATCCTTCAAAACTTGTCTACCATCTTCTATCGCATTTTGAATGCCGTCTAGTTGTGAATTAACAATACTTAACCATTTCTCTTTTTTAATCGCTGTTGCCAATTCGGTTACCGAAACATCCAGATCGCCTTGCTCGTTTTTAATTTGTAATCCTAATTGCTCTATTTCGGTCTGGTTGACAGTTAATATTTTATTTTGTTTGCTCAATTCCGAATCAGCTTTATTTAAATCATCTTTAGTGACATTTTGACCTTCAACAGCCACCGCAGGACTAGGATGCTCTGTACTGCCACAAATAGGGCACGGAGTTCCAGGCTTTAACTGTTGTGCAAGCTCTGCAATATGGTTTACCAATCTTTGATTTTCAAGATCCGACTTTATTTCAGCGGCATCTTCAACATTTTGTTTGAATTCCGATATTTTATCGATTTTAACAGCTAAATTCGCTTTATCACCATTTAGCTTACTCTCTGACTTCAAAATCTTACTTAATTCTGTTTCAAACTGCGCCAGTCGGTCTCGATGATGTAATGACTGGTTATATACTAGCTGTCGATCACCGAGTTGATTCGTGAGTTGTTGTAATTCTGTTTGTTTGGCATCTAATTTTTGCTGTTGTTGGACATATTCATCCATAACAGATTGTTCTTTGATGCTAGTATGTTGTGCCGTATCCAAATCTTTTGCTAATTTATTCACTGTTTCAAAATTTGCGCGTTGCCGGGTTAAAACTGGTATTTCCTGTTTCATTTCAGAATAATTATCAGTCTTCTCTTCAAGCTTCTTGTGTTGCTGCTCTAACCGTTTAAAGTCTGACTGCAACTTGATTAATCTACTTTGAGATTCATCAATTTTTTGGCCGTTTTGTGATTTTTGCTGTTGTGCCTGATTGAGTGATTCATTAGCCGCTTGGTGATTTTTAGCCCACTGCAATTCATCGATTTCACTTTGTAGTTGTTTCATTTCCAGTTGTCGCGTTTGCAGCTGCCGCTGTTGATGCTCAAGATTATCTAATTCATCAAGCTGATGATTGTGGGTTTGAGCCTGTTCAATAACATTTGATTGTTTTTGAACTACCGAGCGATCAGTTTCCAATGTCTTTCGCTGTTTTTCTTGTCTCTCTCTAGTTGTTTCCTGCTGCTCTTCTAACAACTTTACCTGTTGTTCAACGTTTAAAGTTTCAAGATTATCTGGATTTTTTTCCCACTTAATTTTACCTAAGTTACTTTTAATCGTTGCTTGCCAAGACTTACTTTGATCGGATGCTTCCTTTAATTGTGACTTTAGCGTATCAGCCCATCGCTCATAAAGTTGAGTCCTGAACAACTTGCGTAATACAACTTCTTTATCAGTGCTTGATGCAGTTAAAAAACGCCGAAAGTCTCCCTGCGGTAAAAGGACAATTTGGGCAAACTGATCACGATTAATTTGCAATAACCGTTCAAGTTCAATATTGATTTCCTTTGTTCTAGCAGTATCTTCAATCTTTTTATCATGCTCAAACACTTTTAAATGAGCTGATGCACCATATTCCTTAGTACCAGTGCCACGTTGTTTAGACAAAATCTGCTTTGGACGACGACTAATATCATACCTTTTTCCCTGATGATCAAATATTAAAGTAACCTCAGTTGGATCAGTATCGGCCGCAAAGTCAGAACGAAGGCTGTTTGCCGGGCGATCACCGGTGACACTTTCACCATATAGTGCAAATGTCAAAGCCTCAAAAATGGTTGTTTTGCCACTACCTGTTTGTCCTGAAATTAAAAAAACCGGGACCTGATCAAGCCCGCTAAAATCAATTGTTTCGTTTTCGTATGGGCCAAAATTATGCAATATTAACTTAACCGGCTTCATTTTTGTACCTCTCTGTTCGCCTTACCTAGAGCATTCTCAGCCCACTTTTTTTGTTGTTCAGTTAAATCTTCTTTTGCTATAGACTCATAAAACTGGTCTAGTAATTCCATCGGATTTTGATTTTTTACATTCAGACTTCTTGGATTGATACTTGGTTGATACCCTTTCTCTCTATCTAACGACACAATGTTCGGGTATATCTCACGCAGTCTCGCTAATACATTAGGAATCGGTTTTGTATCAGTCAATGTGATGCCAAAGTAATCCTTTCGACCAATCTTTTCATAATAAATTGGATTTGTTAATTTCTCAAAACTATCGTGTAATCTTGTAACATCTCTAAGTGGCTGTAGTGCTTTAAATGTTCGTTCCATATTTTCAGTATCTAGAATATAAACGCCCTTCTCCTGATCAGCCTCAGATAATGAAAATTTAACCGGTGAACCACTGTATGCTGCATTATCTGCCTGAAGTGCCTGTCGGCCGTGGAGATGGCCTAACGCTACGTAATCGAAATCAGATAGCACACTAAGAGGTACCTCGGCCAACCCGCCGACTGATAATTGAGTTTCAGAATCTGTAACGGAACTCCCAGCTACAAAAAAATGGGCCACTAATATATGCTTTTTAGCCGGATCAAACAGCGTTTTGATTTTTTCTACAACTGCTTTTACAGCTTGGTCTAAATGAGTGATTTTTTCATTTTCAAAGTATTGTTGTGCTGCAAATGGTTCAAAATACGGTAATAAAAAGATTTGACTATTACCAACAGTGATTGGTTGGAATGCCTGTTCAATACTCGTCGCCATGTAAAATTTAGTTGCTTCAAACCATGGTGCACCCGTCGAAAGCCGAATTGCACTATCGTGGTTACCAGAAATTGCATAAATTGGCAGGCGATCTTCTAAATTCAATTTTTGAATCATTTTATTTAATAAAGATACTGAATTCTCAGATGGCATACCTCGATCATACAAATCACCCGCCAGTAAAATTCCATCCACCTTTTCATCAATTGCAATTTGTTCAATTTGTTTAAATGCATCTTCCTGAACATCTGTTAGGTCGAATCCGTGTAATCGGCGTCCAATGTGCCAATCGGCTGTATGTAATAAGCGCATGGCGTGACCCTCTTTCTATTTGCTATAGTGACTACTTCTATTTTAACATTACGTAAATTGTTGATAAAACACAAAAGCACTCTCGTAAATCACTCCGAAAGCGCCTTAGCAAAAAAATTATTTTTCCAAAAATTCCAACAGAATTTGAATAGCCGGTTTAGCCACGTCTCCAGTAAACGAATGATCAGTGTCATTCAACAAGTGCAGTTCGCTGTCAAAATATCCATTATGATAACGAACCGACGCATGATAATCGACCACTTTATCACTAATACCATGAATCAAACACACTGGTCCATTAAATTGATGAGCAACTTCGTAGATCGGCAGTGATTGAGCTGTTCGCAGATAAAAACCGCCAACTGTTAATTCGCCACGAATATTCAAAACATCAGGAATATTCTTTGGGTCATATGTAGTTCCTTGTAACGTGCCCAGCTGAGCGTCAGTTTTAAGAGTTGCCGCTGGTGCTAATAGTACTAATTTGCTAATCAAGTCTCTATAATATCCAGCTAGCATACTAGCAACTACTCCACCTTGAGAGTGACCAATCAAAACAATTTTCGCATAATTTAATGTCCGAGCAAAATCAAGAACAGCCTTGGCATCGCTGATTTCATTAAGGACAGTCATATTCTGTAACTCACCATCACTTTTACCATGTCCATTAAAATCAAACCTTAGCACAGCAAAGTCATTCTGTAACAATGCTGAAGCAATTCGTGGAACCAGTCGTGATTCGTCATAACCTAAATCAGCGGTGAATCCATGCATGACAATCGCAAGTGTGTCACTATTTTTTGAAGGCTTTTCTAAACGAGCATGTAAAGAAAGACCATCACGTTTAATAGAAAAATCCGTCATAAACACCTCATTTTTTTATGATAGCAGACTTAATATAACATAATTCAAAATAATCATTTTCTCCAAACTTATAATATTGTGCCAAATTCCGCTAAGATCGATAAAATGTAAGTTAATTGTGATAAAATAACATCCGGTTTACACATAAAATAAATGAGCTCAAATCATCGAAGTTGTTAGACAAGAGCAAAAATTTGGAGCTACTATTCATGACTAAGCAAAACAACAATTTTATAATGGCTATTTCAACAGTCGTTATTGGTTGCCTCGCTGGAACCGGTGCCGCCATTGTCAGCCTATTTCTAGACTTA
This sequence comes from Paucilactobacillus suebicus DSM 5007 = KCTC 3549, assembly GCF_001434475.1. Taxonomy (GTDB): domain Bacteria; phylum Bacillota; class Bacilli; order Lactobacillales; family Lactobacillaceae; genus Paucilactobacillus; species Paucilactobacillus suebicus. The sequence goes on along the minus strand of NZ_AZGF01000022.1, from coordinate 11,444 downwards.
ATTGAAAAAACTTTTCTGAAGTTTAAGGAAACTGTCACTCATCCATACGCCTGGACTGTCTCACCAGATCGCAGATTATTTTCATTGATTATTGGTGGAATAGTTGCAGCCATCGTTTGGTGGATAATTAGTACCCGGATGAAACCGATCGTATCACTTAAAGAGGCCGCCACTGGGAAAAAAATGTCAGTACCGACAACTATCCTGCATGTATTCACCCAAATCTTTTATGTCGCAACTGGTGGATCAGTCGGACGAGAACTGGCGCCTCGAGAATTAGGCGCAATGCTTGCGCAAGTGTGGGGAAATTTCATTCACAAATTAACTAGGGTAAGTCTTAGCAAAGAAGATCGCCAATTATTAATAGCTGCCGCTGCGGGTGCAGGATTTGCGGGTGTCTACATTGCCCCAATAACAGGTGCAATGTTCAGCATCGAAATTCTTTTAAATAAAGTTACAAAGAAAACCGTCGCAGTTAGTCTAACAATGTCCGTCATTGGTATGCTTATTGGCTCTACGGTTAAGGGAATGGGTCCATACTATGCAGTAAGTAGCGGCGCTTTTTCACCGCGGATTCTTCTAGTTGTATTATTTCTTGGCCCATTTTGCGGAGCCCTTGGTACCATTTTTAGAATAATGTTCACCTGGGCAGGAAAAAAACGCGCCAAATCCAGACAAATTTTATGGCAGCTGCCCTTGATTAGCGCAATTACTGGCGCTATAGCTATGTTTTTCCCACAAATCATGGGAAACGGACGTGCTTTAGCACAGACGTCACTGGACACCAGTAGCGCTCATATAATTGAACTACTATTAATCGGGGCACTTGCAAAAGCAATCGTGACTGTTCTATCACTAAAAGCGGGTGCATACGGTGGTACCCTGGCGCCTTCTATATCAATCGGAGCAACCACTGGCTCTGCAGTTGGTATATTACTTGGTTTATTTATTCCTGGAGTCCAAGCTTGGCAATTCAGTGTCATTGGCGCCAGTTCTCTTCTCGCAGCTTCACAGCAAGCCCCACTAATGGCAATGTTTATGATGTTTGAAGTCAGTCATTTGAATTACTCCGCACTACTACCACTCAGCTTGGGTGTTGGACTTGCAATAGCCACTTCAAAGATAATGTTAAAGTACATGGAAACTAATCGTCAATCTTAAGGATCTCAAGAATGTCTTCAAAAGTACGTCTGATTTCAATGAAATCAGGCGCTTTTTTATTTTCAGCGGAATAATTAATAACTGTAACGATAAATGATGATAAAATCATATTTTCTAAATTGGAAGTATCATGGTGAACTATTTGCTTAATATTTTGTGATAGAACTTTTTGAATTTCACTTTGTAAAGTGATGTTCCCTATCTGTATCGAGCGCAGCGCCCTTATTTCATCACCACGTTTGGTAAAAATTTTCTGTACCTCTGGTGTCATTAGTTCAAGAATTTTTTCAAAGGATAGATTCTCTTCACTTAACACCCCTCGACGCTCGATAATTTGACGATACTCATTACCAAAATTCTCAATTAGTTTCTGAGCTAAGTCATATTTGTCGGTGTAATGCTTGTAAAAAGTGAGACGATTAATCATTGCCTGGTCTGCGATCTCAGTAACACTCACAGATTCAAATCCTTTTTCGTTAACTAAATCAATAAAGGCTTGTTTAATTGCAAACCTAGTTCTTCTAACTCTTAAGTCAGTCATTTATACGTATCCTCTTTAATTTATAATGTTTCGCACCAATATCATAACATATGTATCATTAATTAACATATGATGAATTATGTCGCCCATTACAGCATGATGACTATTTTTGATTATTGTGAATAATAGTTTTCTCTATATATAATTTATGTATCAACAAATAGGAGGAAAAGACTATGTTTCAAATTTATAAATCAAAAATGTTCTGGGGTGCAATGGTGTTAGTAGCCGCAATCATTGGATTCTTTACGTTCATGCAGATTGGACCTAAAAATAATATTAAGCTTCACCAAGTGCCAATTGCCTTAGTGAATGAAGACACGGATAAAAATGCTGAGCAAATTCAGAATAAATTAGAAGATAAATTTGCTGGTAGCAATTCACAAATTAAATGGGTCAAAGTTAACCATGAAAGTAACCTAAAAAAAGGATTTGATAACAAAAAATATTACGCAGCTTTCATCATTAAAAAAGGTTTTTCAGACAGCATACAAACTCAAACAAAGTTGATTGCGACAGAAGTCATGCAAAAGAAAATGGCAGTGGTTGATAATTCGTCAAGCACCAGGTCGGCTTCGCCAATCGTAAAACAAGCCAAAATCGAAGTAAAAATTAATCAAGGGATGAATGCTTCTATGTCGCAGGCATTGGAAAAAGCATTGCCTGCAATGGGTAATAACATTGGTGCACAAATTAGTCAAAAAGAACAATCAATCCTAAAAAAGGCTAATATTAGTCTTACTGTTGACCAAATGAACGTTATTAACAGTCCAATCAAGGTTACAACAAAGAACGTTAATAAAATCCCAAGTAAAAGTGTCAGTGGTATGATGCCTATGTTACTAACAATCTTTACCTGGTTAGGATCACTAATTTCATCACTGCTTTTGTGGCGGACACATAATAAACAAGTAAATGGTCAAATGACGTTCAAAACAATTTCTAGTCAGGTTTTGTCTGGAGCAGTCATGAGCGCTGTCATCAGTCCAATCATCTATTTCTTTATCCACACATGCTTTAGCGTACCAGTACCCACCCCTGCTACTTTTATTGGGTTACTATTCTTCAACTTCTTGATATTCTACTTTATTCAGACCTGTGTGCTAGATCTGGCAGGTTTCAAAGGTTGGCCACTGATTATAATAGTTTGGTTCATGGCGGCCGGCGTGTTGAGTTATGCTCCGCAGATGCTGCCATCGTTGTATCGTAATTGGATATATAGCTGGATTCCAATGAGATTTTCAATGGATACTTTAACAAATAATCTATACTTCCTAAACGGTTCAACCTCGACATTTAATTCAATTATAGTTCTGTCAGTCATCGGTGGAGTGGCACTGCTTATTATGTACATCACACCACTCATTCATCGTAAGAAATCTTAATTAAGCGAGTCGATTCATTACCAGAAAATAAGGTCCCCAAGGCTAAAATCCTGAAAAATTGGATTTTGATCTTAGGGACCTTATTGGCTGGATTCAACCATTTATTAGATGTTTAGGCTAGATAAACCGAAGCTCTAAATTAATAGTTTTGGTAGATAATAATAGTTCTTTCCCAACTTTTTTTGTATTGAGTGCAGTCATGATAAAGCTAATACACTATACTGATCCATTTCCATGTGATTAACAATAAACGAATAGATTATGGCAAAAAATATTTTTTAAATTAATTAATCAATATGAGCCGTATCTTCATTTTTACTCAAATAGTCTTTAATAATGTTTTCTAAAATATTACCAACAGTTGTTTCTTCAACCACTGCTTGAATCTTTAACTGTTTAATCAATTCATGATCTAGTGATGTGGTAAATTTACTTTTCATCATAATCTCCTATTTAACCTTTTTATTTAGCAACCCCTATCACAAAATGAGCTTAACCTTGTATCTGCACAGAGTATTGTTCGCACCTTTCGTTCGCATTTTCATCCCATTAACACCGATACTCCATGTTTATAACATCGACTAGACGTATACATAAATTTTTAAAATTTATGTAAAAATACGAATTAGTGAATAATATAATTTTCTTTTCTCTGCATATATGCCCTTAATTATTCAACTTGTTTACTAGTCATTTTATTATACCCACACTTTGATAACTTGTTCAAATAATCAACTGATAATTTACCATTATCACTATATACGATTTATAAATTCAATTACGTTAGTTAAAATTTATACATGTCTACGTATAATATATTAATTAAAATTACTATTTAGTCGTTGATAAACAGGCATTTTAGTTCGTATAACATTTGGCAATTAATGAATATTTATCAATATTAGTTTTCGTAATTTGACTTCTTAAAATTTTGCTAAAGATTAAGCGTTATTATAACTATTTTTTCAACTCCATATAGATTTCATCATTAAATGTTTTTTATATTGGCTCAGCAGTTCGATGTATTTGATACGATTGTAGGCTTATGAAATATTTTGTATAAGTTACTTGCATTTGCTTGTGTTGCTAGCTATACTTTCAATCAAGCATTAGGATTCTTCCCTAATCCTGATGTGATCCAAAGTTTCCTCTCTTTTATCATGATTAAGTATCACTATCATGAATCCCTTTAAAGCCGTTGCTGATACCGAACTACTATGTTAGTATCCTCCTACGTCATTAAATTCTAGCGATCATCAGTAGCGGCAACCCTACTATTTTTACTCGTGTTCTTAATTGAACGCGAGTTTTTTCTTTGCAAAAAAATTGACAACTTTAATTTTGTGTAGCATACTACATATATTAAATATAAAAAGATTTCAAACGGTTTTTATGGCACAAGAATTTAATGTTAAATCTATCAACATATGATATCAAATGTATCCTGCTATATATGAAGGAGGAACATCAATGAATAATAAACAAGCAATTGATATTCGGGGAAGAAAATACAATCGCACCTTAATGGTGATAGTAATGTTATTGGGATCGTTCCTCTCTCTGCTGACAGAAACATTTTTAAATAATGCACTCCCTTCTATCATGAAATCATTTTCAATTTCAGAATCAACTGTTCAGTGGTTGAGCACAGGATACTTGATGGTTGCGGGATTAATGATTCCAATTTCCGCTTGGATTTTCAAAAGATTTGACGTAAAAAAAACATATATGGTCCTTCTATCCATTTTCTTGTTTGGATCAATTATCGCCTACCTTTCACCAAACTTCTCTGTATTATTATCTGGCAGACTAATTCAAGCAATTGCTGCAGGCTCATTGATGCCACTGATTCAAAACGTCACATTATCAATTTATCCCGCAGAAAAACGTGGAGCTGCAATGGGTGTCACTGGCATCGTCGTGACATTTGCGCCTGCCGTTGGCCCCACACTATCAGGATTTATCATCGACAATCTTGGCTGGCGTGATCTATTTGGAGTTCTAATTCCGATCACCATTTTGTTTATGGTATTAGCTATGATTTTCGTTAAACATATCAATCAACCTGAGAATATCACTGTTGATTCACGTTCACTTGTGTACTCTACCTTAGGCTTCGGCGCATTATTGTACGGATTCTCAAATATTGGTAATACTGGCACAGTAAACATGACTACCATTGTTTCTATCATCTTTGGCATTGTCCTCCTCATCATCTTCGGCAAGCGTCAACTAACAACCAGTAACCCATTAATTGAATTAAGGATTTTTAAAACGAAAACATTTACGATAACGACGATTCTTAGTGCTTTAAGCAACATCGCGCTGCTTGGTGTTGAGCTGATTATGCCTTTATATATCCAAAACGTATTAGGTAAATCAGCATTGGTTTCTGGTTTGGTCATGCTACCTGGAGCAATTATCATGGGAATATTAAATCCCCTCACTGGTAATTTGTACGACAAGTACGGCATCAAAAACCTATCACTAATTGGGTACTTAATTTTAATCATTGGTACCATTCCCATGCTTTCGTTTGGATTGAACACAAACTTAGCACTGGTTTCAGTAATCTATGCAATTAGAATTGTGGGAATATCATTTGTCATGATGCCAACATACACTGCTGGTATTAATTCACTGAAAGAAAATCTGGCAATCTACGGTAACGCGGCATCATCAACTGTTCGTCAAGTTGCAGGATCTCTTGGTACTGCCATCTTAATGATGATTGTATCGCTATTCACTGTGACCAAATCAAATGGTTCCACCAACCTAATTTCTCTCAATAACGGTTATCATATGGCATTTATAGTCGCCATCATTATGTCAATTTTTGGTTTCATTTTGTCATTTACACTAAAAAATACCGATTAAAAACAAAACTGGCGTCTACAAATGGTAACATCAATGTATCAAGATAAATATATTGAACACAAAGGGAGCGTTGAAAATGAGCGAAATTAATAAGATGCACGACGGTGAACTATATCTTCCTGACGATCCAGAAATCATGCAAATTCAAGTAAAATGTCAGCAGCAATTATATGAATTTAACCAAATTGCGCCGATTAATGCCGATCAGCGGTCGGTAATGTTAAAGAAAATGTTTGCTGAATATGGCGACGGTTCTTATATTGAGCCACCCTTGAGAGCCAATTTTGGTGGTCACTTTGTTCACTTTGGCAAAAATGTTTACGCTAACTCAAACTTAACGATGGTTGATGATACACATATCTATGTTGGTGATAACACTATGTTTGGTCCGAACGTTACCCTAGCAACCGCGGGCCACCCAATTAATCCAAAAATTCGCGTTAAGGGATACCAGTACAATATGCCAATTCATATTGGAAAAAATTGCTGGTTTGGTGCTAGTGTGACGGTGCTACCAGGAATTACCATTGGTAACAACGTTGTTATTGGAGCTGGCAGTATTGTCACACATAATCTGCCTGACAATGTAGTAGCAGTTGGCGATCCATGTAAAGTGATGAGAGAAATTAATGAGCATGATAGAAATTACTATTTTAAAGATCGTCAAATAGATCCAAAAATCCGATAGTAAATATCTTCTAATAATATTCAAATTTTATGTTTCAAACCTTAGCACTGATGTTTATACTGGTGTTAAGCGCTTCTAAACGCATATACAAAGTTAGTTAGCAAACAGAAAGAAGGATTTTCACTTGCCAAATACCAAACCAGGTCTGTTAAAGGATCTCAAGCATACTTATGATGGGTTAAAGCCTAATCCAATTAGAATTTTTGACGCTGAAGCCAGCAAAATTGAAGGTGTCATTAAACTCTCGTTGGGAGAACCTGATTTTAACGTCCCCGAACACGTTAAACAGGCTGCAATCGATGCAATTAAAGACAATGAATCACATTATGGTCCTTCAAATGGATGGCCTTATGTTCGTAAAGCGGCCGCCGGATTCTTGAAAGATCGTTACAACCTTGATTACAATCCAGATACTGAAATTGCAATCACTGTTGGTGCAACTGAGGGCCTACACAGTGCACTGGATACCATTCTTAATCCTGGTGACAAGATCCTCATGCCAAGCCCAACATTCTCACTCTATGACCAACTTGTCCGAATTAATGGTGCAGAACCGGTCTACATCAATACTGAAAGCACCGGTTTTGTACTGACTCCTGAACAGTTACAAAAAGCAATTGATGATAATGGACCCAAGGTAAAAGTAATCTTGCTCAACTTCCCATCAAATCCAACTGGTGTAACTTATAATGCTGAGCAAGTTAAAGCAATTGCTGATGTTGTACGCAAAACTAATTTAATTGTTATTTCAGATGAAATATATTCTGAACTAACATATGGTGCAAAACACGCCTCATTTGCTGGAGAGCTACCCGAACAGACAATTCTGATTAACGGTGTCTCAAAATCTCATGCAATGACCGGTTGGAGAATTGGTTTAATTGCGGGGCCAGCTGATTTAATGAAACGTGTTAGCTTAGCTCATGCATTCAATGTAACATCAGCATCAAACCCGGAAATGGCTGCCGCTGCTGAGGCACTATCAACTGAAGAAGGTCGTCAAGACACACTGAAAATGAAGGCCGAATATATTAAACGACGTGACTTCGTAGTGGAAATCATGCGTGGACTTGGATTTAAGATTGCCAACCCGTCAGGTGCGTTCTACGTCTTCGCAAAAATTCCGTCCGGATATATCCAAGATGACAACGATTTTTGTTATGACTTAGTACGGAAGAACAAACTTGCACTGATTGCTGGTAGTGGATTCGGTCCAGGCGGTGAACATTACATTCGTGTCAGTTATGCCGCTTCGATGGAAACTTTACAAGAAGCAATGAAACGTCTGACAGCTTATATTAATGAAAATAAACCTAAATAACGACAAAAAAAGAATCAAAGAAAATTTATTAGTTTTCTTTGGTTCCTTTTTTTGAAACGTGGAAATAAAGGTCAGACGCCTGCCATGTAAGGGATGAATCATAATATTCAAGACCAGAATATCATGATTCATCCCTTACATTCTGGCATCTAAACGACCTTTCTTCCCACCCTTATATCAAGTGTCTCCTAATCCTCTCCGCCACCAATTTCATCTCAGACGGCGACTCTGTGAAGCCGCCATTGACCCAGTGCATCATCATAAAATACATTCCACCAAGTCCAAAATTTTGTGCATATCTATCGGTCTTCAGATCATCATGGCTCAGTGGACTCTTGTCTAGATTCATTAACCATGAATTTTCAATCAGGTACAATCGATGATTGCTGTTTAAGATTGATAATAAGTCTTGATGGGCCTGCCAAAAATAAAAAAACACTTCCACCATCGTCTCAAATTTAAGTTGTTCTATTGCACTAATAGTTTCAAACATCGTTTTTGTGTTACGGTCGATTTCATAAGTTAACACATCATCTAGACTATCAAAATGACGATAAAATGTCCTCCGTGCATAACCGGCACGTCTAGTAACTTGCTCGATTGTCAGCTCGCTTAATTTATTTTTCTCTAATAATTGCAACAAAGCTTCGACAATCGTCTTCCTAGTCTCATTAACCTGACGAATGCGAATTCTCTTTTCACCATTCATGATGAGCTTCAGCCCCTTCTAATTAATCACATCATAGGACTAACTGTCTCAAATGTATACACATTATGCGATAAATCAGTCAGCATGATTTTCCTTAACTTTCTTCATGTAAGGCATCGCCCGACTAACCTCTTCATCCGTAAATGAATATTGTTTCATTGAACCAAACTTTTTGTATACAGGGCCGCGAAACGCCATCCAGTAATTAAATATGATCCACACGATAACAAGCAACCAATCAATACCATGATAAGTACTCGTCATAGGTGTCCTAACAATGTAATTAATACTAATTGGTGTTAAACCAAAAACGGCAGTTAAAAAACCAGGATTATAAATTTTTTTAATTGAAAGAGGAAAATAAATGAGGTGCATTGCTAGTTCAGCAAATGCAAAAATGACCGCTGATAAACTTAACCAATGCCATTGAGGGAAAATTAACGGTACAACATAGACTAATCCAGCAAACCATTCATTCCCCCATAGAGTTGATAATTGGTTTAGATCCCATTTTGTAGAATCTCGTTCATCTATATGAAGTTCAACGTTAATACCTACCCACGGAAAGCCACCAGGGAAACCCATTTCTTCAAAAAAGTGTAGATGAATGACTAATAAGCTGCCAAGAATCGTCACCTGTAAAAAGTTCCAGTGACCAAGTGTGATAATCACTGCTATCAATCCGGCGACAAAAACTGCCATTTCATACCAATGACGGATAAAATATTTCATTATCTTTGCCCCTCTCACTTACCAATTTGTGCAAAATTGATAACTTGCTTGTAACGTCGTACTTGCCATTCGTCAATTGGATACTTAGTTTGGCGATTTTTTAAACTCTGAACTGGCAACACAATCGTGATAACAATACATGCAAGCAGCATTAATACTGCGAACAACCAATCATATCCGTTAATTAAACCATTACGAGTTAAATAACTGATGAAGTACCAACCTAGTGGTAAAAATAATAATAACGTTGTTGCTAGGCCAGGATTGTACCAAGTATGCAACTTGATATTCATTTCCAATGCATGACCCAAGATTTGAAAAAGACTGAATAAAATTACGCCTAACCCAAGCCAATAAACATTTGAAAATATAATTGAAATTAGATAAATCACCCATGCGCTTGTATTCACCAAACAAATTGATAAACTGTTTCCGGGGTACCGATCTGGTAGCTGTTTTTCGTCATACACTACACGGTTGATAATCATCGGTGCACCTCCGGGAAATTGATATTCTTCAAATTGATGTTCGAATAACGCCATTAGATTGAAAATTAATAGTAATTGCGTTTTATCAAATTGTGGTCGAAATACGATCATCCATATCACCATCAAAATAAATATAACTGTGCTAAACCGATACCAGTATTTAATAAAAAAATTCATTTGAAAGTCCTCTTTTCTTGTCACATATGTGTCATTTAATATTTATGATTATATAGTTGTCACACAATATTGCTAGATAATGCGCATTAATGTGCACAAAGATTGTCACTTGTGACAATTAGGAAGAACAAGAATAACTTTATCAAATAAAAAAAGTCTGGATATAAGCCATGATTATCAATACTCAGCCCCAGAATCACTGGAGTATCAATTTTTCTATACTAAATGAATGTTTCAACACAAAAAAGGCCCCAATGCCAAAATTCAGATTTAGAATTTTAGTTTTGAGAACCCTATGTTTTAGGAGCCGAACCCCTTTAATACTCTATTTATTTAATCTCTTTAATGGCATCCGGTAGAGTTACTAAATCATGGCCAAGCACAGTAACCAGATCGTCGGTGTTTTCATCAAGATTGCCATCACGAATTAATGTTTGGAATGATGTTACTAAGGCAGCCGTTCCAGCATCCAGTCCACTGCTTTCCAATCCGGCGGTGTAATCTGCATCAGACACAGATAAAACATCAAACTTATGATCGCTAACTTGTGCAACATTCTCTGCTAAATCAGCGTATGTGTTTGAAGGACCAGCAAATTCATAAGTGTCCTTTGGTGAATCCAGTACCAGCACTTTAGCAGCAGCTTCTGCATATTCACGTTCAAGTGCCCAACCTGCACGACCATCGGCTGCGGAATAAACAAATGAATCCCCTGCTAGAGCACCTTTAATTGAGGCAATTTCATTTTCTAAATACCAATTGTTACGTAAAAATGAATGCTTAATACCAGTTTTCTCAATTGCGGCTTCAGTTGCCTTATGATCTGCAGCAAGAGGTGTCGTAGAAGTATTGGCATGTGGAAAGCTTGTATATGCGATGAACTTAACACCAGCATTTTCAGCAGCCTTTACGACATTTAAATGCTGTTGCTCACGCGTCACCTGTCCGCCCGGCTGTGATGAAATGAAAAGCAATTTATCAACGCCTTTTAGGGACTCCGTTAAACTGGCAACGTCAGTGTAGTCACCCTTACGAACTTCAATACCGTCAGGAACTAAATTCTTAGCTTTATCTGTATTACGTGCCAAGGCAACAATTTCGTCGTTACTTCTTAGCTGAGACAATGTTTTAATAGCAGTTTGACCAAATTTTCCTGTTACACCAGTAATTGCATATTTTGTCATTATTAAATATCCCCTTTTCTTGTTACTTTTTAAATAACTTGCAATTAATAATGTAACAGGAATTAAACAGTATGTCAACAATAATCTGTTATTTTTTTAGTAACAAGTTTTTAACAAAAAAAATACCGCAAGTAATCTTGCGATATTTTTATGGGTTCTACAATATTTGGTACTGATAGAT
>NZ_AZGF01000021.1 GCF_001434475.1 Paucilactobacillus suebicus DSM 5007 = KCTC 3549 | reverse complement strand
TGATTTTTTATTTTTAGGCCACTAGGGTATAGGTCATATCAGCGGTCCATTTTTGATTTAAACCAGTGGTCGAGAAATCCTGCTTAAGCAAGTTGGGACGCTGTTCAACCTTGGTTTTGGAAGCCGAAGCCGCTTTCCATTTATTGACGGTAACGGAGTGGATATCCAGTTCCTTCATGAGCCGGGAAATCCGTCTTGGACTGCACCGACGCTGCAGTGGTTGAAGTTCCAGATTCAATTCATGGTGGATCTTCATAACGCCGTATCGCTGCTTGAATTCCGCAAAGATCCGCAGAATCCGTTGTTTTAAGTCCGCATCTTCGGCCCGGCGTTTTGAAGGTTTGGGGGATCGATAACGATAATACTGAGCTCTGGAAACACCGAGGATTCGGCACATCTTAGTTACCTGGTGGTTATGGCTTTCTTGGTGAATGTAATCAAAAATATTGGTTACTTCTGCGCAAGGAAGCCCAGGGCTTTTTTAGGATTTCGTTCTCCTCAGACAGGGAAGCCAGCCGCTTTTCCATCGCTTTAATTTCGTCTGGCGATTTACCGGATTGAGTTTTGGCTTGGCCCTGGATCCACTTATGAACGGTTGAATAGCCAATGCCATATTCTCTGGCCAGTTGGGCGGCTGATTCGCCTTGTTTATATAGGTTGATGATGTTTTGTTTGAATTCTTTGTCGTAACGAGTTGGCATGTAAAAATTCCTTCCTTTTGAGAGACGATTTATTCATTATACGCTCTCTTAAAAGTTGTCTCAGGAATCAGCTTACATCCAAACGTTCTTAAAGAGGTTCAAGATACGTTACTCAATAACTTTAAAGCTGGCCGACGTAACTATACGATTTTTCAAGTTGGTAAAGCGACGCTACTGCGAGTGAGTGACGTTATGGGCTTAAAACAGGCCGATATTTTTAATCCGGACGGTTCTATTAAACAAAATGCGTTTATTCATGACCGAAAAACTGGTAAACCTAATACCTTGTACCTTAAGCCTGTTCAAACAGAGCTCTTATTGTACCGTCAATGGCTGCTTGATCATAAGCTGGATTCTGAATGGCTCTTTCCTTCAATTCAACACCCAGAACGCCATATTACTGAAAAACAGTTCTACAAAATTATGAGTAAGGTTGGCGATCTATTAGGAATTAATTATCTAGGTACTCATACGATGCGCAAAACTGGGGCTTATCGTGTTTACACGCAATCAAATTACAATATTGGCCTAGTCATGCACTTATTAAATCATTCAAGTGAAGCCATGACTTTAGTTTATTTAGGCTTAGACCAAGCAAGTACCGAAAGTATGTTAGATCAAATTGATTTCGGTTAGTTTTCTTTGAGTTTTTAGTTGTTGCCGAAGGCAACTTCTGAGACAGATTTTAAGCGCAAACCCCCACTAAATTTTTGTGGGGTATAAATGCGCATTGACCTAGTTTCACTTGGCCTGCTGATAACCACAAAATCAATTTCCGTCGTTGTTAAATTGAATGTATTTTTAATTCAATTTATGCTTGTACTTAACTAAGTTTGTTATGTTTTAAATACTTACAAAGTGCTGAGGAAAGGCACAATCCTATTTTATTCATTCGACTTCCAAAGCAAAAAGTCCACACCCAATAAAGTGCTCCATAATTGTTAGACAAGAAATCTAACAGTTATGGAGCACTTTTTCTATGGTCAAATATAGTTCAGAATTAAAAGCAGAAGTCGTTAGTGAATATCTTCAAGGTGACATTAGTATCAGTCTTCTTTCAAAGAAACGTAACTTGCCTCGAATACAAGTAGGTAGATGGATACAAAACTTTCGTTTGAGCGGCGCAGACGCTCTTAAACGAAGAAGAGTTAAACGAAGTTTCTCAGTTGAGTTTAAAGTTGATGTGATAAACTACTATCAAACTCATGATGAAACTTTAGCCGAAGTATCCGCAAAATTTGATGTTAATTCTTGTCAAATCAGTCTTTGGAGGACAGCCTTCAATCAGTATGGTATAGAAGCCTTGAAGCCTCATCCGAAAGGCAGAAAAACCAAAGTGAAACATAATAAGAAGAAATTACGTAAGTTAGTAAACAAGAACGAAATCGATCAACTTCGTGAAGAATTGACGAAAAAGAATCAAGAATTATATGATGCAAAATTGGAGAACGAAATCTTAAAAAAATCAATGACCCTGTTCGGAACCCCAAAGGACGAAAGAAAACACAAATAGTTGATCAGATCAGGGTCGAACAAGAGTCTCTTCCGAAATCTAACCGGTATAAAGTCGGCGATATTCTTAAGACCATTGGACTTAAGAAAGCGACTTATCATGATGAACGTAAACGTATCAAAAATTATGTAGATAAGTATGAAGATGTAAAAGTAGAGATACTAAAAATTGCCGAAAGCGGAAGATATCGCGGACGTCTAACCTACGGTTATCGTCGCGTTCAAGAAGAGCTCATTAAATTAGATATCCATCTATCAGACGCCGTAGTGCGTCGTTTGATGGATGAATTAAATGTTCAAGTAAGCCTTTATAACCGCCACAGAAATGGTAGATATTCATCTTATAAAGGTACAGTTGGAAAAGTGGCCCGTAACGTTCTACATCAGCATTTTAATGAAACCGTACCTTTCAAAGTATTACATACCGATGTTACACAAGTACGCTTGGCCGATACTAAGTGGGCTTACGTTTCAGCTATTACTGACGAAGCAAGCAAGGAAGTTTTAGCATTTCAAGTAAGTAATAGTCCTAACAGTAAACTAATTATGGATACACTCGATGAACTCACAGAAAATATTCCGGAAGGAATAAAACCAATAATTCATTCAGATCAAGGTTGGCATTATCAATTGAATTACTATACCGATAAACTCTCTGAAAAAAAATTTATACAAAGCATGTCTCGTAAGGGAAACTGTCTTGATAATGCGCCAATTGAAAGCTTCTTTCATCTTCTTAAAACAGAATGTCTTAATGGATTTCCACAGTGTAAAGATATTGGAGAATTCAAGGAAATCACAAAGAATTACGTCGATTGGTTTAACAATCGACGAATATCACAGAAAACAAAAGTCATGACTCCCTGCGAATACAGGGAACATGCCTTAGCAGTTTAAAAATATTCAATTTTGTCTAACTTTTGTGTTGCACTTTAAACCGCAGAATGTTTGACGACTTTTTTTATATTTTAGAGGAGGATCTGAATTTGTTTGAATGTGTGAATGTATTTAAATCAATTAAATCAAGTTAGCTACTTGCATTAAGATTGGCACAACAATTACGAACAAGACAGTTGATGTTGTAACAAGGTTAGTAGCGTAGTCAACATCACCATGTGATTGATCAACTAGAATAGGTAGGACAGCTAAACCAGGAGCAGCTGATTGAATGATGAATGAGTTTGATTCGATAGTTGGTAATGAAGTACCCATCATTGAACCACCAATAAGAATAATGCTAATCATGATTGCAGGAGCAACCACAAATCTACCTAATAGAGCTAGGATTGTATCACGGTCGAATCTGATTGATTTCAAACCTGCATCGGCTAAGATAATACCGATGTAGATCAATGACATTGGTGTAACGATACCACCGACCATGTCCAAAGTCTTGTTGATCCAGTCAGGAACTGGGATAGCAAGTAGTAAGAAAACAAGTGATACTAAGAAACCAACAAGTGGAGCAGGAAGTAATTTTTTCCAGTTAAAGTCTTTCTTAGCACCCTTTTCAACGGTTGGATCATCACTTGAGATGAAGAAGATACCAACAGCCCAAGTTGAAACTGTATTCATAACATAGTAGATAAGGAAGTAAGGTAAACTCTTAGTTCCAAATAAAGCCATGTTTAGAGGTAAACCGATAAAGATGGTATTAGCATTAACGAATATGTTAATGAAAGTACCACGACGGCCCTTTCTAATACGGAAGACCTTTGTTAAGATCCATGCAATGATGTAACCAATCGTGAAACTGGCGAAGGTAAAGATCAGTCCGCCGGACAAACTTGCTAATTTATCTCTGTTCAAATATTTAAGAACAGAGACGAAGATTGAAGCAGGTAAAGCAATTTTCATAATGATAAATGAAATATTGCCTTTAAATTCGTCGCCTAAACGTCCTGATCCTCTTAGCCAATACCCCAAAGCAATGACAAGAACGATTTCAGCAACACTTTCAAGTGAAGTGATAAATGCAGCCATGAATAAATTCCCCTTTATTTAACAAAAATTTTAATTAATATTTAGGTTCCCACTTAAGATCAGCAACTGCTTTTTTAGCGTCTGTAGCAGTTGTTAATTTTTCGTCAATAGCTTGTTGAGCAACACCATTGGCAACAGTCATACTGAACTTGTCTAGTTGTGAAACTGGAGGAAGAACAGCAGCACCAGGTTGTGTAGGATCAACGATACCACCCAATGAGTGAGCAGCTTTGTTGATCATGCCATCTGAAAGAATCTTAGCATTAACAGCCATAGAACCAAGACCAAGACCTGGGTAAACTAAAGCGTTATTTGCTTGACCGATATGATATGTAACACCATTGTATTCAACGGGTTCAACAGGAATACCAGTAGCAATAAGAGCCTTGCCATCAGTCCATTTCAAAAGGTCTTCAGCCTTAGCTTCAGCAAGCTTTGTAGGATTTGACAATGGGAAGATAATTGGACGTTCTGTATGAGCGGCCATTTCCTTGATAACAGCTTCTGTAAAGGTACCAGGTTGTGTTGAAGTACCAACAAGAATAGTAGGGTGGACAGCTTTAACAACAGCTTCTAAGTTTGTTAATTCATCAGCATTAGCAAATTCACTACGTTTTCTTGTAAATGGCTTTTGTTCTGGTGTTAAATCTTCAGTATCATCGAACAAAAGACCTTGTTTGTCGACTAGGTAGAAATGTTTTCTAGCTTCATCTTCAGAAAGTCCTTCTTCAACCATTGCATCGAAGATTCTCTTAGTAATACCAGCACCGGCAGTACCAGCACCAAATGATAGATAAACTTGATCTGTAAGTTTTTCCTTGGAAATATTCAAAGCACCAAGAATACCAGCAAGAGTAATAACACCTGTACCTTGAATGTCATCATTGAAGGTAAGAATATTATCTTTGTACTTATTTAAGATGTTAGCAGCATTGCTACGGCCAAAGTCTTCAAAGTGAAGATACATATCAGGGAATAAGTTTTCAGCAGTTTCAACAAATTTGTCAACGAAGTTGTAGTACTTGTCGCCAGTAACACGTTCGTGATGATTACCCATGTATAGATCATCAGCTAATAATTCTTTTCTGTTTGTACCTACATCAAGGACAACAGGAAGAACTGATTTAGGATCAACACCAGCAGCAGCTGTGTAAACCATTAATTTACCAACAGAGATGTCAACACCTTGAACACCCCAGTCACCAATACCAAGGATACCCTCACCATCAGTAACAACGATTAACTTGATATCGCGACCAGCAGATGCATTCTTCAATGATGCTTCAATATCATCTTGATCATCGATTGATAAGAAAGCGGCATTTTGTGGATCTAAGAAGAGGTGACTGTAGTTTTCAATTGTGTCAGCGATTGTTGGATCATAAACAACTGGCATAAATTCATTAACATGTTGACTGAATAACTTGTAGAATAAAGTAACATTTTCATTGAAAAGATCCATCAAATACATTCTCTTAGCCAAGAATGTATCCTTATTAGAATAGTTTTCATAAGCTTGTTCGACTTGTTGATCCAAAGTTTGCACGAATGGTGGCAACAAACCTTCGATGTGATTTTCTTTTCTTTCTTCCTTAGTAAAGGCAGTACCTTTATTTAAGAAGTGATTGTTTAATAGATCTAAACCCTCATATTTCATAAAATGATTCCTCCTAATTTAATTTTCTAACCATAATCACATTATAACAAAAAGTATGATTTGTTATATCAATATATATAAACATAATTTTCATATATTGAATTTATAGAAAATATTAACTTAGCATATTTTTTTATATATTTTTTTATATATAATGTTTTCTTAACTAACTTTTAAGGAGTATCATAGACAATAATAAAAAATATAGTCAAATATATTAACTTGGTAGATTGCAAATTTAATCCGAATTTTTTGACAAATTGGTCAGCATGACCTGATAAGGTGTTTGCCAGTCAAGTATTTTAAGTGGTCTCTGATTAATTTCGAGTAAGGTGGTTTTCAAGCCTTGAGCACTAATGTGCTCAAAATAAGTCCCCTTAGGATAAAAATAGCGTAAGTTCCGATTAAATCGTTCATTACTGCCGCGCTCAGCTGGCGTATAAGCATGGCAGTAATAGGTCTTAATACCGTATTGTGCTTCAAGTGATACTAGACCGCTAAACTCAGTGCCACGGTCCACCGTAAAACTTATGCACCGGGCCATTAAAAGTTGCTAGAAACTTATTTAGGGCTTCATTAACAGTCGCTGTCGTCCGGTTTTTTAATCGGTAGGCCCAAAGGAAACGTGATTTGCGATCGATTAAGGTTAATAAAACTGCCTTACTATGCCCACGAGGACCAACGACCGTATCTAGTTCAAAATCGCCGATGCGATTACGTTGATTAATCATCATGGGACGCTGTTCAATTGATCGCCCCAAAGATTGATTATATTTAGAACGTTGGTCAACGTTACGCCGTTGGCGCACGCCATGTTCAGGCAAATCATTTAAAGAAAACTCAATTTTCCCTTGATTTAACCAAGGCAGATTGCAAGAAATAACTTGAACGAATTTAATGACGTAAATTAAGCAAGAAGATCTTGATTGGTGTATGCCAATTAAGACATTTAAGTGGCCGTGAATTCAAATACCAATTAATTTGAACCAATTGGTGATCACTTAGTTCTTCAATGGCTTGGCCTTTGGGAATAAAGCGCCGCAAAACTCGGTTACGGTTCTCATTACTGCCTCTTTCATGCGGTGAATAGGCATGGGCAAAATAAACCTGTGTACCAGTTCGCCGTTCAATTGTCTGATAGTTAGCGAACTCTTTACCATGATCTACGGTAAGCGTCTTGAGCTTGTCTTGAAGTTGACTAGCTAGTTCAAGTACGGCTTGAGTCATGGACTGACTGTCGCGACCATGGAGCCGTTTAACAATTGTCAGGCGACTCTTACGCTCCACAAAAGTAGCCACAGCTTGACCTTTACGTTTACCAGAAAGTACGGTATCAGCTTCAAAGTGGCCGAATTCCTGGCGAGTTTCGACTTTATGAGGCCGCTCCTCAATGGAGCGGCCGTGATTGAACGTACCACGCTTTTCTTTAGCACGATGACGACGAATTCCATGATCAGGCAAATCGGGCAACTGTATATCAAGCCATCCTTGATCAATCCAGTTATAGACCGTCTTGTAGGCAATCCCCACCACATGGGCAACTTGTTCAGGGGACCACTTCTGGACTTGAATCTTTTCCTCGATCAAGTGTTTAAGGTTTTTAGTGAGCGAAGACTTCCGCCCCCGTTGACTAACCTTTCGTTCAAAGTCAGTTTGCGCTAGCCCAGCCTGGTACTCACTATTTAGCCGGTGAAGTTCGTTAAAGATGGTGGTCTTACTAAAGCCTAAGTAGTTAGCGATGTATCGCAAGGAACGTGCTTCATTATGAAGCGTTTCAATGACAACACGGTTCTGGAATGATAAAATAGTGGTGCTCATCAAGGCCCTTCTTTCTAATGGATTGTGTGGTAACACCATTAAAGACCTTGATGGGTTTTTCTGTCCACTTAAATGTTCAACTTAAATTTTACAATCTGCCGTCTAAAATCTGGAGAATTAAAGTACCGAATAGATTTAAAAGATTCTAAAAGTCCTTATTCGTTTAGCGTTCATAATAGCCAGGTAGAAATCGATGCGGGC
This sequence comes from Paucilactobacillus suebicus DSM 5007 = KCTC 3549, assembly GCF_001434475.1. Classification (GTDB taxonomy): domain Bacteria; phylum Bacillota; class Bacilli; order Lactobacillales; family Lactobacillaceae; genus Paucilactobacillus; species Paucilactobacillus suebicus. Next base: position 30,034 of record NZ_AZGF01000021.1, on the reverse strand, counting down.
TTTGAAAATTTAAATAATTTACTTGTAATAGAAGCCAAAAACAGAATTCCACAAGATTTCATGATCAGACAGCTTTATTATCCCTTTCGCGGTTATACCAATCTTAATATAGACAAAAAAGTACTACCGGTATATCTTACACATGCAGACAATGTCTACGCTTTTCATGTATTTGAATTCACAGATCCGAGCAACTATTCAAGTATTCGACGTGTTAAACAAGTAAATTTCATTGTGGATCAAAGCTTGGCTATTACTCTTGAAAATGTTAAACAAATCAGTAAGGATAGCCCTAATCTGAAAGATACCATCACATTTCCACAAGCAGATAGTCTTACACGTGTTTTGGATATGCTGCAGCATTTACGGACTCCTAAAGATAAATTTGAATTAGGTAGTGACTACCAGTTTGATGAACGACAAGGTGATTATTATGGAAACGCTCTTCGTTATCTTGGATTTGCTAGCAAAGTTGAAAAAAATTTGAGTTGACAAAACTAGGAAAATACGTTGCCGATTTACCTAACTCTGACAATAGAAATAAAATTATTATTAAACAAATCCTATCAACCAAATGCTTTAATTTAATATTCGTAAATACTCTTCATAATGGCGGTGAATTTGATAATGATTATATAGATCATGTCTTGTTAGACAATGCTATGTCTGTGCGCAGTAGTACAACTGCAAAAAGACGACGTAGCACTGTAAAAAACTGGCTTAACTGGGTTTTAAGCACTGCTACTGCAGAATAGATAAGGAGCTGTATACATTGCTTTCCTAACTCGCAAAATTCTAAAGAGTTAACTGAACTGGAAAGGTCCTTGCATATCTAATCGCCAAGTGTGATGTAACTTAAGGTTATGTCACACTTTTTTGTTTTTTAATTACTGTTACTAGAACAATTCACACTAAAAATAAAAGTTACTCTTGATTGATCATACAGCCGTTAGGCAATTGATATTTATATTGTGCCTTTGCTCAATTTGAAAGTGACCCGTTCTTCCCCCGTACACGAGAAGACAAAAGCTATGACAGAGTTTATATTTTTATTTAAGTAAGGGCCAACCAAAAACTTACACAAATACAATTAGAACATAAACTACTTCAGCAAGGTAAATATCATGGCCGCAAACCCCAATACACCCAAGACGATCCCCGCTTGCAACATGCCTTTAAGCTTTATCAGGCGGGCATGAGTGATGTAGATGTTGCCCGTAATACCGGCATTAAACGAACGACCTTTATCAGGTATCGAAAGAAATACAAGATTAAACGAAAATGACTAACAAAGCGGTACTTTTTGTAATGCAACTTAATTTAGTTGCTTTTTTTGTGATTCTGTTTATTTACAAATAGCATGTAATGCGGTATTTTATATATACACAATATAATGCAAATCAAGGAGAATGCTTTATGGATATTTTTAGCTTAGATTTAGGAAACAAACAGACCAAATTAAAAAGCAGCAAAGCTGAATATGTACTGCCTTCAAGATATTTAAACCAAGCAGACATGCCGATGTCAGTTGGCAATTCTACAATGAATAATGACCTACACACTTATTCAGTCCCTTTTAGCGACGATAAGTACGTATGGGGTCGAGATATTGATCGGCTTCACCTTGACGAATATTTAGCTGATACAATCATGTATGGTGCTCGATACGATAGTGAAGCATTTAAATTACTAGCCAATTTTGCGCTGGGATTACTAGCAAGTGATTTCAAAGCGGCTAAAGATCAAGTTTTAGAAGTAGTCGTCACTGCTGGGCTTCCAACTGGAGATTACGCTGAACAAGGACAATTAAAAGCTTTATTAAAAGTCTTAGAGGGCCAACACCAAGTTACTATTGACGATAAAATCGTGACGGTAAGAGTTCGTAAAGTTTATATTTTGCCCCAACCAATCGGCACCTTATATAATGAATTACTAGATGATGAAGGCTTTATCCAGAATAAAGATCTATTAGACGAAAAAGTCGGCATTGTTGACGTAGGTGGTGGAACAATACTGATTGATACGATTTTAAACTTTGAGCTAAGTGGCAAAAACCGCCATCAATTTAATACCGGCGTAAATGATCTATATGAAGCCATTGCCAACGGGATTAATGGTGATACTAGCCTTTATCAATTAGAAAAAGATTTACGAAAGGGAAACCAGCAACATCATTGGAACTACCGATTTTCTAAAAATCGTCAAGATGATATTACTGATTTGGTTTGCAAGGAAATTGACCGGTTTACCCGGCGCTTAGTTGCTAATGTAACTTCAACGTTAAAGAACCTTAATAGTATTGATACTTTGTTCTTTACCGGTGGTGGAGCCAATTTGCTTAACCAAAAAATCTTGAATACTACTTTCACTAACGCAGTTATTGTTAAAAATACAGAAGTTGCTAATGTTAACGGCTTTTATAAGTACGGATTAAGTCAACAAGCTCAAAACGAAGGGAGCAAGTAATCATGGGAAAAGTTAAAACCTTGAACGTCCGACTAAATCCCGAGAAAATTGTCGACAAAGAAATCCTTGATTACTTTGATAAATCATTAATTCCTAAAACCACACTTGTTAAAACCGCTTTAATTCACGAAATTGAACGGTTAAAGGCTCAAGGTGATCCTTATGTTAAAGATGAATTAAAAGCTCCAGAAGCACCTAAAAATAGCACAGAATCACCATCTGATTCCAAAGAACGCTTGCAAGGAGGATTTAATGCCTTTTCAGACAATGATATTTAGAAAAAAGCTGGCAAAATATACAAAACCAAATAAAGTTGCCGCTAGGTAAGCGCTATGCTAGACTAAGATTAATTTAACAACCGAATAAAGAGATCAAGCTAAACAGAAAAATCCCCGATTCACGAGGAATCAGGGATTTTTGGTTTAGCAAGTAGCTCATACCAGCTACTTAGATTCAGTCGATTTTCACCGGCAAGTTAAAATCGACTGAACATTGTTCTTAATTTGTAGGTTAATTATACCGCAAACCAGTCCCAAAGGGCAAGTTAAGGATAGTTAAAAACAAATTGAAGTCAATGGACTAAGTAGCTACTGGAGCTATTTAGTCCATTTTTTGTTGTTAGAAATTAAAAAAGTTGCCGAATGGGCAACCAAGAATAGACACATGCTGGTGAAACTACAAAGCCGATCACGACCAATGTTCGCTTTGTAATTCAGTTAGAGCATATCAGATTTGTATTGTAATGCAAGTCGAATGTTTTAGCAACTCTCTTTTGAGACAGCGTGTGTCAGTCAAGAAAGGGAGTTTTTATTATGACAAAATCAACAGATTTCAATTACTATGACGCCAATAGCGTATATGGAGCCTTGTTTTTCCAGTTTCCTAAGGTATTAATGTATGGCGAGCAATACAAACATTTAAGTGATGCCGCTAAGCTAGCTTACATGGTACTAAAAGCCCGGCTAGAGTATTCTTTACGCAATCACTGGATTGATGAGGAAGGGCACGTCTACTTTATTTTTACCAATCAAGAACTTAAAGATTTATTCGACTGCTCAAATGATAAGTTAGCAGCCGTTAAAAAAGACTTGGAACGTGCAGGACTACTTTATCAAAAAGCCATGCATTTCAATCCCAAAACTGGAAAAAACGAACCCAATCGACTTTACCTGGCCGAACTAGATATGCAGTCAACTGACGTCTATTTACGCGGTGAATATGCTCAAAAAGAGCCGCAAACCCTTGCTACGAGCGAAAATCCGAAAATCGGACGTTCGCGGGAGACCGCGCAAACCCTTGCTACGAGCGAAAATCCGAAAATCGGACGTTCGCGAAAGTTCGTTGACGACACCCCGCAACCCCTTACTACGAGCGAAAATCCGAAAATCGGACACGATCTATATAAAGACTTTAAAAACATAGATACTAATAGATACAATATAGATACTCAAAAGTTGGACTTTTCCACAGCCCATTTTTCACCAGCAGAAATTCAAAAGCAAAACCAGGATTTGGTGAACCATGCTAATGACTTCTTAACTGATGAAGACAGTGGCTTACCGGTTTTCTTAGAACCCGAAGCCGTGCAATTACTAAGTTTCTGGTGCCGCACTCCGCAACAAATGCGGCGCTTCATTGGCATTATCTTAAATGCTAAGTACCGAGTTGAAAAGGATCATCAAGATATTGGCGTCATAATCCCGCTTGACGACGAGGAACTAAAACCTTTGATGACTAAAGCCTTAAGACGCTACTTTAACGCCCTAAGAAGCAATGAGAAGCATATCAAGAACGTGGAGAACTACTTATACGGCACCATGCAAAACCTATTTGGGATTTGGTGGAATAAACAAGCGGCTAGAGAATATGCGGCTAAACACCCCGAAGAAGAAAAGTCGGCCGACAACGATAACAGTGGGTTGTACTACTAGTCCTAAAAGGCTACAAAATCCTTTCTAATCGGTTTTAAGACTTACTAACCCCTTTATACTTAAGCTAGATTTAAATGGCTTAAACATAAGAATAGGGGCTTTTAAATGAGCGCCAGAGCTAACCAGGCTAACCAGCTCAAAAGTTCAGCCTTTAGATCAACGCCAAGCTCAAGTGATTTGAGGCCAGGGCTTTATCTATTGATAAGGTACTCAAAAGGTAGTATAATGGTAGCAGTAAAAGAAAGGAGATGAGACAATCATGGCAGTTAAGGAAAAGAAACGGGTCCAAGTCAAGATTGATAAAGATTTGGCCGATGATACCGAAGCAATTTTAAGCGAATTGGGCTTAAATCCAACCACGGCCATTAACATGTTTTACAAGCGGATTGTTGCTAATGGTGCTTTACCTTTTAATGCGTCTTTAAGCGAAGAAGAAAGAGCTAATTTACGCTTTTTAAAGGCGACCGAAGGGACACCAGTCACCGAGTTCAAAGACGCTAAAGAGGTCGCTGATTGGCTCAACGATCCAGATGATGACTAATGACTTAGTCAGCCTATACGTTAGTTTTGTAGAAACTAACGGTGGCAAGTCTCGGCCAGTTTTAATTCGTCGGGTATCGGAACAGACGGTCGAGGCTTTTAAAATTACTAGTCAGTATGAAAAGAAGTCGGCTTATATCAAGCAACAATATTATCCGATTCAAGATTGGCAATCCGCTGGGTTGAAGAAACCTTCCTGGGTCGATCTTGGTAATATTTATCGCTTTCCCAAAGCCGGTTTAAACTTTAAAGAAATCGGTCATTTAAGTAAGCTAGATCAAAATAAAATTTCAGATTTTACGCTTGACCTAAAATCAAAAATAAGAGGTAAGGGTCAAAAGATAATTCAACAGCGATCAAGTAAAAGGAAGCACAAAGAAAGTAAAGCAGAGCTTACACAAAGAATTCAAAAACAGTTAAAAGACTTTGCTAAACACAATCCAGAAATTAAGCCAAAAAACAATCCTGAAAATAAAAACGATCGGCCTAGTTATTAGGTTGATCGTTTTTTAATTTATCCGGTTTATGGGCGTTGACATAGTCAGCGAATGTTTTTAAAAGTTCTTCGGTTTGTTCGACCGAGAGGTTATTAGCTTGAAAGTACTTTTCTAATAAAGCACCTTTTTGAATTAATCGGCGAGAACGGGCTTTGCGGGCTTGCCGATTTTCATAGTATTTAGATTGCCGTAATTTAAAATCTTCCCGCTCAATTTTTTGTTTTAAACGCGCTTGTTGCTCAACTAGTTTTTCATATTGATTAGACATGAAATTTCCCCATCTCGTATGGCTAATGATCTACGGACTTTACCTTTAAAAATTCAGAAAATTGCTTGGCTAAAAGCTTAATATGATCGTTAGACAAATTAGCATAATCTAAATTGGCTTGACTGATGATTTGTTTACCTAGACGTTGTTCAATCTTATTTTTTTCGTCCTTAATTTTTTGATTAAGGGCTTTTAATTTAGATTCTTGTTTTTCTAAGTTACTTTGAGACATAACGATCCCTCCAATCATATTAGAAATAATCACCGAAACTATATCATATAAGAAACGTTAAGTCAAAGGATAGAAGTTGAAATAGCGAAGCGGAAGGCATACACTAAGTTAAAGTTAAGAGAATTAGAAGGCCGAGTGAAACGAGATCAATGCGCACTTACACATAGAATGAATTCTATGTTGTGCTAACCCCAAAAAACCTGTATTAGAAGTCGCCAATGGCGACAACAAAAGCAAACCCATAGGATCAAAGTAAGGAGGTAACTAATATGGCAATCTTTCACATGAGTTTTAGTAATATTAGTGCTGGTAAAGGACGAAGTGCGATTGCCAGTGCGGCTTATCGAAGTGGTGAAAAATTATTTGATGATAAAGAAGGTCGCCGATATTTCTATGCCCGATTGGTAATTCCAGAAAGCTTTATTTTAACCCCCAAAAATGCACCAGAATGGGCCAGTGATCGAGAAAAATTATGGAATGAAGTTGAAAAGAACGATCGTAAATCAAACTCGCGGTATGCCAAAGAGTTTAACGTGGCTTTACCAGTTGAGTTAAGCGCAGATGAACAGAAAGAATTATTAACTAAATACGTGCAAGAAAACTTTGTTGATCAAGGCATGGTAGCTGATGTAGCTATTCATCGCGATCACCCGGACAATCCGCACGCACATGTGATGTTGACTAATCGCCCATTTAATCTTGATGGTACTTGGGGATTAAAAGCAAAGACGCAGTACATTAAAGATGAAAATGGCAAGCAACTTTTAACCAAAAGTGGGTTTCCAAAACAAAGAAAAATTTGGTTGGTTGATTGGGATAAAAAAGAAAAAATTAATGAGTGGCGGCATAATTGGGCGTTGAGTGTCAATCAGTCTTTAGCACAAAAAAATATTCCGGATCGGATTAGTGAGAAATCTTTTGTCGATCAAGGAATAGATGATACCCCAACTCAGCATGAGGGAATCAATAGCAAACGACACGAACGAAAAGCATTTAATCAACAAGTTAGCGCACAAAGAAGCGCCCAAGCTAAATATCATAATCTTGACGAAAAGATTAGAAATCATGAACACTTTGACGCTTTAACTGACGAGCTATCATTCTCTGAAAAACACACAATTAGTCATCTAAGTCAGCAACTGAAAACCTATGTCGATTTAGAGCATTTAGATGATAAACAGCGCATGCTTTTTAATTGGAAAAACAGCTTATTAATTAAACACGCGGTTGGTGAAGATGTAACCAAACAACTGCTGACCATTGACCAGCAAACGGCATCACTAGCACAAGCTAATCAGTTGTTAAATAAAGTGGTGGAACGAGCAACGAAAAAGCTTTATCCGGAACTTGATTTTGAACAGACAACCGCGGCTGAACGTCGGGAACTGATTAAAGAAACTAATAGTGAACAAACGATTTTCAAAGGTAGCGAATTGGCAGAACGGTTAGCGGATATTCGAAACGACTTATTAACCCAGCAATTATTGACGTTTACCAAGCGGCCATATACCAGTTGGCAGTTAGTTAATCAGCAAGCCCAAACAATTGAGAAGCAATTAACCACGGTGCTAGCCAAACATGGTCACCAGTTAGACGATTTGAAGCATACTGATCGGGGCATACTAGCCGCTTATGAACCTAACGAACTCGAATTCATTTCTAAAGCGGTGAAAGATTTACGGGTCGTTCGGGAAGTTAAAGCCGTGGTGCAAACCCAATACGACAGCATTCTAACGACTGCTTTTCCGGACAGTGACCTGGATAAGCTAGAGACGATTGACAAGGAGCAAATCTATACCGCTGTGGTTTACTATGACCCAGAATTAAAGCCATTAAGCGCCAATGATCTTAGTCAATTACAACAGCAGCCACCGGTAGTCTTTACTAGTCAGCAACACCAAGCTGGTTTGAATTACCTGTTAGGTAAAATGGAATTAAAAGATATTCAGAACCACCGATTACAACGGGTCTTAAAACATGATGGCACTCGGCAACTGTTTATCGGCGAATGTAGCCAAGATCCTAAGTTGGATCACAAACAAATTGAAACTGTGCAAGCCCGTTTGAAACAACAGACAACGCGGTTTGATCAATATAAGCAAGCTCAAATTAAGGACTATCAAGCGATCAATTATTACCCAACTAGCCCGAAAAACTACCTGACTAATATTTTGGACGAAGCCTTAATAACCATTTTATATGCGAAGAACACAGACTATCTAAGAAAGCAGCAATTACGTGGCTTAAAAGAGACCGAGTGGGCAATGACGAAAAAGCAGCGGCAACATCAAACTAGAAACCGGCATGAAGATGGGGGTATGCACTTGTAATCAAAATGTAAAGATAAATGTACACATATGTGTTCAATGGGTGCTATATTTGCCATTAAAAGTACGCAACCTAGATGCGGATTATCAGGTGTGATAATAATGCCTACATGAGTTTTGATGGTTAAAACATTCAGAAAACTATATTTAGGGCACCGAATTGTTGCTGCGCTAATTGTTGAATTCCAATGGCTCAGTCAAAAGTGTAGTTTGATAAGCTTGTCAGTGAAAAGGTAGCTCGGTCGAATTATGATTACGTCGTAGTGACGACGATTCAGACTAAGTTATTTCATAGAAAAAGATTTTCTGGGCACACTATTTAAATTGGTGTGATTTTTTTATTTTGCACCCGACTTGAACTAGCATCACTAATATCATAAGCTTAAATCAGGAAATTATACGGATTCAACGATGATTGGGGGCGTTTTATGAAATTTTTTACGGCACACACCACTACCGCAAGTAAAATCGTGACGCTGATTTATATATTTTATCGGTTAATTGTCATTTTTATGTTAGGCAATAGCATTTATATGCAAGAATGGTCACACGTCGCTTTATTAGTGCTGACATTAATTTTGTTTATGCTACCATATTTAATTGAAACTTATCTGCATATTAATATACCTAGTTTGCTAGAATTGATCGTAATCAGTTTTATTTTTAGCTCAACAGTGTTAGGTGAACTAAATGACTTTTATGGTCATATTCCAGTCTGGGACACAGCGTTACACGCACTAAGTGGGTTTTTGGCTGCTGGAGTCGGTTTTTCGCTGATTTATTTGTTGAATGAAAATATAACAATTCTGAAATTAACACCGCTATTTATTGCGGTGACCACGTTTTGTTTTTCAATGACGGTCGGGGTTGCTTGGAAATTTGTCGAATTTTCAGCGGATCGTTGGTTGAATATGGATATGCAAAAGGATCGCATTGTGCGCCAAATCAATAGCGTGGATCTAGGCCAACGTAACAATAAAGTGGTCCAGCTGAAAGATATTCAACGAACGACGATTGAAAGTGAAACCGCTGATGGCAAAAAAGTGACTACTGTGATCCATAACGGCTATCTCGATGTTGGCGTGATCGATACTATGAAAGATCTATTCGTTAATTTTATTGGTGCGTTATTTTTCAGTATTTTTGGCTATTTATATATCGATCATGAACATAAACGATTTCAGTTTATTCGTAATTTTATTCCGACCAAACGGAAATGAATTTTCCAGTAAATAATAAGATAGAGGGTACGCGTGGTGCTAGTTCGTCACAAAATTAAAAAATCCTAAATTATAGACTAAAATTGCCAGTTCAATTTTTAGTTGAAAGCCAAAGGCACTCCGCGTTAAGTTAGTTTCAATTCCAAAATCACTAACTAAGGTAGAAAAACGCGATTCAATTGTGCGACGTAACGCCTTGAGCGCGCGCTTATTATGTTCCTTGGCCCCCTTCATATTCGAACGGTATGGTGTCCATAACGTGTAGCCTAATTGCTTAAATCCAGCGCCAAGTCGCTTGCCTACATAACCGACATCGGCCAAAACAATTGGACAAGGACAATCATCAATCAAGCTAACGGCAACTTTTGTATCATGGACCGAAGCGGCAGTCACCACATAATTCAGAATGTAGCCATCAGTGGTTACTAGCATGTGGGTTTTAAACCCATAGAACGACATTTGCTTAGTGGCATTGTAGCCAATATTAGCTTGCTCAGCAAAAATACGTGCTCTAAATTTATGTACTGGTTCACACAATGGATTCGGCAAACTATCAATGATTGCGATCTGTCCAGGTTGGGCTGCTTCACGCGTCAAACCAGTACGGATCGCATTGACCACGGGTAATAATTGTAGTGCGCGACGGTTGAACCGTGACCGACTAATGGTGATTTTTTGCGGCATAAAGGCGGTCATCAAGCGCCAAAAACGGCGTTGTGATTGGATACCAAGCGTTGTTTGTAAACACAGTAGCGCCAACAATCGACAGTCATCGATTTTAACGTGCGCCACATTACGCCGTTGCGTCACATAACGTGGGCAATAGCGCTGGTAAAGCGACTGGCACAGCTGATAAAAATAATGATAGTTACCTTGTAATCGTGACGAATTTGTTTAAACTTAGGATGGTTCAACATCGTTAGGACTCCTTTTAAGTTTAGTCACTTATGAGTCTAACTGTGTTGGACTTTTTTGTTAATTTTTTTGTATTATTACAAACTAGCACCACGCGTACGTGATAGTAAGTGGTTAAAATGTTCAGAGAGGTCTAGCATGTCGTTTTAAAATGCCATTAAGATCTGTTGATTGCTATCGAGCAAGAAAATAGTCAACGCGCGGTTGATATTGATTGAAAAGTTATCGAATGGCGCCACAAAATTTTTTCAAAATAGGGTTTAGTTGATTTTTAAGATTATTTGTCAAAATCAGCAGCTAATCAGAGTTAATGTTGATTGTTGTTATTGCAAGTATTTTCTAAATAAATAGGATGGGTAACTACTCCAACCGAAACAGTATCCATTAAGCAAAGGCGATCCGTACGGTGAATAGGACAAATTATCTTTGTCAAAAACTTCCCAAAATGTATCGGAACCCTGTCTCAACATTCCTCCCCAATAATTTTTGATAACAGTCAATGCTTCATCACTGCGATTGTGTTTGAAAAGCGCTTCTGCTAGAAGCCCCTGTGTACTTGGAGTAGTGAGAATCTTTTCAAGGTCAAATTGTGATTGCAAACGATCAATAACTAATTGCGTTTCTTTTTCAGGCAGAAGATCAGTCAGCAGCATAAAAATTTGACTTAATGGATTAATTTCTTTTTGTGAACCGCTAGTAAATTGATGTTCATTGTAGTTATAGCACTCTGTCAAAGATTGTTTCTTTACTTGCACAAAAAATTGGGTATAAAGTTTAACATCTTTATCATTAGAAAGTTGGGCCAATTCTATAAAACTCGAAATTGCCATCAAGAGTTCGGCCTGAACAGCCGTTTCTTTGTTAAAATGGGTGGACCAATCAATAAAAATATCCTTGCGATTTCCAACTGTTGACGTGTTTGTTAATTGATCTTGGATAAATTTGAATGCGCGTTTGGCTACTGGATATAAATTTGATAGCAGAGACTCATCTGATGTGGCACACATATATTCTTTAAGTGCAACAATAAAGAGTAGTTCATAATCGAACCAAAACAAATCATCAGCAACGGGTTCTTCCAACCTTGTCAAGACATCAGCTGGAAGTCGTCCTTTGTCATCTATATAACTGCCAAGTAAATAAAGGCACCGTTTGGGCAACTCATGATTATTAAACGTTGCATAGTTTACTTTTGCCTGTATTTCAAAATCACTGACCCATAATCGCTGATCTCTCTTTGTGCCATCTTCGAAGACCTCCTGCATTGTATTACGAAGTGTTTTAATGCAAGCCTGATCAATATCTTGAATCCATTGAGATACATGCTTCAAGGGCTTTACAGTGTCATTCAATACCGCACTTTCCGCTTTAAAAATAGGCTCTTTAAATTCCGGTTGCCATTTAAGGGATTGTCCGATAGGTTCTAAACAAATATATCGACAGCTGAACCGTCTACGGTAACTTAATTGGTTTGGCAACACCTCAATGGTTTGTATATCATCTTGTATCCAAGATAAAGGTAACCAACTCTTAATTTGGCTGGCATCAATATTTAGTTCTGTTTGAATTTCAGCGAAGCGTGTTTTTAAGAGTAAAGGCGCATCCATCGGAGAACCTACAGATTGACACTTTACAGTAAAGTAACCGACGTAAAGGGACCCCAAATCATAAACTAATTTTTGACCTGGTTTTATTTCTACTGACTCGTCACTGACAATTCTCTTCTTGCCAGAGTTAGTAATTATCATGATGGCAGCGGGTTTTATTAGTTGTGTTTGCAGTGTAATGTTAGGTGCATTGGAAAGCAATTTGGAATCTTCCTGGAATTGACTACCAGAAATTTGCTGGAATTTTTCTGAACTGGAATTGTTAAAAGAATACGTCATACTATCGCGTCACGCTCCTGTGCACCATCCTTTAGTTTGAACGTCCATACATAAAATCCGTAAATTGAATTGATTGAAAATGCAATCCACAAGGCCAACATAACGGGATTAAAATTGACAGTCCATAATATTAGTTCTGCGATATGCGAAATATTCCATAACAACCATTGACTTGCACCAAATCTAAACGCCATTAATATCATAGCAAAGACTTGCAGCACCGTACTCATTGAGTCTATATAAGGATGTGGATCTAACTGTGGAGTAATAAAGGGTACTCTAGATAAAAATAGGGATAATAACCACCAAGACAATACTAATGTTATTGCCAGGAAAAACCAGCCACGAATTGACATTGACCTTGCAGTTACCTTCTTTTTGCTTTGTTCCTGCTGAGGTTTTTCAGTTTTAGTCCATTGATAAATGCCGATGAAATCCATCAAAATAAAGAAAAGGTTTAAATAAACCTCGCCATACAAATGGCTTTCAAATGAAACGTAAATATAGGCAATGCTCTCAACAATTCCCCAAAAATAGTTCGTTATTTTTCCATTAGCGACTAAGACGACGCTTAATACTCCAGTAATGGCTGCTAATAGACTTATATTATTGATGATTGTTGGTGAAAACTGAAATTGAATTTTACCATTAATGAATATTAAAAAAAACGATACTAGTTGAATAAGTAACAAAAAAAATAGGTATATTCTTTTGAAATCACTTACTTGAAATAAATCACTGAATAAGTACTTAGGGCTAAATGTTCTTACAATGGCAGACTGCCAGATCTCTTTTCTCCTCAAAGCCAGAATCTCCTTTTGGTTACATAATATTCAATCGCATAGGGTGTCTTGACACCCTATGCGATTGAATATTATGTAACAACAAAGTGGTCTGGCTGTCAATAATTATTTACGTCAATTAATAAAAAAATCCGGGAAATATCGAGTGATAAAACAACTAAGTCAGCCACGCGCACTCAATTTCAGTTTATATTGAGCATTCATAAATCATCCTTTCTTTTTCACTAACACGCCATTCAGTCTACAAGCTGAAGTTGGCTACAGGTCAACCATTTAGTTGCCAAAAAAAGATTCCGGGGCAGGGGTTACTCGAAATCTTTTAGAGTGACTATTTTTGAATTAATTGCGATATTTAATAACCGCTAGCTCGCCAGAGCTAAGGCGGTTATTTTTTTGCTGACTTTTGATCAGATCAACAATTAATGCGATTAAGGCTACGATAAACATACCGAAAGCCAGCATTAATTGTAAAGCGTCCGCAACGGACACTTAGGCTACTCCTTTCGTTAGGATTTATGGGCTTTAAAGGTTTAACACCATAAGCACCACCTCCGATTGGAAATAGCCACCGCCTTAACTTCTCTACTTGATTTATTATACAGGGAATCTGTATTACTATCCAAGCTTTAGAACAAATTCGTTGGATCGCTATATTACTAGTGAGAACCAATTTAGAAAGATTAATTTTAAGTTTAATCCTTATATTACTAGTAGAACACGATGAAATTTGGAAGAAGGTTTAAAGAGTTGGTGACGTAAAACAGTAAGATTCTTGATAATTTTAAAAATAATAATGCAACTGAAAACAAATAAGAAAGAAGAAGCTAAGATGTCAAAGAGTATTAAAGTTAAAAAGATATGCAATGGTAACAAAGAGTCAAAAGATGTATTAAGCCAATATTTAAGAATCAAAGAATTAGAAAATTCATTAAACCTATATTTAAAATCGGAAACTATAAACAGCTACAAAATAAATGTTCAAATTGCATTGCTGAGATTAAAAAACACTGTTGGTTATATCAAATTTGTAGACAGAAAGTATATGAAAAACTTTTTTAATCTCAAATCTATATGGTTATCAAATATTGATACTTTTACAAAAAATAGTGAAGAAGCTGCTGATAACTTAATTGATGATAAATTTGAGGGAAAACTTGAAAAGCTAGCGTTAGACATGCCAGCTTTTATAACTAGTTTTACAGAACTAGATATAAACTCCTTTGACAAAAACGGTTTTGTAAAGGAAGAAATATCATGCTCATTAATAAAATGCGAAGAAAAATTAGGCAAGAATCGTGACTTTATTTTTATTCCTTATCAAAATATGATTCACTTATTGAGTGTAATTAAGGAGTGCCAAGCAGGTAAGCGAGAAGGTATCCTAAAAGAAACAACAATATTTGCTCGAAAAGTTTGGTATATCACGGATTATGTAAATAGAATGGACAAACTTGAAAAAGACTATTTTGAAGGTAAAAAGTCTGTGGAGCAAGTTGGCCGAGGCATGCTAGGAACGAAGTCAATGAAGTACTCAATACAAAACGAATTCAGATTGGGCATTGTGTTTCCATACAAAAAATCAAATTATGGTAATGAAGCTGGTACAAACTTAGGCATACAACCTTCTTTTTGCTTTGCGACACAATACTTCAAAAAAGAGGAACTAAGGTCATTGAATATAGAAAAGCTGAATTAATAGCACTAAGCCAAAAAAGGCCACTAGGGTATACGCACAAACACTAAAAAAGCCGTCGAAATTCGGCGGCTTTTCATCATATTACGTTAAATTATTCAGCGTCGTAGGCAGCTTGGAAAATCTTGATGATATCTTCCTTTGTCCCCTTACGAGGGTTAGAGAAAGCATTCCCATCCTTCAAGGCATTTTCAGCCATCAATTCAAAGTCTTCTGGCTTAGCACCAATTTCTTTGATTGAGTGAGGAATACCAACGTCTTCGGATAATTGCTTCATGGCCTTGATGGCTAATTCGGCAGCATCCCGCGTTGATAGGCCTTCAGTGTTTTCACCCATAATTTCAGCCAATTGGGCGAAACGATCTGGGCAAGCAATGATGTTATATTCTTCAACGTAAGGTAGAAGTAAGGCACAGCAAACACCATGAGGTGCGTTGTATTGACCACCGAGTTGGTGAGCCATGGCATGAACGTAACCCAAGTTGGCGTTGTTGAAGGCCATCCCGGCTAACATTTCAGCTTCGACCATCTTAGTCCGAGCGTCCAAGTTGTGGCCGTTAGCAACGGCTTCACGAAGGGAAGTTTCAATCAACTTGATAGCTTCCACACATTGTGAGTCGGTGATAGGGTTGTGGTCAACGGAAACGTAAGGTTCAACGGCTTGAACGAAGGCATCCATCCCAGTAGCTGCGGTTAAGCCCTTAGGCACATCGAGCATCAGAGTTGGGTCGTTGAATGAAACCAACGGAATGTTCCGCCATGAAACAACCACGAACTTCAAGTGGGTTTCTTCATTCGTGATAACCGCGTGACGGGTTAATTCAGAACCAGTACCGGCCGTCGTGTTAACGGCGATTAATGGTGGCAAAGCCTTGTCGAGTGTTTCAATCCCAGCCAACTTGGTAATGTCGTCGCCATTAGTCAAAATAATGCCGGCACCTTTACCAGTATCGTGAGCAGAACCCCCACCAACAGTGATGATGGAGTCCGCACCGGATTCTTCGTAAAGTTTCTTAACTTCTTTGATGTTACGAATCTTAGGGTTGGGTTCAACGTTGTTGTAAACAACGTAGTCCACACCAGCAGCCTTTAAAGAATCCAAAGTCTGTTCCACGGCGCCGTCCTTTAAACCTTCAAGGAACTTATCCGTGACGATAACGGGCTTTTTCATCCCTAACATCTTTGCTCGATCACCAATCTTACTAATGACACCAGGGCCAAAGAAATTGACGCTGGGCATCAGAAAGTCATAACTACGTTCAGCCATTATACAAATGCCTTCTTTCGGAAGTTTTGAAAACAATTAGTACCAATTTCACAAAGCGATTATAACTAATAAGTTTACAGTTTGCAATCGTTTTTGGGTAAAAGTCCCTTAATTGTGCAATAAAGTGCTAATTTGTCGGCGGTTTAAACCGTAATGATTAATTTTACTGTCAGTATTTTTGGGTCTAGAATTTTTGGTGTTGGAAAGTATTTCCATTCCAAAAGTACTAGGCCCTTTTTGATAACAAAAAAGGCATCTAAGCCTCCCTAGTGCTATGCTTTAAGCGACAAAACTCAACAGTTGTGGCCTGCTTTTTGATGCTGTATAATTAAAGGGTTAGAACCGTGTCATTACTTAATGACATAAGTAAGGAGATAAAAAGATGAAATATGGCTATGCGCGGGTCAGTACCACTGATCAAAAATTAGCAAATCAAATTGAGTTACTAAAATTGGCAGGAGCAGAAAAAATCTTTCAGGAAAAGTTTACCGGCACAACTACCGAACGACCGGAGTTTCAAAAACTGTTGCGCGTTCTAAAAACAGGCGATACTTTGATTGTTACTAAGTTGGATCGGTTTGCACGGAACACGCGCGAGGCCTTAGCCATTATCCAAGAGTTGTTTAAAGAAAATGTCAAAGTCAACATTTTGAATATGGGCTTAATTGACAATACGCCGACTGGCCAATTAGTCTTTACAATATTTAGCGCCTTTGCGCAGTTTGAACGCGATATGATTGTCACGCGCACACAAGAAGGTAAATTGTATGCCAAGCAACATGATCCGTTGTTTCGGGAAGGGCGACCGAAAACGTATTCTGATGAACAGATCAGATTTGCTTATGAGTTGCGAAAACAAGGCATGACTTATAAGATGATTGAACGAAATACGGGGATTAGTAAACGCACGCAACAGCGAAGGTTTAAGTCGATTTAAAAATAGGTGTTTTAAGAATTGAATGTTTAATTAATCACGTACGACGGGGATTGCCGCTTTATTAAACAGTTGTGAGAGAAATTTATTTAGGGATTTTAAGCATTATTTATACCTGTTGTGCTATTGAGGTTAGTTGTGATAAGGATTAATTTGTACTACAAAAGGCCTACTCAATTGTTAGTTGAGCAGGCCTTTTGTGGGTATTTTGATTAGAGCTATTAACCCTATGCTAATTATAAGGCTTAGCTTTCAAATGGAACATACTATTATCCAAATTATGATTTGTTAAGGTGGTGTTGTCATAGTTACTGAATTGAATCAATTGGGCAGAAACAAGAAAAATTTAACTAAGACCATGGACACCATTCAAAATTAAGGGAACGTCATCCTAAATCTATTGCCAATGGCGGGAATTGTTGATTTTTATTTATGCCAACTCGTGACCACATCTTATCATTGGATGGTATGAATGATGTTGACAGAAAAACTAGCATTAGAGGCCTCCTTATTATATATAGTAAAGGATACTAAACGAAATAGATTAAATATAGTATATAAAATCATTTTCTAAAGAAAATATGGCCTTTGATCCAACTGGGCATGATTTTCTTCATGCCCAAAGAGTGGCTAAGCTAGCTCAAAAAAAATATATAGAAGATTTTAAAAAAATGAAACTGATATTGGTCTGTATGTTGTGAAAGCAGCTAGCTATTTGCATGACACCATAGACTAAAAAGTCACTGCAGATAAAAAGAATAGACTGAGAGGAGTACGAATTATACTTAGCCATGAGAATATTACAACTCCGGCTAGAGAAGACATTTTAGATATTATCCAACATATGTCATATGCTGACAACATTGAACACCATTATCAGCTTTCTAACGAAGGTAAATGTGTTCAGGACGCTGATAGACTTGATGCACTAGGTGCAATCGGCATAGCACGTGCATTTGCTTACGGCGGGCACGCTGGACAGGAAATATATGATTCCAAAATATCAGTGAAGAAAATCAAAACACACGATGATTATCGCCATCACAAAAGTACAACCATCAATCACTTTTATGAAAAGCTGCTGAAATTAGCAAGTTCAATGAATACCAGAACGGGAAAGCAAGAAGCCAGTCGTCGAACAAAGTATATGCGTGATTTCTTATCTGAATTCCAAATGGAAACAGGTATAAAAGATGAAACATAATGAGCATCTATTAGATAAATCGTATTTCGAAAAAGTCGCTGCACTTTTTAATAAAGGACAGTCTGATCCCCTGCTAGGTGAGGCCATGTGAACATGGAATAATCTTCAGGAAGGTTTCACAGCCAATGAGCGCCTTCCAGACACGCTCGTTGATATTGCTGTTTGGCCCGTTTTTAATCGCGCTCCTCAGCTATATCGACAAGCACCACAAATAAAAACCCGCCCTGCGTAACTTTGGTCGGTTACAAGGCGACAATGTATTTTGTAATCTAGACCACCGCCTTTAAAGCGGCTTGTCTGAGAAGCTCCGTTCACGCAGGGCTTCTTTTTCTTCCCCGCATTATAGCATGCCTTTAATTATCCTTCGACTATTTTAAATTAACTTTCTAATAGTTCTAGGGGACGCACGTTTTTTTGTACTAAAACAAAGGTAAAAACTAGTAGACATAATCAAAATATTTTTTGATCATGAACCGTACAGTGTGCTCTTCTCAATTGATAATAAGGCCTTTGGTGCAAACTGTGAGCTGGGTCCTGGGAGCTTGCTTCCATTCATTAAAAGTCCCGTTTATCGTCTCTTAGTGCAGCTTAAAATACCAACGGTGGGCCCATTTTAGCCACCTCGCATGAATCTTTATATTCAACACAATTTGTAGATCAATCAGATCGTCCACCAATTTGCACAGATACTACATATAGTGCTATGATGATCGCCTAACCACTATATATAGAAAAAGGACGATGATTAGTTACGGAAACCATAAATATTCTCTACATCAGTTTGAGTGGCAACACGAAATGTTTTATTAGCAGACTGACAACATACTTTGAGAAAGAACGTCATGTTCGGGTTAGTTCAATTAATGTTAAAGAACACCCTGAATTCACCACTCTTGACCAGCCGTTTGTTACCTTCCTACCAGCCTTTCTTAAAGGTGGTAATGGGGTTAATAACGGTTATACTGAAATATTAACCACTATTTTGGGAGATTACCTCGCGTACGAAGGCAATTACCAGCATTGCTACGGTATTATCGGTAGCGGTAATCGTAATTTTAATAAGCAGTTTGCACTCACGGCTAAACAATATGCTAAACGCTTCGATTTTCCTTACATTACCGATTTTGAGCTACGTGGCACTGCACACGACATTCCTCGCATTGCCGATGCCATCTTAACCTATCGCAATCAATTTTGTTTTCAAACAACGAAGGAGTAATCCCTAATGGTAACTAGCACCCCAGAAATGGAAAATACCTATTTTTACTTAAATAACCTCGTAAATATCCCAAGCAACGGAGAAATTCCGCTACATTATGATCAAGAAGCCCTAAAGGCTTATTTCGAAGAGACAGTTAAACCGAAGACCAAGCAATTTGATTCGTTAAATGCCAAGTTAAATTACTTGGTTGACGAAGATTATATCGATCCAAGTATCCTGGAACAATACTCACACAAGTTTGTGCAGTCCTTGTTCGACCAAATGAGAGACCATCACTTTCGTTTTCGCAGCTTTCTCGGTGCCTACAAGTTCTACACACAATATGCCATGAAAACTAATGATGGCCAGCAATTTTTGGAAGACTTTGTCGATCGCGTCGTCTTCAATGCCCTCTATCTCGCTAATGGTGATGAACAACTTGCCAATGACGTTGCCGATGAATTGATTTCACAACGTTATCAGCCTGCCACCCCCACGTTTCTCAACGCGGGTAAAAAACGGCGCGGTGAAATGGTATCATGTTTTTTAATCGATGTGGCCGACTCCATGCTCTCAATTGGACGCGGCGTTAATTCTGCCCTTCAACTATCTCGAATCGGTGGGGGCGTCGGCGTTAACCTGTCAAACTTGCGCGCCTCAGGTGATCCTATTAAGCAGATTTCCAACGCCTCGTCTGGCGTTGTACCAGTGATGAAGTTACTTGAAGACTCATTTAGCTACAGTAACCAACTTGGGCAACGGAACGGCGCCGGAGTGGTTTATCTCAACGTCTTCCATCCTGACATCTTACATTTTCTGGATACCAAAAAGGAAAATGCAGACGAAAAAATTCGGGTGAAGACCTTGTCCCTCGGTTTGATTGTTCCTGATAAATATTATGAATTACTCAAGACTAACGAACCAATGTATCTTTTTAGCCCCTATGATGTCGAACGTGAATATCGTACGCCATTTGCTTACATCGATATCACCAAAGAATATAACAACATGGTCGCTAACCCCAATATTAAGAAGTCAGTTTTTAACGCGCGGAAACTAGAACAAAAGATTTCTCAACTCCAACAAGAATCTGGTTATCCTTACATCTTGAACATTGATACGGCCAACCAAACTAACCCTGTCGATGGCAAAATTATTATGAGTAACCTTTGTAGTGAGATCTTACAGCCTCAAGAACCGTCAAAACTTGATGATGACCTATCGTACAAGACAATTGGCACCGATATTTCATGTAATCTCGGATCAACTAATATCATGAATATGATTGACTCGCCGGACTTCGGTCACTCAGTTGAGGTTGCTGTTCGTGCGCTCACCCTCGTAACTGACACAACCGACGTTAAGGAAGTACCGACTGTTAAACATGGTAACGAACTTTACCACACGATTGGATTAGGGGCTATGGGTCTGCATACTGCCCTTGCACGCCACCAAATTGAGTATGGCTCACCAGAGGCCCTTGAATTTACTGATGCCTACTTCCTAGCTTTAAACTACTATTCACTCGTTACGAGCAATCGAATTGCCCGTGAACGCCACGAAACCTTCGCTAAATTTGACCAATCAAAGTACGCTGATGGCAGTTACTTCGATCAATACTTGAACGCAGACTTTAAATTTAAGAGTACCAAAGTTGCAAAAATCTTCAAAAATATTAAATTACCATCTGTTACAGATTGGAAGGCACTTAAGCAAGCTGTGATTACTGGCGGCCTTTATCATCGTAATAGACTCGCTGTGGCACCGAACGGGTCAATTTCGTACGTCAATGAAACAAGTGCATCACTTCATCCAATCACACAATTAGTAGAACAACGTCAGGAAAATAAGGTAGGCTCAATCTTCTATCCAGCACCTTACCTGTCTAACGAAACTTTGCCTTACTACACACCCGCATATGATATTGATCAACGAAAAATTATTGACACCTATGCCGTAGCTCAAAAGCACATTGATCAAGGCATGAGTCTGACACTATTTATGCGTTCAGTTTTGAAACCTGACCTTTACGAGTGGAAGGACAATAACAATTTAAAGATGACAACCCGAGACCTTAACCGGTTACGGAATTACGCCTGGACAAAAGGCATTAAGTCACTTTATTACATTCGAACGTTTACAGAAGACGATGAAATTAAAACGGCAAATGAATGTGAATCATGCATGATCTAGGAAATTCACTTGGGGTCTTACCGTCCGTTTAACACACCGGCATACGTTATTGGGTCACAAGACCCATATACCCATGAATCCTAATTAAGGAGACGAACAAATAACGATGGACTACTTATACTACAAAGCAATTAACTGGGATGATATTAAAGATAATTTCGATAAATACATGTGGGAACGACTCACCACTAACTTTTGGTTGGACATTCGGATTCCCATCACGAATGATCAAACGGCTTGGCAACAGCTATCAGATACTCAACAACAGGCCATTACTCGTATGTTGGCAGGTACATCAATGTTAGCCGTCTACCAATCAGAAGTTGGCACCCCTGCTATTCGCCACGATCGGCGAACTCAACAAGAAGAATCCGTATTAAACACCATTACCTTTATGAAATCAGTCCATGCCAAAAGCTGTACGACCATTTTCCGGGCTCTGATTCCGGGTAACGGCGGTGAAAGTTTTACTTGGGCAGATGATAATGCCAATCTGCAAGCTGAAATTGACCAACTAGCCCAAATGAGCACTAGCGATATGGCCTTACAGAAAAAAGCCCTTTTTATTCTGACTGAAACTGGGCTCTCGTTTGGTAAATACTGGACAATACTTCAAACACAGGCTCTCGTCAATACTTACCAAATGTTGGCTAATATTCTCCGCGGTAGCGCTCTTTTTAGTGCTTATATTGGTTACAAATTTCGCCTCAGATTTGAAGAACTCACTGTAAGTGATCAAACCGAACTGCAGTATTGGATTAATACACAGTTTGATCAACTCATGCAAACTGAAAAAGACTTCTTAGAAGCTAACCTTGACGATGCCACCGAAGCCATCAATCTGGCCTCCTATGGTGCCAATCATGCATTAATGTCACTTGGCTTTAACGCTGTCTACGAAGTTCAACCGTCTTCACTAGTGGCGCAACTCAAAGAACTGATGATTGATCAAAATCAATTTTTGCAACAGGTAACGGCTGCAAACAATGAATCGGACACTGAAAAAATGACCGATGACGACTACGACTTTTAAGGAGTATTCAACTAATGAGCTATAAAACAATTAATTGGGACATCATCGAAGACGAACTTGACGAATATGTATGGGATAAAGCAACGGCACAATACTGGCTGGATACGCGAGTACCTGTTTCTAATGATTTACGGGACTGGCGGACACTCTCTGGCACCGAAAAATCGGTTATCAATCGGGTTGTGGGTGGATTAGCCTTGCTGGACACACTCCAATCTGAAGAAGGAGTCGACGTGATGCGGCCCGACGTTCGGACACGAAAAGAAGCAGCAGTCCTCAATGACTTTTTGATGATGGAGTCAATTCATGCCAAAAGCTACGGCACTATTTTGACATCTTTGAACGATCAAGCCACTGTTGACGAAGTATTCAAATGGATGAACAATAATCCCAGAATGCAATACAAAGCCAAACGGATCAATGATATTTATCAAACGGGAAACAACCTTGAAAAGAAAGTTGCAAGCGTCTTTCTTGAAGGAATTTTGTACTATACCAACTTTTTTACCCCACTTTGGTACCGTGGTAACAATAAGCTGGCAAATCTTTCTGAAGTTATCAAACTGGTGATCCGCGATGAATCTGTTCATGGTACCTACCTCGGCTACAAATTTCAATTGGGATATAACGAGCTATCGGCGACTGAACAAAAAACATTCAAAAAGTGGATGGATGAGTTGCTCGACGATCTCCTTGAGAACGAGTTTGCGTTCACCGAAGAAGTTTACGCGCCGATTGGGTTAGCGGAAGACGTTAAACAATTCGTTCACTACAACGCCAACAAGGCACTCCAAAATATGGGCTTTGAATCCCGCTTCCCTAATGCTGAGATTAAAGATATCAACCCAATCGTAATGAACGGAATTTCAACCGAAACGGCCAATCATGATTTCTTCTCACAAGTTGGTGCTGGCTATCTAATGGGTAATGCTGAAGCTATGAGTAGCGGCGACTATAACTTCTAACATAGGCTTCTAGGCATAATTAAAATTTAAAAAAGGCTAATATCTACAGGAAATATTAAAGTAAAGCCCCCTGAGTTGTACTAGTCCCTGTCAAGTTGTCATTTGAAATAATATAAGTTTTGCTTTGCTTAAACGGCCTCATTCCAGTGTTCCGCTGGGGTGAGGTCGTTTCTTGCTGGTGAACGATCTAGTTGATTAAAATAGTTGATGCCTTCTTCGACCAAGGCCACTAATTCTTTATAGGTAACTGGTTTAGCGTGTCGATCAATCCAGCGCAATTTGAACTCGTTCCACCAACGTTCCATTGGTGCGTTATCATACGGCGTCCCTGGTCGTGACATACTACGGGTGACTTCATGTTGCGCCAAAAAGTTATTGAATGTTCCTGATGTGCATGCCGAACCTCGGTCAGTATGCACTACAGGGTGGACGTCACCCGCAAAATTAAAGGCCCGTTGAAAAACCTGAACTTTTGCCTTCGAAGTTTCAGTTTCACTTAATTTATGGGCAATTAGATGGCGACCGTAAAGATCCAGCGCGCCACTCAAACGCACTTTATACTGACCGTTAACACCATAGGTCAATTCCGTTGAATCAGCTAACCAAACCTGGTTTGGTTGGTTAACGCCAAAACGCTGATTTAAAACATTATCTTGTAAGTATTGCTCCTGTTGTTTGATTCGTGAATGCTTTTTCTGATGAACCTGGCAACGAATGCCTAGCTTGCTCATAATCCGCTTAACTTGCTTTAACGTCACCTGTTCGGTGACGGCCGGGTCTTTTCTGAGATTAGATAATATTTTGGTACTACCAATACTTTGATGATGCTGGTTATACCAATATTGAACCCGTCCAGTTAAGAAGTTATCTCGAATCCCCCAATCCGTTACGTTACGATCTACCCTATTGTATTCAATCGAAAGTTGGATTATTATTAGTTACATATAAGTGTTCCGGAGGCGTTCTGAAAACGACAAAAATTGGTTACGCACGTGTTAGTACTCGTGAGCAAAATCTAGCCCGGCAAATTGAACAACTACAAGCAGCTGGAGTAACAAAAATTTTTCAAGAGAAACTTTCTGGAAAAAATGCTGCCCGCCCACAACTTCAAGCCATGCTGAATTATCTTCGTGACGATGATGAGGTAATTGTCTTAAGTTTAGATCGGTTAGGTAGAAATTCAGCCGATTTAACAGAAATTATGGAAGCCATTCGCCATAAGGGGGCCACCTTAAACATTTTAAATTTACCGAGCTTTAATAGTATTGAAAACCCTAACTTACGTAACTTGATTACCAATATCATTATTGAGCTTTATAAATATATGGCCCAAGAAGAACGTGAGACAATCAAGGTAAGACAGCGACAAGGGATTGAAATTGCTAAACGGCAGGGAAAATATCATGGTAAAGTTCGTGAATATGGACCACATTCACCGAATCGTCAGAAACGCTTTATTTATAAAGAAGCCTGTCGTTTGCTAACGCGACGGGAACAGGGAGAGAAATTAACCAAACGGCAGATTGCGCGGATGTTGGGAATTGCACCGGTAACTTTATATCGGATTGAAAAGTATCGTGCCGAAGAAAGCTAAGAACTCATTTATGTTGTTAGTGTGAAAAGAGTTTGGCTTTTTAATGTAATAACAACTAAATTGATAACGAGGCGCAATGTTTTTGTGTTAAATTAGGCTTATTATGTAACAATACAGGAGTTGATTTACATGGAATCTGAAAAACAAGATAAACAAAAAACACTATAAGTGAAAAAGTAAAGCAAGCTTTGCTTGACAATAGTAATGCCATTAGTAATCTTGAAAACGACTAAGATCTCCTTTGACAGGGCACACTTCTATGTAAAAAAGCGAATTTGAGTCATAAAAAATTAATGGGATCACTGATTTATGGATTCATTCTGCTCATTTGCGGAGTTGTCGTCAATCTCATTTTTAATTATTTCGACTTTTATCATAACGATCGAGGTTGCCCGGATAATTCAAGTCCCGTCATCGAATAATATGGCTAAACTCAAATAATTGTATCTTATAACACATTTTATTATGTGATTTATTGCACCCAAAAATCCTATTGAACCAGTCTTAAAGATTAGTTTAATAGGATTTTATGATTGAACGGTCAAGAACCACAGTTATATGGCTCCTCTAACCGACTAATTTAATATGAGTAATCAAGACGTGACATTTTATTGATAAGATGGATGGACTTTAGAATTAATCAGAATTTGAGGCGCTCCTTCTTTGCCTACAACAACTTCATTAACCGCATTTAAAAACAAGCCATGTTCAACCACGCCAACGGTATTAATTAATGTATCGGCCAGTTTATCGGGATTGTTAATTTCATGCAGGTGAAGATCCAAAATGATGTTATTTGAATCCGTTTTAAAGACCTTGCCGTCCTTATCAGTCCTGACAACCGGATTGAACCCGGCATCGGAAAATTTTTTCAAAACATGATGACTGCCGAAAGGCTCTACGTCAACAGCTAGTGGAAAGGCACCAATTCGGTCAACAACTTTGGATTTGTCTACGATCCAAACAAGCTTTTTAGAATTGGCAGCCACAATTTTTTCCCAAAGCAGGTTTCCACCACCGCCTTTAATACCGTTGAAATCACTGTCAACCTGGTCGGCACCATCAATGGTTAAATCAATTGTGTCAATCGAATCCAAATCAACAATTTTTATTCCCAATGATTTAGCCTGCTTCGCTGTTGAAATTGACGTGGAAACGCCCGTAAATTTCAAGCCTTCTTCCTGAACCTGTCGTCCCAGCTCATCGACCAGCATTGTAACCGTTGAGCCACTTCCAAGGCCAACAATCATATCGTCTTTAACATAATCTGCAGCTTTAACCGCCGCGGTCTTTTTTAACTTGTTCTGAAGCTCTGTATTGATCGTACTCATGAATCTCCCATCTCCTTAATTTTAAAGCCAACTTAGCGTTTCTCTACTTAGCAACTGTCTAAAAAGTCACGCAATTCCTTGTATTACTTAATTAATGAGCTAACAGTAAAATAAGTTTATTTTCTGTTTATGGACAGGTTCAACCGATGAACTGATGATTTTTTATGAATAAGCATGAACCAATTCCTGATTGGCAAGACAGTATCAAACTCATTCTAATCTTGTTGATTTTTATGTGGCCTACCGTTCTACCTATACCTAATAGGAATTTATATTATTTTGATTGTCTACATGATATACAAAGTTCTCAAAGTAAAAGATATCGATCCATAACAATTAACTCCATCAGTATTATATCTTACATTTTGTGATCAAGATAATTGTTCTGATATATTCAATCTTCTCCCAAGATTACATAATTTCAAATCCAATCAATCATTAATTTATTACTTTTTAATTTTACCTCAATTGTCAAATCAAGTGCAACACTATGAATATATTCTTAGAAGCTGTTTAGTATCTTTGATTTTGACCAAATAATTTGATAAACTACTGTCAAAAAAGTTGGTGATCATATGCAACATTTTAGTCATCATTACCAAAGCGATATTTCTCGGCAACAATTCGATTTGATCCGCCAGGATCTGGAAGCTTCAAGAAAACGAACTCATCCAAAACACATTGATCCTTATGATATCTTCTGTGCCATGCTCTATGTCCTTAAAAATGGTTGTACTTGGCGTGATTTGCCGGCTGATTTTCCAAAGTGGTCCACTGTTTACTACTATTGGATGAATTGGTCGAAAGCCCCCACCCCTGATAAACCAGCTTTATTAACTCAGGTTTTAAAAAATTGTCGCTGATCGAAGATTAAGGCAAGGGCGATCAGCACGAACTTCGTTCGTCATTTTAGATGCCCAAAGTATCAAGAACACCGCTACCGCTGAAAATAAGGGTTACGATGGTGGTAAGAAGATCTCGGGGATTAAACGGCACTTAGCCGTCGACGTCAATGGATTCCCGCAAGCGATCCATATTACCCGGGCTAACATCACTGATCGTGACGGGGCGATTGCACTCGTTACCCTTAATTTAGAGCAGTTTAAATTGGTTCGAACCATGGTGGTTGATAGTGGTTATACCGGCCAAAATTTTGCTAATGAGATTAGCAGTTTAACGTCAGCCAAGGTAATCGTCGTTAAAAGAAATGAGTTACACCAATTTTCGGTTATCCCCCAACGGTGGCTCATTGAACGTTCATTTAGTTGGTTGGAAAATTATCACCGTTTATGGCGTAACTGTGAGCGTAAGCTCAACACTAGTCTCATGATGGTTTCGTTAGCTTTTATCAGGTTACTTCTTAAAAGATGCTAGACAGCTTCTAAACCAGCAAATCGACCTTAAAGTCAGTGAAGTACCCTTAGCAACGCTAAATGGGGCTAAAGGGTATTTTCAACCCAGCACTAATGAAATTGTTATTGGTGGTGATGAATCCGATAATGCTTTAAAATTGAAGACGTTATATCATGAATATGCACATAGTCAGTTACATGGATTAAAATCAGCCTTTAAAGATCGGCCACGAGCCTATCAGGAAACCCAAGCCGAAGCGGTTGCGTATGTTGCCATGCAAAATATTGGCGTTGATACCAGCAACTACTCACTCGGTTACGTGGCCACCTGGGCCAAAGATAAAGCCGTAATCCATAGCGCTTTAAGTGAGATTCAGTAAGTGAGCAACAAAGTGATTGAACTTAGCGATGGCTTAACCAAACAATTAGGCTTACAAGAAGCCCCAAAAGAGCCTGCGCATGATCTAAAAAAGCTATCAGCCCATGATCTTAATAAGTCCTATCAAGGCTTGCAACAACAAGTTCAGCAAGCAAGGAACCCACAACAAAAATCAGAACTAAAAAATAAATTAAATGATGTGCACCAAGAAATCAGTAAGCGAACGCAAAAACAGCTACAAGCATTTGCTGAACAGAATCCGGAAATCAAACAACCTGATCCTGAATCTGATCGAAGCATGAAACGTTAGCCAGTTTTTAAAGGTCATGCTATAATGTAATAGAAAAGGGAAGCCTTGCGCTAACAAGACTTCCCATGCAAGCCGCTTCAAAGGCGGTGGCATTAGTTAAGAAATGATAGTTGAGTCACCCTGTAACCTAGCCAAAGTTACGCAGGGCGGCTTTTTTATTTGTTCCTTTGGTCGATGTATGTTAGCAACGCTAAAATAAACATTGCAAACAGCAACATCAACGAGAGTGTCTGGAAGACGCTCATTGACTGTGAAACCTTCCTGAAGATTATTCCATGTTCCCATGGGCCCCACCTCGCAAGGGAAAAGACAGCCACCGCCCTTAAAACTTCCTGCGTAATCCATTATACAGGTGAATTAAGTGTTGACCAAGCACAATAAAAATTAAGTCATGGGGTTTCATAGGATCCTAAATTTGATCAAATTAAGAATCAGCAAAACATCTTTTGTAGATACCCCTTTTTAAGTTCTTGGAGTTTTTCAAGCTTACGCTGATGAAGAGCGATAGTCTCATCTAGTTGTTTGAAGAATGAACCGATTTTTTGTTGCTCCTGAACTAATATGGGAATCATAAAATTAAACGAATCAATTTCTTTTGACGATACATTTGGCTGAGCGCCTGAAACTAGAACAGACTCAAGTTGCATCATGAATAATTCTGAACGGACGATTGTGGAAATAAACCCGTAGTCAATATAGTCTACAGACTGAAAATAACCAACTCGCTGGTTTTGATAGACCTTGTCATAATCAGTTTGAGATAGTATAGATACCTTACCTGTTGTTGCACCTGACATGGCTAGGACTGCTGATTTATCTGGAAGAATATATTTGTCATCCTTATCCTGTTCATCATAATATGCAAAATCTCCACCTACCTCCCCGCTGGAAAGAATATTTGAAATTCTAACAATTGGCACACCAGTGTTCCTGAATTTAGAGCTTTTGAATGCAAAACCGCCACGTAAGGGAGCTATATCACCCAACTTACGCTCTTCCCAAGCGTCAGCAAACCCTGAAAATCTTAATTGCGGGAACTTGCTGCCATTTTTGGGGAACAATTTTTGCAAATAGCCCTGTTTAAGTTCCTTAAGCTTAGTTAACTTACGCTGATGAAGAGCGATAGTGTCATCTAAATGTTTGAAGAATGAACCGATTTTTTGTTGCTCTCTTTCAGAAGGACAATAGAATTCAAAATTTTCAACGTTTGGTTTTGAAATATTTTGAACCTTAGTTCCGGCTCCTCTTTTGCTAAAATATGCTTGTGATCTATTTATAGACATAGATAAAAAATAGCTGCCTATATTTGTATTTGGTTTTATTTCTGCGACACGTTGATTGAGAACATACCTATTGTTTTCTGGTATTTTAGCTGTCATTCCTAATAATCCAGGAGCTTGTTCGCTTAAAATCATAACTAGTGTATCTTTTTCTAAAGTTTTAGTTCCTCAATTGTCAAATCAAGTGCAACACTTGATAACTAGACCAATTAG
>NZ_AZGF01000020.1 GCF_001434475.1 Paucilactobacillus suebicus DSM 5007 = KCTC 3549 | reverse complement strand
CCAGTCGAAAGACTGGCGGTTTTTTATTTATAAATAAAAATTATTGATTTTTACCGAAGAGCTTCGACCCCAATACTAAAAATTCGATCTAACTCATCGTAATCGCTAAAAATATTAAATTTTTGGTTTGTTCTTTGAATCCATTGAGGTATTGCTTTAACTCTGCCTACAAAAAAGCATTTATCTAATTCACTTATTTCCTGTCTTCTATTGATGAGCTGTTCTACAAAAAAATTAAAAAAAGCACTAATAAATTGATCATCATGACTTTGAAATTGAATTATGTCTTTAAGTTCGGAACTTTTTATTTGAGCTAATAGTTTAAAAGGATGCTCATACAAGGAATTTGTATCAATTGCCTCCTCATCCAAAACTTTTTGGAAGACTGCATTCAAAAACTCATACTTATCAGTAAAATGAACGTAAAATGATGAGGAACAACTGAAGATGCATGACATCGTAGAAAAAGTTGGTCAAGAATTAAAAATTCCAGTAAAGGAAGAATATGCTGACCCACAAGAATTAGACTTTGCGCATCAGTTGTTCGCCATGGATATTCCTGCTTCAAGTAAGTTAACCCGAGAAGCATTGAACTGGGTCCCAACTCATGCTGACTTACTAACAGATATGGAACGCTATTTTAAATAAGATCCGGAAAATAAATTTTTAGAATGTTGAATTAAAAGGTCACGTAACGAAGTACTAACTTTGTTACGTGACCTTTTTCATGAAATAATCAAATATTCGTTAGTTCTTCAAATTATTTACGTGAATATTCATATTATATCCTTCCTTTTTCGCATTTTGATCGTTGGCATTTCAAAACAGACGAGTAAATTTAACTCTTGAAATAAATAAACCAAAAGGAAGCGATCAAGATGAGAAAACATCGAAAACTAAGCAGAGCAGCATGGATCATCAGCAGCGTCGCCACTTTGTCATTGGTTGTCGCAATTATTAAGCTACATTAATTGCTAGTAAGAGATAGAGAGAAGAGGGATAATCATGATTCGATTTATTGAATGTGAGGTGCGTCATGGCATCTAAAAAGAAGCGCCCATATTTATACGAAGTTGATCTGATGAGAGTGATCTTCATCTTTGGGGTGCTTCTTAATCACACAACTACTGCGTTTGAACGAGCAACAACGAGTGGCTCTGCAAGCCAATTATTTTTTAACGGTTCACATTTGATGCTTCATTTTACCAGAATGGGCTTTATGTTCATGACTGGATTAGTGTTGACGTTGAATTATTATAATCGCAAAAAAAATTGGCCTTTGTTTTGGAAAAAGAGATATTTAAGTTCTGGAATTCCCTATGTTGCATGGAACGCTATTTTTATTGCGTTGGCAATGATTGGTACTGGGGTGGCCTTTAATTATTCAAGTTTCATTGGTAAGTGGGCTCACTCAATTTTATATGGCGATAGTTTTTACATGTACTATATTTTAGTCACTTTTCAACTATACCTACTATATCCACTCATTGTTAAATTGTTTAAAACGGTTAAAAATCATAATTTGATTTTGATTGGTAGCATTGTTATCCAATTAATTTTGTTAGTCACTTTCAAATATATTTTTCCACACATTGATACAAGCAACTGGTGGTACTTGTTCAGGTCTTATGGAGTCAATGTATTATCATATCAACTCTATTTTATCTTTGGTTCTTATGTTGCGGTTCATTACCGAGAATTCGATGAATGGGTTCATGCCCATGCCCGTGGCTTAGGTATTTCTACTGTACTTTTAGCATTCGGAACAATTGGACTTTATTTCTTTGATCGCAATGTTTTGCACTTAACGATGGCCAAAACACTAGAAGTACACCAACCATACTTGATGGTCTACGCACTTGTGATGATCTCGTTTGTTTTCTGGCTCGGTCGTCAATACGCATACAAACGACAGCATGGCTTGAATGCAAAGGTAGATTGGATTATTAGGATGGGTGCCAAAATTTCGTTTGGTGTATATCTTGATCAGACCATTGCTTTGTCAATTCTCAAAGGCATAATTTCTCAAACATCTCTGCCTTCTTGGGCGTACGTTTTTCTGTTGCCATTTGGCTACGTATTTGTGGCAGCCGGCTCATTCTTAATCGCTTGGTTCTGTTATAAGGTACCACCGTTTGGTATTTTAATCGGCAGGCCCCAAAAGAAACATCGAAAGGAAGTAACTGAATATGACAAAACTTACAAAACAACTTACAAAACAACTAGTATTACACCAAAACGAGGGTATGATCAAAGATTTGAATAGTGACCAATGGTTTACTGGTGGTCAAATTGCTAAGGATGTCGCTTCCTTACGTCAACATTTTATTAACCTCAAAGTACGCCAGTCTGACTTGGCACTTGTTTGTTTGGACAATTCAGCAGTCTATCCGGTGATTACTCAGGCATTCTTTGAGATGGGGATCATTGAACATCCGGTGGCAGCAACAACGCCGATTGCACAATTACAGTCCGAATTTAATGAACATGAATATGCTTTAGTAGTTGTCAAAGAAGAATTGGCTGCTCAAATAACTAATGATTCTAAATTGGAAAGGACTTCGATTCACCTAACAACGGAAGACAACTTAGCAGTGTTTATTAACACTAAACTTGTTAGTGATCGCGAAATTGAAAACCCTACTGAACCAGGTGAAGAAGACCTAGCATTAATTTTGAATACGTCAGGGACCACTGGAAAACCGAAACGCGTGGGTTTAACACATCGTATTTTGAACAATGCTGCTCATCATGATATTGAATCCCATGAGTTGACCGAAGATGATACAACAATGATTGTGATGCCAATGTTTCATATCAATGCACAAGTTATCTCGACTCTCTCGACTCGTCTGTCCTGCGGTAAAATTGTGATTGCACAAAAATTTAGTGCTAGTCGTTTCTGGCAGCAAGTTGCTGACAATGGTGTTACATGGGTTTCAGTTGTTCCAACGATTATTTCAATTTTACTAATCAACGACAAAGCTAACTTAATTTATTCACAATTACGTGATCAAATTCATATGCGTTTTGTGCGAAGCTCATCTTTCTCACTGCCAGAAAATAAATTTATTGCTTTCCAAGATAAATTTGATACTCAAATTTTAGAAGGCTATGGTATGACTGAAACTTCAAGCCAATGCACAATCAATCCGTTCAACGCTCAAAAAATTGGATCGGCCGGTAAGGCATTCGGCACAGAACTTGCTATTTTGGTGAATGGTAAATACGAAACTAACGATACTGAGATCGGTGAAATTGTTGTCCGCGGTGATCATGTCATTTCAAGTTATATTGATCCACAACCGACATCATTTCAGGATGGTTGGTTTCTAACTGGTGACCTAGGTTATCTTGACGAAGATGGTTACTTGTTTGTCAAAGGACGTAGTAAGGACATGATTAATCGTGGCGGTGAAAAGGTTGCACCAGCTGAAGTTCAGAGCATCCTATCGCAACTTGACTTTATTGAAGAAGTTGCTGTGATTGGTATGCCAGATGATTTATATGGTGAAGCAGTAACAGCGGTAATCAAGCCTAAAGATTCAATGGCTGATCATGATGAAATGGAGCAAAAACTGTTTGACTATGCACAGTTTAACTTAGCTAAGTTTGAACAACCAACTCAGGTTTACTTTGTTGAAGATTTTCCACGTAATCCAACCGGTAAGATTTTGCGTCCTAAATTAAAGGATGAATTACTTAGCGTTTCTGCTGGAAAGTAACAATATGAAGGTATTACAAAAGAGAACTAATTCACCATACTTGTTAGAGTTTGATTTGATGAGACTACTACTCATTATGGGAGTCTTGTTCACTCACACGGAAACGACAATGGGTAACGCAACCGATCCGTCATCTTGGAGCCGAATGGTTTTTAGCTACTCACATTTGATGTTGCACTTTACTCGCATGGGCTTCGTATTTATTACGGGGTTTGTGTTGACATGGAACTACAGTAGGCGACGCTTTAATTGGCTTAATTTTTGGCAGAAACGGTATGTTCGCATAGGTATTCCATATGTGTTCTGGATAACTGTGTATTTAGCGGGAATTATGCTGATTAAGACAAGTCGAATCAATTCTGCAAATTATTTTCACAATTGGCTTTCAACGATTCTTAATGGCAGCCAATTTTATATGTACTATTTAGTGTTGGCGGCTCTTTTGTATCTAATTTTTCCAATTTTTATTTGGGTATATGATCGGTTAGCAAAATATCACGCATTAATATTAATAGCCAGTTTTGTGTTACAGATGGTGTTAGTTTATATTGCTAAGTATGTCAGTTTGGCAGCCAATGTTCATCCGATGCTATCCGTGATTTATTATCACTACGGGAATGATCCTTTGCTCTACCAGCTTTACTTTATAATGGGGGCAACAATCGCCTATCATTACAAAACTCTTGTTCCTCTGATTGACCATTTTAAGAAATCAATCACACTTGTAGCCGTGTTGTTATCATTTAGCACGATTGGGCTTTACTGGTTTAATATTCACGTGTTGAGATTTTCACACCACAAGTCAGAATCTATTCATCAACCACTAGTTATGTTAATGGATGTGATGATGATCACTGCGCTATTTGCACTTAGTCATTGGCTAGTACCAAGAGTGAAGTATTTAAACCAAATTCATTTTAGTGGGCAAATGACTTTTGGCATTTATTTAACTCAAACAATTTTTCTGACCGGTTTGGCGGGACTTTTAAGATTGACTGATTGGCCTTCATGGGTTTATTTAGTGACAATGCCACTGGCATTTGCGTTAGTTTTCTCAGTTGCTTACGGCTTTGTTGCCATCTTATCCAAAGGTCGACTTACTCGCCTATTAGTGGGCCTAAAATTAGAAAATAAGAATAAAATGAAAAAATCCTATTGACAACACTTTAAATACGCGTTATTCTACTTACAACATTAAAGATAAATTAGAACGTTGATGAGAAGAGTAGGCCTTTGCAGGACTTAAGAGACCCCTAGATTGGTGAGAATGGGGAGCTTGTACAGGTTGAAAGTAATCTCTGAGAGTTGAATGCGAGTTTCGAGTGTTCAATGGGTGCACCCATTATAGTGCCAAGGTATCGTCACAATTGTGACCGTACCTGGTGAGGCATGTTCTGTGAAGAATGTGCAATTATGAGGTGGTAACACGCGATGCGTCCTTATTAGACTAGATAGTCTAATAAGGACTTTTTTTATCTTTAAATTTAAAGAAAGAAGGCTTAAGCATGGAATGTTTCAAAGCGAGTAGTAACGGCGGAATAATTCGAGTCAGTCTCTTAGAATAGTCAGATGTTATTGATTTATTCAAAGGGGATTAGATTATGAAAGACAAAAAATTAACTAAAGGTAATTATATTTTTATCGGTTCAATGTTGTTCGGAATGTTCTTCGGTGCAGGAAACTTAATTTTTCCAATCCATTTAGGTCAATTAGCTGGTAGCAACTGGTTGCCAGCTGCAATTGGATTTTTAATCACAGGAACACTTCTGCCATTGTTAGCGATTATTGCGATTAGTATTACAAAGTCAAATGGTATTTACGATTTGGCCAAACCGATTAGTAAGAAATATGCAACGATTTTTATGATTTTACTTTGTGCGACACTTGGGCCACTGTTTGCAACACCACGGACGGCAACGACACCGTTTCAGATCGGATTTGCACAACATTTGTCAGCAAGTCAAACACCAATTGCATTATTCATCTATTCACTGATTTTCTTCGGCATTACTTGGGCATTTGCTAGAAAACCAGGGGAAATTATTAATTCGATCGGTAAGTTGTTAAATCCAGCGTTCTTAATATTATTGGCTATCATCTTTGGTTTTTCTTTCATGTCACCAATGGGCAAAGCATCAGGTCAAGCAACAACATCAGCTTACCAACATGCATCGTTTTTAAATGGTTTCTTGCAAGGCTATAATACGATGGATTGTATCGCAGGATTATTATTTGGTATCGCAATTGTTACAATCATTCGTAATCTTGGGCCAAAAGATCCAGCAAATATCGCAAAGGCAACCGCTAAGTCAGGTTTAATTAGTATCACTCTTGAAGCAATTATCTATCTGATCCTCATTTGGATCGGTGCTACAAGCCTTGAATACTTTAAGGTTTCAGCTGACGGTGGAATTGCATTTAGTCAAATTGCTAATCACTTTATGGGTATTCCAGGTGAAATCATTTTAGCAATAATGGCAACTCTAACATGCTTAACCACATCAATTGGATTATCGACTTCATTTGCTGAAGCATTGCACACACGTTTTCCAAAGATCAGTTATGCCAAATGGAATGCATTTACTTGCTTGTTATCATTTTTAATCGCCAACCTAGGACTTGACCAAATCATTGCATGGTCATTACCAATGTTAATGTTTGTTTATCCGCTCGCAATTACTTTAATTGCACTTTCCATCTTATCGCCTTTATTTAAAAAGGCACGTATCGTTTATATTATGACAACGTTGTTTACGTTAATTCCAGCACTACTTGACGGAATCACTTCGGCACCTGCAATCATTTCTGCTAGTGCTTGGGCTAAAGCTTTATTGAAAATTGATTCATACTTGCCATTTGCTAGTTATGGAATGGATTGGGTTATTCCGGCAATTCTTGGATTCATCGTGGGTCTCATTATTTTAGGTTTCCAATTAGCAATGGGACGTTCTAACAAGACAATCGTGAGTCAAACAAATTAATAAATCACACATAAAATCACATCACATAGAAATATCACATATTAATTCAAGCACATAGTTTCAAAAACATATTGAAGTATTCTAACGATTAACACATAGAAAAACACATAGAAACGAAGTACTTTAACGATCAAACACATATAATATAAGTTAGACGTGAAAATGGGCATCGGTTTACGTAGCTGCTAAGTGTGGGCATAGCAAGCGCAAGTAGGCCGATTTTTCACATTACATAGAGGGAGGCGCAAACATGAAATTTATTGCAACATTAGCAGCATTATTGCTTTTGACGCAGATTGCCGCTCATCTTTGCCACCGATTAGAAATACCTGGTGTCCTCGGAGAAATATTGATTGGCATTATCGTGGGGCCGGCCATTCTTGGCTGGATTCATCTTGATCAAATGATGAATGAATTTCAAAATATTGGGGCCATTCTACTGATGTTTATTGGGGGATTAGAAAGTAATTTGGATTTGTTACGCAAATATTTACGGCCAGCAATTATTGTGGCCGTGATCGGCGTCATTTTTCCAGTAGTTTTAATGGGAGCTGCTAGTTTAATGTTTGGTTTTTCAATGATGGAATCACTGTTCATTGGAGTTGTTTTTTCGGCAACGTCCGTCAGCATTTCAGTAGCCGTGTTGAAAGAGTTCCACTACCTTGGAACTCGCGAGGGAGCGACAATTCTGGGAGCTGCGGTGGCTGATGATGTGATTGGCGTGATCTTACTCAGCATCATGATCAGCTTGATGCATCAAACAGGCATATCAACAAGTGGACCATCTACTAGTCTGATCCTAGTTTTCATTGAACAAATTCTATTTTTCACTGGCGTTTATTTATTGGTAAAATGGCTAGCGCCAATTTTAATGCGGTTAAGTGAAAGAATGCTAACGACGCTTGCTCCGACCGTTATGTCAATGGTGATTTGTTTTAGTATGGCAGCTGCAGCAGATTATGTTGGTTTGAGCGGCGCTGTTGGGGCGTTTTTTGCTGGAATTGCGGTGGCTCACACGAGAGAACGAGAAGTAATCGATAAAAGTGTGGAACCAATCGGATACGCCATATTTATCCCACTGTTCTTTGTTAGCGTTGGGCTTAATATGACATTGTCGCACTTGTCTCAGTCAGTAGTATTTGTACTGGTAATGACCGTGTTGGCATGCTTAACCAAGCTAATTGGTTGTGGTCTTGGTGCCGCAATTAGTGGCTTTGGGTTGCGAAGTGATTATTTAGTTGGTGCGGGGATGATATCTCGAGGTGAAATGGCGCTGATCACTGCTCAAATTGGCTTTAGTGCTCATTTGCTGTCATCAACTTATTATTCTGATATTATTTTGGTAATTATTTTAGCAACTGTGATCGCACCATTTGTTTTGAAACATGCTATTAAACATCATGGAACAACAGAACGGGAGACATCTGGAGTTGAAACCGTAATGTAAAAAGTGATAGCGAGAACATGCGATTTATCGAAAAAATAAGGCTCACAAGATCAAAATCCGAAATTTGATCTTGTGAGTCTTATTTGGTTAGTGACAGCCGTTTATTGCACCATTAGATTATATAAATTAAAGCAAGAATTAGTAATTTAGTACTGCTCATATTTCGACCAACTTAATTTTTTGAGTATATTGGCGCTACACTTTATGCTCAATCTCTAATAGCTCAGCAGGAGCTCCCGTAATGTACGGAGTCACTGAACCAATACTCAGCAATGTTAACGCATGCATTGCTCTGGAAGCCATTGTGTATAAAATACCGATCGAACGATCATTACCATAATTGTTTTCAGATACGTCGTAACAAATGACTGCATCAAATTCTAGCCCTTTTGCCAAGTAGATTGGTAACACGAGGATCCCAGTTGGCAACGTTCGATCTGTATCCGTTAGTAAAGAAACGTCAGTATGACGATGAAGTACTTGAAATACTTCGTTTGCCTGTTTTGCATTCTTAGTTAGAATAGCAACTGTTTTATATTCATCAGCTTGTTTTGTGGCCTCTTGTAGCAAGGCATCGTTCGCACCTACACTGTCATAGCGAACAACAATCCGTGGTCGGCTACCATGGCGGCTGAATGCCGTAATTTGATCACCATCCGGCAGCATGGCCTTAGCAAAGTTCGTAATTTCTGTTGTTGAACGATAACTTCGGTTTAGAGAAATTAAATTTGGCCGTTTAGCATTAAGAGCCGTGCTCAGACGCTCTAACATCACCTGTGGAAGTTCGATATTTTTAAATAAAGCCTGTTCACTATCGCCAAGAATGGTAAATTTAGCATTGGCAAAGACATGCTTGAAATAAATCAGCGAAGCAACCGAGTAATCCTGCATTTCATCAATAAAAACATACTGTAATGCACGATTTTGACCTGATCCAGTAATTAGGTCTCGTAGGTAAAGCAAGGGTGCACAATGCATCAGCTCGATTTGATGAAATTCAATTTGATGCTGATAACGGTTAATCATTGTTTGCCATTCATCATAATCAACGCTGTCCGTCAAATCCGATTGGCGCAAAAATGCACCATATTGAGCATAAAAATCAATGAAGTAGTTATTGTAAATGGCGTCATAGACGATCCTAAGTCGTCTACGTGCCAAACGCCGAGACAGATACCTAACTTGATCGTCTTCTGAATCGAATTCTTCTGGACGATGTTTTCCAAATAAATTAAGAATATCCTCGTCACCTAAGTGATTTAATTCCTCATTCACCCAGTCTTTTTTTGCTTCGGCTTTAATTCGTTGTTTTAATTCACGAATTAACGTGTTCTTGGTTGCTAGTATTTTATCTGTGAGATGGATAGCGGTTGGTTGTTTTGCAAAAATATTTTTGATATGGTCTGCACTAAAAAATACCTGACCTTCGAACAGAATGTTAGTAAATTGAATGTCGTCAATGTTTAGTTGAGCGGCATATCTGGCAACTTGCCGCATACATTCTGCGCCTTCAAGAACCGTTTGAACTGCTTTTTGATTGTTGGTTTGAGACTGTTCTGTTTCAAACCGTTCAAAAATCGTTTGGACATCCAAACCTTCAAGTCGTCTATTTAGAAATTCTGCCAAAGTAATTTGGCGCATATTGCGTTCACCCAAGCTTGGAAGAACTTCAGAAATGTAATGACTGAATAAACGGTTAGGTGAAAACAGTACTATTTGATCAGCATTTAGACTTGCCCGACTGTGATAGAGCAAGTAGGCAATTCGTTGCAGAATGGCAGATGTTTTACCACTGCCAGCGACACCTTGTACCAACAAGAGATCACTGGTGGTGTCGCGAATAATATCATTTTGTTCTTTTTGAATAGTAGCCACGATATTTTGCATGTACTGGTCGTTCTGACTGCCAAGTGCCGCTTGTAATACCTCGTCACCGACAGTTTCGTCGGTATCGAACATATTAGTGATTTCGCCATTTTTAATAGTAAATTGGCGTTTTTTTGTTAATTCAGTCGTTTGACTTCCAGCTGGTGTCTGGTAATGAACTTTACCTAACGTACCGTTGTAGTACACACCAGCAATTGGTGCACGCCAATCATATATCAAAAACTCAGATTTTTCTTCATTCATTAGCGAAGCAATGCCAATATACAACTTTTCTGAATTGATCTCTCCAGGATCCTTAATGTCAATTCGACCGAAGTATGGTGATCCCTGCAGGTTGTTCAGTGTGTCTAATTGGTGCCGCAAAATCGATTCGCTTTCAACAGCTCTTCTAACCAACTGCCGTTGTTGCTCAATCATCGCGTTAGTTTCCATTGCATCATCGACTTCATAAGTGTTAACAGACGCATTGTCACTGTAATTTTGTTCAACGGCACGCGTTTCATCATGAGCATTTGTTAAAAGATCCTTGGTGGTTTCAATCTGTTCTACTATTTGATGTTGAACGTTGGTCACTCTTTGTTGTTCTAGCTGTCGTTCATCTTGTTCTGTCACCAAAAAACCTCCATTTCAAAAATCCCGTTAAAAGTGTTT
This sequence comes from Paucilactobacillus suebicus DSM 5007 = KCTC 3549, assembly GCF_001434475.1. Taxonomy (GTDB): domain Bacteria; phylum Bacillota; class Bacilli; order Lactobacillales; family Lactobacillaceae; genus Paucilactobacillus; species Paucilactobacillus suebicus. Next base: position 31,830 of record NZ_AZGF01000020.1, on the reverse strand, counting down.
ATTCATTGTAAGTCCTGTCACCAATGATCGCAAGCAATTGAGCCAAATATCCGCTAGTGATTAAGAATGTTTGTTATTTGAATTAGGGTTCTTTACTTTTGTTGCTTTGATCGGTACACTTAAAGAGTTATAAGTAGCGTCGATTCAGCGAGAAGTGCAGTTGGTGAGAAGACTTCAAGTACGCGAAATGGGTGAAGATGGTTTCCCGCCGTAAGGGATGAGAGGCAGCTCGAATGCTGCAAGTTAGGTGGTACCGCGCGACGACGTCCTATTGCATTATTGCAGTAGGCTTTTTTTATAGAATCGGAGGAAGCAGCATGGCAAAGAAAACAATTTTAACTGGTGATCGACCAACAGGTAAACTACACATTGGTCATTATGTTGGCTCACTTAAAAATCGAGTTGAATTACAAAATTCTGGAGATTACGATACATACATCATGATTGCTGACCAGCAAGCATTGACTGACAATGCACGTGATCCCGAAAAAATTAGACATAGTTTAATTCAGGTTGCATTGGATTATTTAGCCGTAGGAATTGACCCCGCTAAATCAACAATTTTAGTTCAATCGCAGATTCCTGCCTTGAATGAGTTAACAATGCATTACTTAAATATTGTCACTGTCTCACGTATTAGTAGAAACCCGACGGTCAAGACAGAAATTAAGCAGAAAAAGTTTGGTGAAAGCGTCCCAGCTGGATTCTTCATCTACCCCGTTAGTCAGGCCGCAGATATCACGGCATTTAAAGCCGATACAGTTCCTGTTGGGGATGACCAGGAACCGATGCTTGAGCAGACAAGAGAAATTGTCCGTTCATTTAACAGTATTTACGATAAGGATATCTTGGTTGAACCTGAAGGATACTTTCCAACCAAGGGACAAGGCCGGATTCCTGGTCTCGATGGCAATGCCAAAATGAGTAAGTCTTTGAACAACGCCATTTATTTGTCAGATGATGCAGACACAGTTTCCAAGAAAGTCATGTCAATGTACACAGATCCTGAGCATATTAAGGTCAGTGACCCTGGTCATGTTGAGGGTAATACTGTATTTACTTATTTGGATATTTTTGATCCAGATAAAGATCAAGTTGCTAAGTTGAAGGAACAGTATCAGGCTGGTGGTTTAGGTGACGTGAAAATTAAGCGTTACTTAAATGAAGTGCTGGAAGAGACCTTAAAGCCAATTCGCGAACGACGCTCACAGTACGAACAAGATATCGATTACGTTTATCAGATCCTAAAGGAAGGTTCTGAAAAAGCAAACATTGTTGCTAATCAGACGCTCAAAGAAGTTAGAGACGCAATTGGTATTAATTACTTTAAATAATAGTTAAGGATGACAGATTCAGTTATATCAGTAATGGTATGTTGAATCTGTTTTTTGCGCTTAAATACGATAATTTTGAGTGCTGTCTTGTTGATGAAATGGTATGATTAATAGGAATAAAAAAGTTAATGTAATTGATGTTTAATGTACTGGAGGTGAAATAGTGGAGAATTTGGCAATTGTGGATCTCGGCTCGAATTCAGTGAGAATGGCTATCACCGAAATTGCGGCTGACGGCAGCTTCCGGGAAATTAAACGAGTTAAGGAAGATTCACGAATTTCTGAAGGAATGGGACGCGAAAAAATCCTGCAGGAATCGGCAATGGAACGAACAATTGCTGCAATGAAACGGTTCAAAAAATTATACATTGGCTTGCCTAATCTACAAGTCCGTGCGATCACAACAGCCGCTGTTCGTCAGGCAAAAAATCAAGCAGAATTTTTAGAGCGAGTAAAAAAAGAAGTTGGACTGGATTTGCAAGTTTTATCAGGTGCTAAGGAGGCCTATTACGATTATCTAGGAGTCGTTAGAACTTTAAAACTTGAACATTGTCTTATCTTGGACACAGGCGGTGCAAGTTGTGAGCTGATATTAGTTCAGCACCAAAAAGCCAGAAATTTAATTTCAATACCAATTGGTGCCGTTAACTTATCGGAACAGTTTCATTTAGGTGGCTACGTGAAAGCCGTTGACCTGTTTAGAGCTCAAGTGTCTGTTAACGAAAGACTAACCAAAATTCCATGGCTTAAGTATGCGCATCACGTGCCCATTGTTTTATTGGGCGGCGCTAACAGAACTTTAGCAAGAATGAGTCGAAATTATCGACATAAGACACGGGGCAGTATTCATGGATATCGACTTTCATCAAGAGCGGTGTATGCCACCTATCGTGAGTTATTGAATAAAAATTTAGTTCAAAGAAAGAAAATATCCGGACTTGAACCAGAAAGAGCGGATATAATTATCGGCGGAATGTTACCACTTGTTTGTTTGCTTCAAAGGAGCAGTGACGGTCGTGTGATTTTCTCTGAAAGTGGTGTCAGAGAGGGCGTTATCGCGGAGTATGTTAAAAATAAGTAGAATGTAAAAAACTAATAGATTATGTGCGCTAACTGGTGGGTTAAACTATTTCTGACTTTGAAATGAGTTAATTCAGTGTTAGTCGCAATAATCTTGCTTTTTTTAGAGCTCTATTGTGGAGGATCTTCATGACAGATTGGCAACATGGTTTTTATAGACGCTCCCTTGCAGAACGTCAATCAATTATTGAAAGAACTTTTGACTTAAACGTTCAGCAACGTAATCTAATCGACAAAAAAAGTGATGAAATTGGTAATCAGATGGTAGAAAACTACTTTACTAGCTATTCATTACCTGAAGGACTGGCACTAAATTTAGTAGTAAATCAAAAAAAATATAGTGTACCAATGGTAACTGAGGAGCCCTCAGTAATTGCTGCTGCCAGTAATGGATCAAAGATTGTGGCAAAAAATGGTGGCTTTCTGGCTCCAGCACAACCACATTTAATGATTGGTCAAGTCGTGATAAACCAGGTTGAAGACTATTCAGCGGTGAAATCCTGGTTTACCAGTAATCAAGCACATCTGTTAGAAATAGCTAATGCTGCTCATCCATCAATGAAAAAACGGGGTGGTGGAGCTCGAAACTTACGTTTGCGATCATTAAAGGATAATTATTTGTCAGTTGATATCTCGATTGATACGGTAGATTCAATGGGAGCAAATGTTGTTAACACTATGTGTGAAGCGATTGGCAAAGAATTATCAAATGTGGGGATGCATGTTATCACGGCCATTCTCAGTAATTTAGCGACAGATAGTTTACAATCAGTGTCATGTAACATTGCCACGAGTGATCTGGCCACGGATAAAAAAAGTGGACGGGAAACTGCCCAGTCAATCGCCGAACTTAGCCATCTAGCACAAATTGATCCATACCGAGCTGCGACGCATAATAAAGGAATTATGAACGGCATTGACGCTTTGATGATTGCTACTGGTAATGATTGGAGAGCTGTTGAAAGCGGCGCACATGCATTTGCTGCGATGTCTGGTTCATACCGTGGCTTGAGCCAATGGTCGATTGATAAGGATATCTTGCATGGCGAAATGACCATTCCTTTACCTGTCGGAACGGTAGGTGGGTCAATTGGCATCGTGCCATTAGTTGGAGTAGGAAAGCAGATTACTAAGATTGACAATGCAAAAGAATTGTCGGCTGTTGTGGCAAGTATTGGATTGGCTCAGAATTTAGCCGCATTAAAAGCGTTAGCAACAACAGGAATACAATCAGGCCATATGAAGTTGCAGTATCGGTCACTGGCGATTGAAGTTGGGGCACAAACAAACGAAGTTGACGACTTGATTACACGACTTCAGGCACTAACTCGAGTTGATAAACAGTCTGTGAGACAAGAACTATTGAAGCTACGAAAGGATAAATAGTATGGCAGAAATTACTTTGAATAAAGAAGCACAGAGTTTGCTGGATGAAGTTAATGAAATGTACCCGGGTGTGGTGCTTGTTCATTTTGGTGACCAAAAAACTGGTTATGTTAGGCATGACCAGGCTAAGCAAGAAGGGCTATCAGGGGGAATCAAAATTACCGTTACGGACGTTACCGCGCCGAATTACACTGCCTCCCACGAGCTTTTGCATTTATTAATGATGCTACAGGGATTTCCTCAAATCTTTTTCCAAGTGACTTTTGGGGATGAAAAACTTGACGAACAATTAATGATTATGGCGACGGATCTTTACAATGCTGCAATGCATGTCTTGATTGTGCAAGAGCAGCGCAATCATAATTTGATTGACGATCAAGTTGAACAACTGTACTTGAAGGGCATCGATGAAACTCTGACTAAGGAGTCCGATAAAGAGGACGATGAACGGACACTACGCTTGTTTACACTATTAGACGCAATGGTGTTTTATGGTAATCATATCGATAAAGTAGCGACACATTTACAAGATCTATATCCGCAAGCATATGCAGCGGCTCAAAATATGTACACTGTGCTCATGCAAAAAAAGATTGACTCTCAATTTACTATGAGACGGGCAATTGTCAGATTGTTCCGTGCGTTTGATGATCAGATGGCTGACTGGGGCTTGCCAGCATTGCATAACAATGAATTTACCACTTTATCGGGCGTATTTAGTGAACGACAATTAAGACTTGAAGTTCGCCAATTGTTTGAAATTTTTCACTCTGATATGACTGACAAAAATAATAATCAAAAAGCATATATTGGATTGATGCGCGGCGATCGTCAAAATTCATTTGTGATTGAACCGCCAAAGGGCAAAACTGATACCTTTTTTAAAGATACTTATGACAAGACAGTACAAGAGTTGTTGACAGAAATTAATATGCCATACAGTGTAAGGAAGTAATCTAATGGATGAAGCAATTCAAGAACAGTTCGATCAAGCACATAACATTGTGTTTTTAACAGGGGCAGGTGTCTCCACAGCATCTGGAATTCCAGATTTCAGATCAGCCAACGGTCTGTACACACAAAATAAGAATGCTGAGTATTACTTAAGTCATGCCTATTTTTCTTCCGATCCGGATGGATTCTACGATTTTTGTAAGAAAAATTTGTACTTTCCAGATGCTAAACCTAACATTATTCATGAAAAGCAGTCAGCTCTGACTAACCAGGGTCGTGCTGCAGTCATTACACAAAATATTGACAATTTGTACGAAAAGGCTGATACCAAAAACTTGGTTGATTTTCATGGTAATTTGTTTAACGTTTATTGTGAAAAATGTCGTAAATCAGTTGATTGGCATGAATACTTGAAAAATAGAATTCATGAAGAATGTGGTGGTCCATTGCGTCCAGACATTGTTTTGTACGATGAAGGCATTGAATCAAAGTCCATTAATCGTTCATTAAATTATCTGCAAAGCGCAGATTTAGTCGTTATTGTCGGAACTTCAATGAGGGTTTATCCGTTTGCTGGATTACTTAATTATCGTAATCCCAATTCACAAGTAATTGCGGTTAACCAAGAAAAGTTAAACTTACCAATTGAATTTGAAATGATTCAACAGGATGCGACGGATTTTTTTGATCAACTAAAAGTGTGAAAATGTTTATTTCACCTATGAAATCGGTTACAATTGACGTAAGAGGTGATGATCATGACTCGGGACATGGTATTTGAACAATTAAGCAAAACAGTGACTAAAATGCGGGCTGTCCGCATGTCACAAGTATTGTTCGATTTTGCGATGATTTATGGCATCATATGCGTAGTGATGGGCGGTGCACGGGTTGTTATGTTCAACCAGACGTTCATTCAAAATGATGCTATGATTGTAGTTTTATTGATTTCCGTGGCTGACTTGTGTCTGGCTGTAATTCGTAGAAATTATCGTAGTCAAGGAATTGCGTTGTCAAAACAGTTAACTGGACGTCTGAGTGATCAAGAGGCACAATTGATTCAAGCATTGAAACGTTTTTAAGATTGAGAAGATATTAAACTATCGAGCGTGCTAAAGATGCACGCTTTTTTTAGGAGCTAATTTATGATAACAATTGGACTAACAACGTGGTTTGATCACCCGTCGTTGATTAAAGAAGACAGGCAGGTCAGGCTTGATGAATATGCGGCAAGATTTCCAACTGTAGAGGTTGATAATCCATTTTATGGGATTCCTACGACTTCCACGGTTAGACAATGGCAGACTGCAGTACCGGAAACATTTCAATTTATTTTAAAAGCTAATCGCGAAATGACAATGCATCCACAGGACGATCGCATGAAAGATCCAGTGACCGATGAAGCAAGGCGAAAAATATTTCAAGATTATCAGCAAATGTTACAGCCGCTGGTTGCAACAAACCAACTAAAAACAGTTTTGTTTCAGTTTCCACCCTATTTTAAAGCTGAACCGGATAATTTTACGTATTTGAGAAAAATTAGGGCAATGATGCCTACTACGCCAATTTCAGTTGAGTTTCGTAACGCATCATGGTTTGATCCTGTTATTTTTAACCAGTTGACTGAATATTTTAAAGATCTTAAATTTACGCTAGTAGCCGCTGATGAGGCTCAGACCGCAATTGGTTCTGTCCCATTTAATTTATCGGTTACCAGTCCTCATCTAGCATTTATCAGATTACACGGTCGTAACTTGGAGGGGTGGGGTAATGCCGGCCCAGAATGGCGCAAGAAGAGAACTTTGTATCGCTACAATGAAACAGAATTGGAACAATTAAAGCAAGCAATTGATAAAATTAAACCACAGGTGAAGGAAGTATGTGTGATTTTCAATAATAATTCAGGACACGATGCTGCTGATAATGCACTTCAATTGCAAAAAATGATGAACCTCAAATTTAATGGTTTGGCTAAAAGACCACCAGAACAATTAGATTTATTTTAGTCTTGATTATTCGGCTAAGTTCCAGTAAATCAAGGAGTTCTGTTCGCACTTTACCTACATATTTGCTATACTACTAGTTAATGTGTACTAATTTTAAAGATTAATTTTAAGTAAGAAGGGAAGGCCTCATATGGCTGAACAAAAACCAACATTTTATATTACCTCACCAATTTACTATCCATCTGGTAAGCTGCATATCGGCAATTCTTACACGACAATTGCCTGTGATGCAGAAGCACGCTTCAAGCGGCTAATGGGTTATGACGTATTTTACCTGACTGGTACTGATGAACATGGTCTAAAAATTGAAGAAAAAGCCGAAAAATTGGGTAAAGATCCGCAAACCTACGTTGATGAAATGGCTGATGGCATTAAAAAACTTTGGAAGTTATTGGATATTTCAAATACTAAGTTTATTAGAACCACTGATGATTATCATGAAGCAGCAGTTCAAAAAATCTTTGAAAAGTTGTTAGCTCAAGGAGATATTTATTTAGGTGAGTACGAAGGCTGGTATTCGGTTTCTGATGAAGAATACTTTACAGAAACTCAGCTTGCTGAAGTATATCATGATGACAACGGTAAGGTGATTGGTGGTAAAGCACCATCGGGTCACGAAGTTCAACTTGTTAAAGAAGAATCGTATTTCTTTAAGATGAGCAAGTACGCTGATTGGCTACTTGACTACTATCACCAGCACCCTAACTTCATTCAACCGACTGCACGGATGAATGAAATGATTAATAACTTCATCAAACCTGGTCTGGAGGATTTAGCCGTTTCACGGACAACTTTTAACTGGGGAGTTAAAGTTAAAAGCGATCCGAAACACGTTGTATATGTTTGGATTGATGCGTTGACGAACTATATCACGGCGCTAGGTTATGGTAGTGATGACGATGGTAATTTTAAAAAGTATTGGCCTGCAGATGTCCACATGGTTGGTAAGGAGATTGTCCGTTTCCATACCATCTATTGGCCCATTATTTTACATTCACTCGGTCTTGAATTACCAAAACAGGTATTTGGCCATGGATGGTTGTTAATGAAAGATGGCAAAATGTCTAAATCTAAGGGTAATGTCATTTATCCAGAAACGCTGGTTGAACGCTATGGCCTAGATGCTGTTCGCTATTATTTGCTTCGAGCAATGCCATACGGTAACGATGGTGTATTCACTCCTGAAGATTTTGTGGATAAAGTTAACTTTGATTTAGCCAATGATTTGGGCAACCTGTTAAACCGCACAGTGGCAATGATTAATAAGTACGAGGACGGCAAGGTTGTTGGTAATACTAGTGCTTCCACTGAATTTGATGCTGATTTGGAAAAGACGGCTAACGAGACAGTAGCTGAGTTCAAAGACTTAATGAACCAGATGCACTTTAGTGATGCTCTTCAAGCAACGTGGAAACTAGTATCACGTGCAAACAAGTACATTGATGAAACGCAACCTTGGTTATTAGCTAAGGATGAGTCAAAGAGTGCTGAACTTACTGACGTAATGAGTAATTTGGCAAAAAGTCTGCGAGTTATTGCGGGACTATTGCAACCGATTATGACTCAAGCACCTGCTAAGATTTTGGGACAATTGGGATTAGATGGTGAAAACCTACAAATTGATTCGTTAAGCTTTGATGATTTTCCTGAAAGTTCACAAGTGGTTGCCAAGGGTACGCCAATTTTCCCTCGTCTGGATGTTGATCAGGAAGTTTCGTTTATTCAGGGCGAAATGACTAAAGATGAAAAGAAAAAAGGCCGGGCAGCAATGGAAGAAGCAAAAAAAGCAGCACAAAATAAGAGTGAGCAAGTTATTGATGGTAAGAAGCCGATCAGAATTGAAGCTTTTGACAAAATTGAATTGAAAGTTGCTCAAATTAAAGCGGCAGGACATGTTGAAGGTGCTGACAAACTACTGAAGTTCCAACTTGATGATGGTACTGAGGAAGGTCGCCAGATTCTTTCAGGAATTGCCAAGTGGTATCCAGAACCAGAAAAATTAGTTGGTAAAAAGGTGATAATTGTTGCTAACTTAAAGCCACGCAAGATGCGTGGTGAATTGAGTCAGGGAATGTTACTATCTGCGGAACATGACGGTGAAGTCAAATTAGCCATCGTTCCTGATGATTTGGTTAATGGATCAGGTGTCGAATAAAAAGATTTGCAGTAATAAGAATATTGTTTGACAGTGTCTCTGACATTAATCATGAACTTTATGATCGTTGTCAGAGACACTTATCCGTTAATTTGAAACTATTAAGAAATTTATGGTATTCAATAGAACTTAATATCACCAAAAAATAAATTTATTTTTTGGTTATACATAGTTGGACAGTGAGGTTCAATAATCTAATAATCAGGCCATTACAGAGGAGACAAGCCATGGCAATCTACAATCACGAACAAAAACTAAATATTTACGATTCACATACTCATTTGAACGATGACACATTTTATGATGAAGTTCCAGCTTATATGGCTCGCGCCAAGCATTTTGGTGTAAACGAGATGAATATTGTTGGTTCAAATGCGATTTTGAACGAACGAGCTTTGAAACTAGCTCATGAATACGATAATTTACATGCAATTGTTGGGTGGCATCCAGAAGACTCCAAGTATTACAATGAGGATGTTGAAGAAAAGTTAATTGCTCAACTGGATGATGACGAGGTTGTCGCAATGGGCGAGATGGGGCTTGACTATCACTGGGATTCATCACCACAGGATGTTCAACGCAAGGTTTTTGCTAGACAGGTTGAGATTGCTAAGAATTTGCACTTGCCAATTTCTGTGCACGATCGTGATGCTTTTGAAGATACTTACAATATATTAAAAGCTGCGGATGTGCGGGACATTGGTGGTGTAATGCATAGCTTTAACGGTGATCCAGAGTGGTTGAAGAAGTTCTTAGATCTGGGGATGCATATTTCATATAGTGGTGTAGCAAGTTTTAAAAATGCACACGAGGTCCATGATTCTGTTAAACAGACTCCGATTGATATGATGCTGGTAGAAACTGATGCGCCTTACCTAACCCCCACACCGTACCGGGGAAAACAAAATGAGCCTGGTTTCACCAAGTTTGTGGTTGATGCAATCGCTGAGTTACGTGAAGTGACACCCAAAGAAATTGCTGATGCTACTTTTGCAAATACCGTACAACTTTTCGGGAGTCAAAATGCAAAAAATTAAGGAAGTACTTGTTGTTGAAGGCAAGGATGATACTAAAAGAATTGCGCAGGCAGTCAATGCAGACACGTTCGAAACGAATGGGTCTGCTTTGTCGTCTCAAGATATTGAAAGGCTTAAGAAATTACAGCAATCTCGTGGATTGATTGTGTTCACAGATCCGGACTTTAATGGTGAACGTATTAGAAAAATGATTGCTGTGGCAATTCCAGGTGTTAAACATGCATTTATTAAAAGAAGTGAGGGCGTACCTGAACTTGCGGGAGGTAGCTTGGGCGTTGAACACGCGACGCCAGATGTCATTCAGAGAGCTCTTACCGATTTGTACACTCAGGAAAGCTCTGAAGCAAAACCTGAAATCACTGCCAGTGATCTCAGACAAGCTAAGTTAATTAATGATCCAGATTCTAAACGCCGGCGTGAACAATTGGGTGATATTTTAGGAATTGGGTACGGGAACGGGAAACAATTGCTTAAGAGGTTAAATATGTTTAGAATTCAGAAACAGAAATTTGACCAAGCAGTTGATCAAATAACGGAGGAATGAAATGAATCAAAAACCAGAAGTAGGCAGCCGAGTGAGAACTCGTGCGATCATGGAACGATATGGATTGAGAGCAAAAAAAAGTTTGGGACAGAACTTCCTGACTGATCTCAACGTTCTGTCGAAAATTGTTAGTGCAGCTGATGTTGGTCCTGAAGATAATGTAATTGAAATTGGGCCAGGAATTGGTGCGTTAACTGAACAGCTAGCGTTAGCTGCTGGTCAAGTTGTCGCTTTGGAAGTTGACACTAGTTTATTACCAGTTTTGGATGAAGTACTGGGCGAATATGATAATGTTAAGGTAATTAATCAGGATGTTCTTGATGTTGATATCGCAGCGCTAATTGATCGCGAGTTTGATGACCCCAGTAAACCGGTTAAAGTGGTGGCAAACTTGCCTTATTACATCACAACACCAATTTTATTACAGCTACTAAATACTGAAGTGAAATGGTCCAAAATAGTGGTAATGTTACAAAAAGAAGTAGCTCAGAGGCTAGCTGCTAATCCGGGCACCAAGGCCTATGGCACACTATCTTTGACTGTTCAGTACAAAATGGACGCCGAGCTAGCTTTTGAGGTACCCCGAACAGTATTCGTTCCATCTCCTAATGTTGATTCTGCAATTGTGTCGCTAGAACCTAGAAAAAAAGAATTGGCCGTCAAGCCTGATGATGAGAAACTCTTATTTAGGTTAATTAAGGGCTGTTTTAGCCATCGACGTAAAACGTTGTCCAATAATCTGCAATCAGTTCTTGGAAAGGGTGCAGAGATTAAAAAGCAATCGCTGCAATTACTAGAAGATTTGAATATTTCGCCAACAATTCGACCGGAATCGTTATCACTTGACCAATTTATTTTACTGGCAAATCAACTTAAACAGCGTAATTTAATGCAATAGAGACCTTGCTAATTTTAGATAAGTATGGTAAAATTTGCAATTTTTGTGAAACAGGCGTATAATAGTTTCACAGTGAGGTGAATTGGATGCCAATAACAATTGCGAGCATCAAAGCTAAACTTGACGCCCGAGTGGGTGACAAGTTGTTAGTCGTTGCGCAGGCAGGGCGCAAGAAAGTCACTAAACGTCATGGCGTTTTAAGTGAAACCTACCCAGCAGTTTTCGTAGTCGATTTAAATCAAGATGAAAATTCATTTGAACGAGTTTCTTATAGTTACACTGATGTGTTGACTAAGAACATCGAAATTGATTTTGAAGACGATCCAATAATTTAACTAAAAACGCCAATGATTTTAATCATTGGTTTTTTTAGTTTATTAATTTTAAACTTAATAATTTTTTATTCATGGTAACCGATCGTTGCCGATAGCTCATTTAATTAGTATAATTATTTTTAATAAAACAGTTTTTAAGGAGGCGCATCCAGTGAACGTAATCGAAAAAGCACCAGCTAAGATCAATCTGGGACTGGATACACCGATGCGCTATTTGGATGGGTCACCGCAGTGGAATATGGTGATGACTTCTGTTGACTTGGCAGATTACGTCAATGTTGAAGTCCATCAAAAAAACAAACAGATTAAGATTTATACTGATAGTGGTTTTTTACCCAATGATCAACGTAATTTAGCCTATCAGGCAGTACATATCTTAAGAAATAGGTTTCACCAACGAGATGGCGTCACGGTAAAAATTAAAAAAAATATTCCAGTTGCTGCAGGACTGGGTGGCGGATCAGCTGATGCAGCGGCTGTATTGCGTGCGCTGAATCGAGTTTGGAATTTAGGACTGAGCCTGGAGGAATTAGCGACTATTTCGTTGACAATTGATTCTGACGTTCCTTACTGTGTTTACAATCAAACCGCACACGTTACAGGACATGGAGAAAAAATTGAACTCCTTGATCCATTTCCACATTATCCAGTGGTAATTGCTAAACCTAAAGTTAGTGTATCAACCCCTACGATTTTAAAAAAAATTGATTACGAACATTTGAATCACAATGTGGATATTGATCAGATTATTGAAGGATTGGAAACGAGCAACGAAGAATTATTATTTAAAGCCATGGGTAATGTTCTCGAACCACTGACCAATCGTTCATACCCAGAAATAACGAAACTAAAACAAAAAATGCTGATGCATGGGGCAGAAACGGCCCAAATGAGTGGAACGGGTCCCACGGTATTTGGAGTATGCAAAAAATTATCAAGAGCAAAACGCCTACAAAATAGTTTGCGAGGATTTTGTCACGAGGTTTATTTGGTTAGGGCATTATAACAGTGCAATTCTCCACGGTTAGATGCTGATATATAAGAGCCACCAGGACGTTGATCGCGAACTATGCGATTGATGTCCTGGTGGCCCTTATATATTGAACATCTGTGGAGAATTGCACGACTAGGCAGCAGTAAAATACAATACGAACTATGCGATCAATGTCCTGGCGACCCTCATATATTGAGCATCTGTGGGGAATTGCACGACTAGGCAGCAGTAAAATACAATACGAACTATGCGATCAATGTCCTAGCGACCCTTATATATTGAGCATCTGTGGAGAATTGCACGACTAGGAAGAAATCATCAAAAACAGCGTATTGTAAATAAAATTTTATTTTACAAAAGGTTACAATATAGCTGATAGTAGCGGTATTTATTCAATATTTAATAACATCAAATAAGCTAAAAATAATATTTTTTTATTTGACATGTTAAAAAAACTAAGGTATTCTGATTTCAATCAATTGGAGGTAGTTTGAATGACACAAACATACATCAACGCAAATAATAGTATTGCTGCTGCATGTTGCTGTGGATCGCGTCTTATGCGACCCACTAGTTGGTGTGCCTAAATTTAAACTAGCACTCAATTAAATCGGGATGAATCGTATAAGACGTAAATTCAATTTTGAATTTACGTCTTTTTTTATTCCTCATAAATCGAAGGGAAGATGTTAAATATGTTGGTAGATAGCGTTTATGATTTGATTGGACACACGCCGTTAATGAAATTAAACATTGCTACGCCTAATGAAAGCATTATTTATGCTAAGCTGGAGTCTTTTAATCCCGGTGGCAGCATTAAGGATCGTTTGGGCATGGCACTAATTCAACGCGGAATTGAAATTGGTGAAATTAGTGAGGGAACGACAATTATTGAACCAACTGCAGGTAATACAGGAATTGGAGTTGCACTTGCTGCTCAAAGATATCACCTTCCAGTCAAACTAGTTGTACCTGAGAAGTTCAGTTATGAAAAACAAACTTTGATGGCGGCGCTAGGAGCCGAAATTATTAATACCCCTTCCGAAGAAGGCATCAAAGGGGCAATGAAAAAAGCGCGTGAACTGGCTGAAAATATTGCTAATTCATATGTACCAATGCAATTTGAAAATCCTGCAAACCCATCAGTTTATCAACATACGCTGGGGCCTGAAATCTTAGCAGATTTAGCAAACCAAAAAATTGATGCATTTGTGGCTGGAGCTGGCAGTGGTGGAACGTTTGCAGGTACTGCCAAGGCATTACAAGATGCTTACCCAGAAATTAAAACGGTGGTGGTAGAGCCTGAAGGATCAATTTTGAATGGTGGCACGGCACACAGTCACAGAACTGAAGGTATTGGCGTTGAATTTGTACCACCGTTCTTTGATGGTTTAAAGATCGATGTTACTAAGACGATTAGTGATGATGATGCATTTAATAACGTTAAGATGCTAGCTCATGATCTTGGCCTGTTTGCTGGTAGCTCTAGCGGTTCTGCACTGGCGGCCAGTTTGCAAATGGCTGCAGAATTACCATCCCACTCTACAATCGTGACTATCTTTCCGGATTCAAGCGAGCGTTATATGAGTGAACACATTTACGATTAATATTAATTTGGAGGAAATCAATTATGAAATTTAATACAAAACTTATTCACGGCGGTTACAGCGAAAATTCAGAGACGGGTGCAGTTTCAATGCCAATTTATCGAGCATCTACTTTTCATCAGAAGGTACTTGGTGGGGAACCAAAGTGGGAGTATTCAAGAACTGGAAATCCAACTCGAGCAGCCGTTGAAAAATTAATTGCCGATTTGGAACAGGGGACTGCTGGTTTTGCTTTTGCATCTGGGTCTGCAGCTATTCACACCGTATTTTCAATGTTTTCTGCTGGTGATCACTTTGTTGTCGGTAACGATGTGTACGGTGGAACATTCAGATTAATCAACAAAGTATTGAAAAAATTTGGTCTTGAATTCACTACCGTTGATATGAGCGATCTGAAACAGGTTGAGGCGGCAATTCAAGATAATACGGTTGCGATTTATTTTGAAACACCAACAAATCCATTATTGAAGATTTCAGATATTGCTGCAGTTGCTAAAATTGCCAAAAGTCACAACATCAAGACGATTGTTGATAATACGTTTGCGACACCTTATAACCAAAATCCATTAGCGTTGGGTGCCGATGTGGTTGTTCACTCAGCTACTAAGTATCTTGGTGGTCACAGTGATTTGGTTGCCGGCTTTGCAGTTACGAACGATCCTGCAATTGCGGAAGAAATTGGATTCCTTCAAAATTCAATTGGCGGCGTTCTTGGACCTGACGACAGCTGGTTACTTCAACGAGGAATTAAAACGTTGGGGGCACGGATGCGTGTTCATCACGAAAATGCAGCAGCTGTGGTTGACCTACTAAAAAACGATGATCGCGTTGCTAAGATATATTATCCTGGTGATCCTGACTTTGAAGGATATGAAATTGCTAAAAAACAGATGAAACACTTTGGTGCTATGATTTCATTTGAGCTTCAAGATGGACTTGACCCGAAAAAATTTGTTGAAGGGTTAAACATTGTTGCCTTAGCAGAAAGTCTTGGAGGAATTGAAAGTTTAATTGAAATTCCAGCAGTAATGACTCATGGTGCCATCCCTCGCGATATTCGCTTGAAGAGTGGTATTAAGGATGAATTGATTCGTTTATCAGTTGGTATCGAAGATGAAGAAGATTTAATTGATGATCTAAAGCAAGGATTGGCACAACTATAGTCAGAGAAAGGAGCTGCCAGGAATGTTTGATGCAGCACGCTACATTGTAAAACAAGATCCTGCGGCTAAAAGTGTGTGGGAAGTGATTCTAACATACTCCGGGTTTCATGCACTTGGTATTCATAGGATTGCTCACTGGTTATATCGCCATCATCGGTATTTGTCCGCATCACTAGTGGCTCATTTGTCTAAAGTGATGACAGGTGTTGAAATTCATCCAGGGGCCAAGATTGGGAAACATGTTTTTATTGATCACGGGCTCGGTGTCGTAATTGGTGAAACAGCGGTTGTTGGCGATTACGTGACTATTTTACATGGGGTCACATTAGGATCAAGAAAGGCGCAATCAGGACGGCGACACCCTGTGGTAGGAAATCATGTGTTTATTGGTGCCAATGCAATGTTATTAGGCAATATTACGGTAGGTGCACAAGCAAAAATTGGTGCGGGTACTGTAGTTTTAAATGATGTACCTGCTTCATCAACAGTTGTTGGCAATCCAGGTCATATAGTTCACCAGTCCACCCCTCAAATAGTTCGAACTTATTCGAAAACAGTTGTTAACAGTGTATAATAGATTGTTAAATAAGTGAGAGGGTGAAACTGTGAGTAAAAAAACGACAAATTTTAAACTTGCCCGCTATACAACCGGTGCATTGGGTGCCGGATTGGTTTTGGGTTCAGCAATGGTGTACAGATTTGCCACAGGTTTTTCTGATAAACAAAAAGTTAACGGTCAAACTAAATCGATTGAACAAAATAATCCGGTTGATAACGATTGGATTAAAACATTAAAACAAGAGGATTGGTCGATTAAAACCGAAGATGGACTGAAATTATCAGCTAGTTTTGTGCAAAACCCGGCTTCAACCGGGAAAGCTGTTATTTTAGCTCATGGGCTTCATCATTCTCGTCAACAGGTATGGGTATACGCAAGAATGTTTTATAAGATGGGTTTCAGTCTTCTGATGCCTGATGCTCGTGCCCACGGTAAGAGTGAAGGCAATGTGATTGGATTAGGTTGGCTAGATCGCTCTGACTACCTTCAGTGGATCAATGAACTGATTAAAAAACAAGGTGAAGATTCAAAAATCCTGTTATTTGGTATTAGCATGGGTGCCACAACAGTTTTGGCCGTTAGTGGTGAAGATTTACCTAAAAACGTATTTGGCATTATTGCAGATAGTGGATATAGTAATGTTTTCTCAGAAGGCAAATATCGTTTAAGTCATAAGTATCACTTTCCGTCTGTACCATTTGTGGCAATTGCGAGCACAATTTCTAAATTCCATGATGGATATGCTTTTCAAGAAGGCGACATTTTGAAACAGGTTCAGAGAAATCAATTGCCACTGCTCCTGATTCACGGTGGTCGTGACAGGACTGTACCAGTGAAAAATGTTTTTGAACTTTATCATGCGGCCAATCAACCTAAAAAACTATATGTTGAACCGAACGCGGACCACATCGAGTCAATCTATGTCAATCCTGAAAAGTACCAGCGAGTAGTTGAATCATTTTTAGCTCTAACAGACAGAGTTCAGTCAACTTCAAGTGATAAATAGTTAAGATTCTTTCATCTTATTAGGATGGAAGAATTTTTTTGTTGCTAAACTAAATTTGTTTTAGTAAACTACTAAATAGTAATTATTACAATTTACTGGGAGATGTAACTATTAAAAATGTATTAACCGTTAATCGTCTTGCTCTATCGTACGGTGATGAAGACGTAATTGATGACTTGAATTTTAATCTTCAACCGGGTGGATTCCTAGTAATTGTCGGAGAAAACGGCGTTGGTAAGACAACCTTAGTTAGAGCATTACTGGGTCAATTACGACCAAAGAGCGGATCAATAGAATTTAATGGACCTAAAAAAAATGTAAAAATCGGCTACGTACCACAATTTAGAAATTTAGATGAAGAATATCCGCTGTCGATCAGAGACTTTGTTGGACTGAGCTTAATGAATCGTCGGGTTCCATGGTTAGGTCGAAGTGAGGTTTTACGGCTTAACGATATTATGAACCAAACAAATCTTGAAAAAATTGCTGACCGTCCAGTTGGATTAGCCTCTGGTGGTGAAAAACAAAGGGCATACCTAGCACAGGCACTGATCAACAAACCCGAGCTGTTAATTCTAGATGAATCCACTGCTAGCTTAGATAATGAGATGAAGTATGAATTATTAGATTTAGTGGCTAAATTCCAACATAGCGATCAATTGAGTGTAATATTCATAACTCATGATCTTCCGTTAGCACAAAAGTATGCAGATCGTTTCTTATATATGGAACATTTTAAATACAAAACTGGCCCGATTGCTGATTTACCAGTTGAACAAGTGGAGGGACGGTAATGTTTGCTTTTGATTTTATGCGTCATGCGTTTGTTGCAAGCACCTTTATTGCGGTGATTTGCGGCATAATGGGCGTTTTTGTAATCGCTCGTAACATGTCATTTTTAACTCACACACTAGCTGAAATTGGCTTTGCTGGTGCAGCATTTGGCGTGTTTGCCGGCTGGCCAGCACTCAATGGAATGCTACTATTTACTATTGTAAGTTCTGCCATGGTTGGGCAAATGAGCGTTAAGTCAGCTCGAAGAGAGTCGGTAATTAGTGCTGTATCGGCATTATTTTTGGGATTAGGAATTTTATTTTTATCAATTTCTGATCAGACTTCAAGTTCTGCTACCAGCATCCTGTTTGGTAGTGTGATTGGTATTAGTGTTAGTGAAGTATGGCAGATAGTGATTTTGTCGATATTCGTTTTGATTGTTGTGTTATTGATGTACCGTTCGTTGAAATTTGAGTCCTTTGACTCAATTGGCGCCCGTGTGAATGGCGTGAACGGTCCACTAATTTCAATCGTATTTTTGGTTCTACTAGCGCTCAGCGTCAGTGTAGCGGCACAGATTGTCGGATCCTTGTTAATTTTTATATTGCTGACCTTACCGGCAGCTAGTGCCAAGTATTTTGTTCACGGTGTTGCAAAAATGATTGTATTAGCAACGCTATTTGCACTCGTTGGTACTTGGCTTGGATTATATTTAGGATACTTAACTAACTGGCCGGTTAGCTTTTTCATTGCCACAATTGAAGTTATTATATTTGTTGCTGCACTAATTCATGCTCGAAGGGCGTAACATACGTGGTTTTAGAACCGTTAAGAATTCTTTCTTAACGGTTCTTTTTTAATTAAACATGTTAAATTGATATTTTTTATCATTATTCGAGCAAAACACGAACATTTATGGTATTATTTCTAAGGATAATATTCAAAATAACAGCACGTGATGTAAAGGGGTAAGAGTGATGAAAATCAGGCGAAGCGACCGCTTAGTCGATATGACACGATACTTACTGGAACATCCCCGGACGTTAGTCTCATTGAAATTTTTCGGTGAACGCTATGGTTCTGCTAAGTCGTCCATTAGCGAAGATTTGGGAATTTTAAAACGAACATTTCAGGACCGGGGAACTGGAATACTCGAAACATTGCCTGGTGCAACTGGGGGCGCCCGCTTTATTCCTTACATTTTAAGGGAAGAGGCAGAGGAGTTCATTGAACGAATTGTTGGCGAAGTTAGTGATGAGAGCCGACTATTGCCAGGTGGCTACGTTTATTTATCGGACTTGCTTAGCCGTCCTGATGTGCTAAGGCAGGTTGGACGTCTGATCGCGACACAATATCTTAACCAAGACATTGATACAGTTATGACGGTAGCTACTAAGGGTATTCCAATCGCTCAAAGTGTGGCCACTTATCTGAACGTGCCATTTGTAATCGTGCGTAATGATTCGCATATTACTGAAGGACCGACAGTTAGTGTTAACTACGTTTCTGGGTCTTCAAAGCGTATTGAAAAAATGGAACTTTCACGACGTAGCCTTCAAGAGGGTGCCAATGTCTTAGTGGTTGATGATTTTATGCGTGGTGGTGGAACTCTTAACGGTATTCGTTCATTAATTAATGAATTTAATGCACACTTAGTGGGGATGACAGTGTTTGCTGAGGGTGAATTTAATGGTAATCGTTTGGTTGATGACTATACTTCATTGATTAAAGTCAACGCTGTTGATGTTAATGATCAAACAATCGCAGCTCAATCTGGTAATTATTTAAGTACAGTGTTTGGTACGGAAATGGGGAACAAGTAGAATGGCAACAAGAAATGCAATTATTTTAGCAGCTGGTAAGGGAACCCGAATGAAGTCTAAACTTTATAAAGTCCTTCACCAAGTTTGCGGTAAAACAATGGTTGACCATGTTCTGACTCAGATCGAAAAAAATAAGATGGATAATGTTGTGACTGTTGTCGGTTTTGGTGCTCAAGATGTTGAAGACGAATTGGGTGAGAGAACTAAGTACGTTTTACAAAAGAAGCAACTTGGTACCGGTCACGCCGTCATGCAAGCCGAAGATATTTTAGGTGACCTAGATGGAGAAACAATTGTTGTTAGTGGTGATACGCCACTGTTTACAGCGGAAACTTTTGCCCATTTATTTGAATATCATGAAGCAAAAAAAGCTGCAGCCACTGTTTTAACCTCCGTTGCTCCTGATCCTACCGGATATGGACGGATTGTGCGTAATGACATTGGAATTGTTGAAAAAATTGTTGAACAAAAAGATGCCAACAGTGATGAACAAGCTATTAATGAAATTAATACGGGTGTTTATTGTTTTGACAATAAAAAACTATTTGCGGCTTTACATTTGTTGACGAATGATAACGCACAAGGTGAATACTATTTGACCGATGTCATAAGTATTTTGAAGCAACGTGGGGACATTGTTGGCGCATACCGCATGGATGACTTTGATGAATCGATGGGTGTTAATGATCGAATTGCACTGGCTCGTGCTAACGAAGTTATGAGAAAGCGAATCAATACTAAACTAATGATTAGTGGCGTTACGTTGTTAGATCCTTCAAGTACTTATATTGATGCTGGTGTGAAGATTGGTTCTGATACGGTTGTCGAAGGTGGAGTGCTGATTAAGGGCAATACAGTGATTGGTTCTGATTGTTACATTGGTGCTCATTCTGAAATTATCAACTCTACATTACACGATGAGGTTAAGGTCACTTCATCGACTATCGAAGATTCTGAAATGCATACTGGCAGTGATATTGGTCCATATAGTCATTTACGACCAGCTGCAGAAATCGGCGAAAATGTGCATATTGGTAACTTTGTTGAAGTTAAGAAGGCCTATATTGGTAAAGGCACAAAAGTCGGACATTTGACCTACATTGGCGATGCAACATTAGGGGCCAATATTAATGTTGGCTGTGGTGTGGTATTTGTTAATTATGATGGTACGGCCAAACATCATACTAATGTTGGTGATCATGCATTTATCGGTAGCAACAGTAATTTAATTGCACCCTTAGAAATTGCTGCTGATTCGTTTGTGGCAGCTGGTTCTACCATTACTGATGGAACCAAACAGTTTGATATGGCGATTGCGCGTGCCCGTCAAACGAATAAACCAGGGTATGCTAAAAAGTTGCCGTGGTAAAACACTTGCAATTTAAAATTTGAATTTATATGATAATTGAGACAAATAACTAAATCGGAGGGCCTAATGGAACAGCAATATTTTGATCCCAAACTAAAGATCTTTGCACTTAACTCAAACAAGCCATTAGCGGAGAAGATTGCAAGCACAGTGGGAGTCGAACTCGGGAAGTTATCCGTAGATCGCTTTAGCGATGGAGAAATTCGGATTAATATTGAGGAAAGCATTCGTGGGGATAACGTATACGTTATTCAATCAACTTCAGCACCAGTTAATGATAATTTGATGGAACTACTGATTATGATTGATGCATTAAGACGGGCGAGTGCCAATACGATTAATGTTGTAATTCCATATTATGGTTATGCACGTCAGGATCGTAAGGCCCGCTCGCGTGAACCAATAACGGCAAAATTGGTTGCCAACATGTTGGAGAAGGCTGGTGCATCTCGAATTATTGCGCTTGATCTACATGCGGCACAGATTCAAGGGTTCTTTGATATTCCACTTGACCATATGATGGGAGCCCCTTTGCTGGCTGACTATTTTATCAATCATGGAATTGCCGAAGACGCAGTTGTAGTTTCCCCCGATCATGGTGGGGTTACTCGTGCTCGTGCGTTAGCTGAGTTTTTAAAGGCTCCAATCGCAATTATTGATAAAAGGCGTCCATGCGCAAACGTTGCTGAAATAATGAACATTATTGGTAATGTTGAGGGAAAAAAATGTATTTTAATTGACGATATGATTGATACAGCAGGAACTATTTCTCTTGGATCACAGGCATTAATGGATGAGGGTGCAACGGAAGTTTATGCCTCATGTACCCATCCAGTTTTGTCTGGTCCAGCGATTGAACGACTAGAAAAAGCACCAATTAAGCAATTGGTTGTAACTGATTCTATCAACCTTCCAGATGAGAAGCGAATTGATAAGTTGGTGCAGATTTCTGTCGGGCCTCTTATAGGTGCCGCTATCAAGCGTATCAACGAGAATAAGCCCGTTAGTCCATTGTTTAATAATCGTTTTCATTCGGAATATTAATGTAAAAGTTACAAAAAGCAACACTTTACCAATAAAGTGTTGTTTTTTGTTGATTAAATATTAACAATCAATGACATTATTATTACAGCATTGTTACAAAAATCCAAAAAAATGATATAATATGGTTGTAGAGCAAGGAGGGGATCAAAATGACATTCATTAACAATCGAAAAAAAATTATACTTGGGAGTGTAGCAATTATGGCTGCAGTATTGCTTGGTGGATGTACAAGCAATACTTTGAATAGTAGCGATCATGCCTCAACCAAATTGGCTGATTCTAGTAGTTTGTCGGTCGGTCGCGTTAGTCATAAAAAAGATCAACATAGTATAAAAAATTCCCAATCAAGTTCTAGTGAAAGTAATAAAAATATTAATGACAGTAGTTATTCAGCAATTGCTAATAAATCCTTAAACGAAACTAAGAGTAGTTATGTTGAATCAAATAGTAAAGTGAATGAGTCCCAATCATCTGCTACTTATAAACAAAAAAATAACACAGAAAAAAGTTATGTCAGTGAGTCGTCTAATCATAATATGATGCAAAACGGCAAGAACGATAGTTACAATGATAAGGTGAATAATGATCCTCAGTCAGGAATCAACCAATCGCAAAACATGATGCAAAATGGGGTGAACGACAGTTTCGACAATAAAGTAAACAATGATCCTGATGCGGGAAATAATATAAATCAAAACATGATGCAAAATGGAGCTAACGATAGCTTTGACAACAAAGTAAACAATGATGCTAATGACGGTGAGTGAATTAGAACGCAGTATACCAGATAAGCAAATATTAACGTTTATCTAGTATACTGTTTTGTAGTGGGTTAAGATCTAGTGAGAGGTGAACAATTTGTCAAAAACAGTTAGAAATCAAATGAAAATTTTCACGGTAATTGCAATAGCATGCACGCTTGTTCTCAGTGGTTGTGGTAATGGAAAACAGGATAGTAAGTCTAGTAACACTAGCGGGTCTAATGCCCAAACTGAACAATCAACCACTAAAAACGATGCACAAAGAATAGTAAAAAAAGCTAAAAAATTAATTACTGCGGGAGAATATGAACAGGCACTTTCGTTACTTCAGAAAATTAAATCGCCTACTAATCAGGATAAGAGGTTAATTAAGGACGTAAAAAAACTAATTGAATCTGAATCTGATTATAAAAATGGCAATTATAGCAGTGCTGAGAGTAGTACCAATTCACTTCAACAGTCTGATACAACTGAAGTTTCCAATGCTGCTGCTAGTTTATCAAGTAAAATAGATAGTGCCAAAACCAGCAGTGCTGCATCAAGTTCCACTTCTGGGACAGTGGCTGCTAATAATGCTTCAAGCTCGACTGCTAGTTCGACAACGAGTGACAGCACCAATAATAGTGTAATTTCTAAATTTGCTTCAGCAATTGGTTTGTACGGTAAATCAGGTTATGGATTTACTATTGATAGCCAAAGTGGTTCAACGTACACAATTGAAGTACGTCAAAACAA
The DNA here is from genome assembly GCF_001434475.1 of Paucilactobacillus suebicus DSM 5007 = KCTC 3549. GTDB lineage: Bacteria > Bacillota > Bacilli > Lactobacillales > Lactobacillaceae > Paucilactobacillus > Paucilactobacillus suebicus. The sequence continues at coordinate 8,266 of NZ_AZGF01000020.1, read as the reverse complement.
CCAGGCTAACGACGTTGCTAACTTAGTTGGTATTTACCAATATAATTCGTCAACTGGAGCAGTTACTAAGACTAACTAACAAAAAAGAATTAAGTCTGGAAAATTTCCTGGCTTAATTCTTTTTTTACACTAGTTTATTGAGTACAGCTGCGACCCCGTCTTCAGCATTGGTCAAGGTTACTTGGTCAGCATGTTCTTTGACTTCATCAATTGCGTTGCCCATTGCGACCGATGTGCCGGCATAATCAATCATGGTTAAATCATTTCCTTGATCTCCGATTGCCATCACATCATCACGAGAGATGTTCAATTTTTGGCACAGATCATGCAGCGCGTTGCCCTTACTGGCACTCTTATTCATAATTTCAAGGAAAAATGGCTCACTTTGAACAATATAAAATCGATCATCAAAGTCGTCAGGCAATAAATGTTCATTTTGAATTCTACTAATCAATTCAGGATCATCAATGATCATCCCCTTAGAAATTGACAATTTAGGACTCATCTCACTAACTTCTCGATATCTAATGGGCATTCTCACAAGGTATGCCTCTCCAATCGTATACGGGCTTAAATTTTTGTTTGCCGTATATATATATTGATCAGTTTCACAGTGAAAATGAACACCAATTTTTCTAGTTACTGCTTCAATATCAATATAATCGTTAAATTCAAGTGTGTGGCGGACTAAGATACTGCCAGTAGTTGACTGTACTAACGAGCCATTGAATGTGATTACATGCTGATTACTGTCATTATCAAGGCCCAATTTTTGCAAGTATGGCTTGGCGCCTGTTAAGGGGCGGCCAGTACACAGGACAATTTGAATTCCATTGCTACGAACTTTTTTTACCGCATCAATGGTGGCCTGATTTAGTTTACTTTGTGGGTTTAGAAGGGTGCCATCAATATCGATGGCGATTAGTTTGATACTCATTAAAATGCTCCTTTAGTTTGGGTTAATAATTTGATTATTATGGATGTGTGCTTGAAAATCTTCATAAATTGGGTCAAAAATTTCAATATTTTGGTGTTGCTCCAACATTTCTTTTGGGAAAAAGAATCGTTGGTCTCCCGATACTTTGCCGGAAATAGCTGCTACCAACGTACTGATTTGTGATAATTCAACCAGCTCACCATTGGGCTGAATTAATTCAATTTGTGTTTGAGGCTTTGCTACTTGTGGATTGTAGGTGTCATACGTCAATTTGTAGCTATCATTTACTGCCGTGTAGTATGAACTGTTGAAACCAGCGGTCTGAATTAAATCACGCAATTTAGGCAATAGAGGCTCCGTTTCGGCAGAATAGATCACGGATTTGAGTGGCTTGCGGTCTAAAAACCGTGAGGCCAGGTCAGACAAAATATTATCAGGAAATTTGCGCCAACTTGCAAAATAAGTAGTTAATACACCGTCGTCCAGGGTCAGGTAATCTTGTAATGTGAAGCTGCCGTTAAAGAATGGCGTCAACATTTGTGGAGCAAAATCAATGTCAGTGACGTTACCCTTGTATAGTTTATCTGCGCGTTCAAGCAGGTGCTCTAGAATTGCTTCCATGGCACGAGACACGGGGTGAAAGTATATCTGCATGTACATCTGAAATCTACTTAAAATATAGTCCTCAACGGCATGCATTCCCGATATTTCAAACGTAATACCACCTTCGTATGGCCTCATTACGCGTAAAATTCGTTCTAGATCAAATTTGCCATAGTTAGTACCGGTATAGTAAGCATCTCGTTGTAAATAATCCATTCGATCGGCATCAATTTGACTGGAAATCATCTGAACTACCTGAGGATTAGAATATGTGTGGGTAATGACGTTTGCAACCTGCTTAGGAAAATCTGGCGAGACTCGTCTAAGTATTTTATTGATATTAGTTTCAGGAGAAGTAATAATTTGAGTGGTGATCTGTTCATGGTTAGTATGGAAAATATGTTCAAATGTGTGTGAAAAGGGCCCGTGACCGACGTCATGAAGTAATGCCGCACATAGTGCAACTAATCGTTCATGGTCGTCCCATAGTCCATCGCCAGGATTTTTGGAAGGATAGTTTCGTTGGAATAGGTTACAGATACGGCGGGTAATTTCATAAACACCTAAACTATGACCGAAGCGACTATGCTCTGCTCCGTGAAAAATTAGCGAAGTTGTCCCAAGCTGCTTGATTCTTCTAAGTCGTTGAAACTCTGGAGTATCAATTAGGTCAAGAATAATGCGGTTATCGACATAGATATAGTTGTAAATTGGATCCCGCAGGACTTTTTCTTTTGGTAAGTGTTCATCATCCATGTTCATGGGTAAGACCTCTCTTAGTTAAATGTTGTTAATTTCTGTTGGCGAATCTGCATTTTATGAATTTGATCATTCAATGCGTCTTTAAAGCTATTGTTGGTTTTATTGAAATTAAATGTAATCATCCGTCGTCCTGACATTGAAGACAACTGCTTGCTAATTATTTTTTTGACTGTTTCAACTGTGATTAAATCGTTTGATAATTCACTGATTGTGGTCATTGATGATGGCCAGACATCAGGAAAGTTCCAAGTGTTTTTTTCATTTGACAGGCCCTTTAGGTAAAAATCTCTAATCAAGCTGCTTCGCGAGATCTGCGGTCCGTTTACACTAATGTAAAGCATGATAACAACACCAGTCTGATTCCTACGTTGCGACATACCGCCGATTTTCACACCGTTCACAGCTAAGTCAAATTTACCTGGACAGTACGAATGAGGTATTTCACGGGCCTCGATATTAAGTGTAGGGAAAGATGACTGAATTAAGTCAGTCATCTGCTGGTAGCCTTGATCTACACTAAGTTCATCTGAGCCGTTGGGCAAAAATAGCGAAACATTTAGCACCCCTGCGTCACTAATCACAGCCAGGCCACCAGAGTTACGGACAAAATAGTGATAATTTTTACTATGAATTAGTTGCAGTGCGCTATCTAGATGTGGTAAACGCTGATCCTTTAAACCGAGAATCACTGTATTTTCCAATGTCCAAAAGTGAAGGACAGGTCTGCTAATTGTCGGTAAAAGATTAAGTATTGTATTAGTGTAAGCAAACGATTGTAGGTTGTCAGTTGGCTTGAAATGCTGATCAACTATATCGAAGTATTTTTGACTTGTCATTTTTATCTCTTCTTTAGTCAGTTTACATGCTATTATACATGAATCATTTACATCCATAAAGCGTGCCAGATCGGTCAATTTCGAGTATAATGATGATCGATATGAACAAGGAAGGTGACAGTGATCGAGACAGCAATGCCGGTTCGGGTCCAATTAGAAACGACAATTGAACAAGATGGACAAAAACAAAGTTTTAAATTTGATGAGCAGGGTCAATTGGTGAGCATGAATAATTCTTATTATTTACGCTATTCTGAAACTGGAGGACAGGGCAATGTGCCGGTGACGTTTAAGTTCGCTGAAGACCATACCGTTGTACTAAGCCGTGACGGTGAAAATCGGCTGAGAATAATATTTAACCCTGATAATGAACAGGAAACTCATTATCGCACTGCGTACGGTATGATGAAACTGATGGTTAAAACTAATCGATTGTTGTCGGATCTGGACTTGATTACAGGAAACGGTAAGATAGTTGTGGATTATGAGTTGCATGGTCAAGATCAGTTGATCGGCAAGTATCAAATTAGGTTGCAATTTAATGGTTAATGTTGTATTATGTAGTTTAGACTTTTTGAAGGGATGTGCACCAATTTGGATTTAAAAGTTTTTGACGGCCAAGACAAATCAGAACTTTCAATGATCGAAGTCGCACACGCTATTTTAGCCCAACATGGGGATGCAATGGCGTTTGTTGACCTAGCAAACGAGGTTCAACAATATTTGGGTAAAAGTGACGAGGAAATCAGAGAACGTCTGTCTCAATTCTACACAGATTTGAATGTCGATGGCAGCTTTATTTCCCTTGGTGACAATACATGGGGCCTTCGTGCCTGGTATCCATTTGAATCTATCGATGAAGCTACAATTCATGATGACGATGATGATCAGCCAAAGCGCAAGAAGCGTAAGAAGGTTAATGCATTCTTAGTTGATGCTGGGGATGATGATGACGTTATTGACTACGATGATGATGATCCTGAAGATGATGATCTGGATAGTGATGATGATGACGATGATTTTGAGTCATCAAAAGATGATGATGACGATGATGATTATGATTCAGAAAATGTTGATGAAGACGAAGACGTGCCTGATGACGGAATTGAAGGTCAACTAGCTGAGTTGGATGATGATGAAGACTTCGGTGATGACGACGATGAAGATGACGACGAAGAATAATTGAGTTTTAATTCTTGACGAATCAGGCGTTGCCTTGTATTATCTTATATGGGCTCCCAATTACCAATTGGGAATTGTTCGTTTAATAATAAGCTCCCTATTACAAACTAATAGGGGGCTTACTTTTTTTGTTGTAACGATTAGCTGCCTCAAAATTTTCCCAAAGGAGTTTTAAGATGACAAAGTATATTTTCGTGACTGGTGGAGTGGTTTCATCTCTCGGCAAAGGAATTGTGGCTGCTTCCCTTGGCCGTTTGCTTAAAAATCGGGGGTTAAAAATAACCATTCAAAAATTTGATCCCTATATTAATGTTGATCCAGGCACGATGAGTCCGTATCAACATGGTGAAGTTTTCGTCACTGATGATGGTACCGAAACAGATCTCGATTTGGGCCATTATGAACGCTTTATTGATATTAATTTAAATCAATATTCAAATGTTACGACTGGGAAAATTTATTCAGAGGTATTACGTAAGGAACGTCGTGGCTATTATCTAGGCGCCACCGTTCAAGTTATTCCACATATTACTGATATGATCAAAGAAAAAATTATGCGTGCTGGTAGCAGTACAAACGCAGATATTGTGATCACTGAAATTGGTGGGACAGTAGGAGATATTGAATCATTGCCATTTATGGAAGCTCTTCGTCAAATGAAGAGTGATGTTGGTTCAGATAATGTTTGTTATATTCACACAACCTTGATTCCATACTTGCGCGCAGCTGGAGAAATGAAGACTAAGCCAACACAGCACAGTGTGAAGGAATTACGTGGATTAGGTATTCAACCAAATATTTTAGTTGTACGGACAGAACAACCAATTACCGAAGATATGTGCAAGAAGATCGCATTATTCTGTGATGTTAAACCAGAGGCAGTTATTGAATCACGCGATGTCGACACGTTATATCAGATTCCGCTCAATCTGCAGGCGCAGAATATGGACCAAATAGTGTGCGACCATTTAGGCGTTGAGGCTCCTCAAGCTGACATGACGGAATGGAGCGAATTGGTTGAGCACGTTCGCAATTTAGATAAGACGATTAAAATTTCAATGGTTGGTAAGTATAGTGATTTGCAAGATGCATATATTTCTGTTAACGAGGCACTTAAACACGCTGGCTATCCGGTCAATGCTAAGGTTGAGATCACTCATTTGAATTCGGAAAATGTTAACGAAGAAAACGTTGAAGAATTATTGGGTGATGCTGATGGAATTTTGGTTCCTGGTGGGTTTGGTACTCGTGGAATTGAAGGTAAGATTGCTGCAATTCGTTATGCTCGTGAAAACGACGTACCATATTTAGGAATTTGTCTTGGAATGCAAATGGCATGCGTAGAATTTGCACGTAATGTGGTTGGGTATCAAGATGCAAATTCGACAGAAATTGATCAGGATACTCCACATAACATTATTGATTTGATGCATGATCAAGAAGACGTGACAAATATGGGTGGAACACAACGCTTAGGTGCATATCCTTGCAAGTTAAAGCAAGGAACGGTTGCGGCAGCTGCCTACGACAATCAGGCACTGATTCACGAACGTCATCGTCATCGTTACGAATTTAACAACGAGTATCGCGAAGATTTCGAAAAACACGGCATGGTATTTTCAGGAACTTCACCAGACAACCGTTTAGTAGAAGTTGTTGAACTACCAAAAAACAAATTTTTCGTGGCTGCACAATATCACCCAGAGTTTCTCTCAAGGCCTAATCGACCAGAGGGATTATTTAAGGCATTTGTTAAGGCTGCTAGTGAAAAATAGAAATAAGAGCGAAAACAAGCACGTTTAGATGCTGTTTCATAAGAGAGCCCCAAATTGATTGCGTTTTTGGCAATCAGTTTGGGGCTCTCTTATGAAATGAGCGTCTGTGCTTGTTTTCGCGTTTCAGCAATATAGATGATGATTTGGAGCTCTATTATGATATTTTTTTTGATTGTCTTGATAAAAATCTAATATATTAGTTTCAAACAACTAAAAAATTATTGACTAGGAAAATGATGTGCATGTTTTCGGTTTACAATTAAATCTTACCGGTTAAAATACGTTTAAAAAATTAGATATCACTAAGAAATTTGGTAAATTTTGGAGTTTTTATATATATGCGTAAAATTTCTGATAATATTGATATTGAATCCATTTAAATGGTTGTAATTTGACTATGGTTTCTATATTATTACAGTTGATTGTTTTTAAACAATGCAATAGTTTTTTTAACAGTGAGGAATTTAAAAAATGAAAAACATGATCATTCAAGGAGGAAACCGGCTATCAGGTGAAGTTACGATTGGCGGTGCAAAAAATAGTACGGTCGCACTTATCCCGGCTGCAATTTTAGCCGATACCCCTGTTCAGTTTGATACAGTGCCGGATATTTTGGATGTTCATAATTTAATGATCATTTTGAAGTCGATGAACGTAGATTCAAGCTTCAAACATGGCGTTTTAAACATTGATCCGACACAGATCGTTGAAAGTGAATTACCCAGTAAAGCAATTAAAAGTCTCAGAGCATCATATTATTTCATGGGCTCTCTATTAGGACGGTTTCATCGTGCAACATTAACATTTCCCGGTGGTGATAACATTGGCCCCCGGCCGATTGACCAGCATATTAAAGCATTTAAAGCATTAGGCGCAACAGTTGAAGAAAATAACGGTACGATCCATATTGAAGCACCAAATGGATTACATGGTACGAGAATATTTTTAGATATGGTTTCTGTAGGGGCCACGATCAATAGTATTTTAGCAGCGGTAAAGGCGAGCGGAACTACAATCATTGAAAATGCTGCTAAGGAGCCTGAAATCATTGATTTAGCAACATTTTTAAACAACATGGGCGCTAAAATTCGTGGCGTTGGAACGGATGTAATTAGAATTGAGGGAGTCGACACTCTCAGTTCAACAAACACACACACTATTATTCCAGACCGCATTGAAGCTGGAACGTACCTCTCATTGGCTGCAGCAATGGGAGATGGTATTACTTTGCACAACATTATTCCTGAGCATTTGGAAGCATTTACTAGTAAGTTAATTGAAATGGGCGTCAATCTTCAAATTGGTGAGGATAGTATTTATGTACCACAAAGTGATGATTTAAAATCCATTAACATTAAGACATTGCCATTCCCAGGGTTCGCGACTGATTTACAACAGCCGATAACTCCGCTTTTAACGCGGGCAAATGGGGTTAGTGTGATTGTTGATACAATTTATCCGCAAAGAACTAAACATATTATTGAACTTCAGAAAATGGGAATGAATGTCACTGCTGAAGGCGGTTTAATCATGGTTGAACGTACTCATCACATGCATGGAGCACAGGTGTCTGCTGGAGAAATCCGAGCTGGGGCTTCTTTGATGATCGCTGGATTAATGGCAGATGGACAAACAATCATTACTAAAGCAGACAATATTTTGCGTGGATATGACCGCATTGTTTGGAAATTAAATCGATTAAATGCTGATGTTCGTATCCAGGATGAGTCTGGTGTCGAAGTGATTGAATAGCCTTGCAGTTTTAAATAGATTATGTTAATCTGTTAGGGTTAATGATAAATAACTATGTCTCAGCAAATGACTCATGGCAAAGGAGCGTATAAACATGAAACAAGGAATCCATCCAGATTATCACACAGTTGTATTTGAAGATTCATCAACTGGCTTCAAGTTCATCTCTGGATCAACAGCCACTTCAAAAGAAACTGTTAAATGGGAAGACGGTAACGAATACCCATTGATCCGTGTCGAAGTTACTTCAGATTCACACCCATTCTATACTGGTAAGCAAAAGTTTACTCAGGCCGATGGTGCTGTCGATCGTTTCAACAAGAAGTATGGTTTGAAGTAAATCATTCTAATTGTCAAAAAAGCTTGTCATCTTATATCGATGACAAGCTTTTTTATTTCGTCTTGAAGACCTAGTTGAG
>NZ_AZGF01000002.1 GCF_001434475.1 Paucilactobacillus suebicus DSM 5007 = KCTC 3549 | reverse complement strand
TCTATCAGTACTTCTTGACGAAGAACCAAAAAATGTAAACTAATAATTAACGAGTACGCAGGAAACCGGCTTTCTGTCTACTCGTTATTTTTTATTTTTCGGCGACGATAACTGAAATTTCAGCCAGTTTTGTTTATAATGTAAGTCGGACTGTTTAACAAAACGAAAATAAGGAATGACATGATGACTCCACAAACAATTCTACAAACAAAATTTGGTTATGATACTTTCAGAAATGGCCAAGCAAAAGTAATCGATAATGTTTTGGATCATCAAAACGTTTTGGCGATTATGCCAACTGGTGGTGGCAAGTCTTTATGCTACCAAATACCAGCGTTAATGATGGACGGCATTACGCTAGTTATATCACCACTGATATCTCTAATGAAGGATCAGGTGGATGCTCTAAATGAAAATGGGATTCCGGCGACCTTCATTAACAGTTCGCTGGAGTATGATGAGGTCGAGGAACGGTTTGAAATGGCACGACAGCAACAAATCAAGTTGCTGTATGTATCTCCAGAGCGGCTTGATTCAGGCTATTTTAACCAGTTGGCCCAGCTACCAGTGTCGTTGGTGGCAATTGATGAGGCACATTGTATTTCCCAGTGGGGCCACGACTTTCGCCCGAGCTATTTGAAACTGACTGATATTATTAAGCAGCTACCGACCGAACCAACAATTATTGCTTTAACAGCGACAGCAACGCCTAAAGTTGCCAACGACATTATGGATCGGCTTAATTTGGTTGATGAGGTTAAGACGGGATTTTCGCGACCTAATTTATCTTTTAAGGTTGTGAAAGATCAAAATAGTGATCAATTTTTAGTAGATTACTTGACGGTTAATCATGAACAATCAGGAATTATTTACGCCAGTACCAGAAAAGAAGTTGAAAGATTAACTTTGATGTTAAAACGGCATCATATTAAATCTACGATGTATCACGGTGGGATGAACCGGGACGAACGCCGACAAAATCAAGATGACTTCTTATATGATCGTGTGCCGGTAATGGTGGCAACTAACGCATTTGGCATGGGTATCGACAAAAGTAATGTCCGTTTTGTGATTCATGACCAGGTGCCTGGTAGTTTGGAATCGTATTATCAAGAGGCCGGTCGTGCTGGACGTGATGGGTTAGATAGTGAAGCAATTTTGCTATTTAAACTGAATGATGTCCAGATCCAACACTTTTTTATTGATCAATCTGATATGGATGAACAAACAAAGCAGCGGGAATACGATAAGTTACAGGCGATGACACAGTATGCCAACACGCAGCAATGTTTACAGCAATATATTCTCGATTACTTTGGTGAGAAGTCTGCATCTTGCGGGCACTGCGGTAATTGCTTGGATGATCGTGAATCTCAAGATATTACCGTTTCAGCTCAACAGGTGCTGTCGTGTGTTAAACGCATGCATGAAAGATTTGGCAAGTCACTTGTGGCCCAAGTACTGACAGGTTCTAAAGTTAAACGAGTGATGCAAATGCGTTTTGACGAATTGTCAACGTACGGATTGATGCACAATCGGTCTCAGAAAGATGTATCGGAATTAATTGATTTTTTGACAGCCTCAAATTACTTATATGCTGATGGTGGTCAGTACCCGATACTGAAGGTTGCACCGCGTGGAGTGAGTGTATTACGTGGGGATGAACAGGTTTTTCGTAAGACTGCAGTTAAAGTACAACAGGCATTGGCAGAGGACGATGAATTGTTTGAAGAGCTACGCACGTTACGCCGAGAATTGGCGGAGCAGCAAGGTGTACCACCGTTTGTCATTTTCTCAGACAAGACACTACATGATATGTGTGCCATTATGCCAGATTCGTTAACCGAAATGATGGAGGTCAAAGGAATTGGTGAAAGTAAGCTTGAAAAATATGGTGAGCAATTCCTAGACGTGATCCAAGAGTTTGAGACCGAAGAATAATGAATTACCCGAGAAAAGTTAGTTGTTAAACAACCGACTGAGCTGATATAATGAGCTCTAATGTTTAAAGTCAGATCTTAAGGAGAATTTATAAATATGGCATTTCCACAACTTAATTTAGCAAACGCAAAGGGACCAAAGGCAACAATCAAAACTAACCATGGTGATATTGAAATTCAACTGTTCCCAGAACAAGCACCAAAAACAGTTGAAAACTTTATTGCACTTGCAAAAAATGGTTATTACGACGGTATTATTTTTCATCGGGTCATTCCTGATTTCATGATTCAAGGCGGTGATCCTACTGGTACAGGTGCTGGTGGTGAAAGTAGTTTTGGTGGTTCATTTGAAGATGAATTTTCTCAAGAACTGTTTAATTTAAAGGGTGCGTTATCGATGGCTAACGCCGGCCCTAACACAAACGGCAGCCAGTTCTTTATCGTTTCAAATGAAAATGTTCCTAGCCAGATGATGGGACAAATGGAAGATGCTGGATATCCGGCAGAAGTTATTGATGCATATAAAGATGGTGGAACACCATGGCTAGACTTCCATCACACAGTGTTTGGTCAAGTTACAAAGGGACTAGACATTGTCCAAGAAATTAGCAAGGTAGATCGTGATGCACAAGATCGTCCGGCTGATGATGTGGTAATGACAACAGTAGAGATAACGGAGTAGACCGTTTAGCTCATGAGCATTAACTGAATAACGACCGTAATCACCTGATTTTGGTGATTGCGGTCGTTATTTGGTTAAGCGGAGTGAGCTGGTCTACGGAGTTAGTTTAGACTAGATTGCCGGAAAGTAATCCAAATCGCCAAAAAAATTTCAAACCAAATATCACACCGGTAAGGCTAATTTAATCAAATTTAATCAATCCTTCAGATTAGATAACTTACTTTTTCTCACCAAATGCGCTAATATGGTGACAGACATATTAGGAGGTCCTCAACATGACAATTTATGACTATGAGGTCACCAAAGAAAACGGTGAAACATATTCGATGGATGAATACCGTGGTCATCCGTTGGTGATCGTTAATACTGCTACAAAATGTGGCTTTGCACCTCAATTTAAACAGTTGGAAGAAATGTACGAGAAATACAAGGATCAAGGTCTGATTGTCCTAGGATTTCCATCAAATCAATTTCATCAAGAACTAGAAGACGGCAAAGCAGCCGCACAAGCCTGCCGAATGACCTATGGTGTTAGCTTTCCAATGCACGAGTTACATGATGTTAACGGTGATGATGCGCTACCATTGTTTAACTATTTGAAGGATGCTGCACCCGGTGCATTGGGCAATGCCGTTAAGTGGAACTTTACTAAGTTTTTAGTGGACCGTGATGGCAATGTTGTTAAACGGTTTGCGCCAAAAACAAAACCCGAAAAAATGACGGAAGATGTTGAAAAGGTTTTGTAGAAAAATATAAAAAAACGCCGGAAAATTTTTATTTTTCGACGTTTTTTTAATTAGTTCGTTCGCTTATCTTTAATCGTTAATGAAATCAACAGTGCAATAATTGCAAAGCATAGCGGGAAAATAAAGCCAAGATGCGCACCGTTAGTAAAAGCAATCCGTGCTGAAGATGAATGACTAGAGGCTTCACCGAAAGCTAATAAACTAGTAGCAATTGCGGTTGAAATTGCACCAACGATTTGTTGCTCAGTATTCATGATGGTGCTGCCATCGCTGGAAGTCTCGCGATCAAGTGCATTTAAAGCAAACGTCTGTGTTGGTGACATTGCCAGCGGTGCTCCGATCATTAAAATCACGTGTGCAGCGATAACATAAATTGTAGATGCTTCATCTGAAGCAAAAATTAACATTAGCACCCCCACGATAACTAGAGCAAAACCAGTGACGGCTAATAGTTTTGTACTAAATTGTTCTGTTAAACGTCCAGAGAGTGCGGATACAATTGCGTTGACTAATCCTCCGGGTAACATCACAATTCCTGTCAAAGCAACAGAAATTGCGAGTCCTTTTTGCCAGAACATTGGCAACAGATACATGGAGGCAAGAATGATACCAAAGTCTAACATGACTAGAATTGCACCAGTGGTGAAATTCCTTCTTGAGAAGACGCGGAAGTTTAAAATTGGGACTTCCGTGTGAATTTGTCGGCGCACATAAAATACAATGATAATGACTGCAACGATTAACAATCCTAAGACAATAGGGGATGTCCAACCATAATTGCTGGCAGAACTTACCGCAACAACCAGTCCACCAAAACCAAGAGTAGATAACAGAATTGATAGTTTGTCGACCTTGGGATGGGTCAACTCACTGACATTTGGTAAAAACTTAATTGCAAAAACTAAGCCAACCAGCAAGAACGGAATGAAGATCCAAAAGATCCAGTGCCAGTTAAGCGCACCAAGAATAATTCCTGAAAGTGTTGGCCCTACGGCAGGCGCAAACATAATAACTAAACCGATCATCCCCATCGCTGCACCAAGCTTATACGGTGGGTAGATAAGTGTGGCCACGGTAAACATTAGTGGCAGGATTATACCAGTTCCAATTCCTTGAATCATTCGACCAATCATTAGAATGGCAAAGTTTGGCGCCAATGCTGAAATAACGGCACCAACTGTAAAATCTAATAGTGCAAAGATAATTAACTGACGAGTTGTGAACCATCGGGTCAGTAAACTGGATAATGGCAATACAATTCCGATGATCAACATATACCCTGTGACTAACCATTGCACAGTACCAACTGAGACATTGAATGATGTCATCAGGTTTGGCAAGGCAATATTTAATGATGTTTCACTTAGCATACCGACAAATCCGCCGATCAACATACCAAACATTGATAGAAATGGATGATCAACAGAGACGGCAGCTTTGGCAACATCGACATTTGTGTTACTTGTGGTTTCCATAAATATAAAGCTCCTTTAAAATGTTTTCTTCAGACAAGTGATTACACTATCACAAAAAAAATCTCCTCGTAAGTATTTTTTTGTCAAAATCATAAAAAATGTCAGAAAACGGTTTCAAAAATAGCACAAATTGAAGTTTTGTTAATTCAAGAAATATATCAGGCTACATGACATTCCTCAAAAATGATGATAATATTTAGCCAACTAAGTAAATGAGGTGAAATCCGTGAGTAAACAAGATGCGTTACTGATTATTGATTACACAAATGATTTTGTGGATGATCAGGGAGCCTTAACATGTGGTAAACCCGGACAGCAAATTGCACAAAAAATTATTGAACTAGCGGACCAAACATTAAAAGACGATGGCTGGGTCATCTTACCAACTGATGTTCACAAACCTAATGATCTTTTCCACCCCGAAACAAAATTGTTTCCGTCCCATAATGTTCGAAATACATGGGGCCGTGAGTTTTATGGTCCTTTGAAACAATGGTATGAGTTGCATCAAGATGATGAACATGTTTGGATGATGGACAAGACGCGTTATAGTTCATTTGCCGGGACTAGTTTAGATATTGATTTACGTGCGCGTGATATTCGTAGCCTACATTTGACGGGCGTTTGTACAGACATTTGTGTTTTGCACACAGCAGTTGATGCTTACAACTTAAATTATGATATTACTGTTCATGAATCTGCAGTTGCTGCACTGACAACTGAAGGCCAGGAGTGGGCACTCAACCACTTTAAATCTGTGATTGGTGCTTCAGTTGTTAAATAATACATTTGGAGTGATAGCTTGAGTAGTTTAGATAAAAAAATAGTTTTAATAATTGGTGGCGCCTCGGGATTCGGTTTTCAAACGGCAGTTCAAAGCTTGAAACTGGGTGCCGATGTTAAAATTATTGGACGCCATAAAAATCGTGTTGATGATGCAGTTAAGCAACTGTGCACTGTCAGTTCGCAAATTAGCGGTGCTGCGGTTGATGCCAGTGATGAACAGCAGTTAAAGCAGTATCTAGAAAAAACTGGCAAAGTTGACCATGTTGTTTCTATGCTTGGTGGTGCAATGGGTGGCGGTTTTTTTGATGCGCCGTTTGAAGAAATTAAACATGCAATTGATCAGAAATTTTTTACAAATTTAATGGTCGGTAGAACGGTGGCACCCTATATCAAGGACCATGGAAGTTTGACATTTACCAGTGGTACAGGAGGTCACCCATACGATGCCTCCGGTGCAATTATTGGCAACCAGGCGATTAACACAATGGTAGCAGGAATGGCAGTTGAGGCCGCTCCGCGAATTAGAGTGAACGCTGTGGCACCAACATGGACGCCAACGGGTTTATGGCGAGGCTTATCGGAAGACCAATTAAAGCAAAACGAGAATGGGATGACATCTCAAATCCCTCTTAACCGAGTATCTGATCCTGAAGAAGTGGCCAGTGCATATATATTTTTGATGAATAACGAATTTGTGACTGGACAAGCAATAAATGTGGATGGCGGTATTTCGGTAGTTTAATTTTTTTGCCGTAATGCGTTGACGGGGCGAATAAATTCCAGTATAGTGGTTCTTGTGCTTGGAATTGGTTCGTTGGTCTAGCTGGTTAGGACGCCTGCCTGTCACGCAGGAGATCACGAGTTCGAGTCTCGTACGAACCGTAAAAAAACGGTAAGAATTTTCCTATTTGAGGAAAGTTCTTACCGTTTTTTTTACTTTAAATTGAGTGTGACTGATTTACCTGTAGTTGTGTGAGCTGGACTAATTGTGACTGTGACAGGACCAGTTTTACTAGGCAGTTGATACTTAAAGTCAACATCATCATCGGCCTTGGCATCAAGTGGTCCGCTTGCTTCATCATCATTTTCTGAAATATTAACAGTTTTACCGTTTTGCTTAACCGTCACTTGAACTAAGTTATTGAACGAGGCAGCTTGTTGGGATGTATTCTCCCAGTTAATTTCTAGGTCTAGTTTTCCTTTATTGTTTTCCGCGTTCAGTGAAATAATTTTGAACTGGTTAAATTTCCAAGTTTTTGAAACCACAGGATAGGCGTTATCACCTTTTAGTGTGTAAGTTTCATGGCTGGTTGAATGTTTGGAATTAGATTTAGCACTAGTACTGCTTGAAGATTTTTGCGAACTAGAATTAGCTTGTTGACCACAACCGACAAGTGTAATACTAATAACGAGTGACAATAATAAAAGACTAATTTTACGCATGAAAATAACCCTTTCTTTGATTGTTGTATTCATCATAACGATAAAAACAATCTTTGACAACGGATTAACGACATACGAATGATGTTTTAATACCAGGCTGGTTTTGGGCCATCGGTGTTTGGTTTATTAACACCCAGAGAATCACGAATTGATTTATCCGGATGTTCGATTAAGTCTCCTACGAGATAGCCGATACTCTTACGAGACACTTCTGTACCTTTAAAATATTCACCTTTTGTGGTGGTCTCGTAATTCACTTCATCGTGATTTGACAACCAGGCTGGACGGATGATGGTATAATCAAGATCCGAGGATTCGATTACCTTTGCAGCAGCGCTATAGGTTTCAAGGTAACCACCATCGAGCATTTGGTGATTCCACTTGCCATATTCTCCAGGTACTTCGTCATAAATACCAAGGGTTGATATCCAAATTAGTCGCTTGACGTTGTTAGCGTTCATTGCATTGACAACGTCTTTAGCCAATTCTTCGATATTATGACCGCTTAAATTGGCGTACACAATGTCAATGCTTTTCATGGCTTGACTTAATTGGACAGCATCTGTGACATCACCTTCAATAATTGACTCACGTTCTGGTTTAGTAATTTTTATTCTACCAGAATTTCTTAAGTAGTAGGTTAGGTGATTGGTCGTATTGTTAAGTAGATCCTCTTCAGCATAACGGGCAATGTGACCGGCTGCTCCTAAAATTAAAACGTTTGACATGAGATCCATCCCTTTCTTATTTTTCAATTGTAACTTTAATACTGACAGTTTAAAAATGCAAATATTTGTTCTCAAAAATATGAATTAATTATTAAACAGGAGAGTTGAACGATGAAATATACGTGGACTAACCAACAGAATGATCCGGTTAAAATAAAAAAATTTCTGCAAAACATCGGCATGGGGCATAGGTTAATTGCCGACATTAAACATGGAGATGGCAGTTTTATCGCCAACGACCGTGTTGTGCAACCTACAGATGTGTTGCCGCCACACAACCAAATTACCGTTATTATTAATCCGGAAAAAGAAGACGAGACAGTTGCTGCTAGTCATCGACCAATTGACATTGTTTTTGAAAATGACCAGTGGCTGGTAATCAACAAACCAGCGGGCCTGACGTCAATTCCTGGGCCGACAAATCGGCTAGATACACTCTTGAATAGAATTAAAGGGTATTTAATTGATCAAGGGTCAAAAGATTTGAGACCACACTTTATTTCACGGTTGGATCGTTTTACTTCTGGACTGGTTCTGGTCGCTAAGAATCGCCTGGCACAAAGTTTAATAGCTAATCAGGTAGAGCAACATTTAATTGATAAGCAGTACTGGGCAATTGTGAGTGGCCAGGTTAGTGAAGAACATGGCTTTTTGAGCCAACCCATTGGTAGAGTAGCTGATTCACCCAGACGTGCAGTCATGAATAATGGTCAAAGCGCTAAAACTGAGTATTGGCGTGAACAGGTAAATGATTCATGGACGCTTGTCAGGGTTAAATTACACACTGGCAGAACTCATCAAATTAGGGTTCACTTTAGTAACATTGGTCATCCCTTGCTGGGTGATCAATTATACGAAGGACCGCTTGAATTGATTAGTCGTCAGGCACTTCACACTTATCATCTTGAATTTGTTGATCCATTTGACCAACAAACAAGGATGTTTGAAGCGGCGATTCCGGAGGATATGAAGAATGTTCTAGATGGAAAGTAGATTTAACGCTGAATTTTCCTTGTGATGAATAAAATAAGACCAATCAGGACGAGTTTTGTCCTAATTAGTCTTATTTTTTTACTTATGAGTCTAAACTAGAGTGTCCATTGTCTGATTATTCAAACATTTTCTTTGTTGCTCTAGCTAACACTTTTGGATCCTTATCAAATCTTGGGTTCTTGACCAATTTGTCCATTGGTACTCCGGCAAAATGGTATGCCGCAATTTCCCCAGAACGAACAGCACTCTGTTCGGTGAAGATCATTTGATATGGCTGTTCAACAAATTCACCAGTAAATGCTAAATTGGTTGAATGGGTGGGAATGATTTCTGGACGATCCGTCTTAGCACGGTTATTAAACAGAGCCGACGCATATGGCATATAGACTGGAATATTATTGATGACACTATCAAAAATATCCTTAGCCTTGTCTTTAATGTTTGTCGGACCTGGATCAACTTTAGCTAACTGACCAATCAGTTCTTGCAGCATTTCCTTACCGTTCATCTTGATGTATTGCTTATTAACAAATTCACCCTTACGACGTGGATAGAGGAAGTATCCCCAGATAACAGACTCATTAGGCTTCTGAGTTGTAAAGTGAGGCTGGTGGTGCACAACAATCGACATATTAACATCGTTATGTCCTAAGGCAGTAATTGGGGATGTTGAGATAAACGAGTTTAGTGCATTACCTGGAACTTGCGTGGTGATTCGCGTGATTTCATTCAATAATAGATGGTTCTTAGTTGTTAACGTAAAGCTGACCCATTCACTAGCGTTACGATCGTCGAAGAATTTATCAGGGTTGCCAAGATTGTAGAATCTTTCCGTCGCTTTCTTCCATAAGCCGGCAGCTGCACCATAGTCCATGTTTTCTGGGGCAGGGGTAGTATAATCACCCATTGTTGCAGAATCAGTGATGGAACCATTGGTGAAGATCACTGCGGTATCATCATCAACGTCAATTGATTCCGTTTCGCCGGTTTCAGTATTTTCCATAGTTAAGCCAGTAACTGTGATCTCATCTTGCATTGAGGTCTCTTTAAATTTCCAGTCAGTAACGCGGCGATTTAAGATGATGTTGCATCCATGTTCTTTTAGATAATTGATGATTGGTAGCATAATGCTTTCGTACTGGTTATAACGAGTACGGTTAACACCAACTAGGTGCTCGATTTGCGTGAATTCATAGATCATTTGGTGCATGTAACGCCGAAGCTCTTGCGCTGAACTTTGAATTCTAAAGGCGAAAGTGGTTTCCCACATGTACCAGAAATTAGTTTGGAATATATGTGGAGAGTTTTTAAAGTACTCTGAAATAGAAATGTTATCTAGTTTTTCTTCTTGTGAAT
This sequence comes from Paucilactobacillus suebicus DSM 5007 = KCTC 3549, assembly GCF_001434475.1. Classification (GTDB taxonomy): domain Bacteria; phylum Bacillota; class Bacilli; order Lactobacillales; family Lactobacillaceae; genus Paucilactobacillus; species Paucilactobacillus suebicus. Next base: position 139,199 of record NZ_AZGF01000002.1, on the reverse strand, counting down.
CAGGCATTAGGACTAAACGGCTTAATAAGATTCTATCTTTATTATTAAGGCCTAGATGACCACCATTAATAATTCCCTTACCACCTTGAAGCAGACGGGCCTTATCAAAGGTACGATGATGAGCATCAAAATCATAGGTATCCTCGGCGGCGGTCATTCCTTCTTCCGTGGCTGAAGGAATTCTGTCGAGTAAATCCATTAAATCGACGTATGTGCGATAGTTAAGCATACGTCCGCCACGAGCAACGTAGCCAGTGGTATTTTCCATTGGATGTTCTTTATTCCAATATTCATCCGTAGTGGTGTCTGTTGGGGCACCATCGTTTGAACCATGATCATCTAATGAATAAAAAGTGATATTGCTGCCATCCCAGTGTCCTTCTTGGATTAAATAAACAGCTGAAGCCATGTTAGCCAGCCCGGCGCCAATCATAATTGCCTTGCTTTTTGTCATTGTATCCACCTCCGAGAATATTTATGAAGCGATTTCATGTCAATTGTATGTCAAATAACAACAAATGTCCATTTAAACGGTTGCTAGTGGCAACTTTTTTGAACGGTGTTATATCAAGGTATTCATGTACCATGTTAACAGCTTAGTTAATATTTATTTTAAAATTTGACTAGCCAGATTATTCCAACATTCATGCCTAACAAAAAAAGAGATCAGATTATTCTGATCTCTTTTTAGTGAGGTTATTTATTTAAGTTCTGAAACAGCCTTCTTTAAAGCCTGAGCTTGGAATTCCGCTTGAGCCTGTTGTGTCACTTTAGCCCGTTGTACCTCAGTCATTTGTGGGTTTTGGGTCATTGCGGCCTTAACCTTGGCTTCAATGTACGCCTTGGCTTGAGTCTGCATCTGTGCTTTAGCAGTTGGACTAGCCATCAATTTTTCTAGCTTAGCTGCTTGAGTAACACTCAATTTAACCCAAGTCTTTGGTAGGTTAAATGTGTTAACACGTTTAACAATTTGACCACCCATACCTGACCACAAGTACAAGTCTTTATAGAAGTTGTTCTTAAACTGCCAACGAGTGACCTTAGTAGTCATAGTAGCGGTTGACTTATTAGTATACTTAATCTTATTTGAAGTGTATTCATCGGCCTTAGTGTGATCCGGTGTTTTTTGCTTCTGCTTTAAGTTGTAGATATAAACATCATTTTTTCCTGATGTTCCTACTTGCTTATACAATGCAATTGGCATTGATGAAGAATTTGATGCCGAGTAAATGGTCTTGGTAGTAGTCGTTGTTACCTTGTGCATACCAAAATGATCGTGATAATTTGAGACCATTCCAACGATTGAGCCAAGTAAAATGATGCCGGTAACAAGCAATGCTAACGTTCTCTTTACTGGACCATTTGTAAACATAAAGGCTAGGAAGAATGTAATTGCTCCAATTACTAATGTGATTAGAATCATTATTTGGCACCTCCCTTGTCATCATCAGTCGGTACAACAACAGCATCAGGACTCTTGTGCTTCAATAGGAAAGCAACAGCAAATCCAAGTACACTGAACGCAATTGCAATCCAGAATGCTGCGTGGTAACCGTCTAAAGTAGCGTTTAACGCAGCTGTCTTATATGAAAATGGAGTTTCCTTCAGTAGACTCTTTGCTGGCATATTGTTTGATGAAACGTTTGACAAAACAGAAACTAACAAAGCAGTACCAATTGATGAAGCAATTTGACGGACAGTGTTGTTAACAGCAGTTCCGTGAGAAATTAAATCTACTGGTAAAGCATTCATACCAGAAGTTGTAACTGGCATCATAACCATTGAAATACCGAACATCCGAACAGCATACAAGAAAACGATGTAGATAGTTGGTGTGTTACGTGTTAACACAACGAATGGTAAGGTTCCGACTGTCAGAAGGAACATCCCACACATTGCAAGACGCTTAGCACCATACTTATCAAATAAGTTACCAGTGAAAGGACTCATTACCCCCATCATTAAGGCACCAGCAAGTAATGTTAGCCCAGAATGGAATGCTGACATTCCATGAATGATTTGTAAGTAAAGGGGAAGAACCATTTCGGCACCAACCATGGCCATCATAACAATTGAACTCAATGCTGTGGCAATGGTAAATTCAAATGACTTGAAAACTCGTAGTTCCAAGAATGGATGTTCAAGACGTAGTTGACGAATGACAAAGAGGACAACTAGGACAACACCGATGATGATGGTTGAAAGAACAGTTGCGCTGGTCCAGCCGTCGTTACCAACTGACGAGAATCCATACAATAAGCTACCAAAACCGAGTGTTGAAAGAACTAATGATAGATAGTCAAGGCTTGGTTTAGAGGTTTCAATAACATTCTTCATAAAGAAGAAACTACCAATGATAACGAGGGCCATGATAGGAACAATCATTCCGAACAAGTCACGCCAACTGAAGTTATCAATAACCCATCCAGAAAGGGTAGGTCCAATAGCAGGTGCAAGCCCAATAACAATTCCGGCCATCCCCATGGCACTACCACGCTTGTTAGCTGGGAAAATACTTAACATAATTGTTTGCAATAATGGCATTGTAACACCGACACCAACGGCTTGTATTAAACGACCAGTCAATAAGATTCCAAAATTAGGAGCGGTCCAAGCAACGATGGTACCAATTTCAAAAATAGTTATCGCACCAAGGTATAACCACTTGGTAGGGATCCGATTAGTCATGTACGCACTAACCGGAATCATGATTCCGTTAACCAACATAAATCCAGTTGTCAACCATTGTACGGTTGAGGTTGAGATATTAAAAGCATTCATCAATGTAGGAAATGCAGTTGATAGAATGGTTTGGTTAAGGACAGTACAGAAAGTACCAACAAGTAACAAGACAATCATCATTGTTCTGTTATATGGCTTTCCGTTAACGTCAACAGATTTGTTCAACGTAAAAAACCTCTTTTCTTTTCTTTATCTAAATTCGCATGCGTCCTAATATAATCCCTCTTGATGTGTTTGTCAAATAACTTGACAAAGAAATTAAAGAATATATACTGTACCGAGTAAACATGAGAACGTTTTAATCTTTTCAACATCAATGAAAACAAAAAAATAAACAATCTCTACTATAGTAAAAATAAAAAATAAGGAGGTTAGAAAATCGTGAATAATTTACCTGAAGAACTTCACTCATTATTTAGTAAGCATGAATTACAGCTTGGTATTGGAGATTTATCTCGCGTTACTGGTGTCACTCAAAGTAAGATTAGATACTGGGAACAAAAAGGGTACATCCATGCAGTTAAAAATGATGAGGGGCAAAATCATAAGTATTCGTTACCAATGATTGGCAAGACTCGGCTAATCAAACACTTTTTGGATGAAGGTTTCACGCTTCAAGCTGCAGTGGATAAAGCCGAAGAACACCGAGAAACGATGGATATGGTCCAAAAAGTTTTAACTGATCGGTTCTTGTCGTTCATCAAATTTGAAGGTCATGATGCAATCAATATGGGACCTTTGAAGAATGATCCTGATAAGTCTGTGATTGCTGTTTTGTCCAGTGGTAAAACTGAGCTTCAGCTTGTTCCCAGCGACTTTGACTAATGACAGACAGCAGTGAATGTTACACTTAATAACTAAAAACTTCAAGGCCTTTAACTAATTGATTTTAGTTAGGGCCTTTTTTTGCGTCACTGGGTAAATATGTGTTACAATAAAAAAAGATTTAATCGAGTGCGTATAAATAGCGAACTAATAATGTGTATCACAACTAGATAGAACTGAAAGTAGTAATCGAGGGGCGAATGCTAGGCATTTTTGGTATGTGCGTCACCATCTTCACTATTTAAAGAGCAAAATAAATCATTGTATATCGACGAAAATACATAGAAAAATAAGAAAAGGAAAAGGACTATGCGAAAGTTAAAAGTTAATAATAATGAAGTTGCGTTTTATGCCATGGGTGGCCTTGGCGAAATTGGTAAAAATATGTACTGTGTGCAGTTCCAGGATGAAATTATCGTCATTGATTGTGGGGTGCTCTTTCCAGAAGATGAACTCCTTGGGGTTGATTACGTTATCCAAGACTACTCATATTTGGTTGAAAATCAGGAAAAAATTAAAGCAATTGTTATCACCCATGGTCATGAAGACCACATCGGTGGATTGCCATTTTTCCTTCAGCAAGTAAATGCACCGATCTATTCGGGGCCGTTTGCGCTGTCATTAATTAAGGGTAAATTGGAAGAAAAGCACTTGTTGCGGAATGCTGACTTGCACGAAGTTAATGAAGACACTGTGTTGAAGTTTAAAAAGCTGTCTGTCAGCTTCTTTAGAACCACCCACTCAATTCCTGATACATTAGGAATTGCAGTGCACACTCCACAAGGAACAATTATTCAAACCGGTGATTTTAAGTTTGATTTGACACCAGTTGGTGGACTACCGGCTCCTAACTTACAAAAAATGGCTAAGCTTGGTGATGACGGCGTGTTGTTACTGACATCTGATAGTACAAATGCAGAACGGCCAGAATTTACCAAGTCAGAGCAATGGGTTGATACTCATATCCGTCGTATTTTTGAAAAGATCAAGGGACGGATTATATTTGCTTCCTTTGCTTCCAACGTTTACCGTTTACGAGAGGCATCAGATGCCGCCATTAAGCAGGGTCGAAAGATTGCTGTCTTTGGACGGAGTATGGAAAATGCAATTGGCGCTGGTCAAGAACTAGGATACTTGAATATTCCCGAAGATTATTTAATCGATCCGAATGATATCAACTCGTATCCACCTGAAAAGGTGTTGATTATGTGTACCGGATCCCAGGGTGAACCTATGGCTGCCTTAAGTCGAATTGCGAACGGTACCCATCGACAGATTACAATCCAACCTGGCGACACGGTTGTTTTCTCAAGCAATCCAATTCCAGGTAACACGGTCAGCGTTAACCAATTGATCAACAAGTTGGATGAAGCTGGTGCAACTGTTATTCATGGTTATGTTAATAACATCCATACATCCGGTCATGGTGGTCAAATCGATGAAGAGTTTATGCTACGTTTGATGAAACCTAAGTACTTCGCGCCTGTTCATGGTGAGTATCGGATGCAAAAAATTCATACCAAGCTTGCTGAAATGACCGGTGTACCACTTGAAAATAGCTTTATTCTCGCCAATGGTGATGTGCTGGCCCTTACAAAGGATTCCGCACGGGTTGCTGACCACGTTGAGGCCGGCGATGTTTACATCGATGGTCGTGATGTTGGAGACAGTGTTGGTAATCCTGAAATTCGTGAACGTCGTCTGTTATCTGAAGAAGGCGTTGTTACAGCAATTGCTGTCATTGATTTGAAGAATCACCAAATTGTTGCCGGCCCTGATATTGTTTCTCGCGGGTTTGTGTACATGCATGAATCCCAAGATCTGATTAAAGCGGCCAACCATGAAGTATTTTGGGCAATTTTGAACACATTTAAAAACCGTAAAAAGATTGATGAACGAATCTTAAATCGGACGATCGTTAGTCGGTTACAAAAGCTATTGTATGCACAGACTGGTCGTCGCCCGGTAATCATTCCGATGGTCACGATTTTAAATGGCGATCAAAAGCATGAGGAGCCAAAGAAGAATAAGCAGTCTAAACCTAAGACTGACAAAAACGTTGAAAAAGAAGACGTGAAATAAAAAATAGATTGATGCCTAGTGATAATTGCTAGGCATCAATCTATTTTTTTGATTTTTATAAATGTAATAATTTTTCCGTATTGGTGTGACTAATCATTTCTTTTTCGTCCTCTGTAATTGGCGCCTTGGCAAGAAAGGTTGCTGCGTCACCCTTAACAAACGGATAATCCTGGGCCCACACAATATGGTCGACACTGACTTCTTGCATGGCTAACTGCATTTGTGGCCACGTAAACATGCCACTTGGAGTAATATAGATGTTCTTTTTGTAGTAATACGAAAATGGATGCTGTAAATTATTTCCTGGAATTGGAGCAGTAGCTTCGTCAATTCTTTCAAGGAAGAAAGGCACGAATTCGCCCCAGTGTCCAGAAATTAACTTTAAGTTTGGCAACTTATCAAATAGGCCTGATAAAATTAGCCGATTAATGTGTAATCCTGCTTCCATATGCCAGCCCCACCCTGGAGTGGCCATAATGGCGTTAAAACCAATTGGATTCATACCACTGTAATATTGATCGCGAACTGTTTCATTTGGGATTGACGGGTGAATGTACAAAGGCACATCCAATTTAGCGGCCATTTCAAAGATTGGAAAGAAGCGTTCTTCATCCAAAAAATGACCATTATCTGTTGTTCCCAGAATCATAGCACCTTTCATGCCTAATTCAGTGACTGCACGGTGAAGTTCTTCAGCCGCGGCAGTTGGATTAAAGGTTGGCAGGGTTGCAAACCCCGCAAAGCGATCGGGATGTCTTTTGACTGCTGCGGCGATACTATCATTTACTTTACTAAATAGTGGGACTGAAGTTGCTTCAGGCAGCATATCAAGGTTAGCATTGGGATCAAGATAAGATAGGACCTGCATATCAATACCATTTTTGTCCATGTAATCTAGTCTTTTTTGGTCCAGGTCTTGGAGTTGTTCTGGAGTTGGTGCGTACGCAGTTAGGCCCTCTGAAAATGATTTAGCCATTTTCTGTAATTTTTTTGGATCAGACGGTGTAGTTGATTTTAAAAAGTCATTGACTGCTTTATTTGCATAATCAAACCCAGCGTGTTCTTCTAGAGTAATTAATTTCATATGATTCACCTCATTTATTTATTTGTATTTATTTGTGAGGTCATCATAGTTTTAAATAAGCTAGTTCACCAGCTAAATGTGACAAAAACCGACCATTTGTAACAATGACTAGCGTTGGTGGTTAATAATATGTGACACAATGCGTCCCATTTGTTCTGGGGTTTCAACGGCACCGTTTAAGGACCATAGAAACAATGACTCTGTCAGCCCTGATGCCACAAAGGCCAACCAGTACTCATCTTCTGGCACAGATACTTGAACCAAATGATGGTTAATTAGGATTTTAATATCATCTTTAAACGCATATGACACCAAAAATTTCAGGTCTGAGCTAATTAAAGTTCTTAAATCGGTGGTGTAGTCCTGGAAAAAAGAGAAAAATAATTGACCGAATTCAGCTGGAGTTGTTAATTTATATTTGCTCATGAATCGCATCGCATGGCTAAATATATCGTTTAGTTTAGCAGTGATGATGTCTTCGATGGACTGGTAATTACGATAGTATGACATGCGAGACACTGCCGCGGCTTTGCATAGCTCGGTGATTGAAATTTGCTCAATTGTCTTGGTTCTTAATAAAAAAAGTAGTGCATTAAAGAGAGCTTCATCATTTTTGGTTCGTGATCTAGTAGTCATTGAAATTTACTCCTGTAGTGGTTAATAAATCATAATATAGTGATGTTTTAAGTAAAAATCAATTTTACTTCATTTCTTATTCGGATACCGAAGCAATCTGTGGCTGGTTAATCGTCATAACATGATGACCAAATGTTCTATTTAGCCAACTTTTCAATCTTTTATTGGTACTTAGGTCAAGTTTTTGTTTCTCAATTTCTTTCAACAACAACTTAAGGTGACGTTGTTCTTCTAGGTACAACCGACGTGTGTTAAATGATAATGCTCGAATTTGAAGATAGACGTTAGATAATTCCTGATAATGATGAATCCAAGCAATTGAGGCTAGTTCTGGCATTGACATTTTAATATGACTCTCTATCTGATCTAAATATGCTAATGTTTCTGAGTAGTGTGGGACTTTCTCACCTTGTTTAGTTATATTCGTGTGTTTAGTAATGTCGCTGATTAAATTTAGCTCAGTTACCTTCAGTAACAGATTGTATAAGAATAATTTTTCCGCCATTTTCTTAAGTTGTGGTTCAAATCTTAAATCAGCAACTAAATCTCTTTCTATCAGCGCACCGATGAGATCTAATGAAATTAGGCCAGTCATGAACATTTGCATGACATTACGTGAATCAGTGATGTGTCTTTGTTGGTAACTGAATGCTGTAATTTGAGATTGAGCATTCACGAGTTGTTCAAGATATTTCGAATGCAGAATTTGACCAGGCTTTAAGAACAGTACGTAACGACCGGTCGCACAATCGAGCCCTTGGTTGAAACTACTATACATATCTTGATTAAGATGATTTTCAATAATTTCACATGGAAAACCACTTAGTCGTTTAAACGATCTAATTCGTTGGGGTGATTGATCAAATGAACCGTTGTCTACAAAAATTACATCAAAATCGGTAAATGTTTGGTGCTTCAAATCACTTAATAGCTCGGCTAGTTCTTGTGCACAGTTGCTTACGGGAATAATGATACTGATTGCAGTCATACAAATCGCCTCATTTCGATAAATTTTGTTTCCTTAATCTAATATTAATTTAAACCATGAGAAAATACTAATGATAACTATTCAATATATCAAAATAATCATGCCTGATATACTTGCTTTGTTGATCAAGACACTTTATTATCTATATAGGGCTGATAAGCGCTTACAAAAATAGAGGATTATTGAGTTTTACATCATAAGAAAGAAGAGACTTGATTATGGCAATTGAAATTACTGTACCCCATTTTGATAAAATATTAGTTGGTGTTGATGATGCGGTTGATGCAAAGATGGCATTCGACTACGCTGTGGACAAAGCAAAACGTGATGAATCCGAACTAGGAATTGTTTCAATTTTGGAAACCGGCGATATTAACGTGTATCAGGCCTTGAGCAAGGACTATGTGCATGGCACTCGTGATGAGCTAGATGCGAGAATGAACGAGTACGTTGAAGCAGCCATTAATTATGGCGTTGATCCTAAGAAAATCACAAAAATTATTGACGAAGGCAGCAAGCCTGCTGAAAGAATTATTAATCATGTACTTCCAGCATATAAACCAGATTTACTAGTTATTGGTTCAATAGGCAGTGATGATAGTAGAAAACTTTTCGGGTCTCAGGCTGCATACATGGCCAAGAATGCTGGAATTTCGGTTACGATTATAAGAAAGTAGAGTGATCCAGCAAACGGAGCAGTTTGCTGGATCACGTTTTCGCAAAAAATATAAGTGGTCTTTCGTTATTCGCAAAACACAATTAGTTATCTGTCAAAATTTATCAGCTACCACAATAGCAAATCATTCAACCTCATCAGAGGTAGTAGCTTTATCAGCAGGAGTATTGAACATTGTCTCTTCAATACCGCGTTCAACTTCTGCTTGAATCGTAATGTGGCAAATATGGTATTTATTCTTTAATAACGTTTCAATCCGTTGATAGATTGGTTCAACTTCACTTAGTTTCATGTCTTTCAAGTTGATATGAACTGAGAAAATAATGCGATGTTCATCAATCATCCATGCATGGACGTGGTGAACGCCCGTGATACCGTCAATTTGCTTGATGTCCTTTTTGATACATGCGTAATCTAGTTCGGGGGATGATTGCATCAAAATGCTTAAAGTTTGATGAATGATTGGCCACGTTTCATAGCAAATGTAGATCGCCACCAGAATGGTAATTACGGGATCAATCCACGAAATGTCAGTGAACCAGATAAATAGGGCGCCAATGATGACTCCAACGGAAGAAAGAGCATCGGACAAAATATGTAGATAAGTGGCTTTAATGTTCAGACTGTCTTTACTGCCACCCTGTAGCAAAAAGGCAGACGCCAGGTTTGCCAAGAGACCAACTACAGCAACGATCAACATTAATTCACCATTGATTGGTTGAGGGTGGGAGAAACGTTTGGCTGCTTCAAAAATTAAAAAGACCGAAATAACGATCAAAAAAATTGAGTTTAAGAGTGCGAAAATGATTTCTGCTCGTCGATAACCATACGTGCGTCGCTCAGTTTCAGGATGACGGCCAATTAACTGGGCAAAGTACCCGAGAAGAATGGCGGCTGAGTCACCAAGGTTATGAAAAGCATCTGATAGCAGTGCAAGGCTTCCTGAAAAAACACCACCCAAGATTTCGACAACGGTGATTAATATATTAAGAAAAGTGACCCAGAAAAAACGGGCGCCGTTGACGGAATGAGAATGCATAGTAGTAAACCTCCTTTTGTAAATAGATATATTTTTAGGCAATCCTAATATTTAGCTTTATAATAAGATATTATCTAATTCAGATCAATCTTTACTTAGAATTTAAATATATTTCACTATCGTTTTGTGTTAAAGTGTTCTATTATTTACTTATTAATGATAATTATTACTAATTGAGGTGACAATATTGACCCCGATGAAAGAGGATTACATCAAAATTATTTTTGAACTCGGTGGCATAAATAAAAAAATATCAAATAAGGAAATTGCGCTGGCACTTGATGTGGCAGCTGGATCAGTGACTGAAATGATTTCCAAATTAGTTGAGGAGAAATTAGTTGTTCATGAACCGTATGCGGGCATTTCTTTAACAAAAAAAGGCCAGCGTTACGCAACTGAATTGGTTCGTAAACATCGCTTGTGGGAAACGTTCCTAGTTGATAAGCTAAATTACAATATGGCCGATGTGCATCCAGAGGCCGAAGTCTTAGAGCACCAGACAAGTGATCGCCTTGCTAGTTCATTAGACAATTTTTTAGGATATCCTAAGCATTGTCCACACGGTGGGGTTATTCCAGATGAAAACGGGCATTTTGATGATATCAGTCATGAAATGTTGGCAATGGCGAAGGATAATGAAGAAGTTGAAATTGAACGCTTCTTAGATAATCATGAACTTTTGGTATACCTAACTGATTTGGGCTTAAATGTAGAAGATGACATTAAAGTTATTCGTCATGATCCTTTTGAAGGACCTATCCAGATTGTTAGGAAGACGGATCAAAAGGCAATGGCAGTTTCTTATAAGGCTGCGCATAATATCTTTGTCAGAAAGACCAACGGATAATCAAAAAGTGTTGCTTTATATAATATCGGTATCTTTTTTGAAATTCGTGTGATATACTCATTCATGTAGTTTAGGTAAGGTAATTTTGGTTCGATCGTTTCATTGTTTGGAATATCCCCAATTTGCACCGGAACATGAATTACAAAATAATAATTACGTGCAAATTGCACAGGAGGATTTTCAACATGGAACAAGGAACAGTTAAATGGTTTAACGCAGACAAGGGCTTCGGCTTTATCACTCGTGAAGATGGCAACGATGTATTCGTACATTTCTCAGCTATCCAAGGCGACGGCTTCAAGACTCTTGAAGAAGGCCAATCAGTAACTTTCGACGTTGAAGAAAGCGACCGTGGACCACAAGCCGTTAACGTTAACAAGCAGTAATTTGATTATTGCTTTTTCCCCAGATCACACCGTGATCTGGGGCTTTTTTGTTATTGCCATCTTTTTACCGATAGTCCATAATAGTGCAGGTTACTACTAAAAGGGATGGTGAGAACATAATGACCAATCAAGAAAAACAAATCGATGTTATCAATGCATGCTTACTAGCTGGTAGAATTTTGGTTGAGAATGGATCAGAAATTTCACGGGCGGCGGACACGATGCAACGAATTGCCAAGAATGCGGGGATGAAATCGGTTCAGTTATTTGTCACAGTGACTGGCATTATGCTTTCTGTTAATAATCATCCAAATGCACAGGTGGCCGGTATTGACCACAGAACGATTGATTTAGATAAAGTTGCACGTGTAAATGAATTATCTCGTGAATTTGCAGTTGGAAAAATTGAATTGTCGCAGATGGTTGATCGACTTTCTGAAATCGACAACAACACACCAACTTTTCCATTTTGGATAAAGTTTTTGGCAGCCGGGCTGTTGAGCGCAGTTCTGTTGATTGTTTTTACTCATGAATATGTGGATGCTCCGGCCGGATTTGTTATCGGTGCTGTTTGGTATGCGGTATTTTATTTCTTTAATCGTATGTTTAAAGTGCAATTTATTAGTGAGTTTTTTGCTTCAATTGTCATAGGTATAATGGCGGCACTAGCTGTTAAATTTGGTGTCGGCACATACTTGGATAACTTAATCATCGGTGGTGTCATGCCATTAGTTCCTGGCGTACCAATTACAAACGCTGTCAGAGATACGGTTGCCGGTAATCTAATTAGTGGCCCAGCACGTGCCGTTGAGGCATGTCTGTCTGCAGTCGCAATTGGTAGTGGAATTGTTTGTGTATTGCACTTTTTATAGGAGATAAATAATTATGATACTTTCAGTAATCTTTCAATTTGTGATGGCATATATTGCGACAATCTGTTTCGGTGTTATTTTAAATATTCCACACCAGGCGTTTAATTCAGTCGGCCTTATTGGCGGTGTTTCATGGGCGTTTTATTGGGTGCTCTCTCATAATTTTGGCATTGGTATTGCCTTTGGTAACTTGGCAGCGGCACTATTAATTAGTGTTTTAAGTATGTACGCTGCTCGGTACAAGAAAATGCCTGTAATTATCTTTAATATTCCCAGTTTGGTGTCATTTGTGCCAGGTGGTCAAGCTTACAAAATGGTCCGTAATTTTGCAATTGGTAATCCCGATCTTGCGTGGAGTTACTTTATGCAGGTGGTAGTGATCGCAGGTGCGATTGCCATGGGATTTGCTCTGGGTGAATTATATCATCAGGTTGGGATATATAACCATTTGCGAGTGCTTAAGAGACGGTAAAATAGTTTAAGATTGAACATGAGCGATAACATTTATATGGTATACTAAGCAAGATAATTAATTGTTGGAGGAACGAAATTTATGTATATGGAACGCGAACCTGAACGCTTAAGACGTTTTTTAGTCAGCGGCGTCATTTTTTTGGTAATTGCTGCTTTGGTCTTTTCAAACTCAGTAGTATTGCAGCTATTTGATTCTTTACTACAGGCATTTTTTACCGGGACCACAACAGATTTTAGAACAATGCTGATGAAGATAGTTTCGTTCCTTGGCAGTCCCAAGATGTCAATCGTCTATGTAATTATCATTGCATTTTTCCTTTGGGGCTTTAAACTTAAAATTCCCGCCATTTGGGCGATTGCGACATTAATTAGTGGCGATGTAGTTGCCACAATTGTTAAGGATGTTGTTAAACGCGCCCGTCCATCACAACATATGGCTGCTGACAATGGATACAGTTTTCCCAGTGGTCATGTTTTTGGCTTTTTCCTAGTGGCCTCGATATTGTTTATTATTGTGATTCCTAATCTAAAACGTGCTTGGGTGCGCCTGTTTTGGCAAATTGTCCTTGTTTTGTTTATTTTAGTGTTAGCAATTTCGCGTGTTTATCTTTACGCACATTATCCAAGTGACGTGATTGGTTCAATGCTACTCGCCTATACGTGGCTTCAAGTATGTGAGTGGTTATACGTCTGGCTGGCGCCAATCATGAAACGCTGGTCATTTGTAGCCAATTCAGATATCTAATTAATTGCATTTTTTTAACTAACTTGATAGATTTAGGGTAGTAACAAGGCACAAATTATAATAATTGGAGGTCATACTTATGAAGCATTTGCATCGTTCTCAAAACAAGATGTTCTCTGGAGTGATTGCAGGATTTGCTGAGTATTTTGGTTGGGATATTGCTTTAACAAGGGTTGGTTATGCGGCTATTGCAATGTTTACTGGCTTTTTCCCATGCCTACTGATTTATATTGTTGCTGCGATTGTGGTACCTGAAGAATAAAGATCATAAAAAAACGTCTGGCATTCCATAATGGATAGTCAGACGTTTTAATTTATAATGTTTCTGTCAACCATTCGTTCACAAGTGTTGTCCAGTGAGCAACATGTGGCTGGTCGGCATCGGGTTTCCAAGCAGTTTCATTTGTAGCCAGGGCCATACCGTGTGGGCCGTGGCGGAAAATATGCAATTCTTGTTTTATATTAAGTTGTGCTAACGCAGTGCAATATGACAGAGAATTTGCTACTGGTACCATTGGATCGTCACTGGTAACCCAGGTGAATGTTGGTGCATTAAATTTATTGACGTGTTTTTGAGCAGCAAAATCGTTCTTTGTGCCGACTAGTCGACGTAGTTTATCCTCATCGTCTGGAAATCCCATCTCTAAATCAATGACCGGATATCCAAGAATAATGGCATTTGGCTGAATTTTTAATGAAGATACACCGGCCTGAGTGGTGAACCATTGGTCATGCCAGAAATCATTGAACAATGCGACTACCTGACCACCAACGGAAAATCCCATTGGAACAATTTTATCAACGTCAATGTGCCATTCCTCGGCATGATAACGCACTAACTGAATTGCTCTTGCAAGATCGAGAACGGGAAATGGCAAGAGTGGCTCATGATCGCTTTCTAGACTATAATTTAAAACAAAGCATTGATAATGCATGGCTGAAAACGCCAACGCCACATTTTCCGCTTGTTGAGGTTGAATATGAGTAAATGAGCCTCCAGGCACAAAAATGATTGCAGGCATCTGCTGATCATCATGGCGCGGATCCAAGTCTTTAAGATAGCAAGTCAAACTGGCGGATGTTTGAAAAGTATCGTTTTTTAGAGAGTGATTTACAATCTGCAAAACTAAATTCCTCCTGTAAATAATTGTGATTGCTGAGGTCTATTATAATGCAAATTAAATACGAAACGAATCGTTTAATTATTAAAAAAATTGAAATGTCAGATGCTAATGAATTAATGACGATGTTTAATGACCGTGAATTAGAAATGCAAAGTGGTCTAGCCCTGCCAACTAATGAGGCAGAACGCACTATGGCATTTCAAATGATGAGTGTCAGAGATTATATTTATGTTATTAGATTGCGTCAGACCAACCATTTGATTGGAGTTGTGGGACTATACCCATGCTATCTTCCTGATTTGTCAACTGCTGAAAATGATCGGGAATTGGGATATGCCTTAAAACGTGATCAATGGAATCAGGGGATAATGACTGAAACTTGTCAGGTATTGGTAGGCGACTTTTTAGAAGAAAACAGTAATCATATATTGCATGCCAATGTTCTCCCTCGTAATCATCGTTCTTTGAGAGTGTTGCAGAAAGTTGGCTTTGTTGAAACAAAAACGCCTGACTATTTAGTGATAGATGATACTCAAGGTGATAAAATCCATTTGCAATGCGGACCGTTAAAATGAAAATAAGCTTGTAGTTTACTGATGGTGGTGTATAATACTCTCATATCGGAAGAAGAGGTTGCACGTCTCATCAGTCGCGACTGTTAGGTGATTAAGCACTGTAGCAGTTGTTAAAGGGTGGCGTGCCGAAATGGTAAGTCGCTTAATTGGCAAACCGTTGGGTCCTGGTTGAATAAGTCAGGGACTGTCGCAATTACTTGATTGCGGGGCGCTATCGACGATTTGACCAATTAATACATAATTGTAGGTCTTTTTGTTTGGTGTTCTCAAACGAAGAGGCCTTTTTTATTTGGCAAGCGAGGCTCTTTTGATAATTTAATACAAAGGGAGAATTAAGTATGAGTACAACAGAAGAATCACAAGAACATCATGCGGTGAAGAGGTCTCTGAAGACCCGTCACTTATCGATGATTGCTCTTGGTGGCTCAATTGGGACCGGACTATTAATTGCGAGTGGATCAACAATCGCTCAAGCTGGACCTGGTGGAGCCATTGTCGCTTATGTCGTTATGGGAATTATGGTCTATTTTTTAATGACTAGTTTAGGTGAAATGGCAACGTTTATGCCATTGACTGGGTCATTTGCCGCGTATTCGACCAAGTTTGTCGATCCAGCACTAGGATTTGCAATGGGTTGGAACTACTGGTTTAACTGGGCAATTACCATTGCGGTTGAAATTACAACGGCGGGCGTTGTTGTTAACTTTTGGTTGCCTAATGTCCCAAGTTGGATTTTCAGTGCGATTACAATGGTATTTATTTTTCTAATTAACGCACTGTCGGTAAGCTCATTTGGTGAAGCTGAGTATTGGATGGCAATTATCAAGGTTATTACGATTATTATCTTCCTAATTGCCGGTGTTGCCATTATTGTTGGTATTCTTGGCGGGCAGTCAGTTGGTTTCCATAACTTAACTTATAAGAAAGCACCATTTGTTGGCGGATTTTCTTCCATTTTGGGCGTGTTCTTAGTTGCTGGATTCTCATTCCAAGGGACTGAGCTGATTGGTGTGACTGCTGGTGAGTCAGAGACTCCCGAAAAGAGTATTCCACGGGCAATTCATTCAACATTTTGGCGTATTTTATTATTCTATATTTTAGCAATTTTTGTTATCGCATGTATTTTACCTTATACCAGCAAGAATTTACTTGGTTCCTCCGTTTCGGACGTTGCGATGAGCCCATTTACGTTGGTCTTCCGTCGCGCTGGTCTAGCCGCTGCGGCAAGTGTCATGAATGCAGTTATTTTAACGGCTGTTATTTCATCAGCTAATTCGGGGATGTACGCATCTACAAGAATGCTTTATTCGTTATCACTTGAAGGATACGCACCAAGAATTTTTGGCATTACTAACATGCGCGGAATTCCAATTTATGCGTTGATTGGCACGACTGTAATTGGGGCCTTTACGTTTTTAACTGGTATATTTGGCCCTCAAGTTTATGAATTTTTGATTGATGCAAGTGGTATGACCGGGTTCATTGCGTGGTTGGGAATTGCCATTTCTCATTATCGTTTCCGTCGGGCATTTATTCGTCAGGGACACGCAGTTTCTGAGTTAAAATACCATGCAACACTGTTCCCATTTGGACCATTAATGGCACTGGTTCTGTGTATCGTCGTTATCATTGGTCAAGATCCGAGTGCCTTCATTCACTGGAATTGGCAAAAAATTAGTATCACGTATATCGGGGTACCACTGTTCATTATTTTATACGCATATTATAAGATTCGTTACAGAACTCATCTGATTCCCTTGAAAGATGTTGATCTGTCTCCTAAGACTAAGAGTGAATCTTACGAGGGTTAGAGTTAATGTAGGGCTGGGAAGATTTCCTGGCTCTATTTTTTTGGTTGAAACGTGCCAAATAGATCAGATGCCTGCCATGTAAGACCAAAATACAAATATTCAAACCCGGAATATTAGTATTTAGGACTTACATTATGGCATCTAAACGATCTATTTGACACTCTCATACAATTGTAATTAATACTTAATTTCAGTTTTGCCCGTATGATGATACAATAGTTTGCGTGTCTATAAATCGTGTTAAGTAATTGGAGGAAATATTTCATGATCGTATTATCTGGAACCATTGGGGCTGGTAAAACTAGTCTTACACAAATGTTGGCAGATCACTTGGGTAGTAAAGCCTTCTATGAATCTGTCGATGATAACGAAATTTTGCCACTGTTTTATAAGGATCCCAAGAAGTATGCTTTTTTACTCCAAATCTACTTTTTAAATAAACGTCTTGATGAAATTAAAGGCGCATTTGTTAATGATACAGATGTACTGGATCGTTCCATTTTTGAAGATTCCTTGTTATTTGGTCTGAACGCCGATATGGGTCGTGCTACCAAGACTGAAGTTCAGATTTATAACTCGTTGCTTAAAAATATGATGGAAGAATTACCAGATGAACCACATAAAAAGGCACCGGATCTAATGGTTCACATTCATGTATCATTTGATACCATGTTGGCCAGAATTAAAAAACGTGGTCGTACTTATGAGCAAATCGATAGTGATCCATCTTTATATGATTACTATCAAAAATTGAACGAACGATACGTTACATGGTTCAATAATTATGATGAGAGTCCAAAAATAAATATTGATGGTGACAAATATAATTTTGTTGAGGACCCGTCAGCCGCTCAAAAAGTTATGTCAATGATTGATGAAAAAATATCCGCGCTGTCGATTAACTAGTGAGCTACTAACTAAGTTAACGAATCTATTAGGGACTGAGAAATTTAATTTCTCGGTCTTTTTTCTTTTACAAATTGGTGACTTATGAGCGTAAATACTCTATGATTATGTATGTATCCGGATACATATATTAAGGGGCAGGTGAGTTCTTTGATGCAAAAGCATTCATATAAATTATCGCTTCCTAAATTATTGACGATTGGATTTGTGACGATTATTTTGATCGGTAGCATCTTGCTTAAACTACCTATCGCCAGCCGACCTGGGGTAACAACTCATTATATTGATGCGTTGTTTACAGCTACCTCTGCAACTTGTGTAACTGGGATGACCACAGTCAATACGATTGCGCATTGGTCACTGTTTGGTCAGTTAGTAATCATGGTTTTAGTTGAAATCGGTGGCTTAGGGTTCATGACATTCACGGTGTTACTCTTTTCGATGCTAAGACGTCAACCAACACTAACCACAAGGGCTCTTGTCAAAGAATCACTTAGCTTAGAAAGTTTGGCGGACGTTAAGACGGTTACTAGATATGTAATTGGCCTGTCTTTAACCATTCAAATGATTGGGGTAGTTCTACTCAGTTTTGACCTTGTACCACGATACGGATGGATTAAGGGTATTTATTACAGCATTTTTCATTCAGTAATGGGATTTTGTAATGCTGGCTTTGATTTATTTGGTAATAGTTTAGAAAATTTTGGCAACGATCCTTATGTTATCTTTATCTTGTCGATTTTGATTGTTGCTGGTGGGTTGGGTTTTCTGGTATGGCGTGATATTCTGCTTTGGCCACACCGACATCGTGTATCGCTTCATACAAAAATCTCGCTAACAACCTCTGCAACACTAACAACGGGTGCTACCATTATTTTTTGGTTTACAGAACACGGGATGGCTAAGATGCCAGGACACGCTGATACTTGGGCAAGAATGGTGGATACCTTCCTACTTGCAGTTTCTCCAAGAACAGCGGGGCTTCAAGTAATGCCATATACCAGTGTTTCAATGGCAGAAATTATTATTACGATGATGTTGATGTTTATTGGTGGGACGCCTGGTTCAACTGCTGGTGGTGTTAAGACAACAACTATTGGTATTTTATGGCTACAAAGTTGGGCTGCATTGAGAGGTAGAGAAGACGTGGAGTTTGCTCATCGGCGGTTCACCAGGGCTAATATTTACCGTGCATCAATGCTTGTGTTTGTCAGTACAATTGTTGTAGTTATCGCTGTCGTTTTATTGTCAATCTTTGAGACCATCCCTAAAGGGCAAGGACTGGAATATATCATGTTTGAGGCACTATCGGCGTTTGGCACCGCCGGTATGACAATGGGCCTTACTTCTGATTTAACGATACCTGGTAAAGTGATTATTATGGCTCTTATGTTTATTGGCCGTGTTGGTCTGTTCACAGTCATGTATACAATTCTAAATGCTGACCGTAATAAAAAACATTATCGTTATGTAGAAGAGAGTGTCATGATCGGTTAATTATCAGAGGAGGAAGTCTAATGAAACAGTCATTTGCAGTGATTGGACTCGGCCGTTTTGGATTGAGTCTATGTCAATCCTTGACAGCTTCAGGTCAAGATGTGTTAGCAATTGATAATGATGAAGAACTGATTGAAAGTTATAAGGAAGTTGTCACGCAGGCGGTTGTTGCTGACGCACAAGACGAAGAAGCAATGCGGGAACTTGATTTAGGCAACTTTGATCACGTGATTGTTGCGGTTGGTCAGAATATTCAAGCAAGTATGCTGGCAACGTTGATTGTTAAAGAATTAGGTGCTAAACATGTCATTGCAAAGGCGGAAACTGCAATGCACGGGCGGGCACTTAGTAAAATTGGAGCAGATCAAATTGTTTTCCCTGAGCGTGATATGGGTGTAAGAGTGGCAAGACGATTGTTGAGTCATAATATTTTAAACTACTTATCGATTAGTGATGAGTACACGCTTGCTGAGCTTCAGGTTGAGAATGAACATTTTAGTGGCAAAACCTTGGCAGAATTAGATTTCCGCCGGCATTTTGGATTAACGGTGGTGGCCATTAAACACGATACTAAGGTAGTGATCTCGCCTGGTGCTCATGCCACTTTAGCAATGGGTGATACGGTATCTGTGGTTGGCGCTACGATGGATGTGGAACACCTCGACAAGAAGATGTCTGAATGAGCTTTTGTGCTTATAAATAATCAAAAAATGTGTTTGACAATTATTTTTCTAAATGATAAAGTTAAATAGTTGTTTTGAGACATGTTTTATGGAGGATTAGCTCAGTTGGGAGAGCGTCTGCCTTACAAGCAGAGGGTCACAGGTTCGAGCCCTGTATCCTCCATTCACTACAATTGAATATTTAGTGATTAGGTATACATGCGGATGTGGCGGAACTGGCAGACGCGCTAGATTTAGGTTCTAGTATCTTTATGATGTGGGGGTTCGAGTCCCTTCATCCGCATTATGTATGCCGACTTAGCTCAGTTGGCAGAGCATCTGTCTTGTAAACAGGGGGTCGGAGGTTCGAATCCTCTAGTCGGCATTGAATAGATATATCATAATTAACGTAATTCCTGATTAATTATGTGATTGATATTCAAGTTAGCAATGTTTGATTATCTACTCATTTTTTATGAATACTTACTCAAATTTTGTTGACACAAAGTAGTTGATCGTGTAACATTGATTGAGTCGAAAGCCTTTACGGTTCGACGTTAATAAGTATTGCGGAAGTAGTTCAGTGGTAGAACATCACCTTGCCATGGTGGGGGTCGCGGGTTCGAATCCCGTCTTCCGCTTTTTTTATTTCTTGCACCCATAGCGCAATTGGATAGAGTGTCTGACTACGAATCAGAAGGTTGTAGGTTCGACTCCTACTGGGTGCATCATCGGGAATTAGCTCAGCTTGGTAGAGCGCAGCGTTCGGGACGCTGAGGTCGCACGTTCGAATCGTGTATTCCCGACTAGCTAATTTCCATTAGGTACTGGCATATGATGCTGGTGCTTTTTTATTTCGCTGGCAAATAGGCAGGAGTCCAGATGAACACTGGATTCCTGCCTATTTAGTTTGAAGTTAGTTCAAATAATTGATTAAATGATTTAGTTTTTAAATGAATGGATTGGAGCTGGAATCCTGCCACCTCGTGCCACAAATTCTGTTGGTTGACTTTCGCTAACCTTCATTACGGGTGCATGGCCGAACAAGCCACCAAAGTTAATATCATCGCCAACTTTCTTACCTGTAGCTGGAATAATTCTAATGGCGGTGGTCTTGTTATTGATCATGCCAATTGCTGCTTCGTCCGCTAAAATGCCGCTGATTGTTTGCGCTGTCGTGTCGCCAGGTACGGCAATCATATCGAGACCAACGGAACAAACGGCCGTCATTGCTTCCAATTTTTCAATACTGAGATTATTAGCTTGAACCGCTTTGATCATACCAGCATCTTCAGAAACCGGAATGAAGGCACCAGATAGACCACCAACGTGGCTGCAAGCCATAATACCACCTTTTTTAACGGCATCATTAAGCATTGCTAATGCGGCGGTCGTCCCTGGAGCACCGACACTATCTAGGCCGATTTCCTCTAGAATTTCGGCAACGGAATCACCAGGTGCAGGAGTTGGTGCTAACGAGAGGTCAACAATTCCAAAGGGAACATCTAGCCGTTGTGATGCAATTTGTCCAACCAACTGGCCGACTCGCGTTACCTTAAAAGCCGTCTTTTTGATTGTTTCTGCAACTACGTCGAATGATTCACCCTTGACTTGCTCGAGTGCTCTTTTCACTACGCCAGGGCCACTAATCCCCATGTTGATGACGCAATCAGCCTCTCCGACACCGTGAAAAGCTCCTGCCATGAATGGGTTATCTTCAACGGCATTGCAAAAAGCTACCAGGTTCATACATTTTTGTGGGTTAATTGCTGCAATTTTTTTAACAATTTGTCCGACTTCCTGGACTGCATCCATGTTGATACCTGCTCGGGTTGAGCCAACGTTAATTGAACTGCAGACGCGACTAGTATTTTTTAGTGCTTCTGGAATCGAGTTAATCAACTTACGATCACCTGATTGGTAACCTTTTTGAACTAGAGCAGAAAATCCACCAATAATATCAATACCCAGATCAGTGGCGGCCTTATCAAGAGTCACAGCAAAATCTACGTAGTTATCAGTATCGCTAGCCGCTGCCACTAGCGCAATTGGTGTAACCGAAATTCGTTTGTTAACGATCGGAACACCGTATTCACGCTCAATTTCTTCAGCCACCGTAACCAGATTTTTGGCTTTTGTGGTGATCTTATCATAAATTCTCTGGCATGCTCGTTTGCTATCACCATCGATACAGTCAAGTAAGGAGATTCCCATTGTGATTGTTCTGATATCCAAATGTTCCTCTTCGATCATTTGGATTGTATCCTGAATTTGTCTCGTTTCCATGCAGCCTCTCCTTAAATCTTTTGAATAGCGTCAAATAATTCTTGCCGTTGCGTGTGAATGTCGACACCAATTGATTGGCCTAATTCAGTTAATGATTTTTGAACAGTATCGAATGATGTTTTATCCGTGGTGAATTCTCCCATTAACATCATGGTAAAGCTGCCGTGCATCAGGGTTTGTGACATATCAATGATATTAACGTTGCGTTCGGCTAGTTGCTTGCTGACAGAAGCAACAATGCCAACTTTATCGTTGCCGACAACGGTAATGATTATTTTCATAACAAAAGCTCCTCTTCTATAAATTAATCCCTATTATATAGAAAAAATATAACAATAGCTGGGAAAAATTAAAATATCATTAAAATTTTTCAATAAACGTTCGCATACGAACGAAATTTTAAAAAAGTGAATTTTTTTTGAATTTAGTGCAATTGTTTTAAGTCCAAACAATTAACATTTTGAGTCGTTGATATAAAACGTCTGTATGATCATTAACACCCGTAACTATTAAAAACACTATACTAAATCAGGTATCAAGCTAGTATTGACATTAAAGGGGCTGAACGGTAATGTATTAAACGGTTCACGTCATTAATTAACTCTCTGGGTATGGAGAAGTGAACCAAAGAGAACGGAGGATACGGAATGCTTAGTAATTTTGGAACGCCACGTATGCGCCGAATTGCCTACGTGGTGTTGGCCGTGTTGGTACCAGCTGTTTTATTGATTGCTATTTTTAATTTTATTCAATACGAACAAAAAGCAGCGACCAAAAACGTGCCGGTTGCCGTGGTTAATAATGACCAGGCTGCCGAAAGCAACGGTCAAACAATTAATGTCGGGAAGCAAGTGGTGAGCACCCTTAAAAAGGATCACCAGGTTAAATGGGAATTTGTGAGCGAATCAACTGCTAAGAAACAATTGGCGGATGGGGATGCTTACTTAGAAATTGAATTACCAAAGAATTTCTCGGAAAATGCCACAACGGCTTTAGCCAAGAATCCCAAGGTTAGTTTGATTAAGCTACATACATCAAAAAGAAATAACTTCTTGTCATCGATGGTGACATCCACGGTAGCGGATACCGTGCAGTCACAGGTCAAGACAAAAGTTCAAAAAGTTTATAGTGAACAATTATTGAGTGCCATTAAAAAGCTTGGTGATGGAACTAAGCAGGCCGCATCTGGGACAAACCAGTTAAATGACGGTATGATCCAGATCAAGAGCGGTAATCAAGAAATCACCAGGAATCTTGACTTATTAGCTACCAAAATGGTGACTTTTGAAGCCGGTGCTAAAACTTTAAATACTGGTGTTAAGACATACACCAGTGGTGTTGATACCTTAGTTTCAGGTAACAAACAGTTACTTGCTGGTATTGAAGAATTACAAACGCAAGCTGAACCATTAGTTAGTGGTACTGCCCAACTTGCGAGTGGAGCACAGACATTGTCAAGTGGGGTTGACCAGTACACCGGTGGAGTTTCACAGGTTACTAGTGGTAATCAACAAATTTACAATGGCTTAGGTCAGCTAAATAGCAAGACTGGTGCGCTGGAATCAGGTACTAAACAGTTAGCATCAGGTTCGTCACAATTATCGACAGGTGTTAAGAAGTATACTGACGGTGTTAGTTCGGTTAATACCGGCTTTGGTCAAATTAGAGCTGCGGTTGCTGCCAACGATAAATTGGTGACAACATTAAACGGTATGACTGACCAAATGGGTAAAGCACGAACAGATACAGCTCAGCTACAATCCGAAATGTCACAGTTGCAAAGTGGATTGAGTACATTGAGTCAACTTGCTCCTTTGCTTGATCAAATTAGTACTGCTAAGACGCAGATTAATACGTTACAATCACAGATGAAATTAGCAAACATGATCGCTAAGACACCTGATCAAGTTAATACTGACACAGCAGCTGCAAGCTCGACACAGTCAGCATTAGACAGTGCAATTGCATCTGTATCAGATCCAACTGAAAAAGCAGCACTTGAATCAGCGTCAAATGCAAATAAGACCGCTAATTCGAAGGTTGCTACTGATGCAAAGAATACTGCAAATGCATATAAGATGGTCACTAACACAGCGACAACGTCATTGACTCAGTTTAGTAATGAATTAAGCGGTGCAAACCTTACAACGGCTGATGCTGATGCAATGCTTAAGCAAGTTCAAACAATTGAGGATGAAGCAAATACAGTGTTTAGTGAAACAGAACCTTTGATGTCACAAAATACTGTTAACACTCTTAATCAGATTTTAGCAAATTCAAAAGCATTAACTCCTGCTTTGAATCAATTACAATCACAAGGATTAGATCAATTAACGAATAGTAGCACCGTATCACAATTAACGTCTGGTGCTTCTCAACTTGCATCAGGAAACAATTCACTAGCAAGTCAAGCACCTGCTCTCGCCAGTGGAGTTCAACAGTTATTTGCCGGAAGCAAGCAAGTTGTCTCAGGCGGTAACCAGTTGAATGCTAATTCGTCAGCTCTGGTTAGTGGAGCCGCACAATTAGCAACTGGTAACTCCACTCTTGCAGCTTCTGCACCAGCATTGATTAGTGGTGTTTCTCAACTTGTGACAGGAAGCAAGACTATTGTGACTGGTGGCAATAAATTAACCAGTGCTAGCTCACAATTAACAAGTGGAACACAACAGATTTATGATGGGACAGTTCAAGCTAAGTCTGGTGCTGATCAGTTAGCTAATGGATCACAAACTCTGGGCGATGGCTTAGATACCGCTGCAGCGGGTGTTGGTACATTGAACTCGAAGCTTCAAGACGGTGCTGATCAAATTGGTACTGTTCACGATGGATCAGGTAATGTTCAACATTTTGCCACACCAATTAGTAATAAAGAACTTGGATCGACCAACGAAAACTTGAAGAACACATTTGCACCATTAATGTTAGCTTTAGTATTGTTTATTGGTGCCGTGGTCACTCAATTAGGTCTATTTACTCCAGAACGTCGCAAACGTCACACATTGTTTGAAGAACCATTATTGGCAATCGGCTTAACAGCTGTTGCCCAGGCTGCTCTTGCTGATATCCTAATTGCAATTTTGGGTGTTAGTGTCCAAAGCTGGTTTGGATTAACGTTCTTCTCACTAATCGTGTCAGTTCTGTTTACTGGAATCTGTATGACACTTTACCATTTGTTTGGTCGCGTCGGCGTCTTGTTTGCAGTATTGCTTGCATTACTACAAATTATTATCACCGGCCAAGTATTTCCAAACGCGATGTTGTCATCGTTCTATCAAGGCGTTGCAAGTATCTTGCCGATGACGCATGCCATCCAAGGATTCGATGCACTAATTAATGGAACAAACTATAACGTCTTACTGGCAATTATCTACTTGATTGTATTTACAGCCGTATTGGCTGGCATTGCATATCTTGTTGATGTACTGGTTGCTCGTCGAATAGATCGACAGGCCGCTGAAGGCGAAGAAAAATAAGTAAGTTAAAAGTTGAGACTGTGCCGATCGATTGATGTTGATCGGCACAGTTTTTGCGATTTGAGTTAAATATATTTGCATTTAACTCAAGACTTTGTATAATATTAGTCAACATTAGTCAAAGAATGGGGAATCAATATGGAAGGTCAAAATATTTCAGATGTAATTGAACGATATTTAAAGACTATTTTGGCTGATTCAGAACACATTGAGATTAGACGTTCAGAGATTGCAAATTTGTTTGATGTGGTTCCGTCACAAATTAACTACGTCATTAAGACTCGCTTTACGATTCAAAATGGCTACTTAGTTGAAAGTAAACGTGGCGGCGGTGGTTATATTCGAATTGAGAAGGTCAATTTACTAGATGACATTGATGTATTGAATTCATTAATTAAGGTAATTGGGACCTCAATTAGTGAGCGAGACGCTGTATCTATCATTCAAACGTTGTATGATGAGAACGTGGTTAGTCGTCGCGAAGCAGATTTAATGGTTGTGGCGATTGACAAGTCAACGTATTCGATCAGTGATCGGCAACTGGAGGATGCTCTGCGAGCCAACATTTTGATTTCGTTGTTAAATCGACTGCGTTACGAGAGTTAGAGAAAGAGGGGAATTGCGATGGATAACCTATTTACACCTAGTGCTAAGAACGTTTTGGTACTGGCACAAGAACAAGCAAAGTATTTTAAGCACCAAGCAGTAGGAACTGAGCATTTGTTACTGGCACTTAGTATTGAACAAAACGGGATTGCAAATAAGGTGTTACAACAGTTTTCAATCACTGAAGACGATGTCCGCGAAGAAATCGAGCGATTCACCGGCTATGGAACGTTAAGCAATGTCGACAAGGATACGTATTTACCATATTCACCAAAGGCTAAAGAAATTTTGGCTGCAGCGGGGGATGAAGCAAAGCGATTAGGTGCAGTTAAAATTGGTACCGAACATTTGCTACTTGCTTTGTTGGCTGATGATAGCATTTTGTCATCACGTATCTTGTTAAACTTAAATGTAGATCTTAATCAAACCCGTAAGAATGTACTACGTCGTTTGGGAGTGTCAGATACTCCTAAGCGTCATCAAGCTGGTAACCGAGCAAAATCTTCACAGCCACAAGGCACACCAACTCTGGACTCATTGGCTCGTGACTTAACTCAGAGTGCTCGTGAAGACAAAATGGATCCCGTTGTTGGACGTGAACAAGAAGTTCGCCGCGTGATTCAAATCTTAAGCCGTCGAACCAAAAACAATCCTGTTTTGATTGGTGAGCCAGGTGTCGGTAAAACAGCAATTGCTGAAGGATTGGCACAAAGAATTGTTGCAGGTAATGTACCTGAAGATTTGGCGCAAAAACGAATTATGATGCTTGATATGGGCTCACTAGTTGCTGGTACAAAGTACCGTGGCGAATTTGAAGATCGTTTGAAAAAAGTAATTGATGAAATTTATCATGATGGACATGTCATCTTATTTATTGATGAATTGCATACTCTGATTGGTGCAGGTGGTGCTGAAGGTGCTATCGACGCATCTAACATCTTGAAGCCAGCGTTGGCTCGTGGTGAGTTGCAGACGATTGGAGCCACAACATTGGATGAGTATCAAAAATACATTGAGTCTGATGCTGCTTTGGAACGTCGTTTTGCGACTGTACAGGTTGATGAACCAACAGAAGATGAAGCAGTTGCTATTTTGAAGGGACTGCGTAGTCGCTACGAGGACCATCACCACGCAGAAATTACGGACGATGCTGTGATTCAAGCGGTTAAGCTATCAGCACGTTACATCAGTGACCGTTTCTTGCCTGATAAGGCAATTGACCTGATGGATGAAGCAGCCGCTAAAGTTCGAATCGATGCTGAAGAGAATCCAAGCAAGCAGTCTAAGCAGGCTGCTAAGCTTGAAAAACTTCGTAAAGATAAAGAAAAGGCGATTGAGGATCAAAACTTTGATTTAGCTGCTGAGATTAGACAACAGGAATTAAAGCTTAAGGAAAAACTTGATAAGCAGGCAGAAAAACAGTCTGATGACAAGCAATATGATCTTCAAGTTGGCGAAGAAGATGTAGCCCAGGTTGTTGCTGAGTGGACGGGAATTCCATTGACTCAACTTCGGAAAACTGAAAGTGAACGTCTTGTGAACCTGGAAAAAATCTTGCACGAACGAGTAATTGGGCAAGAAGAAGCTGTTTCTGCGGTCGCCCGTGCGATTCGACGGGCCCGTAGCGGACTTAAAGATCCTAATCGTCCGATTGGTTCATTTATGTTTCTTGGACCTACCGGTGTTGGTAAGACCGAACTTGCAAAAGCATTGGCTGAAGCAATGTTTGGTTCTGAAGATAACATGATTCGTGTCGATATGTCTGAATATATGGAGAAGTATAGTACCAGTCGTCTAATTGGTGCCGCTCCAGGATATGTCGGCTATGATGAAGGTGGACAGTTGACCGAAAAGGTTCGTCAACACCCATACTCAGTCGTTCTTCTTGATGAAGCTGAAAAAGCCCATCCGGACGTCTTCAACTTGTTATTGCAAGTTCTCGATGATGGATTCTTAACGGACGCCAAGGGACGTAAGGTGGACTTTAGAAACACTATTTTGATTATGACTTCTAACTTAGGTGCAACGGCACTGCGTGATGACAAGGAAGTTGGTTTTGGTGCAAAGGATGTTCAACAAGATTACAAGGCAATGTCCGGAGCAATTACTGAACAGCTTAAATTGCATTTCCGTCCAGAATTCCTGAACCGAATTGATGAAACAATCATCTTCCATTCACTTAAGAAAGAAGAACTACATCAAATTGTTAAGTTGATGTCTAAGGAACTGGTAAAACGAGTTGCAGAACAGGCAATTACGGTAAGGTTCTCACCAGCGGCGATTGACGTAGTGGCAAAGGCAGGATTCGATCCAGAATATGGTGCACGCCCAATCAGACGCGCACTACAGACTGAAGTTGAAGATAAGCTAAGTGAGGCAATGCTAGCCGGTCAAATCAAGATTGGTGACACAGTATCAATCGGAGCCAACCACGGTAAGATCAAGGTAAGTGTAACCGATGATCAACAGAATTCTAAGTTGATTTCTACGAAATAGAGTGAAGCAAAAGACGGATTGAACCGTTTCATATAACAGATAAGGCCATGTATCGCCCGTACTTTGGGCGATGCATGGCCTTATCTGTTATATGATGTGGTTCAGTCTTTTGCTTCACGTTTCTGCTAGAAAAAATGGGAGAGAAAAAAGCCCGAAGGGCAAAAGAACTTAAAACAAGCAACGATTGCAACACGTCAACTTATTTTGTCATCTAATAAGATTCAGTCTTTATAATTACGATTTTGCCTAAAAAAGAAAAAAGTCTTAAACAAATCAGTATTTCAAGTGTAGTCAGCTAGTTTATTTAACCACTATCACCCGTATACACCCTGATAATTCAAGAAGTTTTGATCACCATATTTCGCTCTGTCAATAACAACGCTGAAAAAATATTAAAAATTATCAATTTTTGGTTGTAAAATTATAAGTTTCAGTCGATAATTGAACTTAAAGATTAAAATTAGATAATAAGTAAGTATCTAGATTGAGGGGAATTTTAATGAAACGCGCCGAACAGTTAGAACAAACAAGAACGGCGATCTTAGTTACCGCCAGAAAATTGTTTTTGAAAAATGGGTACCAAAATACGTCTACGAGGGATATTGCCGGAGAAATTGGCATTACGCAGCCGGCTCTTTACCATCATTTTAACGATAAGGAAGTTATTTTTCTTGAAGTGATCGCTGAAATTGGTAAAGAAGTTCGCAATAATGTTAATAAGGTAATGCGTAAACAGAATTTAAGTGCCGATGAGCGTCTGTTTCAAATTACGAAGATACTAACTAAAATCCACCATAACAGTATCACCACATTGATCTATGAAAGCTATAAGGAATTATCAGCCAGTGGTAAAAGAAAGCTAGAGATGTTATTCAAGATGAATTACATTGCACCATTAGCTGACTATTTCAAACTACCAGAAGTTAATTTGAGGGCTGAAATTTTACCGGATGAGGCGGCTGAGCTATATTTGTCGGATATTAATACATTGTTTGGGAGCTTTAATCGACTAGGTGGACACCAACTTTCAAATGATGAAAGAGTTAAATTGATTCTGAAGTTTGTGTTGTACGGAATTGCCGGTGAAAAATAAATAAAGAACTTACAAGCACGAGTGTTGACTTGTGCAATATGAATGGATATAATAATGTCTGTATGTAGTTGCGAGTTCATTTGAATCATGTGATCTATTGTCCATGTGGTTCTTCATAAAAACCAAAGATAGCAATGGCTATTTTTGGATTTTTTTTGCTCAAATTCAGGTAATATTATGATTTGTAATCAAATTGTAATATTTGAATGAGAGATGAACTTGCGGAATAAATTAGAGAGGTGAACAGCTTGGCCGGACATTTAGTAGAATACGGTAAACACCGTACCCGTCGTAGTTATTCTCGAATCAAGGAAGTTCTTGATTTACCTAACTTGATTGAAATCCAAACCAACTCTTATCAGTGGTTCTTGGATGAAGGTCTGCGGGAAATGTTTGATGACATTATGCCAATTG
This sequence comes from Paucilactobacillus suebicus DSM 5007 = KCTC 3549, assembly GCF_001434475.1. Taxonomy (GTDB): domain Bacteria; phylum Bacillota; class Bacilli; order Lactobacillales; family Lactobacillaceae; genus Paucilactobacillus; species Paucilactobacillus suebicus. Next base: position 108,857 of record NZ_AZGF01000002.1, on the reverse strand, counting down.
ATGATTTCCAAGGAAAGTTGTCATTGGAATTCGTTGACTATCAGTTATTAGAACCGAAGTATACAGTAGATGAGGCGCGTGAACACGATGCCAACTATTCTGCTCCACTACACGTTACCCTTCGTCTTACCAATCACGAAACTGGCGAAATTAAGTCGCAAGATGTTTTCTTTGGCGACTTCCCGCTGATGACGGAACAAGGTACGTTTATTATTAATGGTGCAGAACGGGTTATCGTTTCACAATTAGTTCGTTCCCCTGGCATTTATTTTAACGAAGAACTCGATAAGAATGGTCGCCCTAGTTACGGTGCAACCTTCATTCCAAACCGTGGTGCATGGCTTGAATATGAAACTGATGCCAAGAATATTGCGTATGTCAGAATTGACCGGACTCGTAAGATTCCACTTACAGAATTGGTTCGTGCTTTAGGATTTGGATCAGACGATGAAATTATCGACATGTTTGGTGGTAGTGAATCACTAGCGTTGACACTCGATAAGGATGTTCATAAGAACAATGAAGACTCACGTGTTGAAGAATCATTGAAAGATATTTACGAACGTCTCCGTCCAGGAGAGCCCAAAACTGCTGATTCGTCACGTAGTTTGCTGACCGCTCGTTTCTTTGATCCAAAGCGTTATGATATGGCTCCCGTTGGTCGTTACAAGGCTAACAAGAAGCTTAATTTGAAGACACGTCTTTTGAATCAAACGTTAGCTGAGACACTAGCTGATCCTGAAACTGGTGAAGTTATTGCCGCTAAGGGTACTTTAATTACCAAAGAAGTTATGCGTGATTTGGAAGGCTACTTGGATCGTGATGATTTTAAGATGATCACGTACACACCTTCAGATGAGGCCGTTGTGACTGCTCCAGTTCAACTTCAAAAAGTCATGGTTTACTCAAAGGTTGACCCTGAACGCGAAGTACCAATGATTGGTAATGGTCACATTGATTTGAAATTGAAGCACATTCAGCCAGCCGATATTTTGGCTTCAATGAATTACTTCTTCAACCTTGAAGAAGGCATTGGTAACACCGATGATATTGATCACTTGGGTAACCGTCGTATTCGCTCAGTTGGTGAATTACTCCAAAACCAATTTCGTATTGGCTTATCACGGATGGAACGTGTGGTTCGTGAACGGATGTCAATTCAAGATTCAGCTACCGTTACGCCTCAACAATTGATTAATATTCGTCCAGTAGTTGCTTCAATTAAGGAATTCTTTGGATCATCTCAACTGTCACAATTCATGGATCAAACAAATCCACTGGGTGAATTAACACATAAGCGTCGTTTATCTGCCCTTGGACCTGGTGGTTTGACTCGTGATCGTGCCGGTTATGAAGTCCGTGATGTGCACTATACTCATTACGGTCGGATGTGCCCAATTGAAACTCCTGAAGGACCTAACATTGGATTGATCAACAGTTTGTCAAGCTATGCCCGGGTTAACAAGTATGGCTTCATCGAGACACCATATCGTCGTGTTTCGTGGGAAACTCATAAAGTTACCGATAAGATTGACTATTTAACTGCTGATGAAGAAGATAATTATGTTATTGCACAAGCTAACTCACCATTAGAGGATGATGGTTCATTCGTTGATGATACAGTTATGGCGCGTGCACAATCAGATAATATTGAAACAAACATCAACAATGTTGACTACATGGATGTTTCTCCTAAGCAAGTAGTTGCTGTAGCCACTGCATGTATTCCTTTCTTGGAAAACGATGATTCTAACCGTGCTTTGATGGGTGCCAACATGCAACGTCAAGCTGTACCTTTGCTTAGACCACATTCACCATTAGTTGGTACTGGTATTGAATATAAAGCAGCCCATGATTCTGGTGTTGCAATGATTTGTAAGAACGAAGGTACAGTTGATTATGTTGATGCTCGCGAAATTCGTGTTCGTCAGGATAACGGTACTATTGATACTTACAAGTTGATGAAGTTCCGTCGTTCAAACGGTGGTAAAAACTACAACCAAACACCAATCGTTAAGTTGGGCGATCACGTTGATAAGAGTGAAATCTTAGCCGATGGTCCATCAATGGAAAATGGTGAATTAGCTTTAGGTCAAAACCCACTTGTTGCCTTCATGACATGGCAAGGATATAACTTCGAAGATGCGATCGCCATTAACGAACGACTGGTTCGTGATGATGTTTACACTTCAATTCATATCGAATCTTATGAATCTGAAGCTCGTGACACTAAACTTGGACCAGAAGAAATGACTCGCGAAATTCCTAACGTCGGTGAAGATGCCTTAAAGGATCTTGACGAAGACGGAATCATCCGTGTCGGTGCCGAAGTTCATGATGGAGACATTTTAGTTGGTAAGGTTACTCCTAAGGGTGTTACTGAATTATCAGCTGAAGAACGTTTGCTGCACGCTATTTTTGGTGAAAAATCTCGTGAAGTTCGTGATACTGCTCTTCGTGTACCTCATGGTGGTGGCGGTATTGTTCAAGACGTTCAAATCTTCACTCGTGAGAACGGTGACGAATTATCTCCCGGTGTTAACATGATGGTTCGTGTCTTCATCGCCCAAAAGCGTAAGCTTCAGGTTGGTGATAAGATGGCCGGACGTCATGGTAACAAAGGTACTGTGTCTGTTGTTATTCCACAAGAAGACATGCCATATATGCCAGATGGTACTCCAATCGACATTATGTTGAGCCCAATGGGTGTTCCTTCACGTATGAACATCGGACAAGTTATTGAATTGCATTTGGGGATGGCTGCTCGTGAATTAGGTATTCATGTTGCTACTCCAGTTTTCGATGGTGCAACCGATGATGATGTTTGGTCCGCTGTTCGTGAAGCAGGACTTCCTTCTGATGGTAAGACTGTTCTTTATGATGGCCGTACCGGTGAAGCATTTGATAACCGAATTGCCGTTGGTGTTATGCATTACATGAAGCTCGCCCACATGGTTGACGATAAGATCCATGCTCGTTCAATTGGACCTTACTCATTAGTTACCCAACAGCCACTTGGTGGTAAAGCTCAATTTGGTGGCCAACGTTTCGGTGAAATGGAAGTTTGGGCCTTGGAAGCTTATGGTGCTGCTTATACATTGCAAGAAATCTTGACTTACAAGTCTGATGATGTTGTTGGTCGTGTTAAGACTTACGAAGCAATTGTGAAGGGTGAGCCAATTCCAAAGCCAGGTGTTCCTGAATCATTCCGTGTGCTTGTTAAAGAACTACAAGCTCTCGGCCTTGATATGAAGGTTCTAGATGGTCAGAAACAAGAAATTGAACTTCGTGATATGGATGATGACGGTGACGAAGTTGTGAATGTTGATGCATTGAGCAAATATGCCCAAGAACAACAAGCAAAGCAGGAAGCTGAGCAAAAGCAACAAGATACGCCAACAGAAGAACCACAAAAAGATTAATTCGTTATTAGATGAGAACACTAAGTTAAGGAGGATCATCCTTTGATTGATGTCAATAATTTTGAAAGCATGCAAATCGGTCTGGCATCTCCAGATAAGATTCGTAGTTGGTCGTATGGTGAAGTAAAAAAGCCTGAAACAATCAACTACCGTACTCTTAAGCCAGAACGCGATGGCTTGTTTGATGAACGAATCTTCGGCCCAACTAAAGATTGGGAATGTGCTTGTGGTAAGTACAAGCGGATTCGTTACAAGGGTGTTGTGTGTGACCGCTGTGGTGTTGAAGTTACTCGTTCAAAGGTTCGTCGTGAACGGATGGGCCATATTGAATTAGCAGCTCCTGTTACTCATATCTGGTACTTTAAGGGTATCCCAAGTCGTATGGGCTTGGTCTTAGATATGAGCCCTCGCGCACTTGAAGAAATAATTTACTTTGCGTCATACGTTGTTTTAGATGCAGGTGATACTGCTCTTGAAAAGAAACAGTTATTATCAGAACGCGAATATCGTGATAAGAAGCTTGAATTAGGCAATCGTTTCACAGCTGAAATGGGTGCTGAAGCGATTAAAAAGCTTTTGTCCGAAGTTGATTTGGATAAAGAAGCTGCTGAACTTAAGGAAGAATTGAAGGAAGCTTCTGGTCAGAAACGGACACGTGCTGTTCGTCGCTTGGACATTTTGGAAGCATTCATCAAGTCAGGTAATAATCCTGAATGGATGGTTATGGATGTTGTTCCAGTTATGCCACCTGACTTACGCCCAATGGTTCAACTTGAAGGTGGCCGTTTTGCAACCTCAGATTTGAACGATTTGTATCGTCGGGTTATTAACCGTAACAATCGTCTTAAGCGATTGCTTGATTTAAATGCACCTGGCATTATTGTTCAAAACGAAAAACGGATGTTGCAAGAAGCCGTTGATGCGCTGATTGATAACGGTCGTCGTGGCCGTCCGGTTGCTGGTCCTGGTAACCGTCCACTTAAGTCACTGTCTCACTTACTCAAAGGTAAGCAAGGACGATTCCGGCAAAACTTACTTGGTAAGCGTGTTGACTACTCTGGTCGTTCAGTTATCGATGTTGGTCCATCACTGCGAATGAACCAAATGGGCTTACCAGTGCCAATGGCAATGGAATTATTCAAGCCATTCATCATGAAAGAATTAGTTAAGCGTGAATTAGCTTCGAATATTAAGAATGCTAAGCGCAAGATTGACCGTCAAGATGATGACGTTTATGACGTTCTTGAAGATGTTATTAAGGAGCACCCGGTTCTCTTGAACCGTGCACCTACTCTTCACCGTTTGGGAATTCAAGCCTTTGAACCAGTGCTCGTATCTGGCAAGGCAATGCGTGTACATCCGCTTGTGTGTGAAGCTTATAACGCAGATTTCGATGGTGACCAAATGGCTATCCACGTTCCGTTATCTGATGAAGCACAAGCAGAAGCTCGAATTTTAATGCTTGCTGCTGGACACATTCTGTCACCACGTGATGGCCAACCAGTGGTTACACCTTCTCAAGATATGGTTATTGGTAACTACTACCTAACCATTGAAGAGAGTGGTCGTGAAGGCGAAGGCATGATATTTAAAGATATCGATGAAGCACGAACTGCTTATCAAAACAATTACGTGCACTTGCATACCAGAATTGGTGTGTTAACCTCATCAATGCCTAAGAAGCCATTCACAGCTGCTCAACAGGGTAAGGTCTTGATCACCACAGTTGGTAAGCTAATCTTCAACGACATTTTGCCAGAAGATTTAACATATTTAAATGAACCAACTAAAGACAATCTAACGAATGGTGTTAATGATAAGTACATCTTGGATGCTGGCGAAGATCTGAAGGCACATTTAAGTGATATGCCTTTGATTCCACCATTTAAGAAGGGCTTCTTATCAGACATTATTGCCGAAGTCTATAAGCGTTACAAAGTAACTGCTACATCATTACTTTTGGACCGTATGAAGGATTTGGGCTACTATGAATCAACTATTTCAGGACTGACAGTTGGTATTACTGATATTACTGATTTGAAGGAAAAACCTGAAATTATCGAACAGGCTCATAAAGAAGTTGCTACAATCACTAAGCAATTCCGTCGTGGTTTAATTACCGATGACGAACGTTATGAACGTGTTATTGGTGTTTGGAATGACGCTAAGGATGAGGTACAACAGAAGTTGCTTGATGGTATGGATATCCATAACCCAATCAACATGATGTCCGATTCTGGTGCTCGTGGTAACATTTCAAACTTTACTCAATTAGCTGGTATGCGTGGCTTGATGGCTGCACCTAATGGTAAGATTATGGAGCTGCCTATCTTATCGAACTTCCGTGAAGGACTAAACGTTTTGGAAATGTTTATTTCCACTCATGGTGCTCGTAAAGGTATGACTGATACCGCTTTGAAGACTGCCAACTCTGGTTACTTAACTCGTCGTTTGGTTGATGTTGCCCAAGATGTTATTGTTCGTGAAAAGGACTGTGGTACTGACCGCGGGCTTGAAATCACTGCAATTACTGATGGCAATGAAATGATTGAACCTTTGTATGATCGGATTCTCGGACGTTACACGCTTAAGTCAGTTTACAATCCAGAAACTGGTGAAAAGATTGTTGGTCGTGATGAGATGATCGATGAAGACATTGCAGATAAAATTGTTGATGCCGGTGTGACTAAGGTAACTATCCGCTCTGCATTTACTTGCAACACTAAGCATGGTGTTTGTGAACGTTGTTACGGTCGCAATGCTGCAACTGGTGATCGAGTTGAAGCCGGTGAAGCTGTTGGTACCGTTGCCGCACAATCAATCGGTGAACCAGGTACACAACTTACAATGCGTAACTTCCATACTGGTGGTGTTGCTGGTAATGAAGATATCACACAAGGTCTTCCACGTATTCAAGAAATCGTTGAAGCTCGTAACCCTAAAGCCAAGGCTGTGGTTTCTGAAGTTACTGGTACAGTTGAGTCAATCGAAGAAAATCCTGCAGAACGTACAAAGGATGTTACGATTAAGGGTGAAACCGATACTCGTACCTACACTTTGCCACTTACTGCTCGTTTGAAGACTGCCGAAGGTGAATTTGTTCACCGTGGTGCTGCTCTTAACGAAGGTTCAATTGATCCTAAGGAATTGCTTCAGGTACGCGATGTCCTTTCAACCGAAACATACCTATTAACTGAAGTTCAAAAGGTTTATCGTATGCAAGGTATTGAAATTTTGGATAAGCATATTGAAATCATGATTCGTCAGATGTTACGTAAGGTCCGTGTTATGGATCCAGGTGATACTGATGTCTTGCCTGGTGCATTACTTGACATTAATGATTTCCGTGATGACAACTATAAAACATTGGTTGCTGGTGGTGTCCCCGCCACTGCACGTCCTGTTATCTTGGGAATTACAAAAGCTGCTCTTGAAACGAATAGTTTCTTATCAGCTGCGTCATTCCAAGAAACTACTCGTGTGTTGACGGATGCTGCTATTCGCGGTAAGAACGATCCTCTTGTTGGTTTAAAGGAAAATGTTATCATTGGTAAGATTATTCCTGCCGGTACTGGGATGGGACAATATCGCAATATCAAGCCTAAGGAAGTTAGTGCCGCTTCAACAAACGGCGTCTACTCAATTAGTGATCTTGAACAACAAATGAAAGAACAAGAGCAGGAATAATACCCTGTTAAAAAAGCCGAATTGCAGAAATGCAGTTCGGCTTTTTTAGTACATATTCATTTGCCATAAAATAACTAACATAGTAGCCGAACACAAAAAGGGTAGAAAAGGAATTCTATCGTGGTGTTTGAAGAATAACATCCACACGGTCGCGATGAGGCTACTGGATAATATGATCATATTTGTTAAATAAAATCCCCAAACAAATTGGCAAATCATGATCAGTTCTACATCTGCAAACCCAAGACTTTTACAATAAAGAGATAAGAATAAAAGCAGTAATAGGATAAAAATTGTTGCAATCCAAAAAGTGTAACTTTGATAATTTGGTAGTGGTAGTAAGAAAAAGCAAGGCGTCAGACCAAGCAAACAGATTGGGTAAATATAGCCAAATTCTAAATCCATTGTTGAAATAAAAATCAATGTTAAGAATACCAGTAGGTAGCCGACAAATAACTGCATTGGTAACTGACTGCATATGTGGCAAAAGGTTCCAATGCATAGTTCGTTTATAAAGGACACACAACTAATTCTTTGTTTGCAAAAATGGCATTTTCCTTTTTGGATGACGAAACCAATAATAGGAATAAGTTGCCAGTGTTTAAGCAGATGGTGGCATGAATCGCACGATGATCGTGGTATAATAATCGAGATACCTTGAGGGATGCGCCATGCACATAATGTTGTGAACGAAGCTAGAATTGTGCCAATACAAAAATATAGTAAGCTCATAATAATTACCTCCTATAATTTAAGTACGACATAATAGCAAAAAGTCGGATTTTATCTTGGAGGAATCGTTGACACTTAACACGGTGCGTGATATTCTATTAAAGGTGCTTTTTTCACAACGCAGTTATTCTGTCGCACGGCAGATTTTCGCTGTCGTCGACGGTAGCACAATGTAAACACGATCCTTGTGTGATTTTTTTTATGAAATAAAAAGAACCACCTGGATGTGTGGACTTAAAAACAGGAAGGGGAAACAAATTCATGCCAACAATTAACCAATTGGTACGTAAAGGGCGCAAATCAAAGAGCTCTAAATCAAAGTCACCAGCTTTGAGTTTTGGTTACAACAGTTATAAGAAAGCTTCAACAAGTAACCCAGCACCACAAAAGCGGGGTGTTGCAACTCGTGTCGGAACAATGACACCAAAGAAGCCTAACTCAGCATTACGTAAGTATGCTCGTGTACGTTTATCAAACTTAATCGAAGTTACTGCTTACATTCCAGGTATTGGACACAACCTACAAGAACATAGTGTTGTTTTGATCCGTGGTGGACGTGTTAAGGATTTACCTGGGGTTCGTTACCACATTATTCGTGGTGTTCTTGATACCGCAGGTGTCGAGGATCGTCGTCAAAGCCGTTCTAAGTACGGTACAAAGAAGCCAAAGGAATAGTAAAGAGAGGAGTAAACTAAATGCCACGTAGAGGACATGCTAAAAATCCAGAAGTTTTACCGGATCCAATGTACAATTCAAAGTTAGTTACCAGCTTGATCAACCGTTTGATGATTGATGGTCGCCGTGGAACTGCTTCAAAAATTTTATATGCTTCATTTGATTTGATCAAAGAAGAAACTGGCAATGATCCTGTTGAAGTTTTCGAACAAGCAATGGAAAATGTTATGCCAGTTCTTGAAGTTAAGGCTCGCCGTGTTGGTGGTTCTAACTATCAAGTTCCCATCGAAGTTCGTCCAGATCGTCGTACGACTCTTGGCCTTCGTTGGCTCGTTCAATATGCACGTTCACGCGGTGAACATACTATGACTGAACGTCTTGCTCGTGAAATCATGGATGCCGCTAACAATACTGGTGCATCTGTTAAGAAGCGTGAAGATACCCACAGAATGGCTGAAGCCAACCGTGCTTTTGCTCACTACCGTTGGTAATCTAAACCTTTTAATTGATTTGCCTGTTGAACACAGGCTGGTGGCTGTTATATGACATTTAAATTGCATATAGGAGCCACTTTTTCGGAATTATGATATTTTTATTTACCTGGAAGGAGAAACACTTTTAAGATGGCTAATAAACGAGAATACCCACTTGAAAAGACTCGCAACATCGGGATTATGGCCCATATCGATGCCGGTAAGACGACTACAACTGAGCGTATCTTGTATTACACTGGTAAAATTCACAAAATTGGTGAAACTCATGATGGTGCTTCACAAATGGACTGGATGGAACAAGAACAAGAACGTGGTATCACGATCACTTCTGCCGCTACAACCGCTGCATGGAAGGATCACCGTATCAACATTATTGATACCCCAGGACACGTTGACTTCACTGTCGAAGTTGAACGTTCACTTCGTGTGTTAGATGGTGCCGTTACTGTGCTTGATGCTCAAGCTGGTGTTGAACCACAAACTGAAACTGTTTGGCGTCAAGCATCAGATTACAATGTCCCACGGATCGTCTTTGCTAACAAGATGGATAAGATGGGTGCTGACTTTGATTTTTCAGTATCTACTATTAAGGATCGTCTCCAAGCAAACGCATTACCAATTCAAATGCCAATTGGTGCCGAAGACGATTTCGAAGGTGTTATTGACCTTGTTGAAATGAAGGCCGATATCTATGACGAAGACGAACTTGGTTCAAAGTGGGATACAGTTGATGTTCCAGAAGAATACAAGGCTGAAGCACAAAAGCGTCGTGATTCTATGATTGAGCAACTTGCTGATCTTGATGATGCAATCATGGAAAAGTACTTGGATGGTGAAGAAATTTCAGAAGCTGAAATTAAGGCTGCCATTCGTCGTGGTACTTTGAATCTCGAATTATTCCCAGTTCTTGCTGGTTCTGCTTTCAAAAACAAGGGTGTTCAAATGATGTTGGATGCAGTTATTGATTACTTACCATCACCACTTGATGTTAAGCCATACAATGCAACTGATCCTGATACTGGCGACGAAATCGAACTTAAGGCTGATGACAACGAACCATTCGCTGCTTTGGCATTTAAGATCGCCACAGATCCATTCGTTGGTCGTTTAACATTCATTCGTGTGTATACTGGTACTTTGGAATCAGGTTCATACGTTATGAACACAACTAAGGGCAAACGTGAGCGTGTTGGTCGTTTGCTCCAAATGCATTCAAATCACCGTCAAGAAATTCCAGAAGTATTCTCAGGTGATATTGCGGCTGCTATCGGATTAAAGAACACCACTACTGGTGATTCATTAACTGATCCAGACCGTCCACTTCAACTAGAATCGATGGAATTCCCTGACCCAGTTATCCAGGTTGCCGTTGAACCTAAGTCAAAGGCTGACCAGGATAAGATGGATGTTGCTCTTCAAAAGCTTGCTGAAGAAGATCCAACATTTAAAGCTGAAACTAATCCCGAAACTGGTGAAACATTGATCGCCGGAATGGGTGAACTTCACTTGGATATCATCATTGATCGTATGAAGCGTGAGTTTAACGTTGAAGCAACTGTTGGTAACCCACAAGTTTCATACCGTGAAGCATTCACTAAGAAGACACAAGCTCAAGGTAAGTTTGTTCGTCAATCTGGTGGTAAAGGTCAATATGGTGATGTTTGGATTGAATTCGAACCTAATGAAGAAGGTAAAGGATTTGAATTCGAAGATGCCATTGTTGGTGGTGTTGTTCCTCGTGAATACATTCCTTCAGTTGAACAAGGGTTGAAAGAATCACTTGAAAATGGTGTTCTTGCCGGATACCCATTAGTTGATATCAAGGCCAAGCTTTATGATGGTAGTTATCATGAAGTCGATTCTAGTGAAGCCGCATTTAAGGTTGCTGCATCATTAGCCCTTCGTAATGCTGCAAAGACTGCTGGTCCTGTAATCCTTGAACCAATTATGAAGGTTGATATTGTTATCCCAGAAGAATACATGGGAGATATCATGGGACAAGTTACTGCACGTCGTGGCCGTATCGATGGTATGGAAGATCGTGGTAATGCACAAATGGTTCACTCATTTGTTCCACTTTCAGAAATGTTTGGATATGCTACAACACTTCGTTCAGCATCACAAGGACGTGGTACATTCACAATGACATTTGATCATTATGAAAAAGTTCCAAAGTCTATTCAAGAAGATATCATTAAGAAAAATGGCGGCTCAAATATTAAAGAATAATTGATTCACCAAATTTAAACTCGATTTTGCAAATTTGTAATTTGCGGAATCGAGTTTTTTTAATAGTAGAAAAGAATTGAATAATAAAAAATTGCGAAAAGTCCTTGTGTTTGTAGGGAATGTCTAGTAATATATATAAGTGCTTGAGCTTTCCATGGGTATAACTATGTCCTGTGGCAGGTAAAAGTATATACAGCGTTGATGTGAGAGGTTGCGACACACCCGGCCGCTTTGCCACAGGATGTGGCGGTAATTTTCACGGAGCTAGTCAAATTTAAAATATTGACGAAGGAGGGAACATAATGGCAAAACAAAAAATTCGTATTCGTTTGAAGGCCTACGAGCATCGTACATTAGATCAGTCTGCTGACAAGATTGTTGAGACTGCTAAGCGTACTGGTGCATCAATTTCAGGTCCAATTCCGTTACCAACGGAACGTACCTTGTACACGGTGCTTCGTTCACCACATAAGCACAAGGATTCACGTGAACAATTCGAAATGCGGACACACAAGCGTTTGATTGATATTATCGATCCAACACCAAAGACAGTTGATTCATTAATGAAACTTGACTTGCCTAGTGGTGTCGACATTGAAATTAAGCTTTAGTAAATAATTATTACAACATATTGGAGGTGTACTCATGACCAAAGGAATCTTAGGTAAAAAAGTAGGGATGACTCAAGTATTCACTGAATCAGGTGAATTAGTACCAGTCACTGTAGTTGAAGTAACTCCTAACATTGTTCTTCAAGTCAAGACTGTTGAAAATGACGGCTATACTGCCGTTCAACTTGGCTTCGATGACAAGCGTGAAGTGCTCAGCAACAAGCCCGAACAAGGTCATGTAGCAAAAGCAAATACTACTCCTAAGCGCTTCATCAGTGAAATTAGAGATGCGCAATTAGGAGACGACGTTAAGGTTGGCGACGAAATTAAAGTTGATCTTTTTGCAGCTGGTGAAGCTGTCGACGTCACAGGAACAACAAAAGGACACGGATATCAGGGTAATATCCATAAGGATGGACAACAACGTGGACCTATGGCTCACGGTTCTCGTTACCATCGTCGTCCTGGTTCACTTGGTTCAATTATTAACCGTGTTTTCAAGGGTAAGAAATTACCAGGACGTATGGGTAACAACACTCGTACAATGCAAAGCTTGAAGATCGTTCGTGTTGATACTGATAACAACGTTTTGTTGATTAAAGGTAATGTTCCAGGTGCTAACAAGTCATTTGTTACCATTAAAAATTCTGTAAAAGCTAATACTAAGAAAAACCTTAGCAAGCAAAAAAACAAACAATAGGAAGGGAGGAACTAGGTAATGACAACAAGCGTTGCATTATATAAACAAGATGGAAGCCAAAATGGCACGGTTGATTTAAATGCCGATGTTTTTGGTATTGAACCAAACCAAAATGCCATTTATGATGCGGTTTTACGTCAACGTGCATCATTACGTCAAGGTACACATGCCGTTAAGAATCGTAGTGCAGTTAGCGGTGGTGGTAAGAAGCCATGGCGTCAAAAGGGAACTGGTCGTGCACGTCAAGGATCAATTCGGTCACCACAATGGCGTGGCGGTGGAATTGTATTTGGACCTACACCACGTTCATACAGTTTCAAATTACCCCGTAAGGTACGTCAATTAGCAATCAAGTCTGCTTTGTCAGAGAAGGTTGCTGATGACAAACTTGTCGTTGTTGATTCAATCAGCTTTGACAAACCAAAGACAAAAGAGTTCACTGCTGTCTTGGCAAACTTAAAAGTTGCAGAAAAGACTTTATTAGTTCTTGATAAAGATAATGAAAATGTTGCTTTGTCAGCTCGTAACATTGCTAATGTAACTGTTACAAATGCTGCAAATGTTAATATTTTAGATGTAGTTAATAACGACAAGTTAGTAATTACTCAATCAGCTCTTTCTCAAGTAGAGGAGGTGCTCGCATAATGGAAGCACGCGATATTATTTTACGTCCAGTTGTCACAGAAGCAACGATGGCATTCATGGATGACAAGCGTTATGCATTTGATGTTGATGTACGAGCTACCAAGACTCAAGTTAAGAAAGCTATCGAAGAAATCTTCGATGTTAAGGTAGTTAAAGTTAATATTATGAATGTTAAAGGTAAGTTGAAGCGTCAAGGCCGTTACGCTGGCTACACTAAGAAGCGTCGTAAGGCTATTGTCACTTTATCTGCCGATTCAAATGAAATTAAATTATTCAACGAAGAATAATTAAAAATCTAGAATAGGAGGAAAATAAAGTGGGAATTCGGAAATACAAACCAACCACTAACGGTCGTCGTAACATGACTGGTTCTGACTTTGAAGAGATTACTAAAACTACTCCAGAAAAGTCATTACTTGCTCCGCTAAGTCACACGGCCGGCCGTAATAGTTACGGACATATTACTGTTCGTCACCGTGGCGGTGGTACAAAGCGTCAATATCGTATTATTGATTTCAAGCGTATCAAAGATGATGTTCCAGCAACTGTTAAAGCAATTGAATATGATCCAAACCGTACAGCAAATATCGCTTTACTTGGATATGCTGATGGTACTAAATCATATATCATTGCTCCAAAGGGTTTAACTGTTGGTACTCAAGTACAATCAGGCCCAGATGTTGATATTAAGGTAGGTAATGCTCTTCCATTATCAAACATCCCTGTTGGTACTATCATCCACAACATTGAATTAAAGCCAGGTAAGGGTGGCCAATTGGCCCGTTCCGCTGGTGTTTCAGCACAAATCCTTGGTAAGGAAGACAAGTATGTTCTTGTTCGTCTTGCTTCAGGTGAAGTTCGAATGGTTCTTTCAACTTGCCGTGCATCTATCGGTACAGTTGGTAATGAACAACATGAGTTAATTAATGTTGGTAAAGCTGGTCGCAAGCGTTACTCTGGTCAACGCCCACACGTTCGTGGATCTGTTATGAACCCTAACGATCACCCTCATGGTGGTGGTGAAGGTAAAGCTCCAGTCGGTCTGCCATCACCTCTATCTCCATGGGGTAAGAAGACTGTTGGTAAGAAAACACGTTCACACAAGGCACGTTCAAGCAAGTTTATTGTTCGTGGTCGCAAGCGTGGACCACATACTCGCTAATTAGTTAACGGTAGAATCCGAGAGGAGGTAACACATAATGGGTCGTAGTTTGAAAAAAGGACCTTTCGCTGATGCTCACCTTTTGAAAAAGGTCGAAGCACAAGCTGATTCAGACAAAAAATCAGTGATCAAAACTTGGTCACGTCGTTCAACAATTTTCCCTAGCTTTGTAGGTTACACGTTTGCTGTGTATGATGGTCGTAAGCATGTTCCAGTTTACGTTCAAGAAGACATGGTAGGTCATAAGCTTGGCGAATTTGTACCAACTCGTACGTTCCATGGTCATGGTACTGACGATAAAACAACTGGTAAATAAAGGAGGGTGAATCATGGCAGAAGAGATTACATCAGCTAAAGCAACTGCTAAGACTGTTCGTGTATCGGCCCGCAAGGTTCGACTCGTTCTAGATGCCATTCGTGGCAAGAGCGTTGCTGAAGCTTTAGCAATTCTAAAGTTCACCCCTCGTGGTGCAGCTTCAGACGTAGAAAAAGTTTTAAAATCTGCTGTTGCAAACGCTGAAAACAATTTTGATTTAGATCGTGAATCATTGGTTGTAAGCCAAACATTTGCAAATGAAGGACCTACGCTTAAGCGTTTCCGTCCCCGTGCAAAGGGATCAGCTTCACCAATTAACAAACGGACAAGTCACATTACAGTGGTTGTATCAGAAAAGTAGGAGGAATAACTAGTGGGTCAAAAGATTAATCCAACAGGATTCCGTGTTGGTGTCATTCGCGATTGGCAAGCAAAGTGGTATGCTGAAAAAGATTTTGCTACATTCTTGAATGAAGATTTACGGATCCGTAAATATATTTCAAAACGACTTGCTGATGCCTCTGTATCAACCGTTGAAATTGAACGCGCAGCAAATCGCGTGAACGTTTCAATTCACACTGCCAAGCCTGGTATGGTCATTGGTAAGGGTGGTTCAGAAGTTGAAGCACTTCGTAAAGAGTTAAACAGTCTTACAGGCAAACGAGTTCACATTAACATTGTTGAAATCAAAAAGCCTGATCTTGATGCACACCTTGTTGGTGAAAGCATCGCTCGTCAACTTGAAGCTCGTGTAGCTTTCCGTCGTGCAATGCGTGGTGCAATGCAACGTGCAATGCGTGCGGGTGCTAAGGGTGTTAAGACTCAAGTTGCTGGCCGTTTGAATGGTGCCGACATGTCTCGTGTTGAAACCTATGCTGACGGTACAGTTCCTTTGCACACACTTCGTGCAGATATTGATTATTCATGGGATGAAGCTCACACCACTTATGGTGCTTTGGGCGTTAAGACCTGGATTTATCGTGGAGAAATTCTCCCAGAAAAGAAGGGCGCTAAGAACGCTACTGAGCAAGGAGGGAAATAAACATGCTAGTACCTAAACGAGTAAAGTTCCGTCGTGTTCACCGTGGCCACATGCGTGGTGAAGCTAAGGGTGGTAAAGCCGTTAGCTTTGGTGATTATGGTATCCAAGCATTGGACTCCAGCTGGGTTTCAAACCGTCAGATTGAAGCCGCTCGTGTTGCTATGAACCGTTACATGAAGCGTGGTGGAAAGCTTTGGATTAAGATTTTCCCACACAAGTCATATACGAGCAAAGGTGTCGGAGTTCGTATGGGTAATGGGAAAGGTACACCAGAAGGCTGGGTAGCACCTGTTAAGCGCGGTAAGGTAATGTTTGAAGTAGGTGGCGTTTCTGAAGAAGTTGCCCGTGAAGCATTACGTTTAGCCGGCCACAAGTTACCAATGCGTGTTAAGATCGTAAAACGTGAGGAAGTAGGTGGGCAATCAGATGAAAAGTAAAGATTTTGTTCAAGAATTGAACGGATTAACCACTGCTGAAATGCTTAATAAAGAAAAAGAACTGAAGGATCAATTGTTCAACTTACGTTTTCAATTGGCCACTGGTCAACTTGAAAATACCGCAAGTCTAAAGCAAGTTCGCAAAGACATTGCGCGGGTGAAAACAGTTCTTCGGCAACAAGAAATTAACAAATAGAATACGAAAAGGAGGATTAACGCATGAGTGAAGATCGTAATGCTCGTAAGGTATACCAAGGTCGTGTTGTTTCAGACAAAATGGACAAGACAATTACTGTTCAAGTTGATACTTATAAGACTGACCCTTCGTATGGTAAGCGAGTTAAGTACTCAAAGAAATATTATGCGCATGATGAAAATAACGATGCTAAGACCGGCGATTTAGTACGGATCATGGAAACTCGTCCATTGTCTGCTAAAAAACGTTTCCGTCTGCTTTCTATTGTTGAAAAAGCTGTTATTATCTAAATCATCACTTAAATTCGTATTCTGATTTGAAGATGGAAGGAGGACATTAACCGTGATTCAACAAGAAAGTCGGTTGAAGGTCGCTGATAACTCAGGTGCCCGTGAAATTTTAGTAATTAAGATTTTGGGTGGCTCACGAGTTAAGACTGGTAATATTGGTGACATTATTGTTGCTACTGTAAAACAAGCAACACCAGGTGGCGTTGTCAAAAAGGGAGACGTTGTTAAAGCTGTCGTCGTCCGTACAAAAGCTGGACTTCGTCGTAACGATGGTTCTTACATCAAGTTTGACGAAAATGCTGCCGTACTTATTAAGGATGACAAGAGCCCACAAGGAACTCGTATTTTTGGACCAATCGCCCGTGAACTACGTGATGATGATTTCATGAGAATCGTCTCATTAGCTCCAGAAGTTCTTTAATTCATCTATTTAATAAGGAGGTGCACATCAACATGTTCGTAAAAACTGGTGACAAAGTTCGAGTAATCAGTGGTAAGGACAAAGGCAAGGAAGGTACTGTCCAAAGTACACTTGCTAAGGAAAACCGCGTGGTTGTCGAAGGCGTAAATATGATCAAGAAACACCAAAAGCCAAGTAACAAGTATCCACAAGGCGGTGTTATTGACACTGAGGCGCCAATTCAAGCTTCAAACGTTATGCTTATCGATCCTTCAACAAATGAACCAACACGCGTTGGGTTTAAAGTTGTTGATGGCAAAAAGGTTCGCGTAGCTAAGAAGTCAGGCAAAACAATTGACTAATCTTTAAGGAAGGAGGAATAATACTTCATGGTAAACCGTCTTAAGGAAAAATACGTTAATGAAATTACACCTTCATTAATCGAAAAGTTCAACTATACATCTGTAATGCAAACTCCAAAAATCGATAAGATTGTTTTGAACATGGGTGTTGGCGATGCCACCACAAATGCAAAAAACTTGGACGAAGCAGTAGCAGAACTAGAATTAATTTCTGGTCAGAAGCCACTTGTTACAAAGGCTAAGAAATCAATCGCTGGTTTCCGTCTTCGTGAGGGCATGTCAATCGGTGCGAAGGTTACACTCCGTGGCGAACGCATGTATGACTTTTTGGATAAGTTAATCAATGTTTCTCTCCCACGTGTTCGTGATTTCCATGGTGTCAGCAATAAAGCTTTTGATGGCCGTGGTAACTATACACTTGGTGTTCGTGAACAATTGATTTTCCCAGAAATTGATTACGATAACGTTAACCGTGTTCGTGGATTGGATATTGTAATTGTTACAACAGCTCAATCTGATGAAGAATCACGCGAATTATTGGCAGAATTAGGAATGCCATTTGCTAAATAAATAAGGAGGTTCCACAAATTGGCAAAAAAATCACAAATTGCTAAAAACAAGCGTCCCGCTAAGTTTTCAACACAAAACTACACTCGTTGTGAACGTTGTGGACGTCCACATTCTGTTTATCAAAAGTTCCATCTATGCCGGATTTGCTTACGCGAACTCGCACATAAGGGCCAGATTCCTGGTATGAAGAAGGCCAGCTGGTAAACAACAAACCGACAAAAGGAGGATAAACATCGATGTCTATGAGTGATCCAATTGCAGACTTTCTGACTCGTATTCGTAACGCCAATATGGTTCGTCACGATTCAGTTGAAGTACCTGCATCTAAAATTAAGAAAGACATCGCAGAAATCTTAAAAAGCGAAGGTTTCGTTCGCGATGTTGAATATATTGACGATGATAAGCAAGGCATCATTCGTGTGTTCTTGAAGTATGGTAAGGACAACGAACGGGTTATTTCAGGGCTTAAGCGTATTTCGAAGCCAGGTCTTCGTTCATACGTTAAGGCTGACGCCGTTCCTAAGGTTTTAAATGGCTTAGGAATTGCTATCATTTCGACTTCTCAAGGTGTTGTTACCGATAAGGAAGCTCGAGCAAAGAAAATTGGCGGCGAAGTAGTCGCATACGTTTGGTAATTAATTAATAATAGTTAGGAGGTGCACAAATTGAGTCGTATTGGTTATAAAGAGATTGATTTGCCAGCAGGCGTTGAAATTTCACGCGATGGTGATGACGTTACAGTTAAAGGTCCTAAGGGTTCATTAACTCGTGCTATTTCTTCAGTTATTACAATGACTGTTGAAGGTAACGTAGTTAAGTTTGATCGTCCTGACGACAACAACAAGACTCGTGCATTGCACGGTACTACACGTGCCAATGTTAACAACATGGTTGAAGGCGTTGTAAATGGCTTTGGTAAAACATTGAAGCTCGTTGGTGTCGGATATCGTGCACAATTAAAAGGTACTAAGTTGATTTTGACTGTTGGTTATTCACATCCAGTTGAATTCGAAACTCCAGAAGGTCTTAAGCTCGAAGTTCCTGATAACACTACTATTAAAATTAGTGGTATCAGTAAGCAAGAAGTTGGTGACTTTGCTGCCGAAGTACGTGCAGTTCGTTCACCAGAACCTTACAAAGGTAAAGGTATTCGTTACGAAAATGAATATGTTCGTCGTTTGGAAGGTAAGACTGGTAAGTAGTTTTAATGTTTTAAAATAAATCAAAGAGGTGACTATTGTGATTTCAAAACCAGATAAGAATAAAACACGCCAACGTCGTCATGCACGCGTTCGCGGAAAGATTTCTGGTACTGCTCAGCGCCCACGCTTAAGTGTTTATCGTTCTAACAAAAACATCTACGCTCAATTAATTGATGATGTAGAGGGTGTGACGCTCGCAAGTGCCTCCACAATTGACAAAGAAGTTAGTGGAAATAAATCAGAACAAGCAGCCAAGGTTGGCGAATTGATCGCTAAACGTGGTACTGAAAAGAATGTCAGTGAAGTTGTATTTGATCGTGGCGGTTATCTGTATCATGGTCGTGTACAGGCTTTAGCTGAAGCAGCTCGTGAAAACGGACTTAAATTCTAGAGAAAAGGAGGAATAACCCGTAATGGCATCATTTATTGACCCATCAAAATTAGATCTTGAAGATAACGTGGTTGCTATCAATCGAATTACTAAAGTTGTTAAAGGTGGTCGTCGACTACGTTTTGCTGCATTAGTCATTGTTGGTGACAAGAAGGGCCACGTTGGTTTTGGCACTGGTAAAGCTCAAGAAGTTCCAGAAGCAATTCGTAAGGCTGTAGAAGCGGCTAAAAAGAACTTGATTGAAGTACCAATCGTCGGCACAACACTTCCACATGAAGTAGTTGGTGTTTACGGTGGTGGCCGTATTATGTTAAAGCCAGCCGTTGAAGGTTCTGGAGTTGCAGCCGGTGGCGCTGTTCGTTCCGTTATGGAACTTGCTGGTGTTGCTGATGTTACTTCAAAGCGTTTAGGCTCAAACACACCTGTCAATGTTGTTCGTGCCACTTTTGAAGGCTTGAAGGCATTGAAGAGTGCTGATGAAGTTTCAGCATTACGTGGTGTTTCACTCGAACACTTATCTAAATAGGAGGACAGTCTTATGGCACAAGTTAAAATTACGTTAATCCATAGCGCCGCTCACCGTCTTCCAGCTCACCGTGCTATTGTAAAAGCACTTGGATTAGGTCGTGTGAACAGCTCTGTAATTAAACCAGATAACGAAGCTACGCGTGGTGCAATTTTTAAAATTGCTCACCTAGTTTCGATTGAAGAAGTTAAGTAATTAATTAATCAATAAGGAGGTGCAGACCCAAATGAAGTTACATGAATTACAACCCGCAGAAGGATCACGTGGAGTTCGCGCTCGTCGTGGTCGTGGTACCTCAGCTGGTAACGGTAAAACATCAGGTCGTGGTCAAAAAGGTCAAAAGGCTCGTAGCAAGACACGCTTAGGCTTTGAAGGTGGCCAAATGCCACTTTATCGTCGTATTCCAAAGCGTGGATTCACTAACATCAGTCGTAAAGAATACGCAATTGTTAGTTTAGCTACCCTTGATCAATTCGATGAGGGCACTGAAGTTACACCTGCTTTACTAGTTGAAAATGGTGTAATCAAGAACGAAAAAAATGGCATCAAAATTCTTGGTAATGGAAAGTTAACTAAGAAGTTAACAGTTAAAGCAGCTAAGTTTTCTGCTTCTGCTGTTTCAGCAATTGAGGCCGCAGGTGGTAAAACTGAGGTGATTTAATGTTTGCAACTATCAAAAATGGATTTAAAGTATCGGAGATTCGTAAGAAGATTCTGTTTACTTTATTTGTCCTAATTGTGTACCGACTTGGTGCGTATATCACCGTTCCAGGTATAAATGCAGCTGCGTTACAGCAGGTTGCATCTACTGGGCTCGCATCAATTTTGAATACATTTAGTGGTGGTGGGCTTGAAAACTATTCATTGTTTGCAATGGGTGTTTCACCATATATCACTGCTCAAATTGTTGTTCAACTTTTGCAAATGGACATCGTTCCAAAGTTCGTTGAATGGAGTAAACAAGGTGATGTTGGTCGACGTAAGCTTAATCAAGCAACACGTTGGTTGACAATTGTTCTTGGGTTTATCCAATCAATTGGTATTACAGCTGGTTTTAACGCTTTAAGCACATTGAAACTAGTCAATAATCCAGGAATTCAAACATATCTGATGATAGGTTTAATTCTAACTGCCGGAACTATGTTAGCGACGTGGATGGGTGATATGATTACCGAACGTGGTTTGGGTAATGGTGTATCAATGCTTATCTTTGCAGGTATCATTGCTCAGATGCCTAGTGGTATCAAACAACTTTGGCAAGATCAAATTGTTGGTGCTTCTGGTAAAGAGCTATGGATCGGTATTGGTTTTATCGCCGTCGTGGTCGTTGCACTTTTGATAATTGTGACGTTTGTTACCTGGGTTCAGCAAGCTGAGCGTCGTCTTCCGATTCAATACACACGTCGTACGACAAGTGCCCCAGATAGTAGTTATCTTCCTTTGAAGATAAACGTGTCTGGTGTTATTCCGGTTATTTTTGCTGGTTCGTTTGTATCAACACCGCAAACTATCTTAATGGCTTTCCAGCAAAATCATAGTGGAGATACTTGGTATCAAGTAATGACTGATATATTTAATATGCAGACGTTACCTGGTACAACATTGTATATCTTGTTGATCGTTGTATTTACATTCTTCTATGCTTTCGTTCAGGTCAATCCTGAAAAACTGTCAGAGAACTTACAAAAACAAGGCAGTTACATTCCAGGTGTTTGGCCTGGTAAGGGGACTCAAAGCTTTGTTGCTGGAGTTTTAATGCGATTGAGTACAGTTGGTTCTGTCTTCCTTGGATTTATTTCTTTGATTCCATTGTTAGCAAGTGACATTTGGAATTTAAGTCAATCAATTGGTTTGGGAGGAACAAGTTTACTAATTGTTGTACAAATTGCATTAGATGTTGTTAGACAGTTAAATGGTTTGAATATGAAGAGAGAGTATATTGGGTTTATACATGATTGAGGAGGAATTGTAGATGAGTACCATGAATCTCATTTTAATGGGACTTCCGGGTGCCGGTAAAGGTACCCAAGCACAAAAAATTGTTGATGAATTTCACATTCCACATATTTCGACTGGTGATATTTTCCGTGCTGCCATGAAGAATGAAACTGAAATGGGTCTTAAGGCAAAAGCGTTTATTGACAAAGGTGAATTAGTTCCTGACGAAGTTACTAATGGAATTGTTCGTGATCGTTTGGCTGAAGAAGATACAAAAGTAGGCTTTATGTTAGATGGATTTCCACGAAACTTAGTGCAAGCTGAAGCGCTTGATGAAATGCTTGCCGAGTCTAATCGTAAACTGGATGCCGTTTTGAACATTCATGTTGAACCAAGTGTTCTAGTTGAAAGATTGACTGGTCGTTTCATTTGCCGCAACTGTGGAGCAACGTATCACAAGATTTACCATATGCCTAAGGTTGAGGGAACTTGCGATGTTTGTGGTCATCACGATTTCTACCAACGCGAAGATGATAAGCCTGAGACTGTTAAGAACCGTTTGGATGTTAACATCAAGATGAACACGCCACTTGTTGATTACTATCAAAAGGAAAATGTTTTGCACACCGTTGATGGCGAGCAAGATATTGACAAGGTTTATTCAGAAGTTCAGCAGATTCTTAAAAACATATAATTGGTGCGATAACGTGCTATTCTTGCTTTGTCATTAAAGCTGTGGTACACTACTTTAGGTTTATTGACAAAAGTCAAGGTGGATGGATAAGTCCGCCATTTTTATGTTGAATCTGAGGAACAAGGAGGAATATTTCGTGGCAAAAGACGATGTGATCGAAATTGAAGGTAAAGTTACGGAAACTTTACCGAATGCTATGTTTAAAGTGGAATTAGAAAATGGACATGAGATATTGGCACATGTCTCTGGTAAGATTCGGATGCACTACATCAAAATTTTGCCTGGTGATCGTGTTCAAGTTGAAATGTCTCCGTATGATTTAACAAAGGGTCGTATTACTTTCCGCTTTAAATAGTAGTATTTAATTGGATTATGACTTTCTAGGAGGATATTTTACAATGAAAGTAAGACCATCAGTAAAGCCAATGTGCGAACACTGCAAAGTGATCAAGCGTAATGGCCGTGTTATGGTAATTTGCTCTGCAAATCCAAAGCACAAACAACGTCAAGGTAAGTAATTTTATAAAACTGAATTGGAGGTGTACTAATAAATGGCTCGTTTTGCAGGTGTCGATTTACCTCGTGACAAACGAATTGTAATCGGCTTAACTTATATTTTTGGTATTGGTAATACAAGTGCTCAAAAGATTCTTGCTAACGCGGGTGTATCAGAAGATATCCGTGTTCGTGACTTAACACCTGATCAAGAAGACAAGATACGTGCTGAGGTTGATCAACTTAAAGTTGAAGGTGACCTTCGTCGTGAAACTTCACTTAACATCAAGCGTCTTCAAGAAATCGGTTCATACCGTGGTATGCGTCATCGTCGTGGGTTGCCAGTTCGTGGTCAACACACAAAGAATAATGCACGTACTCGTAAGGGTAAGGCCGTTTCTATTGCAGGTCGTAAAAAATAATTAAGTAAAGGAGGGAAACAATTCCTATGGCTACAAGAAAAGGAACTCGTAAGCGTCGAGTAAAAAAGAATATTGAAACTGGAGTTGCACATATCCATTCAACATTTAACAATACGCTTGTTATGATTACTGATTTACAAGGAAATGCTGTTGCGTGGTCATCAGCTGGTTCATTGGGCTTTAAGGGTAGTCGTAAATCTACACCGTTTGCTGCACAAATGGCGTCAGAGGCTGCTGCAAAGGCATCAATGGAACACGGTATGAAGACTGTCGAAGTTGCTGTTAAGGGACCAGGTTCTGGACGTGAAGCTGCCATCCGTGCACTTCAAAGTACTGGCCTTGAAGTGAGTGCAATTCGTGATGTGACTCCAGTGCCACATAATGGTTCTCGTCCTCCAAAGCGTCGTCGTGTTTAATTCTGCTACATTTTCGTGGAGTTTTCTTCATATTAATGTATTTTATATTAATAGCGAACCACGTTTTGAAAGGGGTAAAAGATAAGAATGATCGAATTTGAGAAACCTAACATTCACAAAGTTGATGAAAGTAATAACTATGGCAAGTTTGTCGTAGAACCACTCGAGCGTGGTTATGGAACAACGCTTGGAAATTCGTTACGACGAATTCTATTAGCGTCACTCCCTGGAGCAGCCATCACCAGTATTCAAATTGATGGTGTTTTGCATGAATTTTCAACAGTTGAGGGTGTCACAGAAGACGTTACTCAAATCATTCTGAACATGAAGAAAATCTCTCTTAAGATTGACTCTGAGGAAGATAAGGCTTTAGAGATTGATGTTAAGGGTCCCGCCGCTGTTACAGCTGGTGATATTGAGGCTGATGGTGATGTTGAAGTTCTGAATCCAGACTTGCACATTGCAACAGTTGCTGATGGGGCTGAATTACACATCCAGATGACTGCTAATACTGGTCGTGGTTACGTTTCAGCTGATGATAACAAAGCTCGTATGGATGACCTTCCTATCGGTGTATTACCGATTGATTCCATCTATACCCCAATTGAACGCGTGAACTACAATGTTGAAAATGCACGTGTGGGGCAACGTAACGACTACGACAAGTTGACGCTTGATGTTTGGACTGATGGTTCAATCACGCCAAGTGAGTCAATTAGTTTAGCTGCCAAAATTCTAACTGAGCATCTTTCAATGTTCGTTGATTTAACGGATACTGCTAAGAATGCTGAAATTATGGTCGAAAAAGAAGAGACTCATAAGGAAAAAATGTTAGAAATGACAATTGAAGAATTGGATCTTTCAGTTCGTTCATACAATTGTCTCAAGCGTGCTGGAATCAACACTGTTCAAGAACTAACAGACCGCTCTGAAGCTGACATGATGAAGGTGCGCAACCTTGGTCGTAAGTCACTTGAAGAGGTAAAGGTTAAATTAGCTGATTTAGGATTATCACTTCGTCAAGAAGATTAAAACTCTCACAAAGGAGGAAAACTGTTCATGAGTTACCGTAAATTAGGACGCACAAGCTCCCAACGTAAGGCTTTATTACGCGATTTAACTACTAACTTGATTGTTAATGGTCGTATTGAAACTACTGAAGCTCGCGCTAAAGAAGTTCGTAAGACTGCTGACCAAATGATTACTCTTGGCAAGAAGGGTGATTTACATGCTCGTCGTCAAGCTGCTTCATTTCTTCGCAATATGGTTGCAGATATTAAGGAAGACGGCGAAGATGTACGTGTTCAGTCTGCTCTTCAAAATTTGTTTGAAGAATTAGCACCTAAGTATGCTGATCGTAATGGTGGATATACTCGTATCTTGAAGACAATGCCTCGTCGCGGCGATGCTGCATCGATGGTTATTCTTGAGTTTGTCTAATAGAATATAAATAAGCGTAATAAAGAATCACTATGATTGATGGTATAGAGCGTTATGATGGTGGAGAGATCCTAGTCTAGCTTGAATGCAGGTTTCTACCTGAGCGCCACAATTGTAAGTGATTTTTTTGTACATATTTTACTGATTGATTCGTCTATTATGTTATGATGATTCTGGTGTAAATTTACAATGGAGCGGCAGTTAATGAATAATATAATATCCGTACAAAATGCAATATTTAGTTATCCAGGAAATGACATTCATGTTTTGAATGATATATCTTTTGATGTGTCTCAAGGCGAATGGGTGGCCATTATTGGGCACAATGGAAGCGGAAAAAGTACACTTGCGAAGGCAATTGATGGTCTGCTGTCCCTTGATAGTGGGCAGGTCGTGGTTGACGGACTAGAATTGAACGAGAACACCGTATGGGATGTTCGCTCAAAAATTGGTTTTGTATTTCAAAACCCTGACAATCAGTTTGTTGGAGCCACAGTTGCTGATGATGTTGCGTTTGGTCTTGAAAATCGCCATGTTGATCATGCAACGATGGTGGCCAAAGTGGATGAAGCATTGAAACTTGTTAGAATGGATAAATACGCTGATCGTGAACCTGCCGGACTTTCTGGTGGTCAGAAGCAAAGGGTGGCACTTGCAGGTGTTATAGCGATGCAGCCGAAGATTGTGATTTTAGATGAAGCGACAAGTATGTTGGATCCTCAGGGACGCCAAGAAGTTATTGAATTGTTGCATGAGTTAAAACAGCGTTATAAATTTACAGTTTTAACAATCACACATGATATAGACGAAACTGCTTTGGCAGATCGCTTATTTGTCATCGATGATGGAAGTCTGATATCATCTGGAGAACCGGAAAAAATTCTTTCCGATTCTAAAATGTTACTTGAAAAGGGTCTTGATTTACCACTTGGAGAACATATTAAACATGATTTAAAAGAATTAAAGATTGAAGTTCCAGAGGAATACATGAATAGCAGTCAGGTGGTGAATTGGTTATGTCAACAATTGAGTTCAATGGAGTAAATTTTTCGTATCAGGTTGGTACACCGTTTGAGGTTAATGCACTACATGATATAAACGTAAGAATTTCAGACAGATCGTACACTGCGATTGTTGGACACACCGGCAGTGGTAAATCAACGCTGATTCAACTACTTGATGGGTTGATTAGACCAACGACTGGAACGATTAAAGTTGGAAACGAAACTATCAGCTCCACTAGTAGTAATTCTGAACTCGGTAAAATTCGTTCAAAGATTGGTTTCGTCTTTCAATTTCCCGAGAATCAACTGTTTGAAGAGACTGTTCTAAAAGATATATCTTTTGGACCGCAAAATTTTGGTAAATCAGAGGATGAGGCCATAGTTTTGGCAAAAGAAGCTATGCAATTAGTTGGGCTTGACGATAGTTTAGCGCAAAGATCTCCCTTTGAATTATCTGGTGGTCAGATGAGACGTGTAGCGATTGCCGGTGTACTGGCTATGAAACCAGAAATTTTGATTTTAGATGAACCGACTGCTGGGTTAGATCCTCGTGGTCAACGGGAAACTATGCAACTTTTTAGTCAATTGCATAGGAAAAATAACATTAATGTGATACTAGTGACGCATCAAATGGAAGATGCTGCAGCTTTTGCAAATCAGGTACTTGTTATGAATGATGGTAATCTTGTTAAGGCAGGTAGTCCGAACGAAATTTTTTCAAATCCAGAGGGGTTAATTGGAAACCACTTAACGATTCCAAAGACAACTAAAGTGGCCAATGAGCTGACAAAAGGTGGGTTTAGATTTGACCCATATCCATTAACATTGGAGGAGTTAAGCAGGCAAGTTGCAAAACAATTGGAAAGTGGGTCAAATTAATGTTTTCTAAAGTTCTATTTGGCCGCTTTGTGCCTACCAATTCGGTAATTCATAAATTAGATCCACGTGCTAAATTGGTTCTTAGCATGTACTTTATTGTGATCATTTTTTTTGCAAACAGTTGGCAAACCTATGCATGGTTGGCTGCATTTACCTTGGGGACAATTCTGTTAACCAAAGTTCCATTAGGATTCTTTTGGGATGGAGTTAGGCCACTAATATTTATTATTGTTTTAACTGTTATTCTGCAAATATTTTTCAGTAGTGGTGGTCATGTGTATTGGCAGTGGGGCATACTGTCTATTACCCAATTTGGGTTAATTAACGGTGCGTACATTTTTTGTAGATTTGTGTTAATTATTTGTATGTCAACGGTCCTGACATTAACTACACAACCGTTGATGATTGCGGATGCAGTAGAGTCGCTACTTAAGCCTTTGACCAAGATTAAAGTACCAGTTTATGAACTGGCCTTGATGTTATCTATTGCTCTACGTTTTGTACCTACATTAATGGATGAGAGTCAAAAAATAATGAATGCGCAAAGAGCACGTGGTGTTAATTTTGGCACGGGAAGCTTGTGGAAACGAGTTAAGTCACTAATTCCGATTTTAATTCCGTTATTTATTAGTGCTTTTAATCGTGCCGAAGACTTAGCCACAGCCATGGAAGCACGTGGATATAGTGGTGGCGAAGGGCGGACTAAATATAGGTTGCTCCATTGGCATACTGCAGATTCGGTTGCTTGTTTTGTAATGGTAGCAGCCACAATTATACTGTTAACCCTGAGATATTTTACTTAGTTTAGGAGCTTTTTTTCTATGTATCGATACAAAATAATTTTTGCTTATGACGGTTCTGACTTTGCTGGATTTCAAGTTCAGCCGCATCAGCGTACTGTTGAAAAGACGCTAAAAATTGCTGTGAATAAAATTGCTAAAAACCCTGATCCTGCAATTGAAGTGTATGGCTCAGGTAGAACAGATGCGGGCGTTCATGCACTTGGTCAGGTTGCTCATTTTGATATTCCCTTTGATTTACCTGATGATTCAATGCGGCGGGCATTGAACAGCTTATTACCGCTTGATATGATGGTTAAGAGTGCAGAGCATGTTGACGCCAATTTTCATGCTAGATATAGTGCTCACAGGAAGTTGTATCGATATCGCGTATCACAAGGAGAGTTCGTTGATCCTTTTAAGAGACGGTACACGGCACATTACAAATATCCACTTGATATTGAAAGAATGCAAATTGCTGTGAAAGACTTGATTGGTGAACATGACTTTACGAGTCTTGTTGCTTCAGGCAGTCAAACAAAGAGTAATGTGAGAATAATCTATCATGCTCAAATATGGAGGGATGAGCATGATCAGGAGATCATTTTTGAATTTGAAGGTAATGGATTTTTGTACAATCAGGTTCGGATAATGGTTTCACTTCTTTTGGAAATTGGAAATGATCAGCGTCCAGTAAACGATATTCCGAGAGTATTGGCAGCGAGGGATAGAAACCAAGCACGAGGAACAGCCCCAGCTAGCGGATTATATTTAGTAGAAGTTAATTACGATGACTAAAAAGCATTGACGAACAGTGAATTTTAAAGTAAACTGATTGTTGGTATTCTTTAACCACTTAAAAGGCCCCGGCAGCTTATTAATTAGTTGAAGAAGACAAGAAAAATGGAGGATTTTACATTGAAATCGACATACTTAGCTAAACCAGGTGAAGTTGAACGTAAATGGTACGTCATTGACGCAACCGATATTGCACTTGGTCGTTTATCAACAGTTGTTGCTTCGATCTTGCGCGGTAAGAATAAGCCAACATACACCCCTAATGTGGATACGGGTGATAATGTGATTATTATTAACGCAGCAAATGTTAAATTAACTGGTAACAAGGCAAGTGGTAAGATTTATTACCATCACTCAAATCATCCAGGTGGTTTAAAAGAACGCACTGCTGGTGATTTACGTGAGAAAAACCCTGAGAAGTTAATCGAAACGTCTGTTAAGGGTATGCTTCCTCATAACTCACTTGGACAAAAGATGGGTTTGAAGCTACATGTATATGCTGATGCAAATCACAAGCATGAAGCCCAAAAGCCAGAAGTATTAGACATTACAAACTTAATTTAGGGAGGGAACAGAATTGGCTCAAGTACAATATAGCGGCACAGGTCGTCGTAAGAACTCTACTGCACGTGTACGTTTGGTACCAGGTACAGGAAAAATCACGATGAACGGCAAGGATATCACTGAATATATTCCATTTGCTAACTTACGTGAAGTTGTTTTACAACCATTTACTGCTACTGAAACTAGTGGCAACTATGACGTTTTAGTTAACGTTCGTGGTGGTGGTTTTTCTGGTCAAGCTGGTGCAACTCGTCATGGTATTGCCCGTGCTTTGCTCAACGTTGACCCTGATTTCCGCGGTCCTTTGAAGCGTGCCGGATTATTAACTCGTGATGCACGTATGAAAGAACGTAAGAAGCCAGGTCTCAAGAAGGCCCGTAAAGCTTCACAATTTTCAAAGCGTTAATATCCAGATATATCAACGTTTACAAGGCATCCACATCTTTGTGGGTGTCTTTTTTTGTGGAAATTCCCACCAGATTCCCCACCGAATCCCCACGACCATTTTTATTTAAGTTATCATAAGCAAAGTTAGCCGGAGTTAAATCCACAACATTATTTGCATTAACATAAACACGAGTTGTTCCAATATTCGAATGGGTTAATGCTTCTGAAATTTTTTCAAGTGACATACCATGGAGTTTAGCTAAAGTTGCGGTTGTATGACGCAGCTTATGGGGAGAGCAAGGTTTTAAATTAGGATGACGGTGGTGAATAGATTTCATCCGATAATTTAAATAATCTGTATGAAGTCGTTGATTTAAATTACCTTGTCGATCACAATAAGTAAATAAGAATTGATCTCGTGTTTGCTTAATATTTAATTCCGCAAGCTCGTTTTTCTGTCGTTGTTTCCATTCGATCAGCATTCTTTCTAAATGATCTGGCAGTGAGAATTGCGTATTTTTATTTCCTTTTGTATTTTTAACATTACCGAATTTGTCTAGTGCTTGAGTGAGATAGATTGTCTTGTTGTTAAAATCAACGTGTTTCCATTGCAAGGCGTACGTTTCTGATTTTCGATCAGATAAGAAGAAAGTTGTCCAGAATAACGTATAATCTTGATATGAAAGTGATCCATTATCCAAGTCCTCTTGAACAGCCTGAAACCATGCCATTAGGTCGGTATCAGTAAGGTATTTATCTTCATCACGTTTTGCAGATTTTAAATGATTTTTCTTGATCGCTTTTACTTTTCTAAGACTTTTGCTAAGTCGGTTAGATTCGATGTACTCATATTCTTCTGCTAGGTCGAATACCTGATTTACATAACTGCGAATAACTTTGAAATTAGCATATTCTTTTGCCTTTGCATTCATTTTTTGAATAACGAATTGGCGATGCTGATTAAGATAATTAAGTGAATAGGCTCCAAACATTGGCAAAATATGAAGCCTAAAAAGATCTTCGGTATTTTGAATGGTTACAATACTAGGAGGTTGCGTGTAAGAACTTGTTAAGCCACTTTTATAATCATCTAACCAGACGTCCTTGTAAAAGTCCTTAAAAAGAACTTCACCGCCCAATTCAAAAGAACTGATACTGTTGTTGTTTCTGAACTTGATAATTCTGTTTTCGAATTCAAGTTCAGCTTGTTTGGCCTCCTTTCTTGTTTTAAAAATCTTATCGTAGTCGGGATTCGATAATTCAAGAGATTGCATGATATCCAAAGGATACTTCTTTCGAACGCGATAAGTATTATTTTTTGTTTTTGTAATGCTCACAGTTAAAAACTCCTTTGTTTGCGAGTCAAAGGAGTAACGATATTATACTCGCGAATTTAGCCATTTATCAATAGCAACACGATCAAAACGACGTGTGCTCCCAACTAAAATGAAGGGCAAGCCATATCCGATCCATTTGTCTAAAGTGTTATTAGAAATTTTTAAGTAATCGCATGTTTCTTGTTTATTCATATAACGATTATTAATGGTTAGCTGAGTGAGTGTACTTTTCACTTCATCTAAGATGTTTTTAACAAGTTCTTGTTCAGTTAGATTTTGTTGATTATCAGTATTTTGTAGCAACATGTTTAATTACCTCCATGATATAATGAGGTTGCAAGTAAAACTTGCAAACCAATTAGGGGACTAATCACTTAAGCTTGCCGGCGGTTGTGATTTGTTCCTTTTTCTTTTTCCATTTCATATTGTTGTTAATTAATTTTAGAATTCGTTGAATTGCATTTGTCTTTTTATATAAGCCATTTTTCGAGAAACGATAAGATGAGTTATGCAGATAATGATATTTGCTATTGTGATGCCAAAAGTCTCGGATTGGATTACATACTAATAATTTGTTATTTGAAAAACTAATCCAAAAATCAATTCGACGATAAAACTGTCCTAAATCTTCCATACTGTTAAATTTTGGGTGATTAAAAAATTGATAGGGTGGAACTGGACTGGTAATAATAATTACTTTAGCAACACCAAATTTGTTATGGTATCTAGCTGAAATAGGGCTAATATTATGTGGATCTAAGA
This sequence comes from Paucilactobacillus suebicus DSM 5007 = KCTC 3549, assembly GCF_001434475.1. Classification (GTDB taxonomy): domain Bacteria; phylum Bacillota; class Bacilli; order Lactobacillales; family Lactobacillaceae; genus Paucilactobacillus; species Paucilactobacillus suebicus. Next base: position 76,853 of record NZ_AZGF01000002.1, on the reverse strand, counting down.
GTTTAAGCCAGTCAAGAAAGCCTAATGTTTCACCACGGACATTGTCAAGAAAAAGAATTTCTTGTCCGCTATATTCATCAAAAGGATTAGTTGAAGCAGTAACACAACATTCCCAGTAACAGTTATGTTCTTTTTGCACAGCTTTTTGGATTTGGCGTACAAGTAATTTACCAAATTTTGTTTTACCAACTCCAGCAGTACCAGAAATAAAAATAATTTTTTTTTTGAATTTACTCGCTTCAATATCGCGTTGAGCGGTAATACTTTTGCGCTCACCAATGACTGTAAAAGCACCATTTATCTTAGAGCTGTTAAGACCGTAAACCATATATAAATCTTCATCGCTCATAATTTGACTTTTTGTTAATTTACCCTGTAATACTTGGGCGATAAGATAATCAACACTCTGCATTGAGTTTTGTGCTTCTTTGGTGGCTCGTCCGCGTAGCCAAGTTTCACGGCGCCGATTATAAACACTTAAGTAATCTTCACCAACAGCTGTCGTCACATCTTTTGGATTGTACTGAAACTTATCTTTATCTTTTGCATGGACGAGATAGGCAAGTAGATTGTCATAACCGTATCTGCCTGATTTAGCTTTTTCAAGGTATTGCGGTTCGACACCGATTGTCATCGCCAAATTGTTGATTGTGTTGCCCTTATCAAATTTTAATAAGAAATGAACATGATCTTCTTTTTGACGAATACTATTTTGTTGCTTTTCTGCATTCCAAATTGTTTCTGTATATTTGTTGTGAATAATACCGTATGCTTCTGAAACCTTAACGTTGCTTTTATCTAACCGTTGTACGACATTATCTAATAAATCTCGAGCATCGCCATTCTGCGCTTGAATAATTGGTTGTTCATCCCAGCCATGCCAAAACTCGGGTTGTAATTGTTGTGCAATCATAACGCAGGTTAATGTACTATCTTTCGCCATTTAAAATAACCTTACCTTTCTTTTCTTCTAACTATTCTTAGTTTGACCTACTAAAATCTCTTATTTATATTGCTGTTTTTTCAGCAATTGGAATTATTACGGCACATCGACAAGCCCTGTGCCGTATGCGCGTAGAATAGTTAGAGTTAAATTTAAAATTTTATGTAAGCATGGCAACGCGCGCGTTGCCATGCTTTTTAAGATATTATTTTTTAATCTAGATAAACCAAGGAGCTTCGAAGAAGTGTGGGGTTTCCCATTTTTTACCACTAGTAATTATTCTTGCCACACCTTGCCCAACCTTATAATTACGCTGGGGTAAATCAGCAAAACCAGCCATCAGGAATCTTCTTTCATCGGCGGAATCAGCAGCCCCAGCAAGCATTATGACAGCGTCAGAACAGTTTACGCGAGCTAAACTGGGCAGAAACGCTTCTTTAGTTGCAAACTGAGAGATAGCAACGAGATGCAAACCAGCTGCTCCACCGGTTGCGGTTAACCTATTGATCGCAACTTCCCACCGTTTTTTGAGTGACTTATCGAGTTCTAACGCAGCGTTTAAATTACCGATTTCATCAAAGAATAATCCGATATCGACAAGATCTGGAAGGTCAAGATATTTTTCTTGCCCCGCATCATTGATCTTATTTAAGCGTTCTAACATAACTTCACACCAATACTCGGCACGCTCAACGATTTCAAGTGGATCACTTTTACCGTCGAACTCTTTGACATAGCGATCAAATTTAGCAGAATTGTATTCAACAATCCAGCCCTGCAATTGCATTAATCTTGCCATATACCGACCACACAGAACTGACTTTCCGGCCCGAGTCCTAGCAATAACACTCAGATGTGGTGTCATCTCTGCATGCCAGACTAAGTCTTTTGATAACAAAATAGCATGTGGATCTTTACTAACGTAGCCAGATAATGTATCTTCTTTTTCATTAATTATCAGTTTGTAGTAAGTTAATGTATCTTCAAAATGAAACAGCATATAGCTGTCGTTACTAGTCAATTCTGACGAGATTACCGCAAAGCGCTTATATTTTCCGCCTAGAATTCCCGAGACTTTTTGTTCATACTTATCTTGATCCATGCGATCATATGTGGCGATATTCTCAATAGCAATGTAGCCATAATTACAATCGTCAGATACCCAAACATATAGAAGAGGAAATTCAATTCCATATCGAGTTGAGTTACAAAGACATAAGACATCGTCAAGTTGTTTATCATTGAAAAGTTGTTTGATTTTTCTTGATAAATTTTCAGCTTTACTACTCATCGACGGTATCTCAAGTGTAGTAACCAATTCGCGGTGAAAGAATGTGATGACGGATATGACAAGTAGTACCAGCGATATAATCACGAGTAAAACAGTTATATTTCGAAATAATTCACTTAATGAGGTGAAGAAACGTGAATTTTGACAACTAGTAAAGATGAAAAAGCTGAAACCTGTTAATAAAGAAAACAGCCCGAAAGCTATCAAGAAGAGTTGATAGTTTTGATGACTGTTATCTTTGGAGCGCTTAACACGGCGATACTTACGCATTGCGTTGAATAATGGATACTGAATCAGCAGAATACCAACCACCAAAATTTGTCGTTCCGCCGCAAACATTTGTAAAGCTTAATGCGGTACCGAATTTAACATCAATTTTAGTTGGTACTTTGATTGCGTATTCCAAATTTTGTTGTCGATCAACAATGGAATAACGATATTTCCCATCGCCCATGTCTTCAACGAGTCCTGTCGAAAGAACATTTAAAACGGGGATGACGTCAGTTTTGTACTTATTGCCAGTCCGAGGACTGACTTTTGTTGTTTCTTGTGTTTTGTGACCCAGCACGTCTTCCAAACGCGGAGTCCAGTTAGGTTTTGCCATGAGCAACACCAGATCCTTTCTGATGCTAAAAGTATTAGCATCTAACCAAATGGGACGAGAACCTCAAAGTGAGGATCGATAGTTTAATGACATAACGATCTTGGTCAAAAATCTACAGTTTTGAAAATTCTGTTTTAAGCTTATATTGAAGATAGAGTAAATTTGCACAAATTCCTAATAAATCAGCATCTCTCCTATCAATATCCGATCGCTGAATCGTGAGAAGAGATGGGGAAACATTTGAAAACCATAATTCTTGAAGCTGTAATGATACGTTGCTTAAATCTTTTTGATTAGTACTATATAAATAGATAGCCGGAGTATAATTAGATAAAATTTCTGTTAGTAAACTCTTACATGTGTGTTTCATATTTCATCAATTCCTTTCCTTATTTGCAAATACATTATCTTCTTTTTTTATTGGACATTCTATTGACATATAAAAAACGACATTTTTTAAAATTACTGATATAATAGTGATAATTGGAACTTATTTATGAACGTGAATTAGACAATTTGTGCGATTTAGTGGACAGAGGTGGAATTATGGGAAAAAAATTGTATTCAAGAAATGATATTGTAAATGTTGCTCTTGAAGTGTGGGGAGAACTGTGGGTGGAGAAAACAGCTGTTTATAAACAAGTAGTACGCACCCTTAGAAATAAAAATATAAATCCTGTAAAGACTAGTTCAGGTAATCGAAAGAAAATGTATTATATAGATGATGTCGTTTCTTTTGTCAGAGATGATATGTTTGATTATTTTCGGAAAAATAGTAAATCAGGAAATGAACAACTTCATGCTGCAGGAAGTATATCTGATCAAAAACTTAATGATTATCAAGGGAATGCAGAAGATGAGCGATATAAACAAATGCAACTATATGATGATAAGGATACTTTTATCGATGAAGATTCTTATTCTGTTTCTGAAGGTAAGGTAGAAAAGATATTTTTAAGAAAAAAATTTGAGATAATGCTAGAGGCATTATTTAACGAAAAATTTGAATTGAATGACGAATTATTAAGAAAAGATATTCGTGATCGTGAACTTTATTCGATACTTGGTGACGATGAGGATGCGACAAAAAAAGATATTGTTTTAATGGAAAGATATAATGATCCGAGGTCCTATTATCAGAAAAGAATTAATAATGAAAAATGACGTTATACCAGACTTTGATTGTGATGAAAATAGGTAAAATGAACTAAGATTAATGCCAAAAAAGCACTTATCTCACTTGGAGATAAGCACTTCTTTGGCAATGAATTGGATTAGGAAAAACTTTGGAAATAAAAGTTGTGATAATGATGGTTAAAAGTTTTGCAAGTGGTTTTTAATGGAGTATCTCTTTAAGAAAGAAGTGAGTTTTTGAAAGAGGAACAGTTACTTGATCTGATAAATAACCATACTAGTGAGAATGAGAGATTAGACTATAAGCGAGAATGGCATGATAACAACTCTGAACTTATGAGGGATATATTATCGTTTGTAAATACAGTTCACAATCAGGATTGTTATCTTATCTTTGGTATAGAAGATGAGACATTCGAAATAGTTGGCATTTCTGACGATGATAATAGGAAAAATAAACAACAGTTAACGGATTTTTTGAGTCATCAAAACTTCTCGAATAAGCCACCTAAAATAAATGTTGAAACCTTAACAGTTGAGGAAAAAGAAATTGACGTCTTGACTGTATATAATACGAACAGTGTTCCCGTTTATTTAATTAACAAATATTCTAGGGGTAAAAAGACAATCAATCCTGGACAAATTTTTACTAGAATAAGTGATACGAATACACCAATTTCTGAATCGGCTCCCGATTTTGTGGTAGAACGTCTGTATAAAAAAAGACTACATTTAAACACCACAATTTATCAGCGATATCTTTATTTGATTTCTCAAACGAAAGATTGGACATACCTAGATTCGGAGCAGAAATTATTATATAATTTTGATCCTAATTTTTATATTTTGATCGTTGAAGATCCTGACGAAGAAAGAAAAGTTCATGATGGTGATTATTACGGTTGGCTTGTAAATACAAGTGATTTTCCTAGCGAATGGAGAATAGGTCGATATCGATTTGTAAAATTCATGTATGGCGATCATTTAATTTTTGAGGTTAGGCCACTTTTTGATTTTGATCGAGATAGGGGAATGACATTATCACCACATTTTTCAAAATTAGTTTTTAATAATAGCGATACTGCCTACAACTATTTTCTCAAAGATTCATTAGATTGGAAGTTTTGGCATCTACTGGTGGATGCGTGGAATCAGAGCATGAATGGGGATTTTTATCGAGATTATTACTATTCAGCCTCCAAAGTATTAGAAAACGTGGTGGTTTACGAAAATGATGAGGAGCGTAATTACGTAGAGAGTCATTATGAAAGTCGAACAACGATTGAGGATTTAGAATACGATTTTGGAGCGAAACTTGAACCTACAGAGGAAGAAATTCAAGTGTTAACACAACAAAATCCAAAATATGGACGTTCATCATTATTACAGATAAATTTAGCAAAAGTAATTTCCAGCCGTTTAGACAGTATCAGACACTAAAATACAGGGAGAGTTAAATATATGGCAAAAAAAGCTACGACACCTAAAGAACAGACACTAGAAACAATTTTATTTAATATTCGTAATATTCTGCGCTCATCTGGTAAAACAGACGATAAGAGAGATGCAATAATTGGTCTAATATTTATTAAGTTTGCTTCAGAAAAATTTGAGGTCCAACGTGAAAAAATTAGAAAAGAGTACGGAGATGTTCCAGAGTTTTTAGATGAAAAATCGTTTTATCTTGCTGATAATGTATTTTATCTAGAAGAGCATACACGTTGGTCATACTTAGTGAAAAATGCCAACAAAAACGATATTGCCGTCATAATTGATACAGCTATGTCCGATATCGAAAAGGAAAATGAATCGTTACAGGGAGCGCTGCCATCCAATTTTTATGTTGGCTTTAACCTAGCTGTTAGCACCATCAAACATCTCATTGATGAAATTAATAAGATTTCATCTGAAAGATTTAAAGAGGATGACTTAATAGGTCGAGTTTATGAGTATTTCTTACAAAGTTTTGCTCTTTCTGCAACTAAAGAAGAAGGTGAGTTCTATACGCCTTCTTCAGTTGTTAAACTGATTGCAGAGTTGATTGAACCATATAGTGGAAAGGTTTATGATCCTGCTTGTGGATCGGGTGGAATGTTCGTTCAATCAATGAAGTTTATTGAACGTCATAATGGTAACAAATCGGCAGTTTCAATAATAGGTCAGGAGAAGAATCCTGATACAAGAAGGTTAGCAAAAATGAACCTGGCGATTCGAGAAATTTCCTATGATTTGGGCAAACAAGGACTAGGAGAAAGTTCAAGTTTTACAGATGATCAACATAAAGATATGAAGGTAGATTATATCATGGCTAATCCTCCGTTTAACCTTAAGGATTGGCGTGGAGAAAATGAACTGTTAGACGACCCACGTTGGCAAGGGTATGCAGTACCCCCCAAATCAAATGCGAACTATGCGTGGATTTTGCATATACTTTCTAAACTTGATGTGACTAATGGTGTTGCAGGTTTTTTACTTGCCAATGGCGCATTAAATGCAGATGGAATTGAGAGAGAAATTCGGCAAAAATTAATTGAAAATGATAAAGTTGAAGCTATTATCGTTTTGCCACGGAATATGTTTTATACAACAGATATTTCAGTGACTTTGTGGATTTTGAACAATAATAAATCCGATCATGAATTACACGGTCATTTAATTCGAAATCATCAAAATGAAGTTCTTTTTATGGATTTACGTCAATGGAATGATCATGTACAACAATACAAGGTTGAAAAAGGAACAAATAAGAAAAAAACAATCTTGACTGATGAACAAATAGCAAAAGTTAAGTTGATATATCAATCTTGGCAAAAAGGTAGCGACTATGAAGATATTCCGGAATTATGCAAGTCAGTGACTATAGATAAAATTAAAGAAGCCAACTATTCTCTTGCACCTAGTAAATATATAGAATTTATTGACCATGATTTAGATATAAACTATGAAAAAGAAATGTCACGTATTCAATCAGAAATGAAAGAAGTCTTGACTGATGAAAAAAAATCGCAAAATCGTCTTGAGGAAGCTTTCAGGGGGATAGGTTATGAAATATAAAATTGGAGATATTATTGAACAAATAAAAATTAAAAATGGAAATCCCAATCATCCAAATATTTCTGGGATCAATATATTAAAACAGTTTATGCCATCAACAAATGTTGGGGCAGATACTTCAAAATATTTGGTAGTCCCGCGTAATAGTTTTGCTTGTAATCTGATGCACGTTGGACGTGATGAACGTATTCCAATTGCTATGAATACTACAGGTGATGAAATTGTTGTTTCATCAGCATATTTTGTATTTCAAATAACTAAAACCGAAATAGTATTACCTGAATACTTAAATATGATCTTTCAATCGTCAGAATTTGATAGATATGCTTGGTTCTGTACGGACGCTTCTATTAGAGGGAATCTAGATTGGACACGCTTTTGTGACATTGATATTGACCTACCATCAATTGAGATTCAACAAAAGTATGTTGCTGTCTATAAAGCACTACTTGCTAATCAACAATCCTTCGAAAATGGATTGGAAGATTTAAAATTAGTTTGTGATGCGACAATTGAAAAAATTAGACAGGAAACGCCAAGTAAACCGATTGGGACCTACATCCAGCAAACTGCCAATAAAAACGTAACTTTAAGATACGATGTTGATTCTGTTAGAGGTTTATCCATTGAGAAAAAATTCATTGAAACTAAAGCTAAAATGGACGGTGTATCACTGAAAAATTATTTAGTTGTTGAACCAGATGAGTTTGCATATGTTACAGTAACATCTCGAAATGGTGACAAAATTTCTTTAGCACATAATAACTCCCTTGAAGCGATAATTTGTTCATCATCTTATATTACATTTAAAGTTACAAGTCCTGAAAAATTGATTCCAAGTTATTTGAATATGTTTTTTAGAAGAGATGAGTTCGATCGATATTCACGCTTTAATTCTTGGGGAAGTGCACGAGAAACATTCAATTGGGAAGATATGCAAGAGGTAAAAGTTCCTATTCCCGATATTAATATTCAAAGATCTATTGTTGATATTTATAATGCTTATATTAATAGACGGAAACTAAACGAGCATTTAAAACAAAAAATCAAGGATATCTGTCCGATTTTAATAAATGGTGCAATTAAGGAGGCGAGGATGAGTGTCAAAATTTAATGAAGCAACTTTAGAAGCAGCAATCATTGAACTATTTCAAAATAATGGCTACGACTATATAAATGGTGAAATGATACATCGCAAATATGACGAAGTGTTACTTCTCTCTGACATGACAAGTTATTTAACTGCACGTTACTCAGATTTATCAAAAGTTGAAATTGCTAAAATCATAAATAAGATAAAACTCTCTCCAACCAGTCCGTTATATCAGTCAAATCGTAATTTATTCTTCCTGATAAATGAAGGTTTTGATTTGATTCGAGATGATACAAAAGAATCAGCTCTTCATATTGATTATATTGATTATGACAATCTTGAAAATAATATCTTTAAAATAGTTAACCAATACACCGTTGTTGGTGACCGCGAACGTAGACCTGACATGCTGGTTTTTGTAAATGGAATTCCAATTGCAATTTTTGAATTTAAGGCAGCAATTAATGAAAATATGACAATCTATGATGCTTGGAAACAAGTTCATACACGCTATAATCGGGATATTCCAAATCTAATGAAGTATTGCTTCCTTTCTGTTTTATCTGATGGAGCAAATACTAAAATGGGGTCGATTTTTACTCCATATGAATATTATTATTCTTGGAATAAAGCTAATGATGAAGAGAAAGTAGCAAATGGTATTTCTGCTCTAAAGACCTTAATTGATGGCGCGTTCTCGAAGAATAGGCTAATTACTATTTTACGGGACTTTATTTATTACCCAGATACAGAAAAAAAAGAAACCGCAATTGTTACACGATACCCACAGTTTTTTGCAGCCAATAAAATGTTGGAAAATATTAAGAATCATTTGAAGCCTGCTGGTGATGGTAAAGGTGGGACATATTTTGGTGCTACTGGTTCGGGAAAAACAAATACTATGCTTTTTTTAACTCGTCTGCTTGCTACTCATAATCGTGATGTTTTTCAATCGCCAACAGTTGTTATTTTAGTTGATCGGGAAGACTTGTTGAATCAAACAAGTGAACTCTTTGAGTCATCCAAAAAATATTTGAAAGATAACAATGTTAAAGCAATTGAAAGCCGTGCTGACTTAAAAAAAGAACTTTCTACAAATGAATCTGGTGGAGTATATATCAGTACGATACAAAAATTTGAGGAAGAGACAGGATTGCTGTCCGAACGAACAAATATTATTTGTATTTCTGATGAAGCACATAGAACACAAACAAATACTGAGGCTAAACTGAAAAAGACAGATAAGGGGATTGAAACATCTTATGGTTTTGCTCACTACTTAAGAGAAGCCTTTCCTAATGCAACCTATGCTGGCTTTACTGGAACACCGATAGATGAAACTATCTATGTATTTGGAGAAATTGTTGATCAATATACTATGAAAGAGTCAACTGATGATGGTATTACAGTGCGTATATCATTTGAACCTCGATTAGCGCGCGTGATTATGTCAGATAGTCAAGTTGCTGAGATTGATAAATACTACAAAAAGGTGAGTGAGGATGGCGCTAATCCAGATCAAGTGGAAGAAAGCAAAAAAGCCATGTCAAATATGAAGCAAATCCTTAGTCATCCAGACCGTATTAAGAAAGTGGCTTCAGATATCGCTATTCACTATATGAGACTTGTTAGTGAGAAACCTGAGATAGTTCAAAAAGCCATGATTGTAACGAGTAGTCGTGAGCATGCTTATGCTTTGTATCGAGAGTTGAAAAAAATCAGACCTGATTGGTTTATTGCTAAAAAAACGGATCGAGAGGATTTAACAGATGCAGAGCTTGAAAAGCTAGTAGAATTACCTAAAGTGAATCTTGTTGCAACTCGAGATAAAGATGATGTTAAAGAAATGTTTGATTTAATTGGAGATAAAGCTCATAGACAATTATTGGAAAAACAATTTAAAAACAATAATTCAAATTTTCAAATTGCCATTGTTGTCGACATGTGGATAACTGGATTTGACGTACCAAGTCTTACAGTAATGTACAATGACAAGCCGCTAAAAAAACATACACTAATTCAAACAATTTCCCGTGTTAATAGGGTGTTTGAAGGAAAAGATCATGGAATTGTAGTCGACTATATTGGAATTCGTCGGGCTATGCTAGAAGCATTGAAAATGTATGATGGTGATCAGGGTAATCCAATTGATGATTTGCCTGTGACATTAGATATTTTTCGAAATCAGTTGGCAATTATTGATGAGATGCTCTCTAAGTTTGATGCAAGTTTGTTTTACATGGGAACACCATCCGAGCGATTAATGGTCCTAAATGAAGGGGCAGAATATGTACAAATGAGAAATGAACTTGAAAATCGTTTTATGCACGAATCAAAAAAGATGAAGAAAGCGTATGAGATTGTTTTTCCTTCAGGTGAATTAAGTGATGAAGAAACAGAACGAGCCCAGTTCTACTTAGCTATTCGGTCTATTATTTATAAGCAAACCAAAGGGGATACACCAGATGCTGAAATGATGAATAAAACTGTCCAGCAAATGGTATACAACGCGATAACGTCTACTGGTGTAGAAGATATTGTGAATAATGAAACAGATGAACTATTTAGTCAAGCTGTTCAAGATGAATTAGCAAGAATTAAGATGCCTAATTCTAAATTTAACGCGTTGTTGAAGCTATTAAAATCACAAATTAAAATCTATAGTTTAACGAATAAGCTGAAATCCATAGAATTCTCTGAACGGCTTAAAAAGGTTGTTGAATCCTACAATAATAGAGATGCACAGGTATTTGTCTCAGAAGTTGTATCAGATTTTGTAAATGATCTATCTGATCAATTGTTGGACATTATGAAGAATCTGAAAGAAGATGCTGATCCTTTTGAAAAGATGGGAATATCATATGAAGAAAAGGCTTTTTATGATATTCTCATAAAAGTTCGTGATGAACACGATTTTGAGTATTCTGATGAAAATGCGTTGAATTTAGCAAAAGATATAAAAGAGTTAGTTGATGATAAGGCAAAATTTGCTGATTGGTCAAGTCGAAATGATATAAAAAATCAGCTAAGAAGAGACCTGGTTATCTTATTGCACAAGAATGGATATCCGCCACAATGGAATAGTGATATTTTTGACCAAGTTCTTGAACAAGCTGAGAATTTCAAAAAGGGTAAAGATTCCCAAGAAGTAGGCACGCAAAGTGTAGATTATACGGATCAAAAAAAGCAACCAATAGATATGGTTGCTGAAAATGATGAAACTAATTTTTCTATGTAAAGAACACCAATGACTCGCATTATTTTGATAAAATCCCCACTATTTGAGTGAAAGTTATTCAAATTGAGTGAGATTTATTGAAGGTAATACTTAAGGAAAGCCTTGATATTAAAGGTTATTCCAACTTAGTGAAAATGGGTTCTAATAAGCCAGGTCTCAAGAAGGCCCGTAAAGCTTCACAATTTTCAAAGCGTTAATATCATTGATATTCAATGTTTTGCAGCATTTCACAATTATGTGGAATGCTTTTTTTATTTCTGTACATAAAATTTAATATCTGGATAAATTAAAAAGCAGTGGTAAATAAATTTTAACCACTACTTTTCGTTCGATTTAAGTATTAAATTTATTCATTAGGATACTTAAAATCCCAATCTTTACGTGCCTGAGTCATGACATTCATGGTTTGAACAGTCCAATCCAAGGTGTCATTATCTCCAGTTTCAACTGCTTTTGCCATGTCGAGTGCTTCGTATCCCATTGCAATGTCTGTTTTTCCAGCAATTATCAATTGTTTTCCACCGGTGTCGGCATTTATGAACACGGCATTTTCGGGTCTTAGATAGTTTTCAATGATGAAGTAGCCATTTTCGTAAATTACATAACCAATTGTTGGCATATCTGCTAGCATATTAAAGTTCATAGTACATAATTCATTATTATCATTTGTTAGCAAGTAGGTACTAACATCGTCAACTCCTGTGGATGTGGGAACCATTTGCGTTGCAACTAATTTTGGTGCCGCTGTCATGAAGCGTCTAGCAAAGCTGATTGCATATATTCCCATATCTAATAGAGCACCACCTGCTAAATTAGGATTGAGTAGTCTGTCTTTCGTTTGTGTTTTGTCGATGTGCATACCAAACGAAACCTGAATAGATTTTAATTGACCTAACTGTTGATCACGAATAAATTCGGTCAGTTTATCATACAGTGGCATATGATAAATTGTTTGTGCTTCCATCAATATCAAATGTTTTTCTTTAGAGATAGTTATTAATTCTTGTAGTTGAGAGGTGTTCAATGTGACAGGCTTCTCAGAGAAAACATGTTTGCCTGCCGTCAATGCATGCTTGATGTTATCAAAGTGGAAATTATTTGTTGTTGCTACGTAAACGATGTCCACCTGTGGATCATTCAGTAAATCTTCATAGTCTTGATAGGTATGTTTAATGTTAAATTTTTTTGCAAACTGCTTTGCCTTATTTGGATCGTGTGAACTTGCAACACCGTAAAGTGTTTGTTCTGACGGAAATTCAGAACAGAAGTCTTCAGCAATACGTCCAGGTCCAACAATCGCCCAATTGTAACTTTTCATTTTCATAATCTCCTTTGTATTCGCTTTCAAAAAAATCATACCACCATAAATTTGAAAATAATAGTGGGTTTGATAACCGATATTATTCAATTTATGACAAAAAAAGAAACGACCTAATGTCGTTTCAAAGTCATGGTCCAAGATATAAATACTTTATCTGATTTATTTGAACTAATTTGTTTTTGTTGTTCAACTTCTTTTTTTCGTTGCATTAGTACTTTTGCGGCCTGAGAATCTCCATCGACCGCACGTCGTAATAATTCCGATTCTGCAGTTTTGGCAACTAATGAACTCGAAAAGTTATTATGATGTAGCTTACTTGCTAAGAATTCATTACTTTCATTTTCAATACTCATGGGAAAACCTCTTTTTTCAAACGCCAACCAACTGTGCCACCATTATACCTAAGTTTTGCAATAAAACAACAACAATACATAAGAAAATTATTAAATTAATTATGAGCTTATTCTATTTGATAAATTCTAGGATCTTCGTTTAATTTTAAAGTGCCAAGAGAAACTAGTGGTGTTTTTCAACAGACTAGCGTACTTTTGCAATAATTTACGGGCCTCTATATCACCACCAATTGCACGTTGCATTAGTTCATCTTCAGCAATATGTGCGATTAAAGATTCACGATTTTTATGGGTGATTAATTGTTGAGCTAGTTCCTGATTAGATTTGTCTCTTAATCTCATTGTGTCTCCTATAACGATTACAAACCATCTGTCCGAATTACCACGTTAATTATAAAATATAAATGAGCCGGTTTGGGGCCTTGAGAGAAAATATTTTTATTACACAAGAAAAAGTGGTGAACAACTTTCATATTGATAATAAATTGCTGTAATGATGTATAAGTATTCTAAAAAATAAAAATTATGATTAATTATGTATGATCACAATAAGAATTAATACTTATTATATTTGGCAAATAATGTTTAAAATCATTATCTTAAGATAATTAGTTAATAGTGATTAATGTATTATTTAGTCCACTTTTTGGTTGTTAAATTTAAATTACAAAGCATGACGATTGTAATAATTCCTACCCCTGCGATACGTTATAAATACCTACATACCAGTAATTAGCGCTAATTAATGTAATTGCTTTCTATTTTTGACATATTTAACACTTTGCATTATCTTAAGAAATGTTCAGGTAGTTAATTGTTTCTTAATTTATGTTAAATTATTATTATCATTTGATACATGAAAATAATGAATAATTTTGTGATGAGAAGGGGAAAATTAATGAATAAAAATGATTCTAAGTTACACTATAAAATGTATAAACATGGACGTCAGTGGGTTGTTGCAGGCATAGCTGCTTTTTCATTTGCGGTTGGCTTAACTACCACTACCGTTCATGCTGATAATACATCAAGTGATGAGGGAACTGGTTCGACAGAGTCAGTCGCAGCTACGTCATCTCAAAGCAATACAGTTACTTTGTCGAGTGTTGCGACTACTGACGTCCAGTCATCTGCGACTTCCACATCAGATGAATCACAGACGGTAAGCAGTGCAAGCTCAACTAGTGAAAATAGTGAATCTAATTCTTCTTCAGAAACGTCTCAAAGCAGTGCGACATCAGCGGCTTCTTCTGCCGCATCGAGTGCTATCAGCTCTACTGCAAGTGCGGCCTCGAGTACGACGTCTTTGAGTGCATCGTCAGCCGTTGAGGCTAGCAGTTCAACATCGAGTGCATCCAGTGCCACTTCAGCAAGTGCCAGCACTACGGCTAGTTCCAGTTCGGCAAGTTCTTCTGCCACTACTAAAGTGATGGCTGTTATGTCTGTTGCCTCAACTGCAACATCTTCAAGTACGGCTTCAACTGCGGCATCATCAGCATCGACATCAAATACTGTGGCACAACCAACCTTCACTTCAAATTCAACTGATCAAGCGTTTATTGAAAGCTTGGAAGAAGGAGCCATTGAAGGATGGGATGAGTATGGCGTGTTACCCTCCGTTACTGTTGCACAAGCAATTCTAGAAAGTGGATGGGGCAGCTCATCATTATCTACTGAAGCACATAACTTGTTTGGTATAAAAGGTAGTTATAATGGAAATTATGTTGATTATCCAACTAAAGAGTACGAAAACGGTAGCTATGTAACCGTTTATGCGGAATTCAGAAAATATGATAATAACTCGGAGAGTGTTGAAGACCACGGATATTTTCTTTATTCAAACTCACGTTATAGTAATTTATTGGGTGTTACTAACTATAAAATGGTAACTGCTGACCTGCAATCTGATGGATACGCTACTGATCCAAACTATGCAACTGAATTGGATGAAATAATTGAAGAATATAATTTGACCGCTTTAGATGAAATTGCGATCAATGGCGAATCGATTTCTGGTACCAGCATTTCATCATCAACTTCTTCAACAACTAGTACTTCAGGTGCAACATATTATACTGTTAAGAGTGGAGATACATTATCTGGCATTGCATCAGATTATGACACTACGGCTTCGGCATTGGCCTCATTGAATGATATCAGTAATGAAAATCTGATTTACGTTGGCCAGCAATTACTTGTTAAGAGTGGCTCAAGCACTACAACATCATCGAGTGCAAGTAGCAGTTCTACATCAAGTACATCGTCCACGAGTTCAACTTCAACTTATACCGTTAAAAGTGGCGACACACTGTCAGCAATTGCTAGCACATATGGCACAACTACTGCCAACTTGGTTTCACTTAATGATCTCAGCAATGCCAATCTGATTTACGTTGGTGAGGTTTTGAAACTAACAAGTTCTTCATCAGCCAGTTCCACATCAAGTAGTAGTACTTCGACATATACCGTTAAAAGTGGTGACACGTTATCAGCAATTGCAAAAGAGTATGGTACAACGACTTCAGCTCTGACTTCATTAAATGATTTGAGTAATGCCAATCTGATTTACGTAGGTCAAGTTCTGAAGGTTAGTGGCACAGCCTCTTCATCAACCAGTTCATCGACTTCTACAAGTTCATCTACGTCTTCATCAACGTATACAGTTAAGAGTGGTGACACGTTATCCGCAATCGCTGCTGAGTATGGTACAACTGTTAGTGCTCTGGCATCTGCAAATAACATTAGTAACACTAATGTTATTACCGTTGGTGAAACAATTAAAATCGGTTCAACTAGCAGCACGTCCACTTCTTCATCGTCAACATACACTGTTAAAAGTGGTGACTCTCTATCATCGATAGGCGCAAAGTACGGTATTAGTTGGTCGACTTTAGCATCACTAAATAGTATTAGTAGCCCATACACTATTTATGTTGGACAAGAAATTAAATTGTAGTATTAAAACCGGGAAATTTATGTTTTCCGGTTTTTTGATGGCGATAAAAAAAATATAGCGACATGCTAATTAAATCGAAATAAGAATTGATAGTATTATTATCAGTACAATTAACTGATTGCTGGATTTTTGGTAAGTGTTCGTGGTAGTCTGTTACCATGATTAAATTTAGGAGGACGTATAAATGACATTTGAAGATGTACTACCATCCATTAAGCAAGGCAAAAAGGCTGTTAGAACTGGCTGGGAAGGAACTGAGTTATTTATCCAACTTGTACCAGAGGGCAAATTTGAAGGAGACGTTTTGAATCCTTATTTTCTCATTAAGACTGAAGACGAGGCTTTTAGTCTTTGGTCTCCAACGGATTGTGATATTCTCGCTGAAGATTGGCAGTTGGTAACTGATTAATGCTAAATGATTTTAACGAACAGACGGTTATCGTGACGGGGGCGGCATCGGGAATTGGCCTGTCTCAGGTGCGCGAGTTTATCAAACATGGGGCGAATGTTGTTGCTGTTGACCAAGACGGTGAAGGCTTAGGTTTGCTTGATCAATCAATTAAAACGGATAAGATGATTTTGTTGACTGGGGATGTCAGACTTGAGGACACCGCCAAACAGGCTGTTGATGCCGCAATTAGACTCGGCTCAAAAGTCGATATTGTTTGCAATACTGCTGGCGTTTTAGACGGATATCATAATGTACAAGACACCAGTGTTGAAGACTGGAATAATATCATTGATACTAATTTAACCAGTCAATTTTTATTAATAAAAACGGTACTGCCTGTGATGCTTGAACAAGGACATGGTGTTTTTGTTAATATGGCTTCAATTGCTGGATTGGTTGCAGGCGGAGGCGGAATTGCATACACTGCCTCTAAACATGCTATCATTGGTATGACAAAGCAGTTGGATCTTGATTATGCAGGTCAGGGAATCAGAGCTAATTGCATCGCCCCAGGGGCTATTCAGACTCCGATGAATGCAGCAGATTTTGCAGATGATGGTAACATGGCCAAATGGGTGGCAGATCAAACACCGGCTAAGCGCTGGGCACGGCCGGATGAAGTTGCTGACTTAACACTGTTCTTAGCCAGTGAACATTCTGATTATATTCACGGTACCGTGGTGCCAATTGATGGTGGCTGGACCGAAAAGTAATCAAAGATATGCTCGACATGAGTGGTTGAAATTTTTTGATCAAAAACTGAATTGATCACACTGTGACACTTCCTTCACCTTTGGTCGCAGTTATTACTAGTCCGCAATGGACTACAAAGGAGATATTATCAGTGAAAAATTCTGTTCAAACTTCTCGTATTTCAGTACGAGGAATTACAAAAACTGCGGTGGTTGCCGCTTTATATTTAGTAATTACTTTGTTTTTATCAACGCTTAGTTTTGGCGTTGTCCAAATTAGAATTGCTGAAATGTTTAACTATCTAGTACTGTTTAATAAGCGGTATCTGTGGGGCGTTACGTTAGGCGTATTTTTATCTAACTTTGCGTCTCCAACTTGGACATTGGATGTGCCAATTGGTACTGCATCCACCTTTATTGTGTTGATTATCGTCATGCTACTAACTAAACCAATCAAGTCAATGCTGGTTAAGTTTGTTTTAACGGCAATTGTGGTCTCATTATCAATGTTTACCATTGCCTGGGAGTTAAATATTATGACAAAGGCACCTTTTTTAGCTGGTTGGTTAACAATCGGTTTAGGTGAATTACTGTCGATGACAGTGGGCGGTATTATCATTTACTTGATCAGTAAGAGAATCGATTTAAAAAAATAAAATCTATGTATGTTGGAATATAAAATCCGCTGTGCGTTGGTTGCTGTTGATGCTGCCGATGTGGAACGGATTTTTATTTACTCGTGTTACAGAATATATAGCGGCTGTAGCGTAAAACTAAAGTACTATTTTAAATATAATGAAATTTTATGTAAATTTTCAAAAATTGGTCTAGTCTAATAAAAAAGCTGATAGATCAACTTTGATTAATATGTTCAAAAACAAAATTAAGTAAAACATGTATTACATTGCCTATTTAGAGCCGCTTATCAGACTTAGACCAATTTTTAAATTATAATTTAATACTTGTATGTGCATGTCAATGACGGTAAGATATTACTCGTGTGAATTTAGAAGAGAAATTAGGAGGATATCTTATTATGAGGACTTATCTGCAGCGGATGGGCCGATCCCTTCAGTTGCCGGTTGCTGTTCTACCTGCTGCTGCGCTGTTAGTTGGTATTGGACATTATATGCCATCATCGTGGTCGCTGGCTCAGTTTTTACAGGCCGGCGGTAATGCTATTTTAGGGTCGTTGTCGATTTTATTTGCGATCGGATTAGCAGTTGGTATGTCGGAGAATCAGGACGGAGCAGCCGCATTAGCAGGGTTGGTTGCATATTTAATTCCAATTAAGGTGCTAGACCCGTCATCGGTTGCGTTGCTTGAGGGCATCAAGGCGTCAAAAGTTGATCCAGCATTTAGTACTCTGAGCAGTAACGTGTTCATCGGTATTATTGCAGGATTAATTGCAGCTGCTTTATACAATAAATTTCATAAAACAAAATTGCCAATGGCATTATCTTTTTTTAGTGGTAAAAGATTAGTACCTATCATGGCAGCAATTGTCATGCTGATACTGACGGTTATTTTACTGTTCGTTTGGCCAACACTCTATGATGCACTTGTGGCATTTGGCAAGTTTATGGTTGGCTTGGGTGCTGCAGGTGCAGGACTTTATGGCTTTTTCAACCGGGTGCTTATTCCGACTGGACTTCATCAAGCTTTAAATGCAGTTTTCTGGTTTAATACTGCTGGTATTAATGATATCGGTAATTTTTGGGCTGGAAAAGGTGTTAAGGGAGTTACTGGTATGTATCAGGCCGGATTTTTCCCAGTCATGATGTTTGGCTTACCTGCTGGTGCCTATGCAATTTATCGCAATGCACGACCTGAAAAAAAGCTGAAGTTGGTAGTTTAATGTTGGCCGGTGCGTTTGCTTCATTCTTTACGGGGGTCACGGAACCGCTTGAGTTCTCGTTTATGTTTGTTGCTTGGCCGTTATACGTTTTACATGCAGTTTTCACTGGTCTCTCACTTGCATTTGCAGCAATGATGCACTGGACAGCCGGTTTTTCTTTCAGCGCTGGACTAGTTGACTTTACTTTGAGCTCACATTTACCAATCGCAAACAAACCGTATATGTTACTGGTTCAAGGCGTGGTCATGGCGTTCATTTATTATTTTGGTTTTGATTTTGCAATTCGTAAATTTAATTTAATGACACCAGGCCGTGAAGAAGATTCAGTGAAAGATGAAGCTACAGGTATAGTTGAAACCAGTGATACAGACGATAAGTACACAACGATGGCCAAAAAGATTTTTGTAGCTATCGGCGGTAAAGATAATATTAATGTGATTGATCATTGTACAACGAGACTGAGGCTTCAGTTAAAGGATCCGCAGATAGTTAATCAGGCGGCCGTTCGCTCTGCCGGTGCAGCAGGTGTGAATGTTATTGATGATACCAATGTGCACATAGTTGTTGGCACTGAAGTTGAATTTGTGGCGGACGCATTGGCAGATGTGTATGACGGCAAGATTGATGTAAAACTGTCTGATCATCAAACAAGCAATGAATCTGTCAAGAAAGAAGTTAAACCGACTGTTAATCAGGATCCTGAAGTTAACATTGGCGAAACTGACGAATTCTACAGTATTGCAGATGGAAAAATGATTGATTTAGAGGATGTGAACGATGCAACGTTTGCACAGAAACTAATTGGTGATGGATTTGCGATTGAACCTGCTAACGGGAAGATCACTTCACCGGTTGATGGTAAAATTATGACTATTTTTCCAACTAAACACGCTGTAGGCATTAAAACTAATAACGGATTGCAAGTGCTGGTACACATGGGGATCAATACTGTTGACCTCAAAGGTGCGCCGTTTGAAATTGCTGTTGAAAATGGTCAAAAGGTGCATCATGGTGAACTGTTGGCAATAGCTGATCTCGATGCCATTAAAACAGCCGGAAAAGATACAACGATGATCACCATCGTCACAAACATGGATCACGTTGATTATCTGAAATTTAACCAACCAACTGGCAAAATTAATCATGATCAGTTGTCACTAAGAGTTAAAATTAAGTAATCCTTAACAGAGTTAATTGATTTATTGTGAATAATATCGATTAATTCTGTTTTTTTGCGCTGTCAAACGTAGTTGAAAACCTTAAATTGATGTAAAATTTAGTTAAAATTGATTTGTTTTGGTAAAGTTCAGTGTAGAATATCCATACGGAAGGGTGTGGATTGTTTGGCACGACGGAGAAGACGGAAATTTAAATGGAATAAAATCTTTTCACGGAGTGGCAGACAACGCCTCACCAAATGGCTAATGGTCGCAGTTGTGCTCGTTTTAGTGGGCTATGGGGCCCATGAAATTGATATGATTTACAAGCAACGAATAATTGTTGAAAAGCAAAATAATTATAAATCAATGTTTATCAAACAAATTGCACCTGAAGCGCAAAAAATGGATCAAGAACATCATGTTTTGGCATCGGTAACGATTGCTCAAGCAATTCTTGAATCGGACTGGGGCGGTTCCACTTTAGCGTCGAAGTATCATAATTTATTTGGAGTCAAAAGCACGTCGACGACTAACAGTAAGTTAATGAGTACGAGAGAATATGTTGACGGAAAGTGGGTCGTGATTACAGGTCGATTCCAGGTGTATTCTAGTTGGGCCGATTCCATTGATGCTCATGCAGCGTTACTTGATAGTGGTACGACATACCAGGGTGTCATTCAGTCTACCAACTACACAGAAGCGGCTAAAGCGTTACAATCAGAAGGATATGCAACTGATCCAAGTTATGCCAGCAAATTGATCGATATTATCGAAACATATCATCTAGACAAGTATGATCAATAATTTTTTAGGGGAGAGAAGCAATGAAGGCACTCGAAGAAAAGATTAGACAAGAAGGACAAGTTTTATCTGGGGATGTTCTCAAGGTTGACCAATTTTTGAATCATCAAATCGATACGGACTTTTTGTTTAGTTTAGGGCAGGAATTTGCTCAACTTTTTCAGGATGAAAAGATCACCAAAATTTTAACGGTAGAATCATCAGGAATTGCACCAGCAGTGATGACTGGCCTGCAACTACATGTGCCAGTTATATTTGCAAGAAAGCATCAAAGTTTGACGTTGACTGACGACTTGTATGAGGCATCCGTCTATTCTTTTACAAAGCAAACTAAGAACCAGATTACGGTCTCAAGAAAGTATATCGACTCAGAGGATCGAGTGCTTATCATTGATGACTTTTTAGCGAATGGACAAGCCGTGTTTGGATTATTAGATATTGCTGAGCAGGCCAATATTGAGGTTGCTGGAGTCGGCATTGTGATTGAAAAGAGTTTCCAACCTGGTGCGGCGAAGATTAAAGAAAAGGGAATTCATCTTGAGTCTTTGGCCAGAATTAAGTCGCTTGAAGGCGGCAAAGTTGAGTTTATGACAGATTAATTTAGCGGGGTGAAGTACTAATGGAAAATAAAAAAATTCTGTATCCAGGTAATACCATTGGAATTATTGGATTAGGTAGCGGTACAAAAAAATTGACTGAAGCGGCCCAAAACGCTGGGTTCAAGGTATGCGTTTATATTAATAGTGAGGCTGAACGCGATTTATCTAAGATTGCTGATTACACTGTTATTGGTGCATGGAATGATAAGGATAAACTGCAGGAATTTGGTCAGAGTTGCGATGCAGTTATTTATGAATCAGCAAGTGTTCATGAAAACGTAATCGAGTACTTGTCGCAGTTTACTGCAATTCCACAAGGTAAAAATATTTTGGAAGTTACGCAAGATCGATTATTGGAACGCGCATTTCTTGATCAAATTAATGTTAACATTCCACCTTATGTAACTGTCATTCAGCTTGACGATGTTTATCAATCAATTGATTCGATTGGGTATCCCGCAATGCTAAATCCTATCCAGAGAGGTCTCGGTGAAGACTCACTGATTATTGAACGACAATCTGATATTGTTAAAGCTGCTGATTACTTATCGGCTGGAACATATGTCTTAGAATCGTGGATCCCTCGCGCACGCGAATTCTCTCTGATTATTGCCAAAAATGCTGACAAAGTTGAGATGTTCCCGTTGGTGGAAACTTACTATGAAAATGAAAAATTAGTTGAAGCTAAGGCTCCAGCTGATTTAAATACCGATGTTGAGACTGAAATCCAGCGAATTGGGCAGGAAGTTGCTGGCAATGTAGACTATACTGGTGTATTTGAAATTAGTTTTTACACTACTGACACACACACCTTATACGTTAAGGCCATTACCCCTGCGCTGACACGCCAGGGGGATGTGCTGGGGTCTGTTAGCAACATTGATCAGTATTCGATGCTACTGAGAACTGTTGCCGGATTACCAATTCCAACGGTCAATGTGCTACAGAATGCTATTTTGATGGATATCAAGAAGGAGCAGTTGAATGAAATTAAGACTCAGTGGCTGTTAAAGGACAACTGGCAATTTAATTTTTATTCTGAGACCCTTCGTAAAAAGACTGACAGTTTTGGATATGTTCTTGCAACTGGTGACACTATCGAAAAATTGCAGATGCAAATTGATAATACTGATGTATGGACTAATAAGAAACCTGAACCTAATGAGGATGATCAGGCGTGAAAATAGTAGATAAGCTTCCTGCATAGCCAGTTTTAGTTGGTGAGCGAGGAAGCTTTTTTTAGTGTTGATTAAAAAACGCTATTTTTGTGTTTTCGCCGTTTTGATAAAAGTAGAATTATCTGCAGTGAAGCTCATCATTAAAATGTAATAATTTTTTTAAGATCAATGAAGACAGTTAAGTTGACTATTTTGATTGATAAAATTAGTTTACGAGTTTGCGAATTAATCCCAATTAACCACCGTCTTTGTTATAATATTCTGTGACTGAATTTTAGAGGGGATTGAATTAAGCGTGACAAGCCAATCATTATTAACTGGAATGAACGATCGTCAACAAGAAGCAGTGATCTCAACTGAGGGACCACTATTGGTGATGGCTGGAGCTGGGTCTGGCAAAACAAGAGTTCTGACTCATCGAATTGCTTATCTGATAGAAGAAAAAGATGTCAATCCTTGGAACATCCTTGCAATTACGTTTACGAACAAAGCTGCAAAGGAAATGCGTGAACGAGTAGGAAAACTACTTGATGAAGGTGCTCGTGATGTTTGGGTTTCAACCTTCCACGCGTTGTGTGTACGAATTTTGAGACGTGATATTGAACAAATTGGGTACAACAGAGCGTTCACAATCGCTGCAACCAGTGAGCAACGGACGTTAATGAAACGTGTGTGTGCCGAATTAAATATTGACACAAAGAAGTTTGATCCACGTGCGCTTTTTTCAGCAATTTCAAACGCTAAAAATGCACTTCAAACTCCGGAGGACTATTCGAAGGCTGCAAACAGCCCATTTGAAGAGGTTGTTGCCAATACCTACAAGTTGTATCAAAGAAGGTTGCGTGAAAATCAGGCTGTTGATTTTGACGACCTAATTATGATGACTATTCAATTATTTGAAGAAAATCCGGATACTCTTGCCTTTTACCAAAACAAATTTCACTATATCCATGTCGATGAGTATCAAGATACAAATGATGCACAGTATAAATTAGTGAGTTTATTGGCTAAACGTTTCCGTAATCTTTGTGTGGTAGGGGATGCCGACCAAAGTATTTATGGTTGGCGTGGCGCTAACATGAATAATATTTTGGATTTTGAGCACGATTATCCAGATGCAAAGACAGTTATGTTGGAGCAAAATTATCGTTCGACACAAACCATTTTGGATGCTGCTAATCAAGTTATCGAGAATAATATGTATCGCCGGAAAAAGGAATTGTGGACTCAAAATGGTGAGGGAGATAAGATCTCGTACTACCGTGCCCAGAGTGAAAACGATGAATCAAGATTTGTGGTATCAAAAATCCAAAAAGAAATGCGCGAAAATCATCGTAACTACAATGATTTTGCAGTGCTTTACCGCACTAACGCACAATCTCGTGTTATTGAAGAAACGTTCCTAAAATCAAATATTCCATACACGATGGTTGGTGGACACAAGTTCTACGATCGTAAGGAAATTCAGGACGTGCTGGCTTATCTGACTTTATTGGTTAATCCAGATGATTCCCTGGGATTTGAACGAGTTGTTAACGAACCCAAACGGGGCATCGGTTCAAGTAGTGTAGACAAGTTGTCATTGTTTGCACAGGAACATGGATGGTCAATGCTGGAAGCAGCTCAAAATGCTAGCATTAATAATGATTTAACTTCGCGTGCTCGTAACGCAATGGAATCATTTGGTCAGCTAATCACCGACCTAACAGCGATGGTGGATTATTTATCCATCACAGAACTGACTGAACAGATCCTTGAAAAGTCAGGGTATGAAGCAATGCTGAAGGCGGATAAGAGCTTGGAAGCACAATCACGTCTTGAAAACTTGGAAGAATTTAAGTCGGTTACAAAGGAATATGATGAGGCTCATAAAGATGACGAAGTCGAATCAACTGCAAATAAGATTGTTAACTTTCTAGCTGATTTAGCGCTTGTTTCTGACCAGGACGATGTTGATGGACAGGCACCAGCAGTGACTTTGATGACATTGCATGCAGCTAAGGGTCTGGAATTTCCAGTGGTGTTCTTAATGGGACTTGAAGAGGGAATTTTCCCGCTGTCTCGTGCCATTTTGGAAGACGATGAGCTTGAAGAAGAACGTCGTTTGGCTTATGTTGGTATTACTAGAGCAAAGCAAAAATTGTATATGACCAATGCATTTGCACGAATGCTGTACGGCCGTCGTCAGAATAACCAGGCTTCAAGATTCGTTGAGGAAATTAATCCGGACTTGATTCACGTAGAAAATGAGACTGCAGGTGGCATGCCTAACGGCAGATCAGTGCCCTTTGCGCACCGTAATGCAACGGCACAGACATATAGGCAGCCACAACATAATCATCAACCAGCTAAGCCACAGGCAGTCAATGCCGGTACTGGTGCGGATAAAGTATCATGGAGTACTGGTGATAAGGTATCTCACAAAAAGTGGGGTACGGGGACTGTAGTCAAGGTAAATGGCACGGGTGATGACATGGAACTAGATGTAGCTTTCCCATCTCAAGGTGTGAAGAGACTATTAGCTAGTTTTGCTCCGATTACAAAGAGAGTGTAAAACAACCCGGGTAGATGCTGTCATATAACGTACACATATCGTGATCAGCGAACTACTGATCATGATATGTGTACGTTATATGATGAGCATCTGGGTTGTTTTACACGTTTCAGCAAGTTAGCGTAAAAAGTGATCAGCGAACTACTGATCATGATATGTGTACGTTATATGATGAGCATCTGGGTTGTTTTACACGTTTCGGCAAGTTAGCACAAAAAACCGCTGAATTTATGATATTAGTTTTCAATACGAGGGATAATTACGTGGTTAGCGCAAATTAGGAAAAATACAACAAACAATAATTAGGTGAAAAAATGGACGAAAAACGACCAGTTAATCAACTAACAATTGAAGAAGCAAGACAAGAAGCAGAAGAGATTAAAACTAAAGTTGTTCAGTGGGGGCAGGAATACTACCAGAATGACGAGCCTTCGGTTGAGGATTATGTTTATGACCAACAGTATGCTCGCCTAGTATCTATTGAACAGCAATTTCCATCTTTGCAAACTCCAGATTCACCGACGCAGCAGGTCGGTGGCTTAGGAGAAACAGAGTTGACAAAAGTCCCACATGATTTACCAATGCTGTCAATGGGTGATGTATTCTCCACGGATGAATTATTTGAATTCAATGATCGGCTGGAAAAGAACGGTGTTGATCAACCAGAATATAACTTAGAATTAAAGATTGATGGTTTGGCAATCTCGTTGGTCTATGAGAATGGTAAATTAGTTCAAGGGTCAACGCGTGGTAATGGTCAAATTGGTGAAGACATTACAAAAAATGTCAAAATGATCAAATCAATTCCGACTAGTTTACCGGAACCGATTAGTGTTGAGGTGCGCGGTGAGTGCTATATGCCCAAAGAGGCGTTTGCCAAGTTGAATGCACAACGAGAGGCAGACGGACTGCCGGTTTTTGCAAATCCGAGGAATGCTGCTGCCGGTAGCTTAAGACAGTTGGATCCCCAAATAACGGCAAAACGGGAGTTAAGTACATTTATTTATTACGTTCCAGAATACCAGACGCTTGGTGTGACGACCCAGAGCGATGCACTTGAAAGATTTAAGCAACTGGGGTTTCAAGTTAATTCAAATTATCAAGTGGTAAAGAATCGCCAAGATATTCAGCGCTACATTGATCGCTATACTGGTCAACGCAATAATTTGGAATATGGAATTGATGGAATAGTTGAAAAGGTTAACGATTTAGCATTGCAAGAAGAACTTGGCAATACAGTTAAAGTTCCTAGATGGGAAATTGCCTATAAATTTCCTCCTGAGGAAGAAGCAACAATTGTACGTGATAT
Organism: Paucilactobacillus suebicus DSM 5007 = KCTC 3549; assembly: GCF_001434475.1. Taxonomy (GTDB): domain Bacteria; phylum Bacillota; class Bacilli; order Lactobacillales; family Lactobacillaceae; genus Paucilactobacillus; species Paucilactobacillus suebicus. The sequence continues at coordinate 50,264 of NZ_AZGF01000002.1, read as the reverse complement.
AGAGTGGACAGTCGGTAGAACTGGTACCGTAACGCCAACAGCTGTCATGGATCCAGTGCAGCTTGCTGGCACAACGGTTGCAAGAGCCTCGCTGCATAATCCGGATTACTTAATTGAAAAAGACGTACGAATTGGTGATACTGTCTACCTGCATAAGGCTGGTGATATTATTCCTGAAATTTCACAGGTTGAATTAAAGAAGAGAGATCCAAATAGTGAACCATATGTTATTCCAACTCATTGTCCAGAATGTGGTTCGGAACTAGTTCATCTTGATGAAGAAGTTGCACTGAGATGCATCAACCCAATGTGTCCGGCGCAAATAAAGGAAGGCCTGGCTCATTTTGCTTCACGCAATGCGATGAATATCGATGGTCTAGGTCCAAAGATTGTGGAGCAACTATTTACTCTGAAATTAGTGAAGGATGTTTCTGATTTATACCACTTAACTCGAGATGAATTATTAACTTTAGATAAATTTGGTGATAAATCAGCTGAAAATCTATTGACAGCCATCGACAATAGCCGTCATAATTCATTGGAAAGGTTACTTTTTGGTTTAGGCATCCGTCATGTGGGTGCAAAAGCTGGAAGGCTAATCGCTCAACATTTTAAGACTATTGAAGCAATTATGACTGCTAGCAATGAAGAGATTGCAGGAGTTGATTCAATTGGACCTATTATTGGTGACAGTGTCGCTACTTATTTTGATAATCAGCAAGTACGCGAATTAATTGAAAAACTGCAGACAGCTGGGGTAAATACCGACTATCTGTCAGATGATGAAATTGTTACTGATAGTCAGTGGAGCGGGCAGAAGATTGTATTGACTGGTAAGTTAACGCAAATGACTCGCAAAGAAGCTCAGGAATGGTTGGAAAAGCATGGAGCTGATGTAGTCGGCAGTGTGTCAAAGAAAACTAATTTAGTCATTGCTGGTACAGATGCAGGCAGTAAACTCACTAAGGCACAGTCGTTAGGTGTCAATGTGATTAACGAGCAGGAGTTTGTGACCGCAATGAAGGAGGATCTCCAAAAGTGAAGTCAAAAAAGTTTCGGATAACTGTTGTACTGATGGCATGTGCAATGATTTTATCGTCATGTAGTTTTGGTGGTAAATCAAAATCATCAAGTAAGTCAGACAACTATACAACTACTGGTAGTGCAGCAAGTGGAACATATCAGGGAGTCATTGAAAATGGTCGTTACAAGACCAGTAAAGCTCGTGGTGTCACAGCTTCAAATAATGACAATACTTTTAATGTTAAAAGTTTTGAAAGTGGCTTAACTAACATTTCGAAGAAAGTATTCTCTACTAAGAGTTATATTTTTCAAGAAGGCCAGTATCTTTCAAAGAGCACTGTAGAAAATTGGTTGGGACGTGTTTCAAAGAGTAATAAAACTGGTTTGAATCCTAAAAAGGGTAAAACTAACGGCACTCGTAACCCTGTTTACATTCAGAGCATTGAAGAACAAGATTATATGAAACAAAATGGTAATGATCTTAAGCTTCACGGTATTACAGTTGGTATTGGTTTGAATTCTGTTGATTATTACAAAAAGACAACCAATGGTCCAACATACAGCCAAAATATTAGTGATGCTGCCATGAAGTCATATGGTCAACAGGCAGCTCAAAAAGTCATTAAACGTCTTCGTCAAAAGAAGGCCTTGAAAAATGTGCCGATTGTGATTGCTTTGTATAAGCAAGCATCAGACGATAGCTTAGTTGGTGGTACATTCTTTGAATATAGTGTCAATAATGGTAGCAGTGTTGGCACTTGGAAGAAACTTAACATCACCAATAAGGTATTGCCAAAGGCATCGGATGCCACATCAACAAATAGTGGGAACGAGACGGATAATACTGATTTCACTAACTTTAAGAGCCAAATTCAGTCATTCTTCCCTAACTTGAGCGGTGTAACTGCTCAGGCACAGTACGAAAATGGCACATTGTCAGGAATGCATATCACTGTGACTACTCAGTTCTACAGTGAAACTGAAATTTCTAGTTTTACACAATATATTTCAACGGCAGCACAAAAGTACTTGCCGAGCGGTATTCCAATAGACATTAAGATTCAAACTTCGACGGATATGCAGGCATTTGTATATAGAGATTCAGGTCAAAAGAAGTTCTCTAGTCATGTTTTTGATAGCTATTAAAGATAAAAAAACTAGGCAGACCTGTTAATCATGATCGTCAACTAAATAACCACCGTAATCCTATATTTTGGAGTACGGTGGTTATTTAGCTACGTAATCTGGAAATTTATTGGTGGCAAAATAGAAAAGTAGTTAAATGAGTAGCAAAATTGTGAGGACGAACTTAAAATTTAAAACTTGTATCACGCATATCTAATGCAATAAACATGTATCCGCTATCACATCAACGTTTATTACGTAAATTTAAATTGATCACTAATAATTTGTAGGGCATATGTGATACAATAACATGATGTAAGTATGAACAATCTGAAAAGAGGTTATAAGCATAATGGCGAGTCATATCGACGAACAACAAGTAAAGCACGTTGCATCATTAGCTAAACTAGAATTTAGTGACGATCAACTTAGCAAATTTACCCCTCAATTGGAAAGCATTATTGATATGTTTGAAACAATCGATAAGGTTGATACAACCGGTGTTGAACCCATGACTTCAGCAAGTGATCAGGTCAATGCAATGCGAGAAGATAAAGCAGTCAACAGTCATCAACGTGATGAATTATTGAAAAACGCACCAGATACGGAAGATGGATTTATCAAAGTACCAGCAATTATTGACGAAAGTGGGGATGGCGAGTAATGAATTATTACGACACCGATTTAACACAGTTGCATGATGATTTAGTTAACAAAAAAATTAGTGCAACTGAGTTAACCAAGTCAACATTTGAAAACATTAAGTCAACTGATGATAAGATTGAGGCCTTCTTGACGTTAAATGAAGAAACGGCCTTAAAGCAGGCAGCAGAAGCTGACGAAAAAGGCATTAGTGCTGATCAACTAGTTGCAGGAATTCCTTTGGGTGTTAAAGATAACATTGTTACAAAGGGACTACGGACGACTGCTGCATCAAAAATATTGGATAATTTCAATCCAATTTATGACGCCACTGTCATAGAAAAATTAAAAGCTCAAGGTTTGATTACCGCAGGTAAGTTGAACCTTGACGAGTTTGCGATGGGTGGATCAACTGAAAACTCAGCTTATCAAACAACCCATAATGCGTGGGATCTCACACGCGTACCTGGTGGCTCTTCGGGTGGGTCTGCTGCCTCGGTTGCGGCTGGACAAGTTTTAGCTGCGCTGGGTACTGATACTGGTGGATCAATTCGACTCCCAGCTTCATATAACGGAGTTGTTGGGATGAAACCAACTTACGGCCGTGTTTCACGATGGGGTATTATTGCCTTTGGTTCTAGTTTGGACCAGGTGGGTTGGTTGACACAAAGCGTTAAGGACAACGCATTGTTAACTTCAATTATCAGTGGTCATGATGATCATGATCTGACTTCATCGACTGAAGCCGTTCCTAACTTTGCTAGTCAATTGAATGACGATACTAGTGTTAAGGGTTTGCGGATTGCCGTCCCTAAGGAATACCTTGGTGAAGGTGTTGATGAGGGAGTTAAGGATGCAATTCAAAAAGCACTGAACCATTATGAATCACTTGGTGCCATCGTTGACGAAGTATCTTTACCAAACACACAGTATGGTGTTGCCGCTTACTACATTATTTCATCATCAGAGGCATCATCTAACCTTCAGCGTTTCGATGGAATTCGTTATGGTGTTCGTGCCCAAGATGTTGAAAACCTTGAAGATGTTTACGTTAAGTCACGTTCTGAAGGATTTGGCGACGAAGTCAAGCGTCGAATTATGTTAGGGACGTTCTCATTATCAGCCGGCTTTTATGATGCATACTTCAAGAAGGCCAGCCAAATTAGAACATTGATTCGCCAAGATTTTGAAAAGGTCTTTGAAGACCATGATTTAGTGATGGGTCCTGCCGGCCCAACAGTTGCCTACAAGATTGGTTCAAACATTACTGATCCAAAGGCAATGTATATGAACGATGTTTTGACTGTACCAGTCAACATGGCTGGATTACCAGGTATGTCAATTCCTGCCGGCTTCTCAGATAATATGCCAGTTGGATTACAAATTATTGGTAAGCCATTTGATGAACAAACAATGTACAATGCAGCTTATGCATTTGAACAAACAACAGATTTCCACAAACAAACACCGAACTTAGGGGGCCAGAACTAATGAATTTTGAAACAACAATCGGACTAGAAGTTCACGTGGAATTGAAGACTAATTCTAAAATTTTTAGCCCTTCACCAGTCCAATTTGGCTCGGAACCTAACGCTAATACTAACGTTATTGACTGGGGCTACCCCGGTGTTTTGCCAAGTACTAACAAGGGTGTTGTTGAAGACGGTATCCGTGCCGCATTAGCTTTGCATGCCGAAGTTGAACAGCATCAGCATTTTGACCGGAAAAACTATTTCTATCCGGATAATCCAAAGGCTTATCAAATTTCACAATCTGAAAAGCCAATGGCTCATGATGGTTGGATTGAAATTGAAGTTGATGGTAAAAAGAAAAAAATTGGTATCGCTGAAATGCATATTGAAGAAGATGCCGGTAAAAACTCTCACAGCCCTAACGGTTTTTCGTACGTGGATTTAAACCGTCAAGGAACACCATTGATTGAAATCGTTTCAAAGCCAGAAATTGCTTCACCAGATGAAGCCTATGCCTATTTAGAGGCTTTACGTCAAAGAATCCAGTTTACCGGTATTTCTGATGTGAAGATGGAAGAAGGATCAATGCGTGTTGATGTCAACATTTCCATTCGTCCCGTTGGTTCTGATAAGTTTGGTACTAAAACAGAATTGAAAAACTTAAACTCATTTAACTATGTTCGTAAAGGCTTAGCTTTCGAAGAACAAAGACAGCAACAAGTGTTGATGTCTGGCGGTACCATTGGTCAAGAGACTCGTCGTTATGATGAAGCCAGCGGCACAACCATTTTAATGCGTGTTAAGGAAGGTTCAGACGATTATCGTTACTTCCCTGAGCCAGATTTACCCGTTTTAAATATCAGTCAGGACTGGATTGATGAGATCGGTAATTCAATGCCAGAAATGCCTGGTGCGCGTCGTGAACGTTATATCAACGATCTTGGCTTGACTGATTACGATGCTATGGTTTTGACACAGACAAAGGAAATGTCAGACTTCTTTGAAGAGACTATTGCCCAAGGTGCTGATCCTAAGATGGCTTCTAACTATCTCCAAGGTGACGTCAACGCTTATCTGAACGATAATCAAGTTGATTTGCAAAACACTGATTTAACACCTGCAAACCTAGCTGGGATGGTTAAGTTAATTTCTGACGGCACAATCTCGACAAAAATTGCTAAGAAAGTTTTCAAGGCAATTACTAAGGGTGAGGATCCAGTTAAGTTTGTTAATGATAAGGGCCTGATTCAGTTATCTGATCCTGCCAAATTACAACCAATGATTGATGAAGTATTAGCTGCAAATGAACAGTCTGTCGAAGACTTTAAAAACGGTAAAGATCGTGCGATTGGCTATTTAGTTGGTCAAATTATGAAGCAGACGCATGGTCAAGCTAACCCGCAAGTAGTCAACAAATTATTAATTGCATCATTAAAGGCGCTATAGGGGTAAACGGAGGAAGAAGCAATGCATAAACGAGCACGGATAATTTATAATCCGACATCCGGTCGTGAAGCCCTTAAGGATGACATGATTGATATTCTGGCAGTATACGAACAGGCTGGTTATGAGTCTAGTGCGTATGCGACTACTCCAGAACCTAATTCAGCGCGCGATGAAGCCTACCGTGCCGCTAAAGAAGGATTTGATCTAATTGTGGCCGCCGGTGGCGACGGTACAATTAATCAAGTGGTCAATGGTATTGCCGGATTGCGTCGACGGCCAATGATGGCAATTATTCCTGCGGGGACGACGAATGACTACGCCAGAGCATTGCGGATTCCACGTGAAGATCCAGTTGGCGCTGCTAAGATTGTCTTGAAGAATCAAACGATCAAGATGGATATTGGTAAGGCAAATGACCAGTATTTCATTAATATCGCCGCTGGTGGGTTGCTCACAGAGCTCACTTACGATGTACCATCGCAGATGAAGTCACTGTTTGGCTACTTAGCTTACCTGGTTAAGGGGGCAGAATTATTGCCTCAGATTAAACCAGTTAAAATGGACATTAAATACGATGGCGGTGAATTCCATGATGAAGCGTCAATGCTACTGTTAGCACTGACTAACTCCGTAGGTGGATTTGAACAGATTGTGCCAGATGCTTCACTGGATGACGGTAAATTTACAATGATTATTGTTAAATCTGCCAACATGTTTGAAATGATGCGTCTAATGACGCTTGTTTTAAATGGAGGCAAGCATATTAATGATCCTAAGGTAATTTACCGTAAGACTGCCAAAGTGGTCGCTAAGGCGCCAAATGATCGAATGATGATTAATCTAGATGGTGAATATGGTGGCGACGCGCCAATGACCTTTAAAAATTTGGCCCGTCACATCAGAATGGTTGCTAATTTAGATGAAATTCCAGATGATGCGGTGCAAGGATTACCTCCAGAAGTTGAACAGGCTGAGCAAGACTTCATTCGTGAAGTTGAGAATTTGCCTGAGGATGAACAAGAGGATCACAGTAACGAAACAAATTGATAATTTGCGTTGAGGATGATGATGAGCTAGAGTTTGTCATCATTCTTTTTTATGTATTTTTCGCCAAAACATGCTAGAATATGCTTTGGCGTTTATCACTTCAAACAGAAACAAAGGAGAAAGCACTTGAAAATTAACGTACCAGTGCATAAGAATGAATCCCTAAGTGGCAAAGTTATTGATTTGACATATCAGGGGATGGGAGTTGTCAAAGTTGATAGTTTCCCAATCTTCATTACAAATACTCTTCCAGGCGAAGAAATTGAATATACGGTAACAAAGGTGGCTCGTAATTTTGCATATGGGCGCATGACTAAGCTAATTACGAAAAGTCCAGATCGTGTTGAAGAAAAAGATCGTCAGTATACACAGACTGGCATAGCTCCATTACAACATTTAGCTTATTCTGCTCAACTGAAGTTTAAACAGCATCAGATTGTTGAATTGCTGGAAAAAGCACATTTGGATATCGATGTTGACGAGACGATGGGGATGGAAACACCATACCATTATCGCAATAAGGCTCAAGTACCTGTTAGAATGGTTCGAGGTCAGTTAGAAACTGGTTTTTACAAGCGTGGTAGTCATGAGCTTGTGCCAATTGAAGATTTCTACATTCAAGATCCAGAACTCGATAAGGCAATTATTGTAGTTCGTGACTTGCTACGTCGTTACCACATTGAACCATATGATGAAAAAACGAATCATGGTAATGTTAAAACAATCATGGTGCGACGAGGATACTACAGCCATGAATTAATGATCGTGTTTGTGACTCGTGCAAAGAAGCTATTAATGCACGATCAAATTGTGGCTGAAATTGTTAAGCAGTTACCTGAGGTAAAGAGTATTGTTCAGAATATTAATCCGGACAAAACCAACGTTTTAATGGGTAAAGAAAATAAGACTTTGTGGGGCAGCGATACAATTAAGGACCAATTATTGGGTCTGACTTTTACTATTTCTCCGCTGTCATTTTATCAAGTTAATCCACAACAGACTGAAAGACTTTACGAGAGAGCCATTGAGCAGGCTGAACTTACCGGTAGTGAGACAGTCATTGATGCATACTGTGGTATCGGGACGATTTCACTGGCGGTTGCCGGTCATGCTAAGGATGTTTACGGTGTCGAAGTTGTACCTGAAGCAATTCAGGATGCCAAGTTGAATGCCATGAATAACCATATTGAAAATGCCCACTTTGTTATTGGTAAGGCAGAAACACAAATGGCCAAATGGCAGGAAAAGGGACTTAAACCGGACGTCATTATTGTGGATCCACCACGTAAGGGACTAGCGCCAGAATTTATCACTGCTGCTGGTGAAATGCAGCCTAAAAAGGTTGTTTATGTGAGTTGTAATCCATCGACGTTGGTAAGGGATATTCAAAGATTTGCTGAGTTAGGTTATCACGTTACGAAGCCAATCCAGCCTGTTGATCAGTTTCCACAAACCACACACATTGAAAGCATTACCGTTCTTAGTAAATAATTGGAGGACTATTCATGTCAGATAAGAAGACACTAGCCGATTTTGAGAAAGACATTCCAACATTAATTAAGTTGTTGGATGGAGATCCAGAATTGCAACAGTTTTTGAATAGTTTAACACCTGGCTATCAGCGTGAATGGGCACGATTTGTGTTCGGTGCGAAGGCAGATGAAACCAAGAAATGTCACTTAGACCAAATGAAAATTGTGTTAGGTGCTGGATATAAGTCTAAACGGGCTTATGATCAACGAAAAAAATAGAGTATTTAACAAAACAAGGTCACCGCTAATCATCATTAAGATGGTTGGTAGTGGCCTTGTTTGGTTATGAAATTGAATTTTGTTAATGATAAATTTTTAGTATTCTTAACAAAAAATACCTAAATGTTCATAATGATTCACAAATTCCACCATTATCGGTCTTTTAATTATTCAAATTTTTCGGTCATGATTAATTCATGCATTTTTGAAAAAAGGAAGGTGGATATTGTGGTAACTACTACGTTAAAGAAGCCAGTGAAAGAATATCTTCATGAAGTTGATTTTATGCGCTTATTTTTCATATTTGGTGTGATTTTGAATCATACCATTAACACTATTTTGAGTGCGATGAACGGAACGGATAGTGCTAGCACGACTCTACAAAATATTAGGTTGATGTTTCATTACAGTCGCAACGGTTTTTTATTTATGAGTGGGTTAGTTTTGACACTTAATTATTTCAACCGTCACGATTGGAAAACATTTTACCGTAAAAGGTTTAGTGGCAGTCTCTGGCCGTATCTAACATGGAATTTGATATTTCTTTTATTATTCTCCGTAATTGATCAAGTACAAATTAGTTCAACCGATTTTTTTGTTCAATATCTAAATGTTATCATTCATGGTAGTCGTTTCTACATGTACTACATGCTGTTGGTAATGCAGTTGTACCTTATTTTTCCAGGAATTGTTTGGATTTTTAAGAAATGGCCCAACCATCATCTGAGAATTACGGCGATCAGTTTGTTGATTCAGGTTGGTCTTGATGCGCTGATCAAATACAAGTTGCAATACATTGATTTAAGTTCATTACCATACTGGTTTAGAGCGTTTAGCATTAATATTTTTTCATATCAATTTTATTTCATTTTTGGCGCGTATGTTTCTTTACATTACAAAGACGTATATGCCTTTATCAGTAAATATATTAAAATCATTGCACCAACAGCAATTGTTTTAGCATTTGGAACAATTCTTTACTTACGCGAGTTCAATATGAATGTGTTGGGCTTAAACTATGATCTGGCAACATCTCCCCATCAACCATACATGCAAATTTTCGATGTACTAATGATTATTACGATTTTTTGGGTTGGTAAACAGTATGCCGCATGGCGTAATAATGGTATCCCGCTTCCAATTGAATGGTTCGTCAAAAATGGTGCCAAGGTCAGCTTTGGAATTTATCTTAATCAGTCAATTGGTTTACTAATACTGAGAATTCTTCTCAGCCATTTACAGCTTTCAAATTGGGGATACTTTATGTTAATTCCAATCGAGTATGGTCTAGTAATTTTAATTTCGTTTGGGCTAGCTTGGTTCTGCTATAAAGTTGCGCCATTTGGATTCTTGATTGGACGACCACAGTGGCATTTTCATTCATTGAAGTTAGTATGGCCATTAAAAAAAATTGAATAATCAAACGTCACTGTAACCGCTTACGCAAAATACTTGATTTTTATCTGAAAATATGAAATTATGCCATCAACGGAGGTGGTGCAGATGAAAATTATTAAACAAATTGATGTAACGTATGATCCAAATCATGACCTGAAGGCAGATATTTATTTACCAGATGAAGAATTTAAGTCAATGGTGATTGATATTCATGGTGGTGGTTGGTTTCGTGGTGATAAACAAAAGGATGCCGACTGGGCACAGAGAATTGCGGAACACGGGTATGCGGTAATCGTTCCAAATTATCGCATCACACCGGCCGGCTATTACCCAGCACCGCTTCAAGATATGGATAATCTGATCCAGTGGATTAAAGAACAAGATTTTGCTGTAGACAAGTTTGCCGCGGTTGGTGGCTCTGCAGGCGGCAATATGGCCGTAGAACTAGCAATTAAATATGGAATGCCCGCAATTTCACTGTCTGGAATTATCGATATTGAAAACTGGCTGTCACAACATCAGAATGTGGTTGCTAAAGAAGGCGACACCAGTCATTTTAATCAGCAAGCTAGTGCACAAATTAATCAAAATGGTGCGGATGATGGGTTCTACAAGTGGTTCGTTGTTAATTATTTTAATGGTAAGACGGATCAGTATCATGAAGCGAGTCCTGTATTTCGGGTATCTGATCAAACCGGGCCAATGTATTTGGCGAACTCATTAGATGAATTTGTGCCAACTAGTGGAGTTTTACAAATGGCACAGGCGTTAACTGATCATAATGTGCCGTTTACAGTTCGGATGATCACCGGCCAACAACACGCAAAGGGATATCTTGAGGAAGTCTTTGATGACACAATAAACTTTTTAGATCGCTATCTGGCTTAACATCCAAGGAGGATGACATTATGACTAGTGAAGCACGTCGAGATCCTGCAACTGACCAATTACTGACACCTGAAAATTCAGCGCTTCTATTGATTGACTACCAGCCGATGCAAATTAATTCTATTAATTCAATGCGGCGCACGACATTGATGGATAATACAGTTAGTTTGATTAAGTTAATGAATGTTTTCAACGTTCCAATCATTTTATCCACTGTGAATGTTAAAACTAGTGAAAACGAAGACACAATTCCCAAATTAAAAAAATTGATGCCTAATGTAACCAGTTATGACCGCACATCGATTAATGCTTGGGAAGATGTAGAATTTAAGGAGGCCGTTAAGGCAACTGGTCGCCGTAAACTTATCATGGGTGCGCTGTGGACGGAAGCCTGTTTAGCTTTTCCAACGTTAGATGCATTGAATGAGGGATTTGAAGTGTATCCAGTGGTCGATGCAGTGGGTGGCACATCGGTGGCAGCTCACGAGACGGCATTGAGACGAGTTGAACAGGCCGGCGCACAATTAACCACTGTCGCACAAATTGGCTGTGAACTACAGCGAGATTGGCAGAGACATGATACTGTCCCTGATTTCGTCAAAACAATGGTTCAGGGAAATATCTTCATTAAGTTCTACTAAAAAAGTACCGTCGCAAGAAATAATATTTTTTGTGACGGTTTTTTTGTGTTGTTACGTAAGTTTAGTGTCTCAAATTGTACCCAATTGCGCTGAACTTGGTTATAATTATGTCAGCAAAGTATCATAAAAAATGATTCAGGTGGTTGTAATGGTAGAAAAATTTCTTCAAGCAGTTAAAGATTTAGACTTAACCGAAAAACTCTTTCAGGGATTTTTTGGTCTAGAGGTTGAGGAACATCGAATCACGACCGATGGAAAAATTAGTCGATACCCATATCCGACTGAGTTTGGTTCCCGGAGGACTCATCCGTATCTACAATCAGACTTTACGGACAGTATGCTAGAATTAGTGACCGAACCGACAAAGGGCGGTCGTGAAACAGTCAAAAACTTGAGAATGCTTCAACAAATTGTCCAAAGCTATTTGCATGAGGATGAAAGGATATGGCCGTTTAGTATGCCACCTCATCTTGATGAAGATGACCTAAAGTTTGCACATGATGATTTTACACGACCTTGGTTCCAAGATTATCGAGATTATTTGGAAAAAAAGTATGGGATCGAACATGAAATTATTGCTGGCACCCACATTAACTATAGTTTGAATGAAAAGTTACTTAAAACCCTGTATGAGAAAATTATGTACGACAAGTACGAAACCTATGCCGCTTTTAAAAATGTAACGTATTTTAAATTAGCACAGAATTTCGTCTTATATCGATGGTTGTTCACCTATTTGTATGGTGCCTCGCCATTGTCCGAAAATAAATATGCTCCGGATGAACTGGACTACCCCGTACGTAGCTTGAGAAATAGTAATTTAGGTTATAGTAATCATCCTGGTGAGAAGATAACGTATGAGTCACTTGAAAGTCAGGCTGCCCAATTAGAAAAATATGTAGCCGATGGCACTTTCTATTCGATTCATGAATTCTACGGACCTGTGAGAATGAAAGGTAAGGGGGATGACTTTAAACGAATCCTCAATGAAGGTGTTAGCTACCTTGAATTCAGAGCATTTGATCTTGATCCTCTTTCAAGAGCTGGTGTGAGCGATGATACACTTGATTTTTTGGAGATCTTTCTTGCCTATAGCATTTGTGCACCACTTCCAGATGATTTACCAGCGGCTTTAGCAGATGCTGACAAGAAAAATCAAGAAATGGCACTAGGTAATCCAAATGAGCGACCGGAATGGTTGAGAAAGTCAGTGGGACCACTCATTAATAATATGGCGGCATTTGCTGAAGCAATGAATGCACCAAAGAAGTACACCACGGCGATTATTATTACTGCTAAAAGGCTTAAAAACGTTAAATTAACGCTTGGGTCTCAATTAGCAGCACGCATTGAGGACGATTCATTGGTAACATATGGTCTAAAGGTTGCCAATGACCGTTACTTAAAGCAAAGAACGCTGGCTCATCCAATTCAAGTTCTGTCCGATAAATATAGCGATTCCGTGCAACAGTTGATAAAAGAAGCGATTGTGATGGGAATCCGTGTCAGAATGCTTAGTGACCACGTTGAGCTGATTGTTAATGAGCATCACGAATCGTTTGAACCCGAAGCCATGCTGGAATTTCCAAGGGGTGTTCGTGACTTTATAGAAGGAAAATTTCCTGAATTTACAATGGATCATCAAAAGGATTAATCTGAAATGACCACCAATCTCATCATTGAGGTTGGTGGTCATTTTTTAGTTATTAAAATTCTGTGTCATACCAGCTTGGTGTATTAGTATCATTCAGTGGTACAATAGGATTACCATTGCTTGAGATTAATGGGACATCACCAAGCCTTGCCCAGTTAGTTACTGTGCTTTCTGGATAGCCCATCTTTGCAGCGTATGCACTAACGGTGGTTGCCTGTTGGTCGTAGTAGATTGCACATAAATCATTAATATGTTTGGTGCGATTTTTAGCATTAATTTGTCGTGAATTTTCGGAAGTAACAGTGACGACCGTGGCACCATTATTATCAAGTAAAGGAATATTGCCATCTTTTGCCCAACTGGTGACAGTTTTTAGAGTAAAACCGGTGGCATTGACAGCATCTTCAAGGGTATTGTATTTTTCATCGTTAAAACCTTGCCGGAGCAACATAATATTTTGATTGCGATGCTCGTTACTGGCAGCGGCTAAATTATCAAATTTTCCCATTCTATGCCCTTTCGCTGGATTTATTTATGATATGTGCGGACCATTGGCGGCTCATATTTACTCATAAAATCCATGATTTCATCGATTGAATCTGAAAATAGCAGTTTTTGTCTTCCTTCGGCTTCTAAGAAACCTTGTTCAACCATGCGATCGTACATATCGGCTAGTGGCTGATAATAGTCATTTACATTGTAAAATGCACATGGATACTGATTATCACCAATCAAAGCCCATGAAAATGCCTCGGTGATCTCTTCAAGTGTTCCGGGTCCACCTGGGAAGGCTAAAAATGCTTGCGCATCATTCATCATTGTTAATTTTCGCTCTGCCATGTTTTCAACCACTTTGATATGTGTGATTGATTCCAGCATGGTACCACGATCTTCTAATTCTTTAGTGATCACTCCCCAGACAACACCATGATTATCCAACACGGATTTAGCAATGGTGCCCATCAAGCCATACCGACCACCACCGTAGACCAGATCGATGTTGTTCTCTGCTAGCCACTGACCAAGTTGCTGTCCTGCCTGTTGGTAAACGGGATCATTACCAATTGATGCACCACAATATACAGCCATTTTATCCACTACTAATCAACTCACTTTTCGAAATGTAATATGGCTATTTTACAACAAAAATCGGTGGTTTGTGAGTGGGTTTGAGGTTTTATTTTTTGAAACGTGTAAAATGATGCAGACGCTCATTATATAAGAAGCCCCAGAGCATCAACCGTAAGATCATCGGTTAATGTTCTGGGGCTTCTTATATAACAGCGTCTGGGCGCCTCATTTTACACTCTAATTATCGTTATTCGATCCAAACTTTCTCTGGAAATCTGCGATATTTGCATATTCTGTTTGAAGTTGACGGCTCAAACGGATGTAGATTGGTACCAATTCACGGTACACTTCAAAGTTGTCTGGGTTTGGTTGGTAAGTGTTTGTCTTACCAATGAAACGCTTGATTTCTGATAAATCATCGATCATTCCCAAACTCTTCATTGCCATAACTACGGCAGCTAAACAGCCACTTTCGAAAGAATCCGGAATTGTAACTGGGCTTTCAAAAATATCAGCTAACATTTGACGCCAGAGCTCTGAACGAGCAAAGCCACCGGTTGCCATAATTTCCTTAGGCTTACCGACAACTTCTTCAAGGGCCAACATCACTGTGTAAAGGTTGTAGACGATTCCTTCAAGTGCTGCACGAACCATGTGTGCACGAGTATGATTACGAGTCAAACCGAAGAATGAACCACGGGCGTTAGCGTCCCAAATTGGGGCACGCTCGCCACCTAAGAATGGGTGGAACAGTAGTCCATCAGATCCAGCAGGAATTTCCTTTGCGATTTGAGTTAACAGATCATATGAATCCATGTTCATCATGTCAGCAGTGATTTTTTCTGGGGCAAATAGTTGGTCACGAACCCAGCGGAAGACGATACCTCCGTTGTTAACCGGTCCGCCGATTACCCATTTGTCCTTTGTCAATGCATAACAGAAAACACGTCCCTTAGGATCGATTGTTGGTTTGTCAGTAACGACACGGACAGCGCCAGAAGTACCGATTGTGACAGCGACAACTCCAGGGTCGATGGCGTTAACACCTAAGTTTGACAAGGTTCCATCTGAAGCACCCATGATAAATGGTGTGTCTTGAGGAATCCCAATCACCTTGGCATATTGTTCGCGCATACCGGATACTTGTTCCATTGGATCAACTAGTTCAGGTAATTGATCGCGAGTAACACCAGTTTCCTTTAACGCTTGTTCGTCCCAATCAAGGTTAAAGATATTGAACATACCAGTTGCTGAAGCAATTGAATATTCTTCTTTTAAGACGTCGAATAAACGCCAGAAGATATATTCCTTAATGCCGACCCAGTATGCTGCATTATCATAAATGTCTTTATGTTCGTTCTTGAGCCAGATTAACTTATAAAGTGGTGACATTGGGTGGGTTGGGGTTCCTGTCTTCTTGTACAGTTCGAATCCAACGCCACTTTCTTTGTATGCGTTCGCATATTTTTCTGCACGATTATCGGCCCATGTGATAACACGGGTAATTGGTTTGTGATTCTTATCCAAACCAATCAAACTGTGCATTGCAGCAGAAAATGAAACACCACGCAACTTGCCAGTATTTAAATCAGCCTTGCGGACGACTTCTGTTAAAGCGTCAACAACAGCATCGAAGATTTCATCTGGATCTTCTTCAGCCATATCGGGTTGATCTTGGTAGAGTGGGTAGAGCTTATTAGCGTATCCAAGTACGTTGCAGTCAGTGTCGTAAAGTACAGCTTTTGTACTGGTCGTTCCTAAGTCGACCCCAATCATGTAATCCATTGTGATATATCCCGTCCTTTATTAAGTTTGCTTAAGAAATAAAAATACTTTCAGAATCATTGTTATACTACTTGAGAGTAAAGTATCAGACTACATTATATGAAAACCGTTTTCACAAATCAAGCAATTTGTTGTAAAATGTTTACACCAAATATTTTACAGCAAAAAACAGGAGATGGAATAGTGAAAAATAATGGAGTTGTCAGAATTCGCGCATATTACCCAAGCTTTAGTCATGGTGAACAAAGGATTGCGGACTACATGCTAGATAATTTATCCACGATTCAACGTTGTACGATATCGGAGTTATCGAACAACTGTCACACATCAACAGCTTCAATATCACGTTTTGTCAAACGCATTGGGTACTCAAACTATCGAGATTTTCTTTTTAATTTGGCAACGACCGACGAAAAAGAAAATGATTTAATGGCAGAGATCGGCCAAAAAGATTCAACCGTTGAAATTGTCGAAAAAACTTTTAATGGTGCAATTAACGCACTGAAATCAACGAAACAAATGTTGAGCGAAAAACGGCTTGTCCAAGCGGTGAACATTTTAAAGCATACTAAAAAAATTGCCTTCTTTGGATTAGGTGGCTCTTCTATTGTGGCGCTAAACGGTTATCACAAATTTTTGAGAACCAGCATTGATTGTGAATACTATCCAGATTTTGATATCCAGTTAATGCAGGCCGTTAAGATGACAAGTGACCAATGTGCAATTGTTGTGTCACACTCCGGCGAAAATCGCCAAACTGTAGAAATTGCGACTCAGCTGAGAGCCAGACATGTGCCTGTGATCGCTATTACTAGTGCTCCCGATAGTGATTTGGCTCAAACTGCGGATGTGACGCTGATTTCTGTCGGCGAACAGGTCAACAAACATGCTGAAAGTTTGTCGTCATTGATGGCTCAGTTAACGATTGTGGACAGTTTATTTTTGGCCACAGCAACGGATAATTCTGAAAAAACAACCAAGGTGATTAAAGATGTACGCCAAGTGATTGATTCCACACGCAAATGATTATAATTTTGTTGTTGGTTGGAATGTAACTTATAGGTATTCTTTGGTAAAATATAAGTAGGAATTTTGGCGGGAGATGTGAAGCTGAATGAGTAACAATGATCCATCAACCGAAGATGTTCTACCTAGTCGCCTGAATAAGCATGCCAAGCACAAACATCGTTTTAATTGGAAAAAATGGCTACCAATTTTGGTGGTGATACTACTGGTTGGTGGTGGGGTTTGGTGGCATGAGACTAGACCGTCACCGTTGAAGGATTTTCCTGTTCGTGGGGTCAGTGTTGATCAAGATGACGGGTATGTTGATTTTCATCAACTGCAAAGTTCTGGAATAAAATTTGTATATCTAAAGTCAACGTCCGGCGCTAGTTATTTGGACGATGATTTTATCCAGAATTACGAGCGAGCAGCTGGAACAACCATGCAAGTGGGTGTATACGAGGAATTTAGTTTTACTAGCAGTGCCGAGCAGCAGTATAAGTACATGGTTGGTCAGATTGGTCAGCAGTCGGGAAGTTTACCCATTGCGATACAAATCACGTACTATGGTAATTATGCTGATAATCCGCCTAATGCGGAGAAACAAGGTAAAAAGTTAGCTAAGCTGATTAACTTGTTGGATGCAAGATACGGTCAGGGTTGTATCGTTTGGACATCACCTACCATTCAAAAACAGATGGTTAGTCCGTATGTTCATTACACAAAGTTGTGGACAAGTTTGAACAAATTGAAACATCAAAATTCGATGGTCAAATTTATCCAATATACAGGGGATGAAAAGGTCAAAATTGGTGGTAAAAAAACAGATTTGACGGTCTCTGTGTTTAACGGAAGTAAGAAAGAATGGAAAGAAGAAGTCAATTAGATTGTGGCACACATATTGGCTCACACGACTTTGTGAAGTCATAAAGTCTTTCAAACAAAAAAACCAGTTTTCTCAATACGAGAAAAACTGGTCATTGTGTATCCATATTATCTGTTGGAGACGTAATCACATAGGTCTGATCATCGGCTTCATCAATTAATTTGACTGGTCTCTGTTCATTGGCCTGAATTGTAATGTGATATCCAAACTTATCAATATATGTTAGCTGATGTTCATCGATCAATTCCACATTTGCTGAAATCTCATGCTTATCAATTGATAATTTCAGTTCTGACGATATTTCAAGCTGATGTGTGCGTGATCTTTCTACATCATAATACTGCCATGTGCCCGCATAGAAGATTGGTAAAGAGGTAGCATGTTTTTTCTTAGTTCGGCCTAAACCGAGCGTACTGGTAAGTCCAGCCGCCAATCCTGCACCGAATAAAAACATGCCACGCTTTTTCATCTTACCAAACTCCTTTGCGTCATAATTTGATTGCTATACACAATCTTCGACTTTCGAACAAGCTCATTATACAATATTTATTGTGTAATATGTTTTACAGTTGTGTAAAACATACCAATTAATTGATCATTTTTTGTCATTAAATCGATACATTTAAAAACGGGAGGATTTGCTATGTTAAAACTTGGAATTATAGGAACTCATTGGATCACGGACCAATTTATAGATGCGACCGTTAAAAACGGTCATTGGCAACTCACAAGTGTGTATTCGCGAAATTTACAACGAGCTCGCGATTACGGAGAGCCAAAGCATGCAACTGAATTTTTCGATGATTTAGATAATTTCTTCAATGATGGAAGTTTTGATGTTGTTTATATTGCTTCCCCGAACGTATTACATTACCAACAAGTACGATTAGCGATTGAAAACGATAAGCATGTGATCATTGAAAAACCAGCATTTACGAATCCAGATGAATTCTCACAAATCGAAGCGCTTTTGCAAGCCCACCCAACAGTTAGATTAATTGAAGCAGCAAGACATGTTCACACACCATTATTTGCGGCGGTTAAAGATCAGCTCAATGAAATGAATACTGTGCAAGGGGCTACCTTTACCTTTATGAAGTATTCATCCCGTTATGATCAAGTGCTTGCTGGTGAAACTCCTAATGTATTCTCACCAGAATTTGCTGGTGGTGCACTTCAAGACCTTGGTGTTTATCCAATTTATGCCGCAGCCGCATTGTTTGGTGAACCGGATACGGTTGTTTACTTTCCAACCATGATTGACACAGGTGCTGATGGTAAAGGGGGTGCAGTTTTAAAGTATCCCGATTTTGAGGTAACACTTAACTTTGGTAAGATTGCTAACTCACATATGCCATCTGAAATATATGGATTGAAAGATACTTTGGTAATGGATAACATAGCTGACATGACCGAAGCAACTTACTTTGATGAAAATCAGAAGGCTCATAAGTTGGACGCAGTTGTTCCTGACAATTCAATGAGTCCTGAAGTAGACGAATTTACAAAAGTATTGGAACAACCCAACGATTTAAATAACTTAAAAAGCTATGAAACATGGTTTAAACTTAGTCGCCTGGTAAATTCACTGACGTATTCATTACGTGAATCTGCAGGAATTAAGTTTCCTAACGAACAATAGAAAGAGGGCCGCAATGTGATCGATGTATTTCAGAAACATTTTGACGAACTCGGCTTTAAACAGCCTACTGTGATCCAATCAGCGGTTCATGATGCGATGACTCAGGGAAAATCTGTTTTGGGGATTGCCCCAACAGGTTCTGGTAAAACCATTGCATTTACGCTACCGGTATTGCCAAAAATTATGCCTGAGCAGGGCGTTCAAGTTCTCGTATTGTCACCCTCACAGGAACTAGCAGTCCAAACAGCTAATGTAATGCGTGATTGGGCTAAACTACTGAATGTTAAAGTACTTGCTCTTACGGGTGGCGCAAACATTCACCGCCAAATTGATAAATTAAAAAAACATCCCGAGGTTGTGATTGGAACGCCGGGACGAGTGTTGCACCTCCTTGAAACCAACCATTTAAAGATCGGCGAGTTACAGACGATGATTGTTGATGAGGCAGATGATATGCTTCAAGACGAAACATTAGCCGTGATTGAAGATATTGAACGAGCAACACCAATGACAGCACAATTGGGATTCTTTTCTGCTACTAGGACCCCAGTCCTTGACGATCTTAGCTATATGTTTGGCCGTGAGATCGTTGAATTTGATGTTCGTGGAGAGGATCATTCTCAAGGAATTGTTCGCCATACTAATTTGGAAGTTTCACGAAAGCATCAACCTGATATGTTACGAAAGTTAAGTCACATGAAGGATTTTCGTGCTTTGGTATTTTTCAATCAAATTAAAACGTTAAATTATGTGGCGTCTAATTTACGTCATGAACATGTTTCAGTGGCCGTTTTAGGAAGTAATGAGCGCCAAACTGAACGTGAAAAATCGCTGAGAATGTTCCGTAATCGACAAATTAAATTGTTGTTGACTACCGACGTTGTTGCCAGAGGATTGGACATTGATAAGCTTCCAACCGTGATTAATTATGACCTGCCCAATAATGAATTGACTTACGTGCATCGCGTTGGCAGAACTGGTCGTCAAGGTGAGCCAGGGATGGTCATTAACTTTGGGGATGACCACGATTTACGTGATTTAAAGAAGATATTAGCAGGCACGGATTACAAACTTGAACCAATTTATTTCTATCGTAATAAATTGTTAGATCATCGGCCAACAGAGGGCGAACGAACAGAATCGGTTCAAACTAAGGTTAATCGCAAAATGCGTAAGGTTCAGCATAATAGCGATAAGATCAATGTTGACAAACATGTCAATCGCATGTTTGATGAAAACGATCAATTCAATAACCAGGGTGCTAAACACCATAAAAAGAAGAACCGACGTCAAAAAGACAAAGGCATGAGACATAAGCGACAAAAACAGGCTGAACAGCAAAATACTACTGATCAATCAAATGCCTAAATTTATTGGATAACCTTTACATGAACTCTAAATAATGAGAAAATATTGGTTGTCTTGGTCCTATAGTATAACTGGATAGTACTCCCGCCTCCTAAGCGGACAATTCCGGTTCGATTCCGGATGGGACCATAATAATATTGTATGCAAAAGGCTGTTTTCTTTGTGGAAAACAGCCTTTTAAACATGCATTCAAATGTAATGGATAAATTCAATGTGGATGATTTGTTTATTTTAAGTTAAACTTGACAGTTTTATCGTTCCAGAAAGAAGTTTTATATTGTAATTGTAGCTTTGTTGAATTTTTACTTGCCTGACCAACTAAGTTACCTGTTACAGATGCATTCTTGTCTAGAGAACCGGAACTTAGCAGATTATCTGTGCTTGAGGTAATTTCATCAAAATCTGTATTATTACCATCGGCGTTTAACTGAAAATCGTATTGATTGTAGTCCTGAGAATCATCTGTCTTGTTCGTTATGGTCACATTTGCAATGACATATTGTTTTCCAGAGTCAGGGGTATCAATATCATCACCTTGGGAGAAATTAACACTATTTACCTTAACTTCGTATCCCTTGTATGAAGCTGTTTGACCGACATTATATACTTTGCTTAAAGGATTAGTCTTCTTTGAAGAGCTAGAAGAAGAACTCTTTGAACTACTTGATGATGTGGTATCTCCTCCATTGATTCCGCTAATTGCAAAAATTAGTACTAAAACAATTAGTATCCAAAACCATACTCTTTTATAAAATGGTTTTTTCTGAACGTAAGTATTTCCGTCCTCACCCTTAATTCTTTTTGACATAAAAATAACTCCTCCTAATAAAATTTTTCGTGCTAGTATTCACGTTGCGGTTCACAACACGTTTATACATGTATAATTTTATCGTATGCTAATGGCATTAGCAATAAATAATTATTATTTCAAATGATTAAGTTAGATGTAACTAATTAACCCGAGTTATAGTTAATTTATGTTAATCATTCAATGATTTTTCAAATATGATTCAAATCACGAATTCAAGAACGATCACGTTTCTTATTATCAAACCTCTAGTATAATGATCATTAAGATATCTAATATAGAGATGGGGGAGTAATTTTGGAGGCAACTTTTTTTCTTTTAATTATCCTAATTGCATTGGTCGTTGATGTAATTATTTATCGGCATTTATCGTGGCTGCCTTTACCATTCTGGTTCATTGCAACGGGAATTGTACTCTCATTTTTGCCATTGTATTATCACTACATTTTTGATTCGGATCTATTCCTGTTTTTTGTTGTGACGCCGCTTTTGTATGTTGAGGCTCAAAATGCTTCAAGGTACTGGATTGGTCGGGGTGCAATTAACATTGCTTCATTAGCAATTGTGTTAGTGATTGTGACGGTAGTTGTAATTGGGACATCGTTGCATATGCTGTTTTCAATATTGCCGTTGGCACTTGCCTTTGCATTATGTGCGATCGTGACACCAACTGATGCCTCGGCTGTTAGTGCTTTTTCTCAACCAAATGAGAAGTTCAGAATTCCCAATGTTATTTTAAAGAATGAGTCATTGTTCAACGATGCTTCTGGTTTCGTTGCTTTCGATCTGTCACTAGCTGCATTTGCAACTGGTTCGATTTCTCTAGCTCACGCATCTGGTATATTTGTCACAGAGTTTTTCGGTGGACTGCTATTAGGAACGATCGTTGGTCTGTTCTTTCACCGTATTCGCTTATTTATGATTTCGCTCAAAGATGATATTCCGTTTGTAATGATTGCGCTGGAACTCATTGTACCGTTTGTTGTTTACCTACTGTCTGAAGTGCTACATGTGTCTGGTATTTTAGCGGTTGTTGCAGCTGGTCTGGTGCAGGGGATGGAAACCGATAATCTCAAGTTGATTTCAAGTGAAGTTCAGCTAGTGCGTAATAATATCTGGAACGTGGTAACAGAAACTTTGGATGGATTTATTTTTATTCTGCTGGGGATTTCGTTGCCAACGATTTTATCAAGAATTTTAGAGACTAATGTAAGTTTATTACTGACGCTGACGTTAATTGGTATTACGTTATATGTATTTAAATTTGTGCTTAGGTTAATCTGGACCAGGTATTTTGTTTGGATGCACGTTGCAAGTGATCACCGCTGGCAAGATAGTTGGTTAATGGCAGTTAGTGGCGCTAGTGGGACAATTTCACTATCATTAGCATTCTTAATACCTAATTTTCATGCTCTACCAGGTGGCATTGATCGGAACGCGCTTATTTATGTTGCGTCAGTTGTCATTGTTATTAGTTTAGCGGTTGCTTCAATAGTAGTTCCTAAGATGACCAGTAATGGCGGCCAAGAAGATACAAGCGATGCCATTGCTCATTTCAACAAAGAAATGATTGGAACGGCATTACGAACTGTACAAAAAAATAAAGAGTATGCGGCTGAGGCCGATATAGTTACTAATGCTTTGTCGCAGCAGCTACATCAAAATGAACAACGCAATACAAGACAAGTTAAACGAATTTTTGAATTGGCATATAAGACTGAAAGACAATTAGTAAAGCAAATGTATGAAGATCAGAAAATCAATGAGACACAGTATCATTATTACACGACGTTTATTGAGCTATCCCATGATACGATGCATAGTAATTTTCTTAAGCGACTATGGTTAAGAATTAAATTTATGACTCATACGGGTAGAATGTATAAGGATTTGCAGATTCTACAAGATGCTTTACTGTACTCGCCACTGATAAGTGAACAGCTTTATTGGAAGGATCAGTTTGCAAAGAAAGGTTGGAATATAAAAGACATTGAAACCGTTGGCTTTAAAACGGTGATGGCTAAACTAAGAGAATTTCAACATTCTAATGATGATATTACTGGTATTCATCGGGTCTTCAGATTTTATCAAGAACGGCATCGTCGCATGAGTTTACGGAACCACGGCCCAAAATGATTTACCAGTTATTTCTACAAGCCTTTCACGCTGAATTTGAATTTCTACAACAAGCGATTGCTGAGGACAAGATCGGTTTAGAAGATGCTGGACAGATGCAACAACAGATTATTTATGATGAGATGGCCTATTTGAATAATGGGGATGGATTTGTAAAAAAATAGAGAGTGTAACAAGCACGGGTTGAGACTGGTGTGAAAGAGGCTAGCACGGAGTGATCGCGTTTTTTGCGATTAATCCGTGCTAGCCTCTTTCACGTTAAGTCTCAGTGCTTGTGGAACTCATTTCAGCTATCTAAATTGAAAAAGGGCCAAGGAAAAAATCCTCAGCCTTTCAGTCATCCATTCAAATGACGATTAATCTCGTCCACAGTTCGTTTAATCTCATCAAGTTCCTTTTTTAATTCACGGTTTTCCTTTCGCATTGCTTTAATAACATGTTTACTTCTATCTTCCTTATTTTCAAAAAATGAGGTGAGCGCACTTGTCAGAGCACCAATAAAACCGATACCGACAAACATCAGCAAGACTGCCGCAATTTTACCTAGTGCAGTTGTTGGTGAAATGTCACCATACCCAACGGTGGTAGTTGTAACGACTGCCCACCATAGGGCACGCCAGTAATCAACTTTCTCTGCCCAAGAATAAATACCCGCCGAAATAAATAAGATTGCCCCACAAACGTAGATGAGGTAGATCAGACCATTTGTTTTAATTAAGCGCTGAATGTTACTACTAATTCTCCCAAGCAATCCGACCATTCTCGTCAGTCGTAAAATGCGTAAGATTCTGAGAATACGTAGTAATCTGGTGGAACGAAACAGATACATGGCAGGAGTGACGGGGATGATTGATAGGAGATCAAAGATATTATGCCAGAAGAAGTCCTTTTTATGTTTAGCGTGTACAAACCGCACAACGTAATCAATAATAAAAATAACTAAAATGGTGTTGTCTATGAAAAAATATGGAGGAGCACTGATATCAATATCGTTGGCAAGGTCGGCAACAACGAGTGCTACTGATATCACGGCGAGAAGAATCATGACAATATCATAGATTAATAGGTACTGCTTGGCATTTTTCATAATAATTTCCTACTTTTAGTTAGCAATTTTTAATAATTTGATATTTATCAATTAATAATTAAGATTTAATCAAAGCACTTTACAAGACGTGTTTACGCATTATAATGGGCGTATCGTAAGATAATTTATAACTATAAAGAGGTGCTAATGGAATGTATATCGTAAAGGTTGGTCATAAATGGATTGGCAAACCAAATAAGAAGGGTAACTACTGTTTAGTCGATGGTAGTGATGAAGCCTATGAATTTCAAACATTCGATGACGCGAACAACTATGCTGAGCTGGTTAACGGCTTTGCGACACCAAAAGCTTAATTTAATAACAACAACCAATCCAGTCATGATGTGTGGCTGGAATTTTTTTATCTTAGTGCTTTACGGTAGCCTGCTGCTTGCGCTTGAGCTTCTGTGTTGAAGTAGACGGCATTGGACGAATTCATTCTGTATCCAGCTTGGCCAGGCACGTGATAAATTTTACTATTAACATTTCCCACAATTTTGCCTTGCACATCGCCAGTATTCATGTCCCCATTGTTGGTAGCATCTGTGCCGGTTGTTGTGTGTGAGGAATACGAAGTACTACTAGAATTTGTTGACTGTTCACTTGTGCTGACAACGCTGGTGCCATCGTCATAGTCAAGTTTGACACCATCCTCAACGTTAAAGATATAGACGTTGAAATGGATAGCATTACTACCAATTGACTGGGCCTGCATATGGACACCCCGAGCTAGTAATTCGTCGCCACGAAAAATCGGCGTTACTTGGTAGCGAATGTAACCATTGGGATTAGTTTTTAAATAGTAGGCTAAGTCATCCTCGTAGTGCAGCATTTCAGGCGAGTTAAGTGACCTAGTACCAGTGATGAGATTTTTGGGATTATTATTTTGTCCCGTCAGTTGGTAACCAATTAAGTGTGAACGGTTATATAAATACCCACTTGCTAATTTTTTATTGTGCCACCCAGTTGGATCAACATCAAGAGGTTCGCGTTTCGCAGTGGGCATTAGTGATTTACTCAACATTGCATTTGCTACAGTTGGGCGGTTATATGAATCTAAATTACCATAACTCTGCCACGCTCCTTTGGCCGTTGATAGTTCTGATTTGGTGAACGTGGGGTTACCATTGTTTACGTCAATGGTTTGTAAACCTTGATATTTTTTCTTTGCTAACTTCTTGTTTGTCTTAGCAGTGGTAGTATTGACTTTCTTATGATGCTTGGTGCTGGCCTGAACCTGAGGTATTGAACTAGTTGGCTGCTCAGGTTGCGTGGTTGGTGCACCTATTACAACGGCCATAATCATGGTAATAAATGACACCAAAATTGATTGCAAAACCTGATGGTGGTGATTTGTCTTCATTAACGATCTCTCCCAATAGATTAATTTAAATCATGTAATTTAATATTAACACCGTATATTAGGAAGAGATATAAATAAATGATGATAGCGTAAATTTTTTGTGATACAAAAAAAGCGCCACAACTAAGTTGCAACGCCGTTTAAATTAAGCTTTTTCGTGTTTGAATGAGTCAATATAATCAGTAATCTGAGCTAACTCTTCATCAGATAAATCACTTGGCAAATGTGATGCCAGAATTCGAGCTGTCCGTTCAATTTGGTCAGCGTCAAGTCGTTCATCAAGGAGCTCTGAAATTGTTACATTGAAGTAGTCAGCTAGTCGGTACATAGCACCGATACGAGGCTTTTTAAGACCAGTCTCCCAGTTGCTAATTTCTTGTTTAGAGAAGTGTAAGGCTTCTGCAAGTTCCTTTTGTGTTAGGTTACGTTCGTTCCTGAGAGCGGCAATCTTTAAAGAAAGCACTGGTTTCTTTTCGTGTTGTGTCACTGTTTCAACCTCTTTCTTAACTTTTGATAACATACTAATCATCCAATTTTGGATCTTAAAAATCAAGAAATATGCCAAATGCTAATCAAGTTTTAATTATTGCTTGGATAATTTAATTATTTAGTAATTTTTCATAAGTTTTCAAAGGTAAATCGGCAACTTTTACGTTAGTACGTGCACCACTTGTGCCTATATGTTAGGCATTGTTGCCGGTTACAATAAATAAGCATAATCGTAAAGCTGTTTATTATTTCTATAATTTATTATTAATAATTATTCTGAGCATATTTTTATGATTTCAATAAAAAAACACGATCACAATGATCGTGTCATGGTTACTTAACTTTTTTAAAAATATACCACTTTGAAAATACGTAATTTACGATAATGACTATCACATTATCAATGACTTTCACCAAAATTGCATTCCAGTGAAGTAGCGAAACACCGACATACATAATAATGACATCGATAATTAAAGTCAGCGCACGGAAAATGTAAAACTTAGTGAATTCAACAATGAAAGCTTTGAAGGTCGTATAGTGTGATGAGAAAACCCATACTTTATTAGTCAAGTATGCGACCAGTACTGATAAAAACCAAGCAACGACATTAGCTAACTGGTAGTTCCAGTGAATTGCGTCCAAGCCAGCAAATACACCAATATTAACGACGGTTGTGACACCGCCAAAAAAGATGTAGGCGATCATTGATTGATACTTTTTAAATAATGCGAACAAGATCTTCCTCCGATTTAACCATTTGCTTTATCAAGAAGGTCTTTTGCAAATGCGTTCAGAGTCTTGATATCTTCATCTTCTGGTTCAAGATTGATTTTTACAGGTTCTGTTCCACGAGTCGCTTTAGCTTTATCAAATGCTTCAGCAAACTTATCAACCGCAACACAGTAATCATCGAGGTAGAATGTATCACCTGATCCAGCAACACCATAGACTTTGCCAGATAAGTCGAGTTCCTGAAGGTCATCGTAAAAGTCCATTCCTTCTTCTGGTAATTCACCTTCATCGTAGGTATATGGGCAAACAACACAAATATCTGCGTCTTCAAATTCTTCAGCGTCGGCTTGGGTAATTTCAGTTTCATCAACATCAACGCCGAGGTCTTCGAACGCTTCAGTTATAATATCTGCAACGTCTTCGTTATTACCAGTAATGGTTGCGTATACGACGAGTGCACTAGCCATAATTAATTCCTTCTTTCTTATGTAATACTTCAATGCAATATAGTATAGCAGATATTCACTTTTGAAAAAAGAAATGGTGCTACTTAATCGGTTAAACAATTATTCGGATAAGTGTATAATGTCACATATAACACAAAAAGGAAGTTTAACTATATGATTAGTCTCAAGTCACCACGCGAAATTGAAGCAATGCGCAAGTCCGGTGCAATCTTAGCCGGTATGCATATTGGTCTGCGCGATATTATTAAGCCAGGTATTTCAAGCTGGGAGATCGAAGAATTTGGCAGACACTACATTGAAAGTCACGGTGCAGTGGCCGCACAAATCGGGTTTGAGGGTTATAAATATGCAACGTGTGTCAGCATTAATGATGAAATTTGTCATGGATTTCCACGCAAAAATGTAATGTTACGTGATGGAGACTTGGTCAAAGTCGACACGGTTGTCGATCTTGATGGTGGTTTTAGTGATTCATGCTGGAGTTATGCCGTTGGCACACCTAGTGATGAAGTCAAAAAGTTGATGGATGTTACGAAAAAATCGCTGTACTTAGGAATCGATCAATGTGTGATCGGTAATCGAATTGGTGATATTGGAGCTGCAATCCAAGACTATACTGAAAATCAGAATGGTTACGGAGATGTCCGTGAGTTCATTGGTCATGGCATTGGGCCTACAATGCACGAAGATCCCCAAGTACCACATTATGGTGAAGCGGGCCATGGCTTGAGATTAAAAGAAGGTATGACGATTACTGTTGAACCAATGATCAATACAGGTACTTGGAAAGCTGATACTAGTGATCCAAGTGGATGGTTGGCAAGAACTGCAGATGGTGGACTTAGCTGTCAGTATGAACATACATTAGCGATCACCAAAGATGGACCAAAAATTTTGACTTCACAGGATCCTGAATTTGATGCTAAGTACCTATAGACAAGTGAGGAAATAACTATGCGTCAAGCAGCCTTTAATAAGGTCACATTATTTTTTAAGACCTTTTTTAGACATTATGGCATGGCTCAAGTATCTACTTCCGCGACCGTGCTTGCTTACTACTCACTGCTGTCAATTTTTCCAGCGGTTATCGTGGTGGGGAATATTTTGCCTTTGGTGGGATTAAACGCCAGTACCGTGCTGAGCTACTTACAAACGGCGATGCCAGCATCGATTTACTCATTTATTCGGCCCTTGATCTTAGATTTCTTAAAAAATGGGAGCGGCGGATTATTGTCAATTGGTGCGTTGGTGACATTATGGTCTACTAGTCAAGCCGTGGCAGCATTTCAACGAAGTGTTAATCATGCATATGGTGTTGGCGAAGATCAAAATGCAATTGTGAATAGGATGGTTTCATTTGTCTGGATGGTTGTCGTTATCATGATTATGGCTGTCTTGATCATTTTCTTTAGTATTGGTGAAATGATTTTACGTGAGCTTCGCCATTATTATTCTATTGATATGAGCCTGATTCATCTTGTGTCATCAGTAAAATGGCCGGTAACGTTCGGTGGTATTTTCATTCTGCTATGTTTGCTATATTACTTTGTACCTAACGCCAAGGTTAGACTTCGTTATGTAATTTGGGGGTCACTGCTTTCGACCATCTTATGGATGTTGCTTTCGCAAGTCTTTTCGTTGTATACGCATTTGTTTGCTCGGACAGTCATGTCATACAAAACGATTGGGATTTTCATTGTTATGATGTTGTGGTTGGATTTATCAGGCATGATTATTATGATCGGGGCAACACTTAATGCAACGTTGCAGACACTGTTTGGAACGATTGAAGAAAAACGTCATCCAATTACTGAGATGCTTAAGCGAATGCATCATTAAAAAATGCCCGTCTACCCCAAATTTGAGGCGGACGGGCAAATTTAGTTAGACTGTTTCTTTTGGTGCAGTGAATAATGGCGTTTCAGTAGTTTCAACATATTTAGCCGATACGGGCTTAGCGTACAAGTTCTCGCCATCCTTGCTAAATAAGTTAAGTGTTGCCATCTGATTCATGGCCGCCTTAACGGTATCCGCGTCCAGGTTATTGTTAGCGTAATTAAGCTTGAGAGAATGAGTTTTACCTAAACTTCCTTTAAATGATAGTGATAATGCCTTCATAAATATACTCCCTTTCTATTGTTGACCGATTACTTAGTATCGAGTTGGTATGATGTTGTGACAATTGTGCAGTCGAAAGTATCTGCGGAAATGCTTTGCAGTAATTCACCGAGTTGTTGAATGTTTTCTTCCTTAGCATCTTGTGCCAAATGACTGAATGTTCGTGCTATGCCTTTCTGGTGACCTTCACCGACCATCATCAATTGCAACTTAGCGTCTGAAAAAGTTTTAATCATTAGTAATAACTCCCTTAGTTTATTTTTGGTAAGTCGCGGCCGCTGCTTACACATATATAAACGAAATGAGATTGCAAAAGTTAAGCACAAATTTGAAATCTTTTAAATTAATTTGACTAAGACTTGATGTCGCAGTGCTTTTACAAGGTAGATAAGATATAATTAAAATCAGTATTTGTAAAGGAAACGGTGGTTATGACCAAAAAAATCACTAAAATTGAAGCTCAGAAACGTCAAGGTCGTTACAATATTTACTTAGATAATCAGTATGCGTTTGGTGTGGCTGAGAACGTGTTGATTCGATTCCGTCTGGTTAGGGGGATGGAAGTTGATGATCAGCTGGAACGTCAATTAATAGATGCTGACGATGTGGCGAAAGCTTATAGTCGCGCACTTGATTACATATCTCACCAGTTACGAGCTGAAAGCGAAGTTGTGCAGAAACTCAAAGATCTGGAAATTCCGACGGATAAGATTCCGGTGGTGATGGGGATGTTGCGTGAGAATCATTTTATTGATGATCAAAACTATGCTGATAGTTATGTAAGGACGGTCATGTTGACTTCTGACAAAGGTCCAAGTGTTATCCGCCAACAGTTACGTTTGAAAAAAATTGGCGAAAATATAATTGATAACGCCCTAGTGAACTATGAGTCAGATAGAATGTTGGAAAATGCAACGAAGCTAGCAGAAAAGCAATTGAAGCATTATCACAAAACACCATCACGGTTACGTAAGCAGAAAGTTCGTCAGTCAATGATGACTAAGGGCTTTGATAGTGATATGATTACTCAGGTTTTAGATTCACTTGAAGTTGAAGAAGATCCTGAAGAACAGTGGAATAACCTAAATGAACAAGCTCGTAAGATTTGGGAGCGTAATCGGCGGTATGATGATCGTGAACGGGTTATGCGGACTAAGAGGAGTTTGGTTGGTAAGGGATTTTCTTTTGATGAGATTCAGAAGTGGATGGATGGTAGATAAGGCATATTTTATGTGGGAGAAATAATTTATATGGAGTATTTTCAAAAAAAATATCTAAAAAATAATGTATTAAGGAAAATACTCATTTTGGTATTTTTTTTATTGTTATCGATTGCATTAACATACCCATTGTGGCATGTACATAGAATGACTGCTTTTAGTGATTGGTCATTTCATGCTTCAAGAGTACAAGAAATATTTTTGAATTTAAAAAGACATAATATATTCACGTTTATTGCAAGTTCAACATTCAATTCGACTGGAGTTGCGTCATTTCTATTTTATCCAACAATATTTTTGTATCCTTGGGCATTTTTAAGATTCGTGTTTAGTCCAATTTCATCATATTATGTTTGGTACACGTGTTTCAATTTTTTGACTTTAATTATAGCTTATTTGTGTATGAAAGATACTTCAAAAAGTGATAGGCGTGCGATTATATTTGCACTTTTGTATACCCTGTCAGCACGAAGAATATATTTAGGTGTTACAGGGTATGTTTTAGGTGAATTTATTGCGTCAACTTTTTTGCCATTGGCATTTTTTGGAATTTATAAAATTTTTTATACTAAAAACCATGATTGGATTATGCTTTCAATTGGCATGTCATTAATTGTATACAGTCATATTTTAAGCGTATTTATTACAGTACAGTTCTTGACGATTTTCGTTTTAATACAGTTATTTAGAAAAAAGATTACCTTTAAAATTTTTAAAAACCTGTTAAAAGCTATTTTTTTAACGTTTGGTTTAAGCTTAGGAATAATATTTCCTTTTTTGACAGATTATATTGGACATAACATAGAGGGCCCTCGTTCTGGGGTCCTAATTCTTGAAAGTGCATCAGACTTTGTGCAGCAATCTTTAGCAAATAGTTCCTCAGGTATGAGTATTGGAATAGTATTGCTAATTATTTTATTAACAGGTTGGATTTTATTTAATAAATTTAATTTTGTTGATAAAATTATGTATATATCGGCAATTTTTGCATGCATTTTTTCGACATCCATTTTTCCATGGATGTTAATTAGTAATTCAGTTTTTGGGGTTATTCAACTTCCGTGGAGATATTTGTCATATGCTTGTCTATTTTTGGCGATTATAGGATCTAAGATAATGACTGCTGAATATTGGTTGACATCTTATTTTACAAAGTGCTTGGCTTTATTAGTGATGATTGTATGCTTTATTAGTTATTTTGGGGCTGTACAGAATCAAGTGAAGGAAAATAGTGTTGTACAGAAAAGCTATTTAAAAAAGAATACAGTTGGCCTTAAACAAATTCCTATAAGTGTGCAGTTAAATAATAGTAATTATAATTATCAATTTGGTTACAGTGTTAAAAATGGAGAAACTGACTATTATCCTAACAAGGCGTTCAAATATGCTAAAAGCATACAAAAACACATTGTAATTATTGATGGAAACCGGCGTAAGAAAATCACTCCTTCTCCTATGTCTAATGGAATTATGTACGCAGTTAGGCTAAAACATGATTCAAAAATCGATATTCCTGTTTTGAAGTACAGTAATACTATTGTTTTTGACAATGGAAAAGCCGTTTCATCTCGCACAAGTTATCGAGACACACCGATAATTAATGGCAAAAGAGGGGTAAATTCTATTGTCGTGAAATATATTCCTAGTAGATTTTTTTATGTTTTAATTGCGATTCCTATACTTTTGTGGATATTAATCTTTACTAAAGTAGTTTTGTCAATAAAAGTCATGCATCGTAATTGACAGTGCTTTTTTTATTTTTTTTAAATTTCTCATATAATTAAAAAAAAGGTTATGTAGAGAAAATGTATAACGAAAGGATTGATAAATAGTGGAAAAAATATCAGTCATAGTACCCTGCTTCAACGAACAAGAGACTGTTCCGATCTTTTATCCCACAGTTGAAAAAGTATTTAATCAAATGAATAAGATTGACCGAGACTACTGGTTTATTGATGATGGGTCAAGTGATGGAACATTAGACGAATTAAAAAAATTACACAGCGAAAATGAAAATAAAGTGCACTATATTTCGTTTTCTAGAAATTTCGGTAAAGAAGCTGCACTTTTAGCTGGGTTGAATTCATCCACTGGTGACTTTGTAGTGGTAATGGATGTTGACTTACAAGATCCACCAGAATTGTTGCCCACTATGTTAAATACAATTAAGAACGAAGATTATGATTGTGTTGGTACAAGAAGAACTAGTAGAAATGGTGAGCCAGTTATTCGTTCATTTTTTGCCAATATGTTTTATAAATTAATTAACCGAATTTCTAGCACGAATATTGTGAATGGTGCTAGGGACTACAGAATGATGACCAGGCAAATGGTTGACTCAATAATTTCGCTTAAAGAATATAATCGGTTTTCTAAGGGAATATTCAGCTGGGTTGGTTTTAAGACAAAGTATATTGAGTATAAAAATGTTGAAAGAGTTGCAGGAAATACTAGCTGGTCTTTCTGGAAATTATTGAAGTATTCAATAGATGGCATAACAGATTTTTCTGAATTTCCGCTTTCTATAGCTTCTTGGACGGGCTTTTTATCATTTCTATTTTCCATTTGTTTTCTAGTTTTTATTGTTGTCAGAGCTATTGTAGTTCCAAATAGTAGTGTCTCAGGTTGGGCGTCACTGGTTTGCATTATTTTAATGATCGGTGGACTGGAGCTTTTGTGCTTAGGAATTGTCGGTAAATACATTGGCAAAATATATTTACAGAGTAAGGACCGTCCTATATATGTAGTTCGCGAAAAGAAATAGTTGTTTTGAAAAAATCAGGATTTTTAGTGTTAATTTTAAAGATTTGTTGTATTTGTTTCTAAGGTTAGTATAAAAATGTATAATGTGTTGGTGCTTTATTTGTAAGTGGATTAAAACCGATTTTTGTAATGGGACCGTAACGTTAGAAATTGATGAACTAAAATTAAAAAAACAACATGCATATATTCGTTAAGCAGTTAATTGATATTATTGTTGTAGTTTTGTCTTAATACTATATAAGTCCTCTTTTTTTTGGTGCTAGCTATACTGATAAAAGTTGAGGATCCCCAGGGCTCGTATTCTACTCTCAAACAAGAGTTGGAAAAGGTGTCAGAAAGTTTGGAATGTTCAAATTCAGATCAATAGTTTCTAATGCTGATGAGCTACTTAAAGACTTAGAGAATAGAAAGAAATTACTGGCGCTATGTTTAAAATTAAAAGTGATCACAGAATAACTAAAATTGGTAGAATTATTCGTAAGTATAGCTTAGATGAATTGCCGCAACTGGTAAATGTAGTAGCTGGATCAATGGGTCTTGTTTAGCCTAGGACACCGTTAGTATCGGAAAATATATTGGAAAAATAGACCGATTTATATTATTAAAGAAATAGAATTGCTATGCACATTTGTAGGAAGTTTTTGAATTTGGTTGTTAAACTAATATGATGTGTTTATGTGATTAAGTGTAGGGCTATTTTGTTTGAGGTTTTTGGCAACATTATGGATGTCTTTTTGGTGGCGTACTATATAACTTTATATTTGTATTTTTATCAGTCTATTTTGGTATTATCAGTGGGTATTTGTATCGTCACAAAAGCTGTGAAAAAAATATGTAATTTTTGAGCTACTTGATCTTATTTTTTATCTATTTACATATTTTTAAATTAAGACAATTAATAATATCAGTTATGTCTGATACAATAGTAGCTGCGTTTTATTGAGTATAAAGAACTAGTGTGATATTTTTGGGACAACGTTTTTGCTATATTGAATACATAATTTTGTTTAAGCTTAACTTACGGAATTTTAATTGCACAGTTTTATATTATGTCGTTATTTTTATAAAAATTTGTGAATCGTTAGGAGTTTGATTTATGACTAAATCGCTTAATAATATGCATTTTAGATTAATGATGAGGTGTATTGGGTGGATATTTGTTCTGATGGCATTTATGATAACCTTTCCACCAAAGTATGTTAGTGGCGTAAATGCGATTGAAGGTAGAATTAATCCAAATGAAGGAATGGTATTAGTTTCTATATTATTAGTTGGAATTATCATTTACTGCAATAACAAATTAACGAACCAAATAAATTCGTGGTTATTCATTCTTTTTGGATATATTCTATCTTTGATACTTACAACTGTGAATGCATTTACTTCAATTGAAAGTTCTGTATTTATTCAAGGAACCAAGTATTTAACAGATGGTAAAATAAATATTATGTTGTCTTTAATTTATTTTATTGGTTTTGGCATAGTTTTCAGTAATGTGTTAAAAATTCTTTACAATTATCTTAGAATTTATTTTAATATACAGGATATAAAAATATCTACTTTGAAGATATTTATATTCATAATTGTTGTTTGGTGCTTGCAAATAGTATGGTTTATGCCTGGAACGATTTCTTTTGACGCTTTTAGACAATTTTCAGAGTTTTTTAAACTTCACGTTGCAGAATTGAATTTTACGTATCCTAAAACAAATCATCACCCATGGTTTGTAACACTAATATTTGGCTACATTTTCAGTGCAGGTAAAAAAATAGGTGGTACGAATTTTGGAGTTTTTAGTATCGTATTCATCCAGGTGATTGTGACAGCATTAATATATAGTAAAGTAGTAAAGTATGCTTTTTCTTTCGCTGGAAAAATTGTTGGCATAGTAACGTTGGTACTATTTTCTAGTCCAATTTTTGCTTTGTATTCTCAAACAATTGATAAAAGTTCACTTTTCTTTGCATTCTGTGCTTGGTACAGTCTAAGTTATGTCAAAATTTTTGTTTCATTACCACAAAAAAACAAGCTTGATATTTTATCAATTATAAATTTGCTTTGCTCGGCCTTTTTTATGATGATGTTCAGAAATGATGGTGGCTATGTTGTGCTTGTAAGTTTATTAGTTTTGTTGGTGTATACAGCATTTAGATTTAGAAAAAAGGTTGTGGCAGTTAGTGCAGTTTTTTTGATGATCTTTTGTTCGTACGTTTCGTGGCAAAAAATAATTTTGCCAGCTAGTAATGTGATACCTGGGTCCTCTGGAGAGGCACTTACCATTCCGATGCGACAAGTTGCTTACTTGTATATAACGCACAAATCATATTTTGATAAGCAAGATGTTGATGCTCTAAATAATATTATGGCAGTAAAAAAAATAAAAAGAAATTACAGTGTAAATGTTGGAGATAATTTAAAATCTCTGTATCCAGTTGACACTTTTTTGAGAAAAAATAGTGAGATTAGAGATGTTAAAAGTGGCAGACTTTTATTAAGAAGTAATAGCACCGTTAGGGAACACACGTCAATGTTTATAAAATTATGGCTAAAACTAGGTATAAAACATCCTGTTCAGTATTTGTCGTTATATATACAAGCCAACAGTGGATATTTAAACCCATTCTTGGTATCAAGAAGCAAGACTGATTCCTTATTCACAAGTTTTAATTATGTGAATTCTTCTAAACTAATTCAGCCAAAATGGTATCATCAGTATCACTATATATTTAGTTTTAAATATAGAAATACTGTCACGAATTTTGTAGCAGCAGTGTTGAGCTTTCCACCTTTACTTATTTTGATTAATACTGGAGTTCCCGTTTGGGTGGCGCTGATTTTAGTCTTACTGGTACTTGTAAAACGCAGATATTCTAATTTGGTTGCTATCTTTCCATTATTGTTGTTGGCTGCGGTACCAACATTATCTTCTGTAAACGGATATTCAAGGTATGCAATTATGGGATTAGCAGTACTACCTGTTTATGTGACGTTTATACTGAATGATTTTAAGAAAAAGAATGGAGAACATATAATTGAGTAATACAGATGTTGCAATTTTAATACCGTGTTACAACGAAGGACTGACAATTGGAAAAGTCGTGAAGGACTGTAAAAATGCGACAAGTGATATAGATCAACAAGTGACCGTTTTTGTATATGATAATAATTCTACCGACAATACGGTTGAAGAATCGTTAAATGCTGGTGCTATTGTAGGCCACGTTTATCAACAAGGAAAAGGGAATGTCGTAAGGCAAATGTTTCAGGATATTAATGCAAAGTGTTATGTGCTAATTGATGGAGATGATACCTATTCAACTAAATCAATACCTAATATGATTCGTAGTGTTTTATATAGACGAACAGATATGGTTGTTGGTGATAGACTATCCTCAAGCTATTTTTCTGAAAATAAGCGGTTGTTTCATAATTTTGGTAATTCACTTGTACGATTCTGCATTAATAGTATTTTTCATAGCAATATTAAGGATGTTATGACGGGATATCGAGCATTTAGTTATAGATTTGTTAAAACGTTTGCTGTACTTTCAAAAGGTTTTGAAATAGAAACAGAAATGAGCATAGTTGCAATTGAAAATAATATGTTAATTGAAAATCAAGTTATCGACTATCAGGATAGACCTGAGGGTAGTACGTCTAAGTTGAACACCTATAGTGATGGTATAAAAGTTTTAAAGAAAATTATTTCACTTTTTAGGAATTACAGACCATTACAATTTTTTTCACTTTTGTCAATTATCGGAATTG
Source organism: Paucilactobacillus suebicus DSM 5007 = KCTC 3549 (assembly GCF_001434475.1). Classification (GTDB taxonomy): domain Bacteria; phylum Bacillota; class Bacilli; order Lactobacillales; family Lactobacillaceae; genus Paucilactobacillus; species Paucilactobacillus suebicus. The sequence goes on along the minus strand of NZ_AZGF01000002.1, from coordinate 12,466 downwards.
TAATTTCTATTGCGTTGTTTATACCAAATGTATGGCTTCCGTTCATGAAAACAGGATTAGTTGAAAAAATTCCAACGTTAATTTCTTGTGGCTTTTTGCTGTTGATATCAGTTATATCATATTTTAGTGGCTTAATTTTAGATGCGATTTTAAAAAAAGAAGAGCGTGAATTTGAATTCAGATTACAAGTGGTTTCAAACTCATATGATAAATTATTCAAAAAGTAGTTAATTAATTTTCTGAAGTGATTATTTAAAAGTTAAGTTTTTTAAGTTTCTATGTGAAAATTATTATGAAAAATGTACAATATTATGGTGCATGTAAGCATCATTTACGCAAAAATTCACTTAACAATAATATGTATCATGAGGATGTCAGTGTTGAATATTGATGTGGCTAAATTAAAAAAACAATACATTTATATATTTTTAAAACGTTTAATTGATGTTATTGCATCAATCGCAGGCCTAATAATATTAAGCCCCCTTTTTTTGGTTGTGGCGTTGTGCATAAAAATTGATGATCCTAGAGGACCTATTTTTTACTCACAGATTAGAGTTGGAAAAAGTGGACGAAAGTTTAGAATGTTCAAATTTAGATCAATGGTTACAAACGCTGACCAGCTTTTGAAAGAACTGGAAGAAAAGAATGAAATAGATGGTGCGATGTTCAAACTAAAAAGCGATCCAAGAATTACTAAAGTTGGACGAATTATTAGAAAATATAGTTTGGATGAATTACCTCAATTGGTAAACGTTGTGACTGGTTCTATGAGCTTGGTTGGACCAAGACCTCCATTGGTGCACGAAGTCGAAAAATATAGTGACTATGATAAGCAGCGACTACTTGTTAAGCCAGGATGCACTGGCCTATGGCAAGTTGGAGGACGAAATGATGTTGATTTTGATGAAATGGTAAAATTAGATTTGAATTATATAACTCATCGGTCAACATTTTTGGACATTAAAATTATGTTTGAAACTGTGTGGGTAATGGTAAAACCAAATGGAGCTTATTGATCAATGGTAATTATTAGTAGAATTAAAAATAGTATGAGCGATGTCAAAATCAATGGTCAAACTATTTATATAACGGCATTCATAATTTATTTAGTGTCTGCCTTCTTGAAAACGTCTATGATAACGCCAGCGTATTTTTCGATACATCTTTTAAATTATTGTGCGTATCTGGCTATTGCACTACTATTTTTAAAATTAGCATTCTTTACATCTTACAGTTTTGAACAAATATTGTTTACCGGATTTGTTCTGCTATTTTTTGGGTTGTCTTGGATGAAATCAAGTTCACCATTGGCCTTTTATACTGGCGCATTTTTAGTGTCGGCGAGTGATATAGATTTTGATGAGATAATAAAAACTTATTTTGTTGTTGGACTAGTAATGCTTGTTGTCGTGATAGCACTTGCTGAGCTACATGTCATAAAAAATTTAGTATATGTTCGTGGAGATAAAATTAGAGAATCATTTGGCATTCTATATCCAACCGATTTTGCTTCGCATGTATTTTACTTAGTTCTTTCCTATTTGTACATTAAAAAAGGGCAAATTAGAACAGGTAGCTATATTTTCATTTTTTTGATAGGAATACTCATTTATGTGCTAACAGACGCAAGATTGGATAGCGTACTTATATTTCTAGTTATCCCAGTTAATTTAATCTGCAGTAAATATGCTTTTAAAGATGGTGGTAGTGGTCTGTCTATTGCTGATACCATATGGCCCGCTACAGGTATTTTTGCCTATTTTGCAATTTTTTCAACTATTTTCTTTAAAAACGAAAGCATATTTGCAATTCTTAACAGACTAATTTCCTCCAGAATTTCATTAAGCCATTTAGGATATATGAAATATGGAATACCATTAATTGGACAAAGAATAAAAGAACATGGTTGGGGAGGAAGCTCGGGATATAAAAATTTTAATGCTGGTGGAGGATTACATCAATATTTTATGCTTGATTCATCGTTTGTTAGACTATTGTTAATATATGGTGTTGTTGTTTTTATCAGTGTGATAGCAGTAGTTGCTATTATGGCGTATCAGGCAACGGCTATGAAAGACTACGTTTTCGTTGGTATACTATTTCTAATATCGTTAAGTTGTTTGATTGATCAACATATGTTAGAGATTGCGTACAATCCGTTTTACATTGCAGCTTATTCAATTTTTAATAGATATATAAAAACCAGGAAAGTAGGAAACACAAATGAGTAACTCATACAGAATTTCAGATATTTTTAGACTAATTTGGAAAAATTTATTGATAATAATTGGAGCAATGTTAGTATTTGGCCTACTTTTTGGAGGATACGCGAAGCATAAGCAGAGTACTGAATATACAGCAAAAAGAGAAATTACGATATATCATAACTATACTGATAAGAAAGCCCTAGAAAACACAGATAACGGGAGTACATCATTGGCTTCGGATATGCAAATGATGGAGACATATGCAAAAGTTTCTGATGATACGAGTATTGCAAAACAGGCAAAAAAGATTATCAAAAAGAATTATGGATATAAAATGTCGGCCAGTGATATAAAATCTATGCTGGATATTACATCTGATCCGCAGACCGTTGTATTAAATGTATCTGCCAAGTCTGGTTCTAGTGATAAGGCCGTAGCGGTTGCAAATTCAACTGCAATTGCTATCAAAGATAGATTACCAAAAATGTTGAATGATGTAGGGACGATAAATGTAATGTCCGCAGCCAATAAAGACACAACTCATTCCACCACTGGACCGTCTGCAAAGAAATACGGACTTCTTGGCATAGCTATAGGATTCCTAGCTGCATTTATCTGGATATTTTGGCGTGAAACTATTAAGTTAGATAACGATAACGAAAAAGAAAAATAAATTTTTTTGAGGTATATAACATAATGGACATTAAGATACTAGTTGCGGCACATAAAGAGTATGAAATGCCTAAGGACACCAATTTGTACGTTCCTGTTTTTGTCGGTAAAGCATTACACCCAGGAGTTACATTTGAGGGATATACCGGTGACGATACAGGTCAAAATATTTCAATAAAAAATGGGTCTTATAATGAATTGACAGCCATTTATTGGGCATGGAAAAATCTATCCGCTGATGCTATTGGGTTAGACCATTATAGGCGTTACCTTAGCTTGAATAGAAAGAAAGAAATTGATCTTGCTTTAACAAAAGAGCAAGTAGAAAATTTGTTTGATCAGACTGATATAATTGTTCCCCAAAAAAGAAAATATTATATTCAATCTAATTATGATCATTATATACATGCCCATCACAGAGAACCCTTAGATGAAACTAGAGATGTTATAAAAGAAATGTATCCTGATTATTTAAAATCGTATGACCGCATTATGAAACGAACTTCTGCACATATGTTTAATATGTTTATCATGAGATATGATAAATTCGACGAATATTGTTCATGGATGTTTGACGTTCTTAATTTAGTAGAAAAGAGAACCAATATAAGTGATTATTCCGTCTACGAAAAGAGAGTATATGGATTTATAAGTGAATTATTGTTGGACGTTTGGCTAGATTATACCGGCTATTCTTATAAGGAAGTATATTTTGTACACATGGAAAGTCAGCAATGGATTAAAAAAGGGCTTTCGTTTGTTTTAAGAATGTTTAAAAAACCAGAAAAATAAGTTAACTTTATAGGAGATATATATGAGTTATAGTCCACTCGTAAGCATTATAATGCCGGTGTACAATTCCGAAGATACCCTCATTTATACGATTAATAGTGTGCTACATCAGAAATTTAAAGATTGGCAGCTATTATGTATTGACGATGGTTCAACAGATAATAGCAGTGGTATCATAAGTGATTTTGTTAAGAAAGATGACCGAATAAATTACTTTTATAAGAAGAACTCGGGCGTTTCAGATACTAGAAACTTTGGACTTAACTTAAGTCAAGGTGAGTTTATATTTTTCTTGGATAGTGATGATATTTGTAAAACGAATTTACTTAGCGAAGCGGTTAGCGCCATTGAAAAATTTAACTGCGATACAGTTATCTTTGGGTACGACAGTATTGTTAAAGGTAACGTTATAAAAAGTAGCGTTCCTGGTGGTAGCATAGGAACGCTAGTTGCTGGTAATGACATGGCACGACTCTTACGAGATGGACTAATATCCGTTGTTTATAATAAACTATATAGAAAATCTTTGCTCAAACATAATTCCTTTGAAAATACTAGTTTGGGAGAAGATTTTTTGTTCAATCTTGATGTAATATTAAAGAATCCCTCAATCTGTGCATTGAAGGAATCATTATATATGTATAATTTGGATTCCGTTGGGTCGCTTTATAAGAAGTTCTCTTCGGATAGATCCCAAGTATTGCGTTTAGAGTATGATAAAATTGTTGAAGTTGCGAATGTTTATAAATGGTCTAGTAATGTGACAAACGACACGTTGAATTACTTTAAAATACATAACTTGAGTGGAGTTATTATGAATGATTTTAGAGATAATTCGCCGTACTCGACTGGGCAAAAAAAATCTTTAATTAGTAAAGAATTTAATTTTTATAAAGTATCTGTAAATGATATACTGGCATGTAGGTTTTTGAGTAAAATTGAATTAGTTAAATTAGTTTGTGCCAAGCTTGGCTTAATAAGAATACTGAATATTTTATATTTCCTAAAAAAAAGAAAAGTGAAGGTGTAATTGTAATGGAACACTATGATTATCTTGTTGTTGGATCTGGATTATTTGGAGCAACCTTCGCATATGAAGCAGCCAAGAGGGGCAAAAAAGTAAAAGTAATCGAAAAACGTGATCATATTGCAGGTAACATATATACGAAAGAAGTCGATGGTATACAAGTTCACCAATACGGCGCACATATTTTTCACACAAGTAATAAGGATATTTGGGATTATGTTAATCAGTTTGCTGAGTTTAATCGATATACTAATAGTCCAGTAGCAAATTATCATGGTGAAATTTATAATATGCCATTCAATATGAATACTTTTAACAAAATGTGGGGGGTAGTGACTCCTGCTGAAGCTGAAAAAAAGATCGAGTCTCAACGTATGGAAATGAATGGGAAAAAACCACAAAATTTGGAAGAGCAAGCTATATCATTGATAGGCAGAGATATTTACGAAAAATTAGTTAAGGGATATACGGAGAAACAATGGGGGCAAGCAGCCACCGACCTCCCAGCCTTCATCATTCGGAGACTTCCTGTAAGACTGACATACGATAATAATTATTTTAACGATATTTATCAGGGCATTCCAATTGGTGGATACACACAAATTGTTGAAAAAATGCTATCTAGTGAATTAATTTCTGTTGAAACAAATACAGATTTTTTTGAGAAAAAGGATGAGTATGTCGCCACATATCCAAAAATTGTGTTCACTGGTATGATAGATCAATTTTTTGAATATAAGCTTGGAGAACTACAATATAGAAGCTTAAAGTTTGAAACTGAAGAATTGGATATTGATAATTATCAAGGGAATGCGGTTGTGAACTATACTGACGCACAGACACCTTACACAAGAGTTATTGAGCACAAACATTTTGAGTTTGGCAAAGGTGATAAAAATAAAACAATCATAACTCGTGAGTATCCACAGGAATGGCATCGTGGGGACGAGCCATATTACCCTGTGAATAACAGTGAGAATGATAAGTTATATAAAGAGTATAGAAAATTAGCTGACGAAGTACCGAATGTTATTTTTGGTGGACGTTTGGGACAGTATCGCTATTATGATATGCATCAAGTTATTCATGCTGCACTGACAGTTGTTTCGCAGGAATTTAGTGAGAAGTAGAAATGAAAGTTGTTAAAAACTATATTTATAATATGGGCTACCAGGTTCTAGTTTTATTAGCTCCTTTAATAACTGTTCCCTATGTAGCTCGAGTTTTGGGTGCGCATGGTGTTGGTATAAATTCATATACCAACTCATGGGTTACCTTTTTTCTGTTGTTGGGGCAAATGGGAATAGCTCTTTATGGTAATCGAGAGATTGCATATAATCGCGATGATAAGAAAAAAAGGTCAAAAATCTTTTGGGAAATAGAAATTTTGCAAGCAATAACAATTGCGTTTGCGTATGTAATCTTTTTGTTTTTTATGTTTGAATTGAGCCATGCATACAGGCATTATTTTTTAATACAGTCGCTGTTTATTATAGCTGGTGGTCTAGATGTTTCTTGGTATTTTATGGGAATGGAAGACTTTAAAAAGACAGTATTGAGAAATATGATGATAAAGCTTGTATCAATAGCCTTGATTTTCACTCTTGTTAAGGGACAGGATGATTTAGGAAAATACATTTTTCTTTTAGGTATTTCTCAGGTCTTAGGGAATCTAACGTTATGGCCCTACCTGAAGGAAAGTGTTAATCTTGTTAAAATATCTATACTGCGGCCTTTTAAACATTTTTACCCTTCACTACTATTATTTATACCGACAATTACCACTCAGGTCTATCTTGTGGTTAATAGAATTATGCTTGGTCGATTTTCGACAACTGTTTCGGTCGGAGAGTTTGATTATGCTGATAAGATTACAAAACTTGTCTTGGCGATAGTTACAGCTACTGGTTCTGTTATGCTACCTCATATTGCCCATAAATTTGCTGATGGAGATGTGAAAGGAATAAGACAAAGTCTGTATAATTCTTTTGATTTTGTTACTTCTCTTTCAGTACCAATGATGTTTGGTTTAGCAGCCATTTCAACAAAATTTGCGCCTTGGTTTTTGGGAGATCAATTTGCAGGATCTGCGAAAATAATGTTCATTGAGGCACCGGTAATTGTCTTTATTGCCTGGAGTAATGTAACGGGTACGCAATACTTGATGCCAGTTAATAGGGTAAGCGAGTACACGGCTTCGGTCTCAATTGGGGCGGTTGTTAACGTTATAACTAACTTATTCTTAATTGAAACATATGGTGCAAATGGAGCGGCACTTTCTACGGTTATTTCTGAGTTCACGGTAACAGCTGTTCAAATATATTGTATAAGGAATACGATTCGTAGAAGACAATTATTTACCGGAATTTGGAAGTATGTGGTGGCTGGCTTTATAATGTTCATTGTTGTTGATAGACTAAATAGTATGATGAAGGCCTCTATCGTTAATTTTGGTGTCCAAATTGCACTAGGATTTGTCATTTATGCAGCTGGTCTGATTATGTTAAAGGCACCAATACTTCATCAAATGAATAATCTATTAAAAAGGAAAATATAGTCGGGTATTAACATGCAAAAAATAAAAAACATTATTAAACACAGTCAGTTATTGGGTTATATGTACTTGTCAGTTTTTAAAATAATAATTTCAGTTTTAAAGCTATTTGTGAGAGTTAATTCTAAGCAGATTATATTTACAAGTTACTCTGGTAGGCAGGTCAGCGATAGCCCATACACAATTTATAAGCAATTGAAGGCAGATCCTAGGTTTTCTGATTTCTCGTTTTTTTGGGGTGTTGATGATGTTAGTGAATTTGCATATATTCCCGAAAATGAAAAAATAAAAATAGATACTTTTAAATTTTGGCTTGTTTTATTAGAATCAAAATATTGGGTCTCAAATACATCCATAGAAAGATTGGTTACTTTTAATCATAAAAAACATGTGTATATAAACACTTGGCATGGGATACCTTTGAAACATCTTGGGCCAGATGAGGGTAACCTAGAATTTTTAGTAAAAAATTGGTTTAGTAAAGTTGAATTTGACTTACTTTATTGTTCGGGAGTGTATGATAAGCGGATTTTTTCAAATATTTTTCCAAATTCGAAAAATATAAAAATATTAGGTCTACCGAGAAATGATGAATTGCTTAATCTTCACGGCATGCAGGACAAGAAAAATATTTTAATGAAAAAAATTGGACTAGATCCTGAAAAACCAACGTTAATGTATGCTCCAACTTTTAGAGAATATCAAAATAGCAAAAACGCGAATACGTTTGACTTTCCTTTTAGTAGTGATCTTGTAGAAAAAGTGTGTCGCAAATTTAATTTTATGGTTCGCGGACATTATTTTATTGAGGATTTGAGTTATGACGGAATTCAAGATAAAATAATTGATGTATCAAGCTACCCGGATCTAAATGATCTTTTTATGGTTACAGATGTACTAGTCAGCGATTATTCTAGTTTGATTTTTGACTACGCATTATTACCTAATAAAAGAATCATTTTATTCATGTATGACATTGATGAATATATGAAGCAGAGAGGGTTTTATCTTGACCCACGAGATTTAGATATTTCATATGCCGTCAATGAAACTAAATTTTTAAATATATTATTTGATTCTGACGTTAAAAATGAAATTAAAAAAACGAGTTTGTTAAACAAAAAAATTAATGAACACTTTGATGAAAATTCAGCATACTTAAAAAAATTTATTTTGGAACGGGTTAACAAATGAAAAAATATATTATTGAAGTTTCAATGGAAAAACATAGAAATGCGTTAAGCAAAGCAAAATCGGATGTTCTAAGGTTTGCAAAAGAGCTAATGTATCAAGATGTAGAGCTATTCCAAATTGATAATAAATTTAAGAGACTTTTGTCAACTAATTATATTTTGAGAAAAAAGTTTAAGAATGTAGATAAAAATGATTATATTTTTATTCAATACCCCACTTACATGGGTCGAAGATTTGAAAGAAAAATGATTGAGTATCTTCATAAAAAGGGTGCAAGATTGATAACTCTCATTCATGACATTGACTATTTACGTTTTAATGATGATAAATTTCCATCACTTGCTGAGGTTGTTGAACAGTTAAATTCGTATGATGTTGTGATTTCTTCAAACCAAAGTATGACCGATTTACTTGAGAAAAATGGATTAAGAAAACCCGTTGTAAATTTAGGAATATTTGATTATTTTCATGAACAGAATATTTCAAAAAATAAAAAAAATACCGCTGTTTTTAATTTTGCTGGTAATTTAACTAAGTCAAAATTTTTGTACGAAATAAAAGTAAATGAAAATAGTAAAATAAATCTTTTTGGAAATATAGATAAAAATAAAATATTACCGAATAATTTTAAATACAATGGTTCTTTTGATCCAGATGTGCTGCCAAGAATGTTTATTGAAGGATATGGATTAGTATGGGACGGTGATTCTGCAACAAAAATGGCAGGACCAATGGGTTTATATCAGTTATATAATAATCCTCATAAAGTATCATTGTATTTAAGCTCTGGATTACCTGTAATTCTGTGGAAAGACGCAGCATTAGCTCCTTTAATCAGAGACAATAATCTAGGTATTTTGGTTGATACGTTAGACAATCTTGACGAGACAGTTTCTCAAGTTTCCGATTCAGATTATTTAAAGATGGTTCAAAGTTGTTTAAGTATGTCTCAGAAGTTGAAAAAAGGATATTTTACTAAAACGGCCATAGAAAAAGCGGAATCAATTATTCAAGAAGAGACGGGGGAAATTAAAGATGACTAACGTTATAACGTACGGTACATTTGATTTATTACATAAAGGTCATATAAGACTTTTAGAAAGAGCCGCATCTTTTGGAGATAATTTGATTGTTGGTCTATCTTCAGATGAGTTTAACGCTGTAAAGGGTAAAAAAGCGTACACTTCATTTGATGACAGAAAATATATCTTGGAATCTATTAAATATGTTGATAAGGTCATTCCTGAAACAAATTGGGATCAAAAAATTGAAGATGTTAAAAAGTTTAATATTGATGTGTTCGTCATGGGTGATGACTGGACAGGAAAGTTTGACTTTTTAAAAGAATATTGTAAAGTTGTTTATCTTCCACGTACCACTGGAATTTCAACTACAAAAATAAAAAATGATTTACATAACTAATGGAGGACCATTTTGATGAACACAGTAGCAGTTGTCGTGACAAATAATAGGTTAGCTTTGCTGAAGGAGTGTCTCAAAGCAATAAAAAATCAAAGTTACAAACTTGATGCTATTGTAGTTGTTGATAACAATAGTAGCGATGGCACCAAGGAATATTTGTCTGCGTTAAGCGACTCAGTAATAAAACCAGTCTTTTTGAGCGAAAATTTGGGTGGAGCAGGTGGATTTAATAGAGGATTTAAAGAAGCTATGAAGCTAAATGCCGACCATTTATGGATAATGGACGATGACACAATCCCTGATGAAGATGCGCTTAAAGAATTAGTTAAGGCAACGAGTACACTTGATGGTGATTATGGATTTCTTTCAAGTTATGTATACTGGAAAGATGGAACTCCGGCAAATATGAATAGGCCAACGTTAGATTCGGAAAATTGGTTGAATAATATTGATTCAAACTTATTTAAGATTGTTGATGGGACTTTTGTTTCCATGTTAGTTAGTGCTGATGCGGTAAAAGAATTTGGTTATCCCATAAAAGATTTTTTTATTTGGGGTGATGATGTAAACTTTGCCAGAAGGGTTTCTGAGGCATTTAATTGTTATTTCGTTCCAAGTAGCAGAGTTTTACACAAATGTAATTCTAATAAATTTACTGATATTGTAAGAGATGATGTGAACAGAATTCCAAGGTATTATTATGAGTATCGTAATAGATTATATAATTACAGACAGTTTTGGGGTTGGAGAGGATTAATTAAATATTTCAACACTGTTTTCAAAGGCATTATAAGAATATTACTTAAGTCAGATCATAAAATATTACGACTTAAGTATTTAGTTATGGGTTTTAGTGCGGCTATAGTGTTTCATCCAGTTATTGAAGAATATGACTTAGAACAAAATGGAAGAAAATCGAATAACGTGTTCTAAAAGAGTTATTTTGAATTCCCCGATTTAAAATCTAAGTACAACAAATTAAAACTTAAAAAGATAAGCTATGAAGGTCTAAACTTTAAGTGACGAAACCAAAAAAGAATGTCTTCATTACCCAAACTAAATCGAGCACTGTAAATCATTACCAACAACTAACTCCCGAAAAACGTGGTGAAATTGAGATCTATCTAATCGATAGCATGTCTAAAGATGATATTTTGAGTCGACTACATCGAAGAATTAGTACAATTTTACGTGAAGCAAAGCGTGGAATTGTTCAACAATGCAATCATGACTACCTTTTTGTACATTACTATTATGCTGATAAAAGTTAGTTCTATGAACATCTACGATTAAATCGTCATTCTAAAGGCCTTTTTAGTCGCTACTGGTTATCTTATCCACGCTAACTAAAGAGTTAAAAAACGTCCTTGAATTGAAAGTGTCGGTTTCATTCACGTGTTCAAAAAGAAACATCCTAGCGAGCCGTACCCGTCTACACTAACGGTGTATCGCTATATTGATCAAGAAAAGATGAATATTATAATATTAATTATCAGTCAAATTGTGACGTTATGTAAAGAGTAATAGACACTGTCACTCACTTAAAAACAAACCAATTACGGTATTTTCAATTGAAGATCACCCCTCATTTTAGAGGTTGGGAAGGTGATTTAGTTAAGAGTAAGAGAATTTATAATGAACCAGCGCTAATAACCCCTGATGGAGCTACAAAGTCACTATGAAATCATTGCTAAGATACCCAATTATCATGCGGATACTTGTTTAAAGTACCTACAAAACATAATCGTTAAGGATAATTCCATCTTCAGGACGATTACCTTTGACAACGATTCGGAGTTTAAGCTTCTAAATAAGGGCCCAAAGTCTTCTTTGCATATCCATATTCTCCTTGAAAAAAGGTAGTAACGGGAGCTTAAATGATTTGATTAGAGAATCATTCCTAAGGAAAAATAACTCCGTGAATTTTCTGGAAATACCATCAATAATTTTCGAGCTGCACTAAACCAAAAGCACTGAAAGGTGCTGAACTATGCTTCTGTTGCTGAGCTTATTAAAATTTCTATAGGCTCTTAGTCAGTTTCTTCATGGTTGTTACACTTGGTTTGACAATTCGGGAATTATTTTTTATTTCCCTATTATTGTAATTATAAAAATTAGTACAATAAAAGTTATAAAAAGTTAGTGTAGTTAATTAGTTTGAAATAGTGTTGGAAGTATCATATAGGTTTAAATCGTACGATTGATAGGTATTATTTTTTATTTTAATAGTGAAATTATTAAAGAAAAACAAGGCAGGTTAAAGGAATACAATGGTTAGAAAAAAAGATAGAGTTATACTAGTTCTAAAGAACAAGTTGATTTTTATAATAATGTCATTTGTTTTTATATTTATGACCATATGGAATTATTTTACGCCACTTTGGAATGATGATGAATCAATGACAGGTATGTCATTTGTAAAAATTATTAAAAGTGGTGTAAATGATTATTTTAATTATAATGGTAGATTTTTAGGACAAACTATTTTTCGAATATTGGTTAATATTCCGTTACCTTTAGAGGCCATATTAAATTCGTTTGTTTTTGTATTATTAACATATTTAATTTTCCTCAATTGTCAAGTTAAGTGCAACA
>NZ_AZGF01000019.1 GCF_001434475.1 Paucilactobacillus suebicus DSM 5007 = KCTC 3549 | reverse complement strand
TTTTCTATCAGTACTTCTTGACGAAGAACCCCTTTTTTTGAAGTTTGAATGTTAAAGCTAATTTGGGCTTACATTCTGGCATCTACCCGCTTTAACTTTCACTCTAATTTACTTTCTCAAATACCGTCTTATCCTTCACAGTTCCCTGCCCCGCATTAGCGATTTGGTAGGTGAAACTGTGTGATGTGAACTTGCTACTTGTTGCCAGAATACTGTTATATTGCCACTGCGATACTTTGCCGTTTTCATCCTTGGCCAGTGTTAGCTTGCTCCCCTTTGCCTTATATGTCCACGTTGCATCCTTTGACTGCGTCTTATATGCATTGTCAAAATCCGTTTGGCTCTTCGAAGCATCAAGTGCCGTATCCTTATTTTGGTTAACGACAGCCTCATCCCCACTCTGTGCGAACGTCACATACAGTGTCTTGTCTTTCGAAACGCTTTGGTAAAGGTATGTGTTGCCAGGAACCTTCTTAGCAACGGCAGTGCTCATATACCAATACCCACCACCAACCACCGCAATGATTACAACGATAATTCCAATTATCCATTTTTTCATTAGTTCAATAGTTCCTTTCTACTAATTAGTAGTCAGAATCAGTAGAGTCAGTATTTTGATCAGAATTGGTCGTTACACTACTGTTACTGTCTTCATCAGAAGTTGAGTTTTGATCTTGATCATCAGTCTGTGAATCTTGTGAGTCTTGATCATCACTGGATTCAGTATCTTCAGAATCTGATGAGGAACTATCGTCAGATGATTCAGTCGATAATGTTGCATTAAAGCTAAAGTCGCTTCCGTCAGCTGTGATTGTCAGATCGATTTCGTCAGCACTATTGATATCACTCAGTTTGTCGTCTTCCTTAAGTTGCTTGTAAATCTTTTTAGCCAACTTGTTAGCATTCTTGGTGGTCATCTTGTCACTACTCATAGTAATTGTTTGATCACTATCATAAAGAGTTTGTGTATCAGAGTCGTCAGAATTCGTGTCACCATTAGTGTCTTCATCGTCAGATGATGAACTGAAGTCAACTTCTAACTTAGATGAATCATCTAAGCCAAGCTTGTCAGCCAATTTAGAACTTACTGCATCAGAAAATTCATCGTCATCAAGGGTTGATGATGATTTGGCAGTAGTGCTTGAATCAGTGTCATCGCTTGATGATGTTTTATCGGATGAGCCTGATGGTTTTGCGGTAAAGCTATTGCTGTCACTAGAACTCGAACTTGCTCCACCGTTATCTTGTTCAATTGGTGAAACATTGATATTTACCGAATGATCACTATTATCAGTAAAGTTATTAATTGTGACCGAGGTGCTTGCCACCTGAGTACCATCACCACTATAAGTCCAGTTGGTTGGTACATAGCCGTCACGGTTCAAGATCAGTGTGTCGCCGGCATAAATCAGATTAACGTTGCTGATATTATTGTCATAAGCCAATTTAGCAATTGAAATACCAGTTGCAGCAGAAATTTCTGACAGCGTGTCACCCCATTGAATGACGTATGTATCGCCATTCAAATCGTTAACGTTAATGTGTTGTGAACTGATATTGCTACTGATCTGGCTAGGCGTATTTGCCACCCAGTTAGTGATGTCAGCACGCTGAGCATTGGTTTGGTTAGTGTAGAAACTATTGGCAGACACAGATACTGTTTCACCAATAAATGGCGCAAATAAAATTGCACTAGCAACGGCTGCCCCGGTGATCCGTTTAATATTCATTTTTCATTATCCTCCTGATACGTAACTCCAGTTATATTTCATCTTTAATTTTACCTATTTTTGTATCCGGTCTCAACATCTTATGCTAATAATTCTATAAAGTTTTCTATATTAACAATATTTTTTCTTGAAACTGTTTACACGTATGCTATGGTTAATTCGTAGCGGTAACAATCTTGATAGATCGTTTGGGGGGATTTATTCTTGAAAACGAAAATAATTACGGCTGGTGTAGTGGCAACAGCAATGCTACTTACCGGCTGTAACAATACTAACTCTAGCAAATCTAATTCTTCAGCTAGTGCATCATCCTCTTCACAAAAATTAAATCATCACACCATTACCAAAAAGGACTTTGCTTCTAACAATACTATTGCTGCAGCTGCCGTTCTAAACTATGCAGCAAATGAAGTAACAGATAAGTCATGGAAGAATATTAAACCAAATTTAAATCACAATTACACATTAAACATGGTAACGGATAGCAAGGGAAACATTAAATACTATTTTCAAAACAATGACGGTCGTGACGAAGGTGTTACACCGTATTACATGATTACTGGAGCTAGCGGTGAAATCGTCAACTTTTATAACGCTAAAGGAAAGCAAGTCGACAAAACTTCACTTAATAGAATCGTCAAATACGTTAACGAAAATTTCACCAAGTCTGCATGGAATAAAACGCTCAATCGGACAACTGTAAAGGCTAATAATACTGTTGCAACTGAGAATGATTCATCTGACTCTTCTGATTCGTCTAGTTCATCTAGTAAAGTTTCATCTGTAGCTTCTTTGGCATCAAGCAGTTCGTCCTCAGCTACAAGTTCAAGTAGTTCTAGTTCATCCTCAAGTACCGGAATTTCTGAATCCCAGGCGCGGTCAAAAATGACGGACTATTTCAATACCACTTACGGTGGTTCTGCAGCTGGTTACACCGTAAATCAACTGACCCCATCTCAATCTGGAGACGATTTGTGGATGTTTTCAACACCTGATGGCACATACTTTTGGTGGGTATCATCAGATGGAGTTTATGCACCTAAGGCAGATTCAGATTTAATTGGTAATTAAAAGTATGAAGGCGGGAGTTTCACGTGAAACTCTCGCCTTTTTGATGTAATTACTAGATTGAAACAAAGCACAATAGTCTATCAGTTCAGTTCGTACAATCATATTTTTTTAACAAAAAAGTATTCGTTGCAAATAACATTAACCAATAACTTTATTTAGTGCTTCTTTCACCCGGTAAAATTAGAAAAATTGAACTTATCAATGCCAGTAATAACAGCAATGATCCAATCAAAATTGCGTGTTGAAAACCATCTATTGAGCTATGAAACATTCCTTGAACTGACACTAGTATGGATAAGCCCACTGATCCGCCAATCTGGTGCATGACGTTAACAACTCCTGAGGCGGCACCAGAGTCTTCAATTTTAGTATGTGCCACTCCGGCTGCCGTAAACGGACTTAGAGATAATCCTTGTCCAATTCCGATAATTGCCATGGGTAACGCAATACCCAGCCAATAACCCGTTTGCGGCGTAAAGAAACTGATTCCCAGCATCCCCACTAACGTCAGTGTTGTTCCAATAACTAACATTCCGCCATTACCCAACTTAGTGGTTAGTTTGGCAACCTGAAGTGCCACAATAAAGTTAACCACCGTCAGAGGAAAGAATGCAACACCAGCCATTAGTGCCGAAAAGCCAAGTTGGTTCTGCATTAATTGAGGCGTAATAAACCAGAAGCCAAGCATCGCTCCTAAATACAGAAAACGACCAACATATGCGCCTACTCGTTCACGGTCGGCAAATAGTCTCAATGGCATAATTGGCGCAACGGTTTTACTTTCTTGTCGAATAAATAAAGCCAAAAAAATCACCGCAATCACTAAAGCAGCAAGTCGACAAACCTCTCCCACGATGCTGTAAACTAATGCACTCATTCCAATCAACGAGGTAATTGTCCCCAGCCAATCAAGTTTCCCCGGTTTACCGCTCTTAACATTTAAGTACTTAAATGATAAATACAGCATCCAAATACTGATTGGGACGTTAATAAAGAACCCAACCCGCCAAGTCAGCAAACTGGCAAACACACCACCAATTACTAGACTAACGCTCGCACCAATACCAGCCATGGCACCGTAATAAGCAATTGCTTTAGTTCGTTCATTACCTTCGTAAGTGTCCACTAAAATCGCCAAAGTAGTAGGAGCCAAAATTGCTGAACCAATTCCTTGAAACGCGCGTGCGCCGATAATCATTGGTGCGTTCTGAGACAGTCCAACCAACAAAGATCCCAGGCCAAAAATTACTAAGCCTATTTGAAAAATTCTGCGACGACCAAAAATATCGCCTGCTCGACCACCTACGAGTAAGAAGCCCCCAAATGTTAATGAATAGGCGCTACTAACCCATGAAAGTAAATGCTGATTAAGATGTAAATCAGCCGCAATTTTAACGGTACCAGTAAAAATAATTGAATTATCTAGCAAAATCATAAAGTAACTGAAAAGGATCACTAATAAAATCCAATCAAATTTTGTTTTTTTGTTTGTCATGTCTTACTCCTTAAAACCCATATAGTTTTTGTTCATTCGAATTAACAACGAAATGTAGTTTACAGGGTTGAAGTAACTTCAAGGCAAGCATTTTTTTAAAAAATTTTATTTTTTTACTGAATAACTATCAAAACGAGTAAAATTCCAATTTTACAGGATTCTACTCGTTTTAAAATTGCTATAAATTATTAAATTGTGTCTCTAACCATTGAACATAATTTTGCTCACGATCAATTGCGTGATTCAGGATTAAATAGTGGCCAAACTGAGCATTTTGCTGAGAGCGCTTATTAAATAGATCTTCATTACGACTCTTTAAATGCTGTAGCCACTCCTTATGTAACCGAATTTGTTCATTGAACATACTGGTTAGCCGTTTATCGTTTTTATCCTTAATGAAATACAACTTTAAAATAAATTCATCTTTGGAAGACGAAATAAAATCCGTCGGTTCTGCAATCCATTCCTGAAGTACATCGTCCCCTTGCTGAGTTATTGAGTACCTCTTTTTCGCCAATTTCGTGCCCGTGACCTCATCAACATGGCTGATCAATTGCTGGTCTTCCATCTTATTAAGCAACGGATATATTTGACTATGCTTAGCTTGCCAAAACTCACCAATCTCATGAGCAAACGACTGAGTAAGTTCATAACCTGTCATTGATTCTTGACTTAGCAATCCCAAAATAATGAATTGAAGTGTATTTTTCTGTGCCACTAATTCAGCCTCCTTGACAATCGATTTACTCCAGTATACAATAAAAAAGTAATTTAAAACATGTAATTAATTACATGTTTTAAATTACACTAGAATGGAGGGCTTTTAAATGGCAGAATTAAACAACTTAGATAAAAAATTCAAAACATTGGATGACTTTTTAGGAACACACTTTATTTACACTTACGATAACGGTTGGGAATATGAATGGTACGCCAAGAACGACCATACTGTTGACTATCGCATTCATGGTGGCATGGTCTCAGGACGTTGGGTCAAGGATCAGGAAGCTAACATTGTGATGCTTGTACCTGGTATTTACAAGGTAGCTTGGACTGAACCTACTGGTACTGATGTGGCGTTAGACTTTGTTCCTAACGAACATAAATTAAATGGGACAATCTTCTTTCCTAAGTGGGTTCAAGAACATCCGGAAATCACTGTGACCTTCCAAAATGAGCACATTGACCTGATGGAAGAATCTCGCGAAAAGTATGAAACCTATCCAAAGATGGTGGTGCCTGAATTTGCCACTATGACCTACATTGGTGACGCTGGTCAAAATAACGATGAAGTAATCAATGAAGAGCCATACAACGGAATGCCAGATGACATCCGTGCCGGCAAATTCTATGATGAAAACTACAATCGAATTAGCAAGTAACAATCTATCAAAAAAGAGACTGATGAAAAATTCATCAATCTCTTTTTCTATTTTTGATTATCATGTTTACGCTCAAGTTCTCGCAATTCATCCTCTGCAGACTGCATATGATCGTCGTAGTGATCTAGCTTGTAATGCAAATGATCAATCGCTGCTTGAATATCATCGCGTTTTTCTTCCATTTGTGTCATTTGTTCACGTAACAAATCCATCTGTTCTCTTGTATTATCTTCATTGGAGTCGAATAACTGAATGTAACGACGTAGATTTTCAATGCTCATGCCTGCGGCGCGCATTTGACGTGCAAAAGTAATTCGGCGAATAATCCGTTCGTCAATTTCGCGGTTACCATTGTCACTACGATCAATTGCAGGAATCAACCCTTCCTTTTCGTAGTATCGAATAGCAGCTGATGATACCCCAGTCTTTTCACTAGCCTCTTTAATGTTCATAGGTATTCCTCCATTTACAATCGTTGTTAATAAACAGGTTGATCTTGGCCTTGAGTGGCTGGATCGGCAAGTCCCAGGCTATCCCGACTGCCCAATTTATTATCTTTGATAATGCTTAATATAAGGTCGGCTACGCTCTGACGTGATCCAGACACGCCATTATATTGGTCGTGACGATGCGTAATTTCATACTTAACTTCATCTCGATCATTCAACCACGGTAATCTTAACGTAGTATAGTCTAGGCCTGATTCTGACAACAATTTATCAGAATTGATAGCAGCTGGCAACCCATCCTTTACAAATTCGTGATTCCAACGACCAAACTCGCCAGGAACCTCATTGTAAATACCTAAAATATTAGTGAACAGCACTCGACTAACTCCATGATTGTTCATTGCCTGGATCACATTGTTTGTCATCGCATTATCTTTATCATGGTCAACGACGGCCACAAAAACTAAATTTTGATTCTCCATGGCTTTGTCGACATCACCTGCATTGTCAATGTCACCCTCAACAACCGTTACTCGCATGCTGTTTGGCAAACCAGTTACTCGACTAGAATTGCGCAAAAATAGTGTCAGATTAATATCACTAAATTGGTTTTCGGTTAAAATACGATGTTCCACAATCCTTGCAATGCGGCCATTTGCGGCCATAATTAAAACGTTCATAATTGATATCTCCTTAAATTTGACTAACCCACTGATTAATTCTAGTTTCGTTAACTGAATTGCCTAAATATAACCCGGGAAATAAATTTCCTGTTTGACAGTATTGTCTGAAACTTGAATCATATTCGGCATAACTACCTGTTGAGGTACAAAATGCAGCCACATTTTTATTACTAAAATCAACAGATTGCAATAAACTAGCAATTGGTGTCGCCAATTTACCACTCCATACCGGCCCGCCAATCAAAATAGTATCGTAATGATCGATCACCGGTAATTTGTTCAGCGCTGGTAAATGATTGGTTTCATACTGATTAGTTGCTAACTCGGCTACCGCATACATATCATTTGGCAATGCCTCTGCCAAGGTTATCTCATAAATATCAGCATTTGTATTACTAGCAACCTGCTCGGCAATCCGTCGGGTAGTGCCAGTTCTTGAATAATAAATTGCCAATGTTTTGTCCAAAATTAACACCTCCGTGTTACCCTTATAAACCTAATAACCACACTTTAAACCTTAAAGTGTACTTCAAGGCAAGTAATAATTAAAAAAATTGAATCGGACATCGAGATGCCTGATTCAATTTCATTTATTTTGGATTTTTTTAGTCAGCTAATCTTTTTTTCGATCAATAATTACCTGATATAGCTTTTCAAAATCAGATTCAATTTGAACTGGATCGCTCACGTCAGCGTTTTTGAATAGTTTTTGCCACCAATTAGAGAGAATCTTTTGTAATGAATTTACTATTCTTTCTCCGTCCGAAGTTAACGAAATTTTGTGTCTTCGTGCATCTTGATCATCAACAACTTGCTGCAACAATCCCTTTTGTTCCAATTTTCTCAAATGACGTGTCACAATCCCTGAATCGAGCACCATCATCTTTGCAACATCTCGCTGGCTAATTTCTGGATTATCATTCACGAAAAGTAAAATATCTCCCTCAGTTGAGCCAACACCGAACTGTTCAAATTGAGAATTAATTTCCAGTTTTGATTCACGATACAGCCCCGCAATATATTTACTAGTGAAATACTGATAATCCATAATTTATCCTCCTCGTTGCTTGACAAAATGATTATAGCACATAGAATAGTAATTATTAGCTGACAAGTCAGCTATTTTATAATCACTGACTTGTCAGTCATTATTGAGAGGTAATCTTTTATGAATATTTCAATTTTACTAATTCAAATCGGCATTATGGCCGCATTAATCATTACAGGTATTCTAATCAAAAGGCAAGGATCTTTAAGTGCTTTAACATCCTCAGATTTAACAAACATCCTGCTATACGTTGTTTCTCCGTGTTTGATTATTAAATCATTCGAGATGAAGTTCTCACCATCCTACTTGACCGAGTTAGGACTAATCGGTTTTTCGTTAATTATCTTCTATGTGATTGAAATTATCGTTTCTTGGCTGATATTCAGTCACACATCTTCTGGTAAAACCGCTAAGGTACTAGCTTTTGCCAGTATTTATTCAAATGCTGGATTCATGGGTATTCCGTTAGTGCAATCTTTGCTTGGATCAACGGGTGTTTTTTATGCATCCATTTCACTGGCAATTTACAATATCTTTAATTGGACCCATGGTGTCAGTATGTTTCATCACGCAAATGATCGACGTGAATCACTAATTTCACTAGTTAAAAATCCAAATATATGGGCCGTGGTTGTTGGACTGGTTATTTTCATGAATAACATACAATTACCTAGTCCAATTAACCAATTTTTAACTGATATTAGCTACTTAAATACCCCCTTAGCAATGTTTGTGGTCGGCGCTAATCTGGCATCAGTTCGGCTCAATCATCAGTACTTGGGAGGCAATCTGTGGTTATCAATTTTACTACGCAATGTGCTGTTCCCGGTTATCATGATCATTTTATTACGACTATTCTCAGTTTCCAGTACCGGTGCACTAACTACTGTTCTAATGGCAGCTTGTCCCACCGCTAGTTTAGTTGTCTTATTTTCCGTACAATATCATTCGGATACGAAACAGGCGATTCCATTGTTTGGTATTTCTACACTACTGTGTTTAGTGACATTGCCTTTGATTTATGTTTTTACTTAAAAAAGAGTGCAAAAACAATTTGCTCATAAAACATAAGACCCACAAGGCTAAAATCCAAATTTTAGTCTTGTGGGTCCTATATGATCACCGTTTGGTGCATATTTAAACTAAAGAACTAAATTAGTATTTTCTTTTCAAAAATGATTCCATTGACTCTGGATCATGACCAGTAATTTGCTTAAAATCGGCCGTCACCACATCAAATAAGCCCATAGCACCGGCCCGATACATCGATGCTAGTTCATCCCCATCACCTTCAGCCGCATAAATCTGGCCGAATTCTTTACTTGTAACAGGGGCATAACCGATATGTTTGCCAGTGACTGAGATCATAATTTCGCCAAGACGCACCATTTGATAGCTTTCGGACTGTGTGACCGTATAAAGCTGGCCCTTATCACGTAATTCAGATTTAATCGCTAAATTGGCAATTGCTTCAGCGCTATCATCCTGGGATATAAACGACATCGCCTGATCGCCAACTGGATAAATTAAGTTTCCACGTTCAATTAACTCTGGTAAGTATGGTATCAATGGATCAGCATACAAAGAATTCTTCATCACGGCATACTTCATCCCTGATGATGCTAGCCGACGAGGCACATAACCATAATAGGCTGACATCGTAAACGGATTGTTTTCCTGATCAGCATAAAAGCTCACAAATATAATTCGGTTCACGTGTGCTTGTTTCATCGCACTTAGCGTATTTTCAAACTCGGTAATTCGCTGCAGCATACTATACGTTTTGCTTGGAATATAGACCAAGACATCGGTATTTTTAAATGCTGCAACCAATGTCTCAACGTTGAGGTAGTCTGCTTTCACAACCTCAACACCCTGATTCGTTAACTTGGTAGCTTTCTTTTGTGTGTGAACTGCGGCTCGAAGTGAGTCTGCACCGACCATCTTAATTAAGTTTTGCACTACGATGCTGCCTAGGTGGCCGGTTGCTCCGGTGATGGTGTATTGCATTTTTTTGGTCCTTTCTTGGTTGGGTGGGCTGAAACGTGGTGAAAAAATCAGATCCCTGCCTTGTAAGCTAATAATGACAATATCCCAAACCCGGGGATATCGCCATTATCATCTTACAATCTGGGATCTACCCGATTTTTTCACCACTCTATTTGCTGTTTCTACTCAATATCTCCTGCACGATCTCATCCAGCGTCACTTTGTCCATACTAGCTTCCGCCTGTTCTTGGATTCGATCATACACTCCGTTGAGCGTTTCTTGAATGTTGCCACCAACAATGCAGTTGGGGTTTGTCTTTGGATCCACATGCAAGAAATTGCGATCATCGTCAATCGCCTTATACACATCTAATAGTGTAATTTGATTAAGCGGACGCGCTAATTCTGGCGCTACGGCACCTGGGTGGCTATTAAGCAGTCCTGCCTTGACTAGACTCGACATGAGTCGTCGAATCATACTTGGGTTAGCTTCCACGCTTCGTGCAATTGCGGCACTGGAAAGATCATCATTCTTATAAATTTCAATATATGCCAGCACATGAACGGCATCACTTAACTTGTGTGAGTATTTCATATTGTTTACCCTAATCCTTTATAAAAGTCTTGTTACTTTAATATTAACTTGTCTTAAATAAGATAACAGGCATTTTGCTGATTGTCAATCAAAAAAGAGACCGAAAATAATCAGTCTCCCACTTTAATTATATTCGATTAGTTATCGTGTAATGCTGCTTGTTCGGCCTGATTACCAAACTTCATTGATTCCTTTAACCATGCTGGGTCATCCGGCACTGGCCCGACACGCAAATTCTTGTTTAAAGTTTTAATAGTTGCCATATCGTCGTCAGTTAAAGCAAAGTCGAATAAATCAATATTTTGTTCAATTTGCTCAAGATGTGTTGACTTAGGAATGATCACCTCACCGCGTTGCAAATGCCAACGTAACACTACCTGTGCCGCAGATTTACCATACTTTTCGGCAATTTCATTCACTTTATCGTTGCTCAAAACATTGTTGGAACCTCCACCAAGTGGACTCCATGCCTCGTGCACAATATTATGATCAGCTAAGTATTGATGCATGTTATCTTGTTGCAAGTAAGGATGAGTTTCAATCTGGTCAATGACTGGTGTAATACGAGCTCCTTTCAGTAAATTATCTAGTTGAGCATCGGTAAAATTGGAAACGCCGATTGACTTGATCAAGCCTTCGTCGTGTAAATCCTCAAATGCACGCCAGACTTCTTCGTAACCCGGAGCTGGCCAGTGAATCAGATACAGATCCAAGTAATCAAGACCTAATTTTTTTAGAGATGTCTTAAATTGTGCCTTCACATTGTCATAGCCACGAACATTGCTCCATAGCTTGGTAGTAACGAATATTTGTTCACGTGGAACATCTGTTTCTGCCAATGCTGCACCAACTGCCTCTTCATTATCGTAAAAACTAGCAGTATCAATATGACGATAGCCAACCTTCAGCGCGTTCAGAACGCTTTGCTTAGTTTCTTCAAAATCATCCATTTGAAAAACGCCTAAGCCAACTTGTGGAATCTCTAACCCATCGTTAAACTTAATCTTTGGTATCTGTAATTCTGTCATGGTATCACTCCTATACTATTAATTAATGATAGTATAAAACTTAGAGCGTGATCTAAGTCAACAATTGATCTAAAAAATGCACTTATTTCAAAATCTAGACTAGAATATTAATAAGAGCATCAGTTCATTTGATTAATTGAGGAGAGATTATGATGGCTGAACAATATGAATCAATATCAAATTTACCAACTGAAATGAGAGCTTGGCAAGTTACCACACCGGGCCCAATTGATGGTGATCATTCACCACTAGAATTTGTCAAAAAACCAGTTCCAACACCCCAACGTGGTGAAACTTTGGTTCGCGTATTAGCATGTGGCATTTGCCATACTGACCTACACGTAACAGAGGGAGATCTGCCGGTCCATCAAGAACACGTTACTCCCGGACACGAAATTGTTGGTGAAGTAGTAGCGAACGGTCCCGAAACAAACCGTTTCAAAATCGGTGAAAGAATTGGGATTCCATGGCTACGTTGGACCTGTGGTGTGTGTCGCTACTGTCGTTCCGGTCGTGAAAATCTGTGTCCTAATTCCAAATACACAGGCTGGGATCATGACGGCGGCTATGCTGAATACGTGACGGTACCTGAAGGATTTGCATACCGTATTCCAGCCCAGTTTGACTCCGTGACTGCCGCACCGTTACTGTGTGCCGGCATCATTGGTTATCGTGCATTTGAACGTGCCAATATTCCCGCTGGTGGTCGTTTGGGATTGTACGGATTTGGTGGCTCGGCCCATATTACTGCCCAAATTGCGATTGACCAAGGCATTGAAGTCCATGTATTTACGCGCGGTGAAGATGCCCAACAATTTGGTCTACAGCTGGGGGCCACATCTGCGAATGGCGCATATGATGCTTCACCAGTAAAATTAGACTCGTCCATCATGTTTGCCCCAGTTGGCGATATGGTGCCAAATGAACTGGCTGACCTTGAAAAAGGTGGTACTTTAGCATTAGCTGGAATTCATTTAAGTGATATTACGGCCTTAAATTACCAAGATAATATTTTTCACGAAAAGAATTTAACCAGTGTTGAAAGTAACACCAGAAGAGATGGTGAAGAATTTCTAACACTTGCCGATAGATTAAATATTAAGCCGGAAACAACCCCATATGCTTTTGAAAAAGCGGATGAAGCACTGAGATTTGTCAAAAAAGGTGATATCAAGGGTGCTTGCGTGCTTAAACTAGCATAAAATAATCAAATTAAACAAGTAACACTCCGAACACTATTGAACTCTATAGCAGATTTAAAAAAATCAAAAAAATTGATAGGGATTTTTTTGGCAGGATATTGTTTTTATCAAAAATACATTGTACTATGACTGATGTACCCCATGAATTGTATGACACATTATCAAATTTTATAACAATCTGCTCAGGCTCACTTAATGCGAGCACACGACCCACGCATGAGAAAGACATGCTTGGGTCGTTTTATTTTTTTTGCAAAGAAGATGATTTTGAATGAAGCACACATTTTTTGGTCAACCTATGTTTCACGTCAACAAGCTGGATCGAGGACCAGTCGGATATGAGCTATTCACACGAGAACTTAAAGATGGCATCTGGCAGCTCCCAGATGATTTTCATAAAATTACCAGTACTCAATTGGAACGTTTATTGAATGAAACTATTGAGTCCGTTCCAGACACTATTCAGCTACTTTCATTCAATCTAGAACCAGACCAGTTTATCAATTCCGAATATATTGAAATGGTGGCACGTGTACAAGAAAAAACTAACATTAAAATTTTTACAGAACTAACAGAACGAGGAGTTCCAAACGTGACAGCGGATCAACTATATGACGCCGCTAAAAAATTTCATGGTCAAGGATCATTGGTCTGTATTGATGATGTCGGCACCGGTGAAAATAGTCCGTCACTTGTAATGCGTTTAAATCCTTACATAGACCAATACAAGTTTGCTTTCCAAAATTTTCGGCCATTTACTGATATTAATAAAGTCACCTCTAAATTAGATTATTGGTATAATCTAGCACAAGAAAAAAATAAGATTTTAACAATTGAAGGCCTTGAAACTCAAAACGACTATGACATCGTTATAAAAGAATATCCATGTTATATTATTCAAGGATATTTCACTGGAAAGCCGGAGAAAATAGAAAATTAATTCTTTAATCTGAGTGTTCCACGTGGAACATTAACTAAGCAATAAATTTACTATCGGTTGCACGTTTAAATTGAATACCAGTGTTTAAAGTGATAATATTCCTGAAAAACAAAGGAAAGTGATCAATTTGGCAACAATTGGCATACTAGGCAGCGGAAATATTGGTAGAAAGTTGGCCAAGCAGTTTATTCAGGCTGGTAATAAGGTAATTATGAGTAACCATCATGGGCCTGATTCATTGAAGAACGTGATTAAGGAACTCGGTCCCAGTGCAAAAGCAGGAACCATCGCCGAAGCTGAACAACAAAATATCGTTTTACTTGCTGTGCTCAGGCCAGCATTAGAGGACGTGCTATCTCAAAACACAGACTGGTCGAATCAAATTTTAATTGATGCAACCAACGAAATACCAACACAACTAGCACAATTACGTGGCAGCGAATTAGTTGAACATCTGGCTCCTGGAGCACACGTTATCAAGGCCTTTAATACTTTGTTTGCTAGATATATGACTGGAACAAATGAATCAGGAAGAAGAGTTCTCTTTTTTGCAGGTGATGATGACGACAGTAAACAAACATGTCAAAATTTATTCGTGAAGATGAGATATTCCCCAGTGGACCTTGGGACAATTAAAGAAGCTGGGCCGTTAATGGAGTTCGGTGCACCTTTATCTGGCACTCATTTTGTTGAAGTTGATGAATAAATGTTTTACACGAAGCGAGGCTGGGACAAAAATACCTATTAAATCTATAAACAGCACTAAAGACACTAATTTAATTTTTTAATTTATCTAGTCTAAGCGTGCAGCAAACGGCTGCTCCCGGCCACATAAGCCTCCTTAGGACAAAATCCAAAATTCAGGATTTTAGTCTTAGGAGGCTTATGTTCTGGGAACAAAACGCCTTTTCTTCACTCTCTTTTTAATTAGTAAAAATATAATACTTGCTATAAAGTTAACTTCATAGTTTATAATGCATCATGCTTAATCAAGAAGGGGTTACTAAGTCATGTTCTATACCACCAAACAAGTTGCAACAATCGTCAATATGACTGTTTCACAAATTCATTACTATGACGAGCTCGGATTAATTCCTGATTTACACAGAACTGCTAACCGGTATCGTGAATTCAGTGAAAATAACATCATCTGGTTGAAAAATTTGAAAGTATTTGTGGATTCAGGCATGCCTTTGAAAGATATTCGTAAACTTACCGACCTGGTTTCTACTAGTAAAACTGGCACTGTCAAGGAACGCAAAGTGATTGTGTCACAACACCTACAAACTTTGAAGCAAAAAGAAAAGCTAATTCACAATCAGATTGACTTTATGGAGAACTTTCTTGATGAGTATGATCACTTATGAAAGAAGGATTTTATTGATGAGTACAGTATTAATATTAGGAGCGACATCACCCACCGCTCAGGCATTTATCAAATTAATGGAAACAGAATTTAGTCAATATGAATTAAAATTATTTGCTCGTAATCTCCAACGATTACCTCAATCACAACGTCAAAATCATGAAGTAATTACAGGAGATGGCTCAGCTTATGAGGATTACGTTCACGCTCTCAAAAATGTCGATTACATTTATAATTCAATCGGTGGCCTCGAAACTGGTCCATACACCCAACTGTTAATCAAAGCGATCAAAGATACCAATACACCAATTAAGCATATCGTTGACATTTCAGCAGGTGGAATCTATGGGGAATACCTATCAGGCAACGCACCATATTTATCGACAGTTCGTACTAGGCATCCAGATTACACTCAAGATCAGATTAACAAGCTTGATTGGTATAAACAATCCGGTTTTGAGTTTACAATTTTTCGACCAGGACTAATTCAAAATGGTCCTGAAACAGGAATTATTACTCATACACCGGATTATCTAAAAATCAAGCCCGCTGAATTTCCAATCAATAGAACAACATTTGCACGGGCTGCGGTTAACGCCTTATTTAATGGAGACTATCGTAATGTTAGTGTATCGGTTTCGAATGGCTGATTACAATTTCTAACTATTCTAGACGAGTGTGTGAAACACTTAATATAAAAATCCAACACAATTGTGTTGGATTTTTTGTTGATACTGGTATTCCGAGTTCACTTTTTAGGAATTTCTCATCGATTATGCAGTTAAGTAATTATCATTACTTCTATATTCTCACCATAATACTTCTGCGGCTTTGGCGCATTAACGCTAGGGAAATTATCAAAAATAACACCATAAATCCTAACATGACCAAATTAAGTTGAATTTGACTTAGGACGGAATTCACGCTTATTTTAATCCCCATCGCCTTTTCAAATCCTAGTTTTTGAGTTGATAGCACACCAGTAAATTTATTATTAATCGTTGATTTCATCAGTAATTCACGATACAGTGCTGCGTTATATGGCGCCGGTGTTAACTTAATCAACGTTTGAGCCGCACTCGGCATCGAGCTGATCGGAAAATAGACTCCTGCAAAAAATCCGGCAGCCGTGCCAATGATCGTGCCTAGTTTACCCAAGGTATCAACTCTCTTTACAAAGCTGAGGCAAAGCAAGCTAAAAGTCGTCCAAACAACACTACTGATAGCTGCTATATAAAGGAATTCAGGGGCTAAATTCCATGGGATACTGATACCGTCTGTTAATGCAAAATATCCAAACATGATCAAAGCCATAATTACCTGCATTAAGAAGCCGATAATCACTGCACTGATCAAATATGAAATTTGTAATTGCCAGTAATCCATTTTGGTCATCAAAAAGTCGGCCAATGTTCCGGTTTCTCGGTCCTTAATCATCTGGCTCAAGGCACTCATGGTAGTGGTCACCGCCGTTACAGCAAGCGTGCCACCAATTACCCATGGATCAAGTAGTACCGATTTAGAGTCGAACGGAATACTACTGGTCATTGTTGACTTCAAAAACACTAGGTACAAAACAAACGCAATTAATGCGCCAAGTAATGAAAAGAACATGGTACTAGCACTACTGAAAAATAACTTAAGATCTCTCTTTACAAATGCAATCATACTACCTAATCTCCTTTCCAGTCAGTGCAAGGAAAATGGTATTCATATCACCCTCATGACAATCAAATTGCTCAATTAATCGACGATATTTCACTAACACATCAATTGATTCTTGTGCATCATTGACCGCCAAACTAAGTTCACCAGATGAAGTGTTATTTTCAACAACATACCCATCAGCTTGTAACTGTTGTATCAATTGGTCACCATTGTCAGTCTTAATATTGATTTCATAATTGGCATATTGGTGTTTTAAATTGGCTACTGTGTCCGCTGCAATAATTGAACCATGATCAATTATATACACGAAATCAGCCGTCTCCGCCTCTTCCAAATAATGAGTTGTTAGAATGACCGTCATTTTCAGTTCATGTCGAATTTGATGAATTGTTTGCCAAATAACTTCCCTAGTCTGAATGTCCAAGCCAGTTGATGGCTCATCCAAAATTAAAATGTGTGGTTGGTTAATTAGTGCCCTAGCAATATCTACTCTTCGTCGCTGCCCACCTGATAAGCTACCGTATTTTTGATTGATAATACTTGATAGTCCAAAATCTTCGATGAGCCGCTGCAACCATCGTGAATCCGTATTAACATACATCTTGGCACGTAGTTTCAGATTATCACTTACAGATAAGGCATCATCCAATACACCGTACTGAAACACAACACCCATATTTTGCCGATACTTGGTTGAACTAGGTTTCAAACCATCGATGATAATTTCTCCGCTAGTTGGTTGAGTTAGTCCTGTCAACATTCCCACCGTTGTTGATTTCCCAGCACCATTTGGTCCAAGAAATGCAACGAATTCACCGGCGTCAATGTTCATACTAAGATTATTGACCGCCATTTTATCTTTGAATGTCTTTGCTAAGTTTTTAATGGTTAACTGTGCCATATTCTTATCCTCCTATTTGATTGATTAAAGCATAGTACATTTAGTCATTAAAAAGGGGGCAACTCCAATAAGTGGTATTAATTTCAAGTTAAGTGGTATCAAGTTCACCCCTAAATAAATGTTTCATGTGAAACATAAAATGGCTCCCAAGAAAAAAATCCAAATTCAGGATTTCATTCTTGGGAGCCTAACGGTCTGTGGGCAAAGCACCTTTTTTCTCACTGTTTTATTTTAAAGCTAACTAATCTGATGGTTGGACCGACTTTACTTTGAAGGAAACCACAAAAATAATTAGTCCTAACACGCCAGCAACAGTAAATGCTGCATGATATCCAACCAATTGATCCGTCAATGAATGTCCTGCTTGTTGATTGATGACTGTCTGCAACACACTAACAATGATCGACAATCCTAAAGAAGTAGCGATTTGACGGACCATACTCATTGCGGCATTACCGTGACTGATTAAACTATCCGGTAGGGCATCAATCGCTAATGTTTGTGCAGGCATCGAAACGAGTGCTAAACCAATATTCATGATCGTATAGATAAGTGCAATCAACCAGATTGGTGTTGTGGTGCTGATAGTAGCGAAGGATAAAATACTTCCACCAATAATTAATCCACCAAACACAATGCCTGATTTAGATAATCCCGCATTCATCAAGCTTCCAGATACAGAACTCATAATGCCCATCGCTAACGCACCAGCGATTAAAGTCATCCCTGATTGCATCGGTGTTAGCAAATGAATATCTTGTAAATACATCGGTAACAAGAATTGAACACCCGTCATCACCATCTGACAAATGGCGTAAACACTCAAGTTCAAAGTATATTGAAAGGTCTTGAATGGTTTCAAATTAAGAATGGGACTTTTAATTTTAGTTTGGCGCATACAAAAGATGATCACAATTGCTAGACCAGCTAAACTAAAGGTGAGAACTTTAGGTTGTAACCACCCAGCATCCCCAGCAATCGACAGGCCGTATAGCAAAGACGTGAACCCAATCGTCGATAAAACAACTGAAAACCAATCTAGGTGAGCCGGTCGTGATGGAATCACTGGTCTCAATACAAACGCACCCAAAATCAAAATTAAAATTTCAAATGGAATTAAAATTCCGAACACTAATCGCCATGAACTAATCTGAATTAACCAGCCGGAAAGTGTCGGCCCAATTGCTGGTGCCAGCCCAAAGGCAATCCCCATCAGTGTCGTAATCATTCCCCGTTCATGAGAATTGTAAACATTAAACAAAATAGTCATCGTAATGCCTTGAATCATCCCACCACCCAAAGCTTGAATAATTCGACCAATTAGCAAGAAAGAAAATTGACCAGCAAAAGTACAAAATAAAGTTCCTAATAAAAAAATACCGTACGCCGACATCATTAGCGTTTTGGTATTAATATTATCAGCCATCCATGCGGTAATGGGCATTAGCACCCCGATCACCAGTGGGTAAATTGTCGACAGCCACTGAACCTGAGTGGCACCAATGTGAAACACTTTCATCAATGTCGGTTGTGCCGTGAACAACAGTGTCTGATTGAGCACCGCACAAAAAATTCCGATCAGCAAAACTGCAACTAGTAAGTTGCGCGAATATTTTTTGCCGTTGATATCAGTTGACATATTTCCGCTTCCAATCTCTCTTATATTTTACTTTGGAATCGTCCAAAATTTGGCCCCCCGGTCTGTTACAACCAACATCAAAATATCGGCACCGTCATTAATTTCGCCAAGTGAAATTTCCATATCACCGTCTGCGTTAACGTTGGCATCCGTCATTTTATCAAAAATGACCTGTTCCAACTGACGATCAATCCGATTAAAGTAACTGACTTGCTTAGTTGCATAAGCTAGGGTATAGCCACTATCAAGAAAATATTTGATGGCCCGGACCCGGAAAACTGCCCGATAGCTAAACTTACGACTTCGTTGATTAGGTTCAGGAACGGTTCTAACGTACCCTTGCTCCACCCAGTAGCGTAGCTGACTCACTGGAACACCGGTTGCTTTCACGATATCTGCAGTGCCAACAGTAATGCCATCAGACTTAAAAATTTGTTTCGTTAATCCGACCCAATCCGTGAAATTATCAATTTTTTCATTCATAAAATAACCCCCACCAAATAAATTCCATGCAAATAGTATAACACAGGCTACGACTTTTGTATCACTATATTTGACATTATTCTCTCAGTCTGAGATGATAATCTCGTTTACTAGGAGGGATAAAATGAATAAGGATATAAACGGAAGGTCATACAACCGTGGGTTAATAGTTACGATTCTGATAATTGGTACTTTCTTGATTGTTTTAAACCAAACAGTACTTGCGACTGCTTTGCCAAGATTAATGACCACTTTTAACGTCAATGCTTCAACCATTCAGTGGCTGACAACTGGATTTTTACTTGTTAATGGGATTGTCATCCCTGTGTCTGCCTGGGCTTCAACTAGGTTTAATACCAAATGGCTTTGGATATCCACCATGACAATCTTTGGCATCGGTACCATTCTGTGCTGGATTGCACCTAATTTTGGCGTGTTACTATTTGCACGAATAATTCAAGCCATCGGTGCGGGCATTGCAATGCCTCTATTACAAACAATTCTATTTACTATTTTCCCGATCAATGAGCGTGGATCGGCGATTGGTTTAATGGGAATTGCTGTCGGTGCCGGACCAGCGTTCGGACCAGTGTACGCTGGTTGGGTGATTGGCGCCGGTTCATGGCGCGATATTTTTGGAATCATGATTCCATTTATCATCATTATTATTATTTTGAGTCTCTTCTACATGAGGCCGTTAATTCAAACAACTGCACAACGATTAGACATCGCCTCATTTGCTATGTCTTGTTTAGGGTTCGGACCATTATTATATGGTTTTTCAATTGCTGGTACCGATGGATGGAAATCTGCGACAGTACTCATTTCACTGATCGTCGGTATCATCTTTGTAATTTTATTTGGTATTCATCAGTTTAAATTAGCAGTCCCATTTTTAAATCTGAATGTTTTTAAATTCAATCAATTTACAATTTCAGTATTTCTAGGATCAATTGCCATGATGATCTTGACCAGCGCAGAACTTGTATTGCCAATGTATTTGCAAATTGTCCGTGGTCAATCAGCCCTTGAATCTGGTTTAATGATTCTACCGGGTGCGATTCTACTTGCAGTTCTGAACCCTATCACCGGTAAAATAGTCGATAAAATCGGTGGTCACGGTCTGGCTATCTATGGAATGATCTGCATTACTATTGGCACATTACCATTTTGTGTACTAAAAACTGGCACATCATTACTTTCAATTGTCATTATTTACGCCATTAGCATGATCGGCGTGGCAATGGTTTTGATGCCAATCACCACAATTGGTATGAACTCACTCACCCAGGATCTAATTCCACACGGAACTGCCGTTAACAACATGGTTCGTCAGATATTTTCATCAATCGGTTCCGCTTTGATGATCTCAGTCATGGCCATCGTGACCGCCTCACAAATGCCAAATCAAAACCTCGTAGTCATGGGCAAAACAGCCAAATTTGCGCACCTAAAAATTTTAGCCGATCTCAGTGGGTATCGAGCTGCATTTATGCTAATGACCGTCTTTTGTATCATTAGCCTTGTTTTAAGTTTCTTTGTCAAAAAGCCCACTAAAAATCAATAAATCCTGCGTTACAATAAAGAATAAAACGTAAAGGATCGATTAAATGAAACCTGAACAAGCAATCATGGGGTACGGTATTGAGTTATCAGCATTTGAACACGCAATGTCACTTAAAATTATTAACAGAATTAATCATGAATCAGTATATCGCGAGTTATCTCATGATGATAGCTCTGATAACCACGCTGATTTATGGATCAACGGCGACAAATTTTACGTGGGACTGTCTGCGATTATCCCAGTGCATGCTACCGGTACCATGTGGAGAATTCTTGATAAAACCCAAGCCAACCAGCTGATTGTTGACGGAATTACCGCACATTTTAACTTGGCCGTCCCCGAACGGGCCAAACTAGCTAAATATGTTTTTGATCATGCAGACAATTTTTTTGACGCTCAAGCATAATATTTTTCATAAATTGCAATACATTGAAACAACTATTATCTTTTAATGAATTTAAGAGTTTAACCGCCCTACCATGCTATACTGCGTTTGTGCCTTAGTTATAAGCAGTATTCTACTGGTAATCAAAAACCTTTGCTCTGTTCCAATTAAATTCGTAAACTCATTACTAAGCACATAATCAACGGCAAAAGTCAGTTCACGTCTAGATGAACTGACTTTTTATTGTGTGCATATAATTGTTTGCGGTTTCATTTTCGTTGTGTTATTTTAAAAATGAAACCTAATAGTAACGATAGTTTTTATTTAATGCTTGCAACGAACCAAAGGAGGAGCTCACTATGAAAATGTCCAGCGAAACCAACGTCCATTACAAGTCCTATAAGGCCGGCAAAAAATGGCTGATAAGTGCGATCGCACTTACATCGTTTATGTTGATTGGTCTAACTACCACAGATGTTAGTGCCGACTCGGCTTCAAATACTAACGCGGCTACTGTAACGGCTACTGATCCACCACAGACTTCTCAGGTAATTGCTAGCAGTGCAATAACCAGTTCATCGGATACATCTAGTACTGCAGATATCGCCGCTACAGATGCTTCAAGCGCTAACAGTTCGACTGAAATTTCAACTGACAGCATGGCATCTAATGATAGTTCGCAATTATCAACTTCTTCATCTGTTTCTTCTGCAACTTCAGCATCCACGAACTCAAGTTTATCCACTACACCAGCCATGGCGGTTTCAACAGCAACAGTTAACTCAGCATCCCCTGCTGCAACATCATCAGCGTCTGCAACTTCAGTATCAGCCTCCCCAGCATCTATAACCGCAGACAGTGAAGATAACATAGTTAGTGGTCAATTTGGTACAGCCAAATGGGAACTCAACGAAGGAACACTAACCATTCACGAAGGAACTTTGGAAGCTGGCAAGGGTAATTGGTCAGAATATGCAGGCAATATCACAGCAGTTACCGTCGACGAAGGCGTAAATGCTAACCGTGATTCTAGTTATTTATTTTCGGGGTTACACGTTGCTACAGAAATGAATTTAGAAAACCTCAATACTGAAGCAGTGGACGATATGAGCTACATGTTCAGTGGTAACCACAATTTAGTATCTCTGGCAGTTAGTTCATGGGCAATTGAAAACGTCGAAAACATGTCGTATATGTTCTCAGAAAATCGTAAGTTAACCGGCATTGATGTGACCAGTTGGTACACTGCCAGTGTAGAATTAATGACTGGAATGTTTAACACAGCTAGTTCATTAACTGATCTCGATGTGAGTGGTTGGGATACCAGCAACGTTGATGACATGCGTGGTATGTTTAATGGTGACAGTAGTCTAACCACACTTGACGTCAGCAACTGGGACGTCGCAAAAGTTGAAGACATGAGTTTGATGTTTAAGGACACCACTAGCTTAAACTCCTTGGACGTTAGCAACTGGGAAGTTGATAAGGTGGAAGCAATGAATGAAATGTTTTACGGCGCTTCCAGCCTAACATTCTTAGACGTCTCTAGCTGGGATACCGGCAAAGTAGAAAGCACCCGATTTATGTTCGCTCAAACCACTAATCTAAAGGAACTGGATCCTAGTTCTTGGGACACCGGTAAAATTGACGATATGACGGCAATGTTTAATGGTGCTAGCAGTTTAACATCTCTTGATCTAAGTGACTGGGACACTGGTAAAGTCGAGAGCTTATTTGCTACTTTTGCTGCTACTACTGAGCTAACGTTCCTCGATGTCAGTACTTGGGATACCAGCAAAGTAGAAGACATGTCAGCCACATTCGCCGGCATCGCTGCTAGTAATCTTGATGTTAGTGACTGGAACACTAGCAAAGTTGACAACATGTCAATGATGTTTGAGAGAGCCAGTAATTTAACAGCCCTTGATTTGAGCAATTGGAATACGAGTAAAGTTGATAATATGTCCTATATGTTTAAAGAAGCTAGTAGCTTAACTTCTTTAGATCTCAGTAATTGGGATACTGGTAAAGTGGACAATGTGCTATCGATGTTTGATGGTGCTAGTGGTCTCACCTCTCTTGACGTAGGAACTTGGGACACCGGCAAATTTGAAGATACTGCCAGAATGTTCGCAGACACAACGAGTTTATCCTCAATTAACTTTGACAACTGGGATACCGGTGGTGTTGATACAATGACGTCAATGTTTGAGAATGCGGCTAGCCTAACCTATTTACCAGTTAATAAATGGGATACTGGTAGAGTTACCGATATGACTAATCTATTTAAAGGAATGAATAATCTACAAACATTGGACATCAGTAATTGGGACATGGGAAAAGTAACTTATGTTGAAGACATGTTTGGTCAAACAAATAGTTTGTGGCAAATCACTCTGGGTGAACGCACTTACCTGAACCCCTCCGCAAATCTGATGGACGCTCCTGGGAGTGACACATTAATTCCAGGCACTCGCTATCAAAACGTGGCAGCCTATTGGCAAGACATTGGTAACGGCACCGTTAATTCACCAACTGGTGCATATTACACAGCAAATGATTTGATGACAATGTACGAAAATTCTGTTGAGCCTGCTACGACCTATGTATGGGCACAGAAAGCTGCCGCACCGATTATGGTCACATTAATCAACGTTGATACTGGCAAAACGGTAACAACCGATAGTTTGCGTGGTGCGCTTGGTGACGTACTGGATCTAACTAATTACGGCACCGGCACATATCTTGGTGGATTAATTCCAAACGGATATCGTTATGCAGAAGGAAACGATTTGAAGGGCTTCACTCAACCGAGTGATTTAGAGTGGACTGGCGATCAACAAAATGTCACCGTATACGTCGTTGTAGGTAATGAAAGTAGTGGTACCGGCGTTACTCCAGAGGAAGAAACTGGCGGTGAGAGTGAGGTTACTCCACCGACTGAAGAATCCCAAACAGAGACTGATACAGAAATGAATACAAATATGACACAACCAGACCCAATTGAGCAAGACGAAACTACCATAACTGGTAGTGACGGTAGGGGTGACATTCAACCAACTACACTACCTTCAACCAGTAACTCACCAACTAACGCAAATGATCTTACCTCAAATAGCCAAGTCACTGGAACCTTGCCACAAACTGGTGACCAAACAACAAATCGTGCGATCATCTTCG
Source organism: Paucilactobacillus suebicus DSM 5007 = KCTC 3549 (assembly GCF_001434475.1). Classification (GTDB taxonomy): domain Bacteria; phylum Bacillota; class Bacilli; order Lactobacillales; family Lactobacillaceae; genus Paucilactobacillus; species Paucilactobacillus suebicus. The sequence goes on along the minus strand of NZ_AZGF01000019.1, from coordinate 22,538 downwards.
CCGGCTTCTGCATACTCGGAATTAGTTTAGCCGGAGTATTAGTGCTAAAAAGAAAACATTCATAATTAAGTGCCAAGAGGGCTTTAGACAATAATCTTGTTATCAACCAAAGCTACTACTAATTTAGTACTTCAGTCTAGCTTAATAAGTGACTGTCCACATAAGGCGTCCAAGACTAAAATTCCGAATTCAGAATTTTAGTCTTGGACGCCTTATATTATTGGAGCAAAATACCTTTTTATCACTCTTGCTTTGAAATTCTGTTTGTTCGTATTTACAGTAAGCAAAATTTTAGCTACTCTAGACTCTGAGGTGATCAAATGAAAATCGTTGCTTTGTATGGCGGCCAGGATGCTAATGGCATGACTGCTACCCTGGTTAAGGATATTCTTGACGGTGCTAAAGATGCCGAATGCGAGTTCATTAACCTAAACGACTACCGAATTGTGCCGGATCAACCGCATCAAATTAATCCAGTGATGGATGAGCTAGAATCTAAACTAGCTGCAGCAGATGTGTGGGTACTTGGTACACCAACTTATTTTGGTACAGTAGCTGGCCAATTCAAACAGTTCTTTGATTATTTTCGTCATCGCATGGTGAAAATGACACATAAAGGTGATACATTGCCCGGGAAATACAAGGACAAACATTACGTCAGCGTCACTAGTTGCTTCGCTAGCCCATGGGACAACACTTTCACCCACCAAACTGACGCGACTTTAACCATGATTGATAAGGCAATGACGGCGGCTGGATTACACAAAGTTAAAGAACTAGTATTACCGGGCACCTGGAATTTACACGGAAAATTACCTGATGCCAAACGCGATACGGCTCGAGCACTGGGTACTAAGTTAACAACTAAAAAACGAAAGGATGATGAAACTTTGAAACGCTATATTTTACTCTTTTGTATGATCGCTGTTATGGCTTTAGCAACAATGGGCATTCAAGCACTATTTCCAATTCTCACCACCAATTTCTGGATGAGGTACGCTAGTTTCGTCATCATTTTCTTTGTATTATTAGCTTGCATTTTGCATTATGCAACATTCGTTAGACATACTAGAAGGTAATTTTTAAACATAGGAAAAAGATCGACAAGGCTTAGACTTTGTCGATCTTTTTTGTTAGTTCTATACACTCAACACCGTCTTCAATAAATGGTGTTGAACTAACTTGATAGCCACACCGCTCATAAAACCCCTGTGCTGTCAGTTCGCTATGAATTACAGAATGAATCATTCCAAATGATTGACCATATTTTTCAGTTGCCAATAACGCACGTTGCGCAGTCCCTTGTCCCCGGTATTCTGGCAAGGTTGCCACTCGTCCAGGGCGCATCGTTTGTTCATCAACTTGTTGAAAACGGACCGTTGCAACTGGTGTTCGCTCATCTTGCCAGGCAACTGCGTAAACTGTTTGTTCCGTGTCGCCACCATCAAATTCATCTTGTTTATTCAAACCACGTTCCTGCACAAAAACTTTCAGGCGAATAGAAAGTGCCGCGGCCTGTTGCCATGGATTATTGCTGACTTCAATTCTCATTTATTTTTACCTACTTGCTTCGCTTAGATTATTTTGCAATGTTAATTTTTATAATGCGCTATTTGTTGGCTTTTTTCTACACTTTCCATTTTTTAAATGTGGGGCTGGGCTATGTCAAACAAACGACCAATCACCAAGCCATCTTACCTTTCATAACTTTTTCCACACTTTCTATTTTTTTGCCGAAACGTGAAAAAGAAGACTGACCTACATCAAATAAACAACTGATTCCCAAACTTTTTGCATTTTTTAAATCTTTTTTTGTATCGCTTTCTATATTTTTTTGCCGAAACGTGAAAAAGAAGACTGACCTACATCAAATAAGCAACCAATCACCAAACCATCCATAGTTCGGATGATTCGGTGATTGGTTGCTTATTTGAGACAGGTCAAACCGTCTTCTTTTTCACTCTACTTGATTGGTTTCTCCCACGAAGCTTTGGCGTTAATACCCGTAGCATCAGCTAATTGTTCAAGTTCTTTAATCTCGTCATCACTTAACTGAATATTCATTGCATGGACATTACCCGCAATGTAATCTGGTTTTGTTACTCCAATAATTGGTAGTGAGCCCTTGTTAATTGCCCACGCCGTTGCAATATCTGAAACAGTTGCATTGTCATACTTTTTACCAATTTCTGTCATTGTATCCGTTAATTGCTCCAGTTTTGGCAAGATTGGATCATACGTTGCAGCACGGCGGCTACCCTTAGGTAATGGATGCTTTGTATTGTATTTGCCGGTCAAAGCACCCTGCTCCAAAATCATGTATGGGAAGAACGCAATATCGTTTTGCTTGCAGTAATCTAGCACCCCTGTTTCTTCCGAGTCGCGGAATAGCAAACTGTAGTGATTTTGGACAGCAGATACTCTGAAGCCTTCCTTACCCAAAATCTCATTAGCACGTTTAATTTGTGCCAGGCTATGGTTTGAAACGCCGACGTGCTTGATCTTGCCACTCTTCAGCAATGGAATCATTTCCGGTGTCCATCGTTCAACATCGTCTGAATTGTGAATCCAATACATATCAATATAGTCCGTGTGTAAACGATCTAGACTGCTGTCGAGCATTGCCTCAGGCTTGTAATCAAAGTCCACTGCTCTTACCGGAGTGAACTTAGTTGATAATAAATAATCTTTGCGGTCATAATCCTTTAACAAGTTGCCAAGAATGGTTTCAGATGAACCACGGCCGTAAGCATATGCAGTATCCCATAAATTTAAGCCGGCCTTCATTGCTGTCGATACAACTGATTTAAGTTCGGCCTCGCCTAGGTGGTTGCCAAAGACTTGATCGCCGCCAATATCGCCAGTTCCCCATGACCAAGTGCCTAACGCAATTTTTGGAAAGTTTGCTAATTCTTTTGTCATTATTCATATCTCCCCGTTTCATTGGTATTAATCTAACACCATTATTGTAATCGTTAGTCCCAAATTTTGGTAGAAAAGGAGCCGGGAAATTTTTTCTCGACTCCTTTTTTGTTAATAAAATGCTGTGTAAAATAAATATCCTGCTAAACCAAATGCCGCAAACGCAATAATGATCCGCAATGGACGCACTGGCACATGACGAATTACAACTGGCCCAACGTAACCACCAATAAACATGCCAATCCCCATTGGTACCACCATCCACCAATAAATTTTAGTTGTGAACGCGTATATTAACAGCGATAATGCATTAGCAAGAAATGACGTAAAATTCTTAATTGCATTGGTTACGGCAAATGATTCATTAATCGTCACCGTCAAAATGGCTAACAAAATCATCCCCGCTGAAGCACCAAAATAACCAATATAAATACCAACTAGAAAAATGGCAAATAGCTTTAATCCTCTCACGAGTGGTGTGTCAGGTTTAGACTCGCGATCTTTATTTTCGCCCTTAAACTGAGTGTAAAGCATCAGTACACCGGCACCAAAGATCAGAAATGGCACCACTTTTTCAAAAGTTGAAGCTGGTGCGTAAACCAAAATAATACTGCCTAGCACACAACCAACCAGTGCATAAACTGCTACCGACCACATTGTTTTCTTGTTGCTTTTTAGTTCCTTGAGAGATGACATGCTGGCACCAATTCCTGTAAATACCAAAGAAGCTGTATTAGTGGTATTAGCACTAACAGGTGGCACACCCAACGCCAACAGTACCGGATAAGAAACTAGTGAAGCTAAGCCGGCAATCGAAGCAAGTAAACCTGCCGCAATTCCAGCAATAAATAAAATAACAACCATCCATAATAGCGACAAAACAATAACTTCCTTTTAGTAACATCTATAATATTTGATCAGTATACACCATAGCGATAATTCGTAAAATAACCGATTGGTTAATGGCATTTATTGTTAATTTAGTCACAAAAAAACTGTTAAGCGCAACCTGCTTAACAGTTTTTTTAATTACCTTTGATCCAATGCAGCCGCTAGGGTTTCAGCAAATCCTTCAGGCTTCTGTGCGTATCCTAAATGGCCACCGGGAATAATAGTAATTGGCACATTCAACATTTCACTAATTGCTTTATTAACAGTCTGTGGAGTTGATCCAACTGAGTCAGTTCCATTAAACAACAGTACCTTATCACGGTTATTCTTGAAAACATCCCAATCGATTTCTTGACCAGTGTACTGGAGCACTTCGTACTTAAACCAGTACATCATCCCGGCCAATCGTTTTTCATCAGGCTTAGGCGAATCTTCACTCATTCCCATCATCTTAGCATCTAATGGTTGAATGTTCATCGCTGCTGCAAATTTTTCTCGAGCACCATTAAAATCGCCACTGAGTGCACTTTCAACTGCATCAATATTCTTAGCACGAGCTTCTTTTTGATCAACCACTGTACTTGTTGGACACTCGTGAATGGCAACTTTAGCAAACCTATCTGGTGCCTTAGTAAATGCCTCAGCAGCCACAATTGATCCAGAACTACTACCCATGATGAAAACTGGTTCGTCAGGACTAAACTTATCAGCAAGTGCGATGACATCATTCGCATCTGTGCTCAAGCGATACCGACTATTATAGTCTGTGGCTTCTGCAGGAAGGTCTTCAGTCATCACTGTATCGCCGTAACCGCGACGATCAAACATCACCACCGTATAACGATCTTGTAAATACTTAGCAATGCCACCAAAAATGTTGCCAGTGCCGTTGGCACCCGGAATCACAATCAATACGGGTCCTTGACCAACAGTTTCATAATGTAATTTTGCACCCTTAACTTCTAGAAATGCCATAATATCGCTCCTTATCTGTCTTGTAATTAAAGTATCATCTTTATTTATGTCTCAATTCTACAAGTTATCATTTGGGATATCCAGCACACTAACTATCAAAAGTGTCCCGTTTCATTTAGAAAATAAATGTAGTGATTGAAGGACCCCATTTTCGCCAAGCCGTCGATGGTATTGAGCCATTTGTGCTGGTGCCAGTGGATGTTCACTTTTTAACCATTGAAGAAACATGTTAACATGACCACCGACTAAAAATGCGGCTAGAAAATTATCTGGCACTTCATGTTGGGCACCTTTTAACAGCTCTTGATAGTGCTTTAATGCTTGATTTTGTAGAGAGTCAACAAATTGTGGCCAACGTTGATCAGTCAAAAAAGCGCGCATGAAATTTCGATTTTTTGAAGCATACTGATAAAAATCAGTAAAATCAGGTTCATGATTCCACCGACCAATAAATCTGCCGGAAGTTTCCGCCACCAAATCATTTTGAAGCCATTCTAAAAAATCAGCTTTGTCGTCAAAGTTTCTGTAAAAAGTAGAACGAGCTATTTGTGCCTCATTGACAATTTCACGAACATTAATTTGATCAATAGATTTTACCAACAGTAGTCGTGCAAATGCCTCTTTTAAGCTTTGGCGACTTAGATCACTTCGTTGTGGCATCATATCCATCCCCTTTAGCTTTGAAATTCATTATATCAATGTGTTTCACGTGAAACAAAAAATGGTGGAATTTAGCTTGTACTTACTAACCTCCACCATTCATATTAATCGTTTTCTTTTAACCAGTTATCGAGTATGTTAATAAATTCGTCATGTTGATCCAGTAATGCCAAGTGCCGACTATTAGCAAACAAGTGCCATTTAGCACCGGGAATATGATCATAAACAGACTTAGCAATTAGTGGTGTACATAGATCATCAGTGCCGTTAGTGACAAGGACTGGCACATGAATTTTATGTAAATCATCAGTAACATCATAGTCACTAATTGTGCCATTTTCCGTAAATTCATTTGGTCCTTCAGCAATTAGGCTGGCCCGCTTACCGTTGGTTTCTCGGCGTAACGGTTCCGGTGAATTCTCATCAGGGTCATCCCAACAATACCTTTCCATATAACGATCGTTAGCTGCCAAATACTTAGGACCACTGAAATTACCGGTTCGTTCAGCTTCCGCAATAGCTTCACGATCCTCGTAACTAAGGTAAGAAATCAGTCGATGCTGTTCTTGCGTCCATAATTTAATTGAAGCTGGTGATCCATCAATCATGACACTCTTCACACCTGTTTGATCGTACTGAGTCAGGTATAACATTTCTAGCATTCCGCCCCATGACTGACCAAGCATATGAACCTGATCAAGGTGCAGATACTTGCGCAGTGCGATCAATTCTTCTGCCCATGTTTCTTTGACATAAACAGACTCATCTTTTGGCAGTGATGACTTACCACAGCCCACTTGATCGTACATAATTAACTGGCGATCTGTCGCATAATCGTCAAGTAACTCAAAGTAGTTGTGAGAGGAACCGGGACCACCATGAATTAACAGTAGTGGCACCTTATCACTTTTTTCACCAACAATTCGGTAATAGGTTTTATATCCCTTAAATGGCATGTAGCCTTCTTGAATCTTCATTAACTAATCAGTCCTTTTAGTTGTTATAAACTCGATTGTACTCTTTAGGCTTGTGACACACAAAAAAGCGACGCAGTCTATGAAGACCGCATCGCCCATTTGTACACTACCGGCGCAATTGTTTCTTACAAAGTGAGTGAGTGTAATTATTTTTTACTTTAAGTCAGGTGTCACAAACCTAGCCATGTCTGTGACAGGAGAATTACCGATAATGCACGTTATGTGTGTACTGATTGAAAATGTGAAAACAATCAGTAATGTGATCATCCCCAGCCAAACACGATGATCACCAGCAAAAGGCCAACTGCGGTGCGAAGGCAGTTACCAGTACCGTCCCATTAATTTATACGCTCACCATAATAAACACGCCTGCAATTAAAATTGCTAAACCAATACTCGTAATAATCAATTGACGACCACTTTTCTCGTGTAGAACAATTGCGCCAACGATTGTGGCAATCACCACGTTAAGCTGTGTTAAAACAAATGCACTAACGAGTCCATTCATGCGTAACGAAACTAGATACGTTGAAGAAGCAACAGCAAACACAATCCCAGCAGTGATATTTCTTAAGCCAAAGTGGTCACTAACTGGTAGACGCTTGGCACCAACCATGTAGGCAACAAGTCCACCGCAAAACATGCCCATCGCTTGTGGGAAAAAGCCAGCCAACCCATTAGTCGAGGTGACAAAGTGTGTAAAGCCAGAATAGCTCCAATAACCAACTGAAGTAAGTAATAAAACTGCGTAAACGCCTAGATCACTCTTCTTCATTTGGACCATTCCGTTGGAAATGAACACCCCCGCAAGTACCACTAACAAACCCACTAAGCCAACTAAATTATCTTGCCACCCCTGCCATTCCCCAAATAGCCAGGCTCCAACAAGAGAATTGCCAATAACTTGAAAAGCCGTTGTCACCGGCATCACTGCACTTACTCCCAGATTCATAAAACTCCAGCACTGACCAACTTGTCCAATATTCCACAAAAATCCAGAAAGAAAATACAAGATGAAATCGTGAGGTGAAATCTGCATTCTAAATATTAATTCGATTACTATTGATGATAGAAAAATTCCAGTCCCGGTTCCTAAAACCTGTTCTAGAAAATTACCTCCAGTTAGTCTTTTTAACCACACTGGATAAATTCCCCAAAAAAGAGCTGGAATCAAACCAATTAAGAGTGCCATAATCTCACCTCGCATAATTTCTGCGCATCCAAATATAAAATACGTAAAACATTCAGGACGTCCGCTTTTAAATGTCTATTAGTCTCTAAAGCATAATTAGTATATACTGTATTATGAAAGCGCTTATTCATAATTTGCAACTAGGAATGGCGGTACTTCAAGCAACGTTTTAAAAACAGAATCGCAAACTTTCAATTTTAAAATTCGATGCAGGAGAAAAGACAAGATGAGACAATTTTTTTGTAATTGGAAAAATTATGCGGGCAATGATCTGTCACTCGCCTATATTTCGAAGGTTGAGACATATGATGAAACCTATATTAGAGGTATTCATAAGCACGACCGGATTACTGAAATATCGCTTGTCATGGACGGTCATGGTCGCTACTTTATCAAGGATAACTATTTTAATGTCACCAAAAATGATGTCGTAGTCATCAATGCGGGCAGGCTGCATTCTGAAGGAGCAATTTTACCGTCCCTTTGTATCGGTATCAAAACGCCGATGATTATTGACCCAATTGCTTCGCCAGTCTCTCATTTTTCAGACGAAGATTTTTCAGTTATCACACAAATTGGAGCATTGGCATTTAATCTGCTTAAAAAAGAGGACCTTGCTGCTCACCAGCTGGCTAATAATTTAATTATTGAGAGTTTTCTTCCATACTTTAATCGCAAAATCACAATTAATGAACATCTCAAAAAAACAACCTCATTTATCGTGCAACGAGCAAAATCGTACATTGATAATAACTTCCATGACAGCATTAATATTGCCAATGTTTGCGATAATCTATCAATTAGCCATACCTACCTCGACCGTCAATTTCAAGAAAATATGGAAATCACACCGATTAAATATTTAATGTCACGCCGTGTTGGTGAAGCTCAAAGACTTTTAATCAACGAACCTCAACTTTCCCTCACCCAAGTCTCTATGAAGGTCGGCATTAATAACGTTAATTATTTCCAGCGAATTTTTAAAAACTTTGCTGGTGTATCACCACAAAAATTTCGAACATTATTGATTACCGCTTGATTCTAAGTAAAAAAATGAAACTAATTTCATATTTTTTTACTATTTTTTGAAAATGTTAAAAACAATTACAAATACTATTAAATCAGCGTTAGCGCTTTCTTAAAAATGAAAGCGCTAATTTTTTTTACTAAAAATTGGCTTAGTTTGTTTTACAAACAAACTTGAATGTTCTACACTAACTTCTTGTAAACGTTTTCTATTTTTTGTCTGTTTTTTATTTATTATTACTAGCCATTATTTTGACAGGGGGAATTATTAATGTCTAATGCAGGAACCAAGCATCACATGCCGACAGGATTCATCTATTTCTTCGGTGCTTTAGGTGGATTGCTTTTCGGATATGATACCGGTGTTATCTCAGGTGCGATGTTGTTTATTGGGCACGAGCTCAATATTGCCACAGGATCATTTGAATATGGTTTTATTACTGCTTCAGTTTTAATTGGTGCCGTCCTTGGTGCCGCTATTATCGGGCCAATGTCCGATAGGTTTGGTCGTCGTCGTTTACTTTTAACAGCTGCGATTATCTTCTTCATTGGTGCAATGGGTTCTGGGCTTGCTCCAGACTACGCATTATTGGTCAGCTTCCGTGTTGTCTTGGGGGTTGCCGTTGGTGCCGCTTCAGCTTTGATTCCAACTTACTTGGCTGAACTTGCACCTGCTAACAGACGTGGTGGTATCGGTTCATTGTTCCAATTAATGGTTATGACTGGTATCTTCTTAGCCTACGTTGGTAATGAATGGCTATCACCACAAGGTTTATTCAACTTACCTGAATCTGTTGGTTGGCGCTGGATGCTTTGTTTAGCTGCCGTACCAGCTGCACTACTTTGGTTAGGTGGTCTATTCTTACCTGAATCACCTCGTTTCCTTGTTCGTCGTGGTGACGAAGACGGTGCTTTGAAAGTTCTTCAACAATTCAGTAATGATCCAAAACTTGTCGAAGAAGAATTAAATGATATTAAAGTTCAAGCTTCTATCCCTTCTGGTGGATTTAAAGAACTGTTTGGACCAATGGCCCGTCCAGTTCTGATCATGGCCTTAGGATTAGCTATTTTCCAACAAGTCATGGGATGTAACACTGTGTTGTACTATGCTCCAACAATCTTTATTTCTGCTGGATTCAGTACCCACTTCGCTCTTCAATCACATATTGTGATTGGGATTTTCAACGTGATTGTGACTGCGGTTGCCGTTGCAATTATGGATAAAATTGATCGTAAAAAGATGTTAACTTACGGTGCCATTGGGATGGGTGCTTCACTATTCATCATGTCAGCCGCAATGATTCTATTGCATGCTGGTAATGGTAACCTTGGTTCATGGGTCTGCGTTGTCGCTTTAACTCTTTACATTGCATGTTTCTCAGCTACATGGGGCCCTGTAATGTGGGTTATGATTGGTGAAGCCTTCCCACTTAACATTCGTGGTTTAGGTAACTCATTTGGTGCCGTTGTTAACTGGTTCGCTAACTTCTGTGTTTCTGAATCATTTACAATGTTGCTGGTTGCCTTCACACCTAAGGGCGTTGCAAACGCTGAAGGTCAAGGGATTGCACGCTTGTTCATCATCTATGGTATCCTTTGCTTCGTTGCCATCTGGTTCGTTGCTAAAAAGACTATTGAAACTCGTAACCGTTCGCTTGAATCAATTGAAGCTGACCTTCGTTCACGTGCTCATGCACAAGGACACCGAGAAGCTGGCGAACCAAAGGCTTAATTAAACAAATATATGGTTCATGAGCAATCATTTCTCTGACAATCAACTTACACTTAAAAAATACTCATGAATAATTAAAGGAACCTGAAAATTGATTTTCTCCGGTTCCTTTTTATTAGTTTGATAACTCTTGTAATTGTTCTTGTGAGTAGATGTAAGGTACATGAGCGGTAGTGGGAACATCATCCCATTGAACTGGATACCCCGCTCCATGAGCGCAAAAGACTGATCCCGGCGTATTATCTAAATCACCCACTGGATCATAATCGCGTGCAGCAATTATTTCTTCGGCATTATGACAGTCTCGATAACCATCGACCACGCAATCTAATTGACCTTGTCCATGTGTATATCCGATAACATCTTGGGCATAATCCTGCATTTCAGATACTGGTGCCACTCCTGTCAGAACGGCCATGTCGCCGGAAGATTCATTGGCTGATGGTGCATCAAATGTGCCACTCATACGTTGAATATCGTTCATTGCACGACCAACCTGATCCTGCCCAATTTCCAACCTAAATCGATACCAGGGCTCCAGCAACACACATGCATTTTGTTGTTTTAGCATCATTAGGCCCTGGCGCACGGCTCGCCAAGTAGCCTCCCGAAAATCGCCACCGACTGAATGAACAATGCTTGCCTGTCCACCAACTAACGTGATGTTTATATCTGTAATTGGTGCGCCAATTAGTACGCCCAAATGCTCTTTAGCATTTAAGCTGGTCATGATTTGATGCTGCCAATTTTTACCCAAGACATCTACACTACAGTCAGCATTAAATGTCCCACCACTATCTGGTGCTGTTGGCTGCATTAATAAATGAACCTCCGAATAGTGGCGAAGTGGTTCAAAATGTCCCACACCCTCCACAGCTCGCGTGATCGTTTCCTTATACAAGATACTGCCTTCACCAAAGCTGATATCTAGATTAAATCGTTCAAGCATCAGCTGTTGTAATATTTCTAGTTGTACCTCGCCCATAATTTGCACTCTAATCTCCTGCAAATGACTAGACCAAGTCACGTGCAACTGCGGATCTTCATCTTCCAGCTGACGAAGTGCATTTAAACATTCATGAATATCATATTTTTTAGGGTCAAGTGCGTAATTTAGAACAGGCTGCATAGATGGCTTTTCTGCGTTCAACTCACTGCCTAGTCCCTGTCCCGGATAAGTTCCTGTCAACCCGGTAATTGCACACACTTCACCCGACTTTATTTCCTGGGAAATACTAAATTTTGACCCGTTATAAACTCTTAGCTGGTTTGCCTTTTGCTCATCTACTAAAACTGCTTTGTTATGCAACGTCCCGCCGGTAACACGCACCCATGTCAGTCTTTCCCCTTTTTCATCATGCGACACTTTAAAAACTCGGGCCCCGAATTCTGACCGAAATTCAGGTTCAACCGTCCATTTTTCCAAACCGTCAAGAAACAGATCTACGCCTTCTAACTTGAGTGCTGACCCGAAATAACATGGATACACCTTACGCTCCCGAATTAGCTGACGAATAGTATCATCACTTAGACTGCCAGAATCTAGATAATCCTCCAATACATTGTCATCCTGCATTGCCATTTCTTCGTATGTATCATCAGTTACATCATCGTTAAATTCAACACAGCCATCAGAGAAAGTCTCTTTGATCTGCTTAAGAATTTGATCCTTGTTAACACCACTTCCGTCCATTTTGTTAACGAAGATAAACGTTGGAACATTGTAGCGATCCAGTAACCGCCATAAGGTTCGCGTGTAACCTTGAATTCCATCGGTAGCGGAGATAACTAAAATGGCATAGTCAAGCACACTTAACACCTGCTCAGTTTGACTGGCAAAATCAACGTGTCCCGGTGTATCAAGCAATGTTAAATTCAAATCACGATATGGCAAACTGGCTTGATGCGAGAAAATTGTAATTCCTCGCTTTTTTTCAAGATCATCTGTATCTAGAAATGCATCCCCATTATCCACTCTCCCCAGCTTACGCAATTCACCGGCTCGGTACAGCATGGCTTCAGACAAGGTAGTTTTGCCAGCATCAACGTGAGCAATAATACCAGTTACGATGTGTTTCATGTTGTTTCTCCTCTAATATCGAATGTTATTCACATTTTCCGCTTAATAATAGATACATTGTACTATCAACCAGGTATGAAAACAAAAAAACAAGAGGCGGCTTTTCCGCTCTCTTGTTAAATCAATCGCTATTTAGAAACCACCGGAACCCACATTTCTCCGGTAACGCCATCTTCACTAACCGTGTTGCGAACTGCGGCATTCGGTCCACCAACGTAGGCAAAATTCTTGACGCTTGGTAAAATTTGACCAAACACTTTTCCTTCAAGCTGACCAAACATTTCGCCAGGAGTGGCTGCCTGTCCTGCGACTACCAAATATTGACCAGCAGGGAAGTTAATTGCTCGCGCTCCTTCAGGTACTTCTGCGTCACTAATAACTCCTGCGTAATACCACATTTCCTGGTTAACGGCTTCGTTAATGGCCATCATTCGTGGATCAGTAGCTAACTGTTGTAATTGTCCAATCTGTCCTTTCTTGGCAACATCTTCCCAAAGTTGCGACTTTTGTCTAGCAATGTGAGCAAATTTATCATCGCCTTCGCCATACTGGACTGTTGTACCAAAGCCAATCACTGTAAATGCTTCTTTATTTTCAAGTTTATATTCTGCCATATTTAATGACCTCCTGATTTGATGTTGGTATAATAAAACCCAAAGGTATCAAAAAACGACACGTTTGGAGAAAAAAATGAAAAAAACTTTGCGTGTAACTACAGAAATTAGATTTATCAACAACCGTGAGCAATTTACTCTCCAAGATTTAATGACGGAATTCAGTATTTCCCGTAGTACTGCAATTCGTGATATTGCTGAAATCCAGGAACTTGGATTACCGCTTACTTCAACTCCAGGTCATAATGGCGGCTACTCCGTACTTAGAAATCAGACTTTACCCGCGGTAACGTTCACCCCCACCGAAATTCAAGCTCTTTTCGTCGCATTTTTGGCCACCACTAATCAACAGTTGCCCTATTTAAAAAATCGACAGGCCATCACTGAGAAGTTATTGACCATCGTACCTGATAATCTTCAGAATGAGTTGTTAAACCTCCAAGACCTACTATGGTTTGACAATACAAATCCAGATAACCCAAGTATTGTCGAGTTATCTGATCAAGCGCCAGCAATGCTGAGTGACTTGATCAGTCAGTCCGTTAAGAAAAGAACGTTTAAAATTAATTATCAAAAGCGTAACGCTAACGGCCCCGAATGGCATGAGATATACGTTGAGCATTTTTATAATAGCAACTCTCACTGGTACATGAGTAGCTATGACTTTACTCGTAATGATGAACGCACATTTAGGGTAGATCGGGTACAAGAAATACAAGATTCTCCATTACATGATCCTATCATTATTCACGATCAGATTGAGAAAAGACACCAACCAACACCTAACGTTATTCTCGAACTAGGTCCTATGGCCATTGAACGCTTCAAAAGAATTCACCAACCTGGAAAACAACTCCAGTTCACTGATCCGTTCCAACAGCATGCTATTTTCAAGGACTATATTGGTGATAACAGTGATGGTATACAGATGTTTGTGGATTGGCTGTTATTTTTGGGTGATGATGTTGAAGTACGGGAAATGACTGATAATGTGCGTGATGCACTTAAGCTGAAGGTTGAGCGGTGGGGGTAGGTTTTTTGTTTTTATGGCCGAAACGTGTCAAAAAAGGCAACTTCCTGCCATATAAGTACAAAAACGCGGAACTCCAAGTTCAGGAGTTTCGCGTTTTTGTACTTATATTCTGGAAGCTAGGCGCCTTTTTTGACACTCTACTATTCAAACACAAACTGATTTCTATAAAGCTCCGCATAGAATCCATTTTCGTCCAGTAATTGATCATGTGTACCTTCCTCAATTACTTGGCCATCCTTCAGCACGACAATCTTGTCGGCGTTTAGAATTGTTTTTAGCCTATGGGCGATGACAAATGACGTTCTGCCCGCAATGGCTGCTTCCATTGCGTACTGAATTTGTTGTTCAGTCACGGTATCCACGTTTGACGTGGCTTCATCCAAAATTAAGACTTTGGGGTCCGTCAAAATTGTTCTCGCAATCGAAATTTGTTGTTTCTGTCCGACCGAGAAAACTGAATTATTATCGTCTACATATGTTTCATACTTGTCTGGTAGACTTTCAATAAAGTCATGGATGTGGGTAGTCTTTGCCACCGTAATCACATCGTCCATACTTGCTTCTGGCTTACCAAACCGAATGTTATCCGCAATGGTGCCAGAGAATAGTACTGATTCTTGTAACACGATCCCAACGTTAGAGCGTAGGCTATCCAAATCGAACTGACGGATATCTGTTCCATCGTACTTGATAACTCCCTTATCTACATCGTAGAAACGGTTCATCAAGTTCATAATCGTTGTCTTTCCAGATCCAGTGGGGCCAACTAGTGCCACCATCTGTCCCTTATCAACGTTAATATTAACATCCTTCAAGATAGTTTTATCAGGCTCGTAGCCGAAATCGACGTGTTCAATCTGAATTCCCTTGTCAATCGCATTAAAGCTCTTTCCATTTTCAGGTCTAACTTCTTCGGGCTCATCAAACATAATGTTCAACCTAGTGGCACCTGTCACTGCTAACTGTAACTGACCAAACGATGATGAAATTTGCATGATTGGGTTGTAGTACTGCTGAGCATATTGGATAAACGTAACAACCAATCCTAGCGCAGCGGCCGTTGATAACGAGCTATCATTCAAGGCAATCCGTGTTCCTAAAAAAATCACCAACGCTACGGTCAGTAGTGAAAATCCATTCATCAACGGGAAGATCATCCCTGACCACGCTTGAAATGCAAAGGTCGACTTTTGAACCTTCTTATTACGAGTAACAAATCCTGCAATCGCATCTTCTTGCTGGCCTTCGACAATAATCGCCTTTTGACCAGAGATCTTTTCATCCATATAGGCGTTTAAATCACCAACTTCAGCTTGTTGCCGATCGGTGTTGCGCTTAGCTTGAATGATAATAATCACGGCACATAGTACGGCAACCGGTGTTGTTGAAACGGTAACCAGTGCCATGCTGACGTTTTGATTGAAGATCATAATCAGGATCCCAACAAATAATGCAATGTTAGTCGTCACGTTAACAGCAGCCTGGTTTAAAGTGTTTTGAATGTTGTCCAAATCAGATGTAAAGCGAGCTAGGATATCACCGTCTTCATGACGATCAAAGTAGGCAATTGTTAATTTTTCAAGTTTGCCGAATAAGCCTTTACGCATCCGGTTAGTTGAATGTGACACAATGCGGGTAAACAAAAGCTGGTAAATCAACTGAGCCACACCAGTCATGATATAAAATGCAAACAATGTCCACATTGAGCCAAAGAAATCGGCCTTACTTGCCGGTGAGGACATTGCAATATGATGCAAACTGTTAATTGTCGTACCGCTTGGCAATGATGAAGCAATGCTAGCTGGGACGTTGGCGTTTGTCAGCTTAGTCCAATCAGTTGGCATTTGCGCCATTTGCTGAAGTGAGTGAATTGTTGTTCCCTTTGGCAGGTGTGAGAGAACCGTCTGTTGTACATTTGTATCGGTTAATGACGTCCAAGCAATCGTATGGCCAGTCGCCGTACTCATCTGTGATGCAATCCCCTTCAACGTATCTTGAGCAGTAACTGCACCATTTGCAATCTTCTTTAAAGCCTTGATTGCCTCAGGAGCGTGTTGGTGCGTAAAAAAGTCGCCAACGTAGGTGGTCAAATGCGTAATTGCATGTCCCATCACCACGGGGGCTTCAACTTGAAGGTAGGTAGCCGCAAAGATGAAGACTGCAATCACTGCAAACTGCAGCTTGTATTTCTTTAAATATAGGTAAAAAAACTTAATAGCACGAGCTGTATCGTTCACGACTAATCCTCCTTTGCTTTTTGAGTATCGTAAATTTGCCGGTATACATCAGAATTCTCAACAAGTTCCTGATGTTTCCCTTGAGCAACTAGGTGGCCCTGATCAAGCACTAAAATTTTGTCTGCATGAACAACCGATGAAATTTTCTGAGCAATGATAATGGTTGTAGTGCCCTTTAGTTCACGATTAAAAGCATCTTGAACCAGTTTTTCCGATCGAGCGTCCAGAGCCGAGGTCGAATCGTCCAAGATCAACACCTTAGGACGTTTGATAACGCCGCGGGTAATTGACATTCGCTGCTTTTGACCACCTGAGAAGTTATTACCACGTTCTTCAACTGGGGCTTCATATCCCTCTGGTAGCCGATCAATAAATTCGGATGCTTGAGCAATTTGAGCGGCCCGATTCATATCTTCGGTAGTAGCATTGGGATTGCCCTGCTTCAAATTACCGGCAATCGTGCCAGAAAATAGAATTGCTTTTTGCAAAACAATTGAAATTGTCTTCTTCAGTGTCCCTTTCGACACATGTTTCAAATCCTGACCACCAACCTTAACGTAACCAGACGTGGGGTCAAATAGCCGTGGAATGAGCTGAGCCAGTGTAGATTTACCTGCACCAGTTGCTCCAACGATCCCGACCATTTCGCCTGGCTCAATTTCAAAACTAACATCGTTAATGGTTGGTTTCTTGTCATTCGGATATGAGAAGGTTACGTGATCAAATTCAACCGATCCAGTCAAATCCTCGTCAGGAACATCATCAAACGACATGGTCACTTCAGTATCAAGAACTTCCTTAATCCGACCCATTGAAACGAAGCCACGAGAAGCAAACATCGACATCATGCCACCCATAATAATGGCAAACATGATTTGCATCATGTACTGAATGAACGACATGATGCCGCCCAATTGATCCTGAGCATATGACGCTGACTTAGTCACGAACGTTGACACCAATATAATTGCCACAAAAATGGCCAATTGTGAAATGATTGTGAATGCAGGAATCATCGTTGAGAATGTATACCCAACAGCAAGGTTATGGTGCAAAAGTTCATCTGATTGCTTATCAAATTTCTTTGCTTCATTGTCTTCTTGCACGAACGATTTAACCACCCGTGACCCACGCAGATTATCCTTTGTAATACCATTAATACGATCCATCAATCGCTGGAACATTGCAAAATGGGGTCCCATTGATTTCATTGCGAATCCGGTGACAACAACAATCAAAACAACCATCACCACAATAATCCACCATAGTTTTGGCATTGTGATGATTGACAAAATAAATGCGCCGACAAACAGCAACGGCACACGGATTAAAACCTGAAATGTCATCATTAGAAGCATTTGAATCTGGTTAATATCATTTGTCATCCGAACGACTAAATTTTCGGATTTAAATTTTTCAATATCCGCATAGGCAAATGTCTGAATCTTACGAAATGTGTTTTCACGCAAATCTGCCGAAACGGACTGTGCAATTTTGGCCGCCGTAATGGTATTCAAAATTGAGCCAATCAATCCGATGATGGCGACACCAATCAGTGCCACACCATAATTACTGATTCGATCAATTTTTCCAGAGGTCGACAGCGTCATATTAGCCATCACACTGAGGATACTTTTCATATAACTGGGTTGCCACAAGGCCGCTCCAACTTGAAGTAGCATTGTCAGCAGTGCTGCCGTCACCAGCAACTTATACTTCCCAAGTGCTTTAATAATCATTAAATAATTTCCTCCACATTTTTTTCGCAAGGTTTATTAAACCATAAGTGCTACAACAAATAAACCTCATTGGGCTAAGTGGTCGAATTTTATGTATAGAGTGTCAAAAAGAGCGCATAGGCTCATGTATATAAGGGGTAAAATTTAATATTCCTGAGCTTTAGGAATGTTGAATTTTACCCCTTATATGCGCTGAGCCTGCTCTTTTTGGCACGTTTCAACCTATCATAACCCACAGCTCTACAATCATACTCCTTAAAGTCCACTCTAGGTAAAGCACAAATTAAAACTCCATAAAAAAAAGCCAAGAACAATCTCAGCTTTTCTATACCAAAACTTTTGCCAGTTTTGGAAATCTAACTCTAAATTTACGAACTAACTTAGTATTTAATAACCACTTATGAAACCGTGGTGATAACTTTTCTACGCAGATTAATGTAAATACCGCGAACGGGATGCCTGGAATGATGGGAAGCACAAAACCAACCAGGCTTAATACAAAGCTGAATAAGGCACCAACGGCCCACATTAGTTTAATAATTACGATTGGCAAATTTCATCCTCCATTCCTTTGATTAGACGTACTTTAACATGTTTCTAGATTGAAGGAAAATGATTTGGTAAGTCATGCCACACATTTAATATTATCGTAATTATCTTAATAAATTAGTCGTTTTTTTGGCACATGGTGGTTAGGTAACTAGTTTGATTATTCAATTAATGCTCAAGTTCTATTCGCCTCAATCCACACCTTTTTCTAAACTCATAAAGTCCATAGCAGCCCAGTCCAAACCAGCTAGCAAGTGAAGCCCCAATTAGAACGCCGACCCAGGTTGGTGTTGCGTACCTAATAATCAGCTTGTTGGTTCCCTTATGAGCGTAGACAATTGGCACGTTGATATGCGTCCTTCGATATTCTGATTTCGCTAGTTTCTTGCCGTTCAAGGTAAGTGTCGAATCATGATAAGACACGACAGGCGTCATTTGCCAGCCCTTGTTATCAGCGTGCCATTGAAGTTCAAGACGACCATGACTAAGCACTGTAAATGAAAAGAATTGGTGTCCTAACAAAATTTGACGTTTATAAATCGAGCCTGGATTTTGTTGCCCCTCACCCTGCTTTCCATTAATCGGCAAATAATCAGAGCTGTGCTTTTCGGCCAGTTCCAGCAGTGCACCTGGATGTTTGCTATTAAGTGTTTTACGTAATACTTTAGGAGAATTGTCCAACAATAGTAGCCCACCAAAGTTCTTTAGGACTTTACGGTGTTGGACCTGTTCACTACGTTGAGAAATATTGGTAATATTCGGTACAGCAACTGCTAATACAGCCAAAATCATAATTGGCAACATTAAGTCTTTACCTTGTGGTAACTTCGTTGGTAACGACAGACTCAGCGCTAACCCACACAATAATAACGGGTACGCAACAATCGTGATTCGAACGGGAAACTGAAGAACCTGTGACAGTACTGGAATAGCATGGTTTACCGTTTGCCAAGGAAAGAACCTTGAAGTCAGCCATAGAAAAATTATTCCAAGACCGCTGATCATCCAGTTAATACGTGTAACTTGACGACGATGCCAGAGAAGCAGGCCTACCTGCCAAATAAAAATAATAATCAGATAGATACTTATAGAATCACGATGATCCATTAATTTAGTAATGTGCAGTGTATTTTGTGCCAATTGAAATGAATGTGGTAACGCCAACGAATTATTGGCGTAAAGTGATAACATGCCACCCCACACATTTGCCGTCAAAAGTAAGGTCAATCCAATTGCGATCGCTGTGTTCCTGATCATCAATAACCGATGGTCACTACGCCACATACCCACTATCCAAAACGGAACTAGTAAAATAACGGCCATTAAAGTACTAAGAACATGAGTTTCAATCAACACTGACATAATTAGCGTTAGCTGGACTATGTGAATCGGTCGAACTTGATCATGGACCATTTGAATGCCACAAGCAATCACATATGGCATCAAGGCAGCTCCGATTCCATTCATATTCTGATTAAAACCCCAGCGTGGTAGCCAACCGACATTCATAAAGATTAACGCGGTAATTAATCCAGCACCACGGTGAGCACCGGCAATGCGAGTCAGTCGGTACATCCCCCAGCCACCAATTAGGTAAACGGCGAAGGTGGTTACTAATTGAAAATGGTACCAACTACGAAAAATTACTAGTAAAAAACCTGTTAGATAAGCAAAATACGGGCCATAAACTGCATTAACAATTCGCCCACTCTGTTGAAAACCATAGTTTGTTTGAAAATAACTGAAATTCCAGTTACTAATTTGTTTGGCAGCGTCATAGATACGATTAAAATGAAATATTCCATCACTGCCAACAATAGTACTGCCAGTCAACAGCTGTGGAACAATCATAATTAAGCTCATCAAAATAAGCACAGATAAGGGTGCCCACCGCTGATGCCACCAGCGATTTACAATTTTCATTACAACACTTCCATAATAGATTCGCGTGTAATTTTAACTCAAGTAAAACAGAATTAACGTGCATTCGCACGTTCTTAAGCAATCTTTATACAACGGAAAACTATGTCGGCTAGGTTTTGAATTGTAAAACAACATTAAAAAAGAAGACTTAATCAGTCTTCCGTTAGTAACATTAAATTAATTTTTTGATTCGCCTTGGTTTCTCGGCCAGTTAATTTTTCCCCGGGTCTTTACCCATTGTGGCAGAGCATTAGTTGGAAAAATCTTCAATGAACAGACAACCACAAACAACAGTGTGAATACCCATGAGACCAATCCGTTGAATACTGTCTTTGCATAACTGTTATGGACGCCAGATGGATCCACAATTGGTACTACTAAATACACATACAGAATTGCTAGTTCAAAGAGGGCTACTAACGTGTGTTGGCATAGGTTTCCCAATCCAGACGGCAACCATGAGATATGCATGCGCATCGTAATACTAGGACCATCAGTGATCAACTTTAAAGCCGCTTTTAGTCGTTTATGCGCCGACCACAGTGCAGCAACCCGTTTATGGAATAATAAATAGATAATACCAATCAATATTGCATACAACACTATAATTTCGAGCAATTCGATACCAACTTCCGTTACACCAGACGGATATTGATCAGATGGCACAAACAGGGAAATTATTCCGAGAATTACCCCGCCAATGGCTCCCGATCCTAGGATAGAAGTGAAAATTCCAGCACTGTCCGCACGACGTAATCTAGACCGGCTTGCAGCTTCTTGTTCCTTAGTTGGTTTCTTGAACCTCGGTTTGAATTCAGGAGTATTATCAATTAAACCCCGATCAACCTTCCACATTTTGTGCGGCACCAGATTCATCAACGTAGGAAAAATCATACACCAAAAAGCAGGTGTACGATATTTAACTAAATAGTAGTCCTTCTCGTCTCGCAACCATGCATACTGTGAAGCCCACTCAAAATTGGCCGTATCACGATCCATCCGTAACGGATAGAGCCACTGTTGTTTTGCATTATTTTTGCTTGTTTTTCCTTTTGTTGCCATAAATACCATTCCTTATTCCAATTGTTGGGAGATTACAGTCGTTTACCATTCAATTCTTTAAGTCGAATTTCTTTAAAAGAGGTTTGACCAGGAACACTGGGGATGGCAAGGGCAAAAACTGCCATTGCAATTCCACCCGCAACGACCAATCCGTTCATCGGCAAATCAGCAAGGCTATCTGGTTTGAAGTTAAACGTAAATGGCGCAATAAACACTAACCAAGGTACAAACGCTCCTGCAAGAAAGAGAAAAATTCGATCACCCAAAATAAACCAGCCGCCGGCGTTTACTGGAATATGCATTTTCACCGTGATCGATGGCTGTGAAGTAATCTCATTGATTGCATCTTTGGGTGGCACGTACTGTTGCCACCATTTACGAATGCGTCTACCCCAAAAGAGCCACAGAATGCCCAAAACAATGATGTATGTTAATAAAGCAAAACCTGCTTCTATCAGAATGACCGTCCACCGTGATGGATAGATATCTGATGGTAAAATTGAATTGAAAAAGCCCGTCATCAAAGCTGCCAATCCTGGTCCAATCAAAATACCAGCTGTAGTTCCAACGCTTGTGTTTTTTCTTCGTTCACCTGAATTGACAAACTTCTGCCGTGGAGAAAACTCTTGTGCTTTATCCTTAAAAGGATCAAAGTCAACCGGCCATGCTTTGTGTGCCATGTAGCTCATTAGAAACGGGAAAAATCGTAATAGTGCATCCGGTGTTCGATACTTAACCAGATACCACTGAGTTCGCCATTGAAACCAAGCGTAGGTAGTCAGCCATTGCATTTTGCCAGTTCCTCGGGCATAAAGTAGTGGGTAAAGCAGGGAATCATTAGGATTGTACTTTTTTTTATTTTTAGACTTTGATTTAGTATTTTGTCTGGCGTTTACCATGATAAACCGGCTTTCTACATAACATTT
>NZ_AZGF01000018.1 GCF_001434475.1 Paucilactobacillus suebicus DSM 5007 = KCTC 3549 | reverse complement strand
ATTTTATATCAGTACTTCTTGACGAAGAACCGCCTTTTGTGTGTCATTGTCCGGTATTTGTCGAACTATTTTGTGTTGTATTTGTATCTGATTGCGCCGTAGATGTCGAAGTTGATGAGGACGATGCGGCTGCTGAAGATGATGACGAACTATTATTACCATCACCACCAGGAGTCTGTTCTACTGAAGACGAATTATTGGAGTTACTGCTTGCACTTTCTGAATCTGCCTTGGACTCACTCTCTGAAGACGAGGAAGAAACCGTAACGGAACTATCGCTAGTTGTAGCAGAACCATTATTGTTTTCAGCATATTTATCACTAGTACCTGTATCACTCCACGAAGCTCCCTTAACCTCAAGTTCCCGTTGTCCATTCTTTTCGACAACAGTAACAGTATCTGGGGTCTTCCAATTTGAACTTGGATTCTGATTCTCAAGATAACTCATTTCACTACGATAAACTAACTGAGCCGTCTTTTCATATGTGGTCGAAATGGAGTGTCCTGCCACGAGTGCCTTATCATAACCAGTCCAGATAGAAATTGAATAATGCTTCGTGTATCCACTAAACCATGAATCCATGACTCCCGAAGAAACTCCGCTACCGCTAGGGTAGTTAGTGGTACCAGTTTTACCGGCTTGATGAACCCCAGAAATCTTGGCAGAAGTTGCAGTACCCTTAGAACTATTAATAACACCCTTCAACATATCTGTAATCATATATGCCGTTGATGTCTTCATAACTCTCTTACCGGCGGAACTATACTTGTAGGTATCACCACTTTGGGTAGTAATCTGACTAATATAGTATGGTTTATGATAGATACCATTATCTGCAAATGCTGCATAGGCTGCGGCTTCTTGCAAAGGAGAAATATACAAGCCAATACCGTTTTGTAATTCAAATCCAGACTTCGATGTTGGCTTAATGCCAAATCTTGCCAAGAATTTAGTAGCCTTGGACATTCCAACATCCTGCAATGTTCTAATTGCCGGAATGTTACGGGACTGTACCAATGCGGAACGCATCGTGATTGTACCTTGATACTGATGATCAAAATCGTAAAGTTTCTTGTTGGTGCCAGGGTAGGTGAACGGAATATCCTTCACCGGCCTGAAAGTTGGATAGTTTAAATATTCAATTGCTGGTCCATAATCCATTAACGGTTTAGAGGTTGAACCGGCACTTCTATCTGTTTGGACGGCACGGTTCAAACCAAACGTCACGTTACCAGTTTTTCTGCCACCCAACATGGCAATAATTTTACCATTTTTAGGATTTGTGATTGCGGCACCAATTTGCATATCATTGCTTTGGAAAGCAACCGATCCGTCGTTAGCAACATCATACAAATGTTCTTGTGCATCCATATTAAGGTTTGTGTGGACTTGAAGGCCGTCAGTATATGGATTGTATCCCTTAGCTTCAAGTTCAGAAACAACTTGTTTCAGGTAAGCATCAATAACCTTCTTATTACTGTTATCAGTCGACGAAAGCTTAGAAGTATTACCATGTGAGGAATCGAGTCCGGCAGTTACACTGACTTTTTCAGCTGCATTAGCTTGCGATTGCGTTATATACTTACTTCTCACCATTGCACTCAAAACTTCATTACGACGGGCAGTTGACGCTTTAACATTGCTTGTCGGATTATAGTAGGTTGGCGACTGTGGAATTCCAGCCAACGTCGCATATTGCGACAAGTTTAACTGCTTTAGATTCTTACCATAGTAGTACTGTGCAGCAGTTTGCATTCCATATACGCCATTACCCATGTAAACTTTATTAATGTAGAACTCCAAGATCTTTGCCTTAGAATAATGACGTTCCACGTTAATTGCTAACCAAGCTTCCTGAGCTTTGCGTTTTATCGTTTGATCGGAAGCAGCGGTAGAGAATACAGATAACTTAACCAGCTGTTGGGTCAGAGTACTACCACCCTGAAGACCACTTGACGTATGCGTCACATCTGCAACGGCAGCTTCTATAATTCGGAATGGATCAACACCATGGTCTTTGTAGAATCGACGATCTTCAATTGCAACTACCGCGTGCTGCATTTCAGTTGGTATGTTGGCAGATTTAACATATTCCCGTTTTTGAGCTCCCAATTCGGAAATAACGTTGTTATCTGAGTCATAAATTTGTGTTTCACTCTGACTTGATAACTCACTCTCAGAAATTTTAGGTGCACTAGATGCGTAGTAGAAGAATAATACTGCTCCACAAAGAATTAAAATACCAAGAATGCTGAATCCCCAGGCGAAAATTCTTTTAATAATGCCTTTCTTTTTTCCAGATCCCGAATTTCCGTTATCACCAGACTGCATACGAGTCTGTCGGGTTGGACGTTTATCATCTGACATATTGCACTCCTTTATACTCCAAAATCGTTAATCATTTTATCAACTGCGTCCAAATACGGTATCGTTGGATTAAACCCGTAGTTGATCTCATAACTATCTTGTTCAATATTTTTTAGTGGAATCGATTTGCGACCACCTTGTAGTTGCTGATCCCAGTAAAAAAACAATTTTGTCGCCGGCAGCAAAAATAAACGGTCCAATTTTGAAAACTTAACGAAAGCAAAGCAAACGCCACTCTGCTTAATGCAAGCTCTTAAATGCTTGATTTGATGCTCATGAAAGTTTTTTAAGGGAAAGGACAGTTTATTGTTCGTTTCCTTAGCGTCAAAGTCAAGATAGTATCCGTGATAGATGCCGTTGTAATCGGTTGTCGACGGTTTCCGGAAGTATGCTTCTCTGATAACTGCAGCACTCCTCTTTGGATAGTCAACTTTTACTAATTGGATAGGTGTTGGCTTTTTATGAATTACAGCAATATCATGAGCTAGATAATATGCGTTGCTCTCATTAATTTCCTGTTCAAGTGTCATTCCACGCTTACCAAAGATCGAATGATGAACTATAGCGCTTTTTTTAGGGTAAGCGTTACGACTTGGCATAGAATATTGCTTTCCATTTGGATAATGAATTGTCATCTTTTGCAATCCTCCCAGCTATACAGTATTATACCAAAGAACAGGGCAAATAAATTTTAAATTTTACTGAATAGAGGTTCAATAATGAGTCGTTTATGGATCAGTGGTTACCGTAGTTATGAATTAAGTGTCTTTCAAGACAATGATCCAAAGGTGACAGTGATTAAAAAGGCGATCACTCAATCATTATCGCAGAGAATCGAACAAGGTGTTGATTGGCTAATTACAGGGCCACAACTTGGTGTAGAACAATGGTGCACAGAGTGTGGATCGGAATTAAAAAGCCAATATCCAGAACTGAAAATTGCTGTAATGTTACCTTTTGCTGAATTTGGTAGCCAATGGAATGAGAATAATAGGACAAAATTGCAAGAATTAATTTCTAAGGCAGATTTTTCTGATCAAGTCAGCGATAGTCCTTACAAATCACCCATGCAATTAAAAAATTACCAGCAGTTTATGCTATCACATACTGATGAGGCACTATTCATATATGATCCAGAATACCCAGGAAAAATGCAATATGATTTGGAAGCAGCAAAAAGCTTCGCTGACGCTCATCCATACCCAATTAGTCTGATAGATTTTGACGAGCTTCAAGAAATTGCAACAGAGATTGAAGAAGATAAGCAGGAATAGTAAACAAAAGAGAAAGAAAGTATGAAGATGCTGATTTATGGTTGCAATTAGCTATTTTTTTGGTAAACTAGATTAGGTATTTAAGAAATCACGACTGAGGTGTTAACATTGGATAACATTAACTTTACTCCAAAGGATATTCTCCAAAAGGAATTTAAAGAAAAAAGAATGGGATCTGCATATGATCCGACTGACGTTGACAGTTTTCTTGACGATGTTATCAAGGACTACGATGCGTTCAATAAAGAAATCACTAGGCTTCAAGGTGAGAATGACCGTCTTAAAGCAAAGGTTGATGAATTAAATCGTCAGGTTGAAGTAGGCGCCTCAATGGGTTCTCGTTCAACCAATGAACAGCCTGTGTCAAGTGCAACTAATATGGATATTCTTAAGCGATTGTCAAACCTTGAACGTCGCGTATTCGGTTCACAAATTGGCAACGATCAGTCTGATTCACACCTTCTTTAATCAATTCGAATGATTTGTAAATTTTGGATAATCGCGGCTGGTTCGTATCAGCTGAGGAAAGTCCATGCTCGCACAGGCTGAGATGCTTGTAGTGTTCGTGCTCGGTGAAAAAATAAGCCGGGGAACCAGTAATGGTTACGGCGGAAAAAGCGGCTAAGGTTTCGGCTATGCCCCAGTATTCCTGAAAAGTGCCACAGTGACGAAGCAATGTAGGAAACTATATTGATGGAACGCGGTAAACCCCTCGAGCGGGAAACCCAAACTTATGGTAGGGGAGCTTCACATAGGTAATTGAACTGATTGTGGGGGGAGACGTATGTCTCGAGATAGATGATTATCACTGTATATTCTGCCTGAAGAATGTACTTCGACAAAACATGGCTTACAGAAATTTACAAACAGGTAGCTGGATGACTTCGGTCATCCAGCTTTTTTTGTTTACTTGTACTAAAACTAATATATAAGGACTAAAACAATTTAATTATTGTATCTGAAGTAGTTCACAATTGGCCTAATATCAGCAATACAGAATTGACTTTCTAAAGTTGTGGGTTATAATGGAAGCGGATTCAAGATACTGGTATAACAGTTATTACTATAAAGGAGCGTATATAGATGCAAGTTATTGAAAACGAGCAATTCAAAGCTGAAATTAACGAAAAGGGTGCAGAGTTAACACATTTAGTCAACAAATCAGGAGATTTTGATTACATCTGGAATAATGACCTGTGGCCCAAACATGCACCGGTACTGTTTCCTGCAATCGGTAGATCAGAAGCAGACTCATACACGTATCAAGGCAAAGAATACAAAATGCCACAGCATGGATTTGCAGGTGGTCAAACATTCAGTGTTAAAGAAAACAATGGTTCATCGTTAACACTTTCACTGGAAGCTAACAGTGATACAAAAGTTCTATATCCATTTGAATTTGAACTAGATGTCACTTTTACGTTAACCAACAGTGGCCTTAAATTTAACTTTGAAATTGTTAACAAAGATGACAAACAATTCGCTTTCTCAATTGGCTCACATCCCGCATTTAATGTACCAATTGGTGGAGATGCTTCATTTGATGACTATGAATTAAACTTTCAACCAGCTAATCTTGATTTAAAGCAATTTGAAATTGTAAAAACTCCAGCACCGTACCGGGATGGCAAGATCATTCCACTTGCTGCTGCGAATAAGAGCAATATCAAACTTAATCACGACATGTTTGAGGCTGGTTTGGTAATCATAGAAAATAGTGGAATTGATGGAGTTAAATTGAGCTCGCCTAAATCTGAACATAGCATAGAATTAACATTGACTGATTTTCAATATGTCTGCTTGTGGACAAAAGAGGGAGCAAACGCGCCATTCCTTTGCATAGAACCTTTCCAAGGATTGCCTGATATTAGTGGTCAGCAAAGCGACCTTCTTGCTAAAGAGGCTAATGTCACAGTTGACACAGGTAAGACCAAAAATTACGGTTATGAAATTACACTAAAATAGTTACATTTTTAAAAAGCTTCGGAAACTTCCGAAGTTTTTTGTTTGTTTTCATCAAATCAGCCGCATGGATTCATAAATTTGCTATAATTGACTGACAAAGAAATTAGTGAAGAGGTAAAAAATGACACAGTATAATTTAATGGTCACAGCTGCCGCTGGTATCGAAGCACTCGTTGGTCGTGAGCTAAGAGATCTAGGGTACGACACGCAAGTTGAAAATGGGCGAGTTCGATTCAAGGGAGACATGGAAGATATTTTAAAGGCTAATTTGTGGCTAAGAACCGCAGATCGGGTCAAAATAATTGTCGGTGAATTTGAAGCCGTTACCTTTGACGAACTATTTGAACAAACTAAAGCCCTAGATTGGGACAGTTTACTACCAATCGATGCAGAATTTCCAGTTGAGGGACGGTCACATAATTCTCAACTTCATAGTGTACCCAATGTGCAGTCCATTGTTAAAAAAGCAATCGTTGCTAAGATGAGTGAAGTTTACCACCGCAGAACTAGGCTACCAGAAAATGGTGCGCTATATCCTTTGGAAGTAATGATTAACAAAGATCACGTTATCCTAACACTTGATACAACCGGAAGTAGTCTGTTTAAACGCGGGTATCGTGCCGCAAAAGGTGGCGCACCAATGAAAGAAAATATGGCGGCCGCTCTGGTTTTACTTGCCCATTGGTTTACAGATAATCCATTTGTTGATCCTGTCTGTGGCTCTGGGACCATTCCAATCGAGGCCGCTTTGATTGGCAGAAACATTGCTCCCGGATTTAATCGCGATTTTGCGTGCGAAAAATGGAGCATTACACCTGAAGGCTTGTCACAGCAGGTACGTGATGAAGCTGATTCAAAGGCGGACTATGATACTCCTTTAGACATCACAGGCTATGATATCGATCAAAATATGATTGACATCGCTCATGTTAATGCTAGAGAGGCTGGATTACTTCAGGATATTACTTTCAAGCAATTAGCAGTTAAAGATTGGCATACCGATAAAATAAATGGAGTTTTAGTTGCTAATCCTCCGTACGGTGAACGTCTGGGTGATCAAGAATCAGTTCGTAAACTTTATGAACAGATGGGAGACGTATATAGACCAATGACGACCTGGAGCAAATACATCCTAACAAGTGATTTAGAATTTGAAACCTTTTATGGCGAAAAGGCTACTAAAAAAAGAAAACTGTATAACGGATCGTTAAGAACCGATTTATTCCAATTCTGGGGAAAGAAGCAACGATAATTAATTAATTTTCAGAAAATGGCTTTACTTACATTTAGTAAGTATGATATATTTGGAACCGTTGAAATATTTTATTATTAATCGGAGGATTTCAAATATGAAAAATGAATTAATTAACTTATCCAAGAATCGTCGTTCGATCTATGCGCTTGGAAAAAATGTCAATCAACCTAAAGATCAAATCAATCAATTAATCAAAGAGACTATTAAAAACCTGCCAACAGCGTTTAACAACCAGACGACTCGCGCAATCATCACGTTTGGTGATTCACATGATAAAGTATGGGATATTGTTGCAAAACGTTTAAAGAGTGAAGTTCCAACCGAAGAGGCTTACGCTAGGACAGTCTCAAAGATTAACAGCTTTAAAGCTGGATTTGGTACAATCTTGTATTTCACAGACATGTCAGTCGTTGAAGCGTTTAAGGAACAGGCACCTCTTTATGCAGATAACTTTTATGACTGGTCAGAACAAGGTATGGGGATTGCAAACTTTGCTGTTTGGACAGCTTTAGCAGAAAACAATATTGGTGCAAGTTTGCAACATTATAACCCACTAATTGACGATCAGATTCGTGATGCTTTCGACGTACCATCAGATTGGCGCTTAAGAGCAGAAATGCCATTTGGATCCATTGAAGAGGATGCTGGCGATAAAGAATTTATGGATGATGATCAGCGTTTCAAGACGTTTGACTAAACAAAAATTAAAACAAAAAGTCGTGTGATTATCACACGACTTTTTGTTTTGCCGAAATGACTGGTTTAATGCTCATTTTGGACATAATTTTGATATACTTAGTACTGGGGAATTTCACCGAGCTAATCAAGCCTTTTGAGTGCTTGATTAGCCAGATTGTGCGCACCATTATTCTCCTTTTCTGGTATCCATCTGGTAATTACTAAATTAAAGTGTTCAAATAATTTAGATAAGTCTGCAAGTTGTGATTTGTAATGTTTTGTGTAATTTTTACCAATTGCATCACTCAACAGGCGACTATCGGTATAAAATAAAACTGTCTCATTAGCACCATAATGTTCCTTTAGGTAGCTAAAACTTGCAATAGCAGCCGCAAATTCGCCCTCGTGGTTAGTTGCTAATTTAAGAGTTTCTGTTTTTTGAATGGCAACTTGATTTTGAACAATCAGAAATCCTAACCCAGTCGGACCAGGATTTCCTTTTGTTGCGGCATCCGTGTAAATTTTAATCATTATTGTAACCTCATTTTTATTATTATTTTTAAGGAGAATTGTACTTTATGGAAGAACAACAAAGATACTTTTACCAACCAAATCCGGTTTCAGCCATCATTAGCTGGTGCTGGACAACCGTTATTTTACTATTAGGAATCATTATATGGCTTGAGATAACGCATTTCCAATGGATCACGGCCGTGCTATTTGTAATTTTTATATTCTTGGCCGTTGTTCAAATTTCACGAAGGACTGTTTTAGTTACGCCAACAAAGCTTATCTTTAGCCGTGTTCTTCAAAAAGACTACATGATCATTCCACGAAATTCAATTCGTCAACTGAAATTTAACAAACGTTCACTTCATATGACCGTAAACGGACAGACAATGTTCTTTTCATTTATGCCAAACTCACTGGCATCCTTGAAACAACAACTTGAAAATAATGAAACCGAAAAATAAGCTTGGGGGAATATCAATGCCATATTACTTCTTATTAATGGCTGTTTTAGTGGTCATTGATCAGACAGTTAAATATATTACGGTTCAAAATATTGGTTTAAATCAAGTTCACGAGTTTATTCCATCAATTTTATCATTTACCAATCTACGTAATAATGGTGCTGCTTGGAGTATTCTAAGTGGTCAACAATGGCTTTTCACAATTATCACTATTATCGCACTTGTTGTCCTTGGATACTTTTTATGGCACTTCAGAGCTTCTAAAATGTACGGATTTAGTATCGCATTCATTTTAGCCGGCACAATTGGAAATTTTATTGATCGAATTCGCTTAGGATATGTAGTGGACATGTTTCAGTTAGATTTTATCAATTTTCCAATTTTTAATATCGCTGATTCATGTCTAACAATCGGCGTGATTTGGCTAATAATAACTGTTTGGCTAGAAGGTGACGATGAAAATGCAAAATAAGGAAATGAATTTTTCCATAACTGATGATAATCAGCTTGGTAGAATAGATAAATCGTTGAGTACACTAATTCCAGACGAATCCAGATCTCAAATAAAAAAATGGATTGACGAAGATCACGTTTTAGTTAATGGTCATCCGGTTAAAGCTAAATATCACCTTGAAATCAATGATAAGATCAAGGTAATCCCAATTGAACCAAAAAAAATTGATTTAGAGCCGGAAAACATTCCGTTAGATATTGTTTATGAAGATGATGACGTCATCGTCGTTAATAAGCCTCAAGGAATGGTAGTTCACCCATCGGCAGGACATCCAGATCATACTCTTGTTAATGCACTACTATATCACAGCCCATTATCAACCATTAATGGCGAATTTAGGCCAGGAATAGTTCACAGAATCGACAAGGATACTTCTGGATTATTGATGGTGGCTAAGAATGATCAGGCTCATAGATTTTTGGCAGCTCAACTAAAAAATAAAACAAATGAACGCGAATATGTTGCAATTGTTCATGGTCAAATAACCGAAAGCAAGGGGACAATCGATGCACCGATTGGAAGATCAATAGTTAATCGCCAAAAACAGGCGATAATTGCGGATGGTCGCCATGCTGTCACCCATTTTCAAGTACTGAAGCGTTATCAACATTATACCCTTGTCAGCTGTAGGCTTGAGACCGGCAGGACACACCAAATACGAGTACATATGCAATATATTCACCATCCACTTGCAGGTGATCCATTGTATGGGCCTCGTAAAACCTTACCTGGCAACGGCCAGTACTTGCATGCACGTCTGTTGGGATTTATTCATCCAACGACCAAAAAGCAAATGACCTTTGAAGCACCATTACCTGAATATTTTCAAAAAATGTTAGATCAACTCGATCAAACAGATTTATAAGTATAATTCAAAATACTTTGCAAAGAAGGCATTCTTGTGACGAAGCGATATTTAATTTTAGAAGATGGATCAGCTTACGAAGGTGAAGGATTTGGAGCTCCGGCAGTAACTACTGGTGAGCTTGTTTTCAACACTAGCATGACTGGATACCAAGAAATTATTACCGACCAAGTTTACCATAACCAAATCGTTATCTTTACACAACCAAACATTGGCAGTTCGGGAATTAATCAAGCAAATTATGAGTCGATTTTGCCGACTATCAAAGGCGTAATTGTCAGAGAATTGGCAAATGTTTCGACTAACAGAATAAGCCGATTATCACTAGATCAATATTTGAAACAAATGAACATTCCTGGTATTACGGGAATTGATACCCGATCTGTTGTAAGAAAATTGCGTAAGGTTGGTAAAACCATGAAGGCAAGTATTGTCCCAGTGGCTGATGAACATGCATTTGACCAGTTAAACGCAACCGTTTTAACAAATCAACAAGTAGCACAGGTATCAACACCAAAACCGTATCCAAACCCGGGAACTGGACTAAGTGTGGTCGTCATTGACTTTGGTTTAAAACATGGAATTTTGCGTGAACTCGGTCGCAGAAATTGTAATGTGACAGTTTTGCCGTACAATGCATCTGCTGAAGACGTGCTACGGTTAGATCCTGACGGTGTCATTTTATCAACTGGTCCGGGAAATCCACATGACCTTAATGATTCAGTTCTAGAAATGATCCAGTTAGTTCAAACAGAGATTCCACTATTTGCAATTGGTCTCGGACACGAACTATTTGCGATGGCAAATCAGGCTGAAGTCAGCAAGTTGCCTGCTGAACATCATGGTATGAACCATCCAATTAAAGAGGTTATTACAGATCATATTATTTACGCATCACAAGGACAAGGATTCGCTGTGGACCGTCAATCTGTTGACAGAAATAAACTGTTTGTGACGTATATTGATCTCGTTAATGACACGGTTCAGGGGTTGCGTCACAGAAGTTTTCCGGCCTTTTCGGTTCAATTTTTCCCTGATGGAGCTCCAGGACCAGATGAAACTAACGGATTGTTCGATGAATTTATCGAATCAATGCAGCAACGGGAGGTTTAGTTGTGAATTCTAAAAATTCAAAAATTTTAATTTTGGGCGGTGGTGCCGACGAAATTAATCATGAGACTGAAATAGATTCCGCTATTTTTCAAATAACGACTAACCTCAAAAGTGCTGGTGTAGAAACAATCTTAATGGATAACAATCCGTTTTCCTTTTCTCTTGGTAACAGTAATGCCGTTGATCATTCTTGTATTTTACCTTTGACCATCAAGAATTTAATTTATGTGATTAAAAAATACCATCCGACAGCAATTTTACCAAATCTTGGTGGCATTAACAGCCTTCGTCTAATTGAAGAATTAATGGAGACTGGGATTCTTAGAGAAATGAATATTTCTTTATTGGGTGTCCCCGAAGCAACAATTCGGCAACTCAATAACCCAGTTCTTTTAAATCAAACGTTAAAACAAATGCAAGCACCAACAATTACGGCGCAGTCTGTTAATAGCTTCGAAGCTGCAGTTGAACTAACTCGCTCGACAGGCTTCCCAGTTATCGTAAAACCGGTTGCACCTCAGGGAAGCCTTACTAGAAGAACTTGCCACGACACAAATGAGCTTGCCGATGCAATTAATATTGCGCTGGGGCAGTCCAGAGTGGGTCAGGCAATGGTCCAACAAAGCATTGCTGGTTATAAAGAAATCGAAGTCGTAGTTTTGAGAGACCGCCTTGGCACGATGCTTCAAGTTGCTGGCGTTGAGGACTTCGATCCAATTGGTATTCACGCTGGTGATTCAATTGCTTTTACTCCGACACAGACGCTCCTTGACCGCGAATATCAGCGAATTAGAGACGTGGCACTGTCCGTAACAAGAAAGCTTAGAATTGTTGGCATTAATCACGTGCAGTTTGCGCTTAATCCGTCAAATGGAAATTTTTATGTTATTAAAAACAGTCCTTACTTTGACAGAATTACATCATTTGCAGCTAAAGCAACTGGCTATCCGTTGGCGTTAGTTTGTGCCAATCTTTTTATGGGTAAAGTTTTATCTGAAATTAAACTTCCTGATAATTTCACGTATCAAAGTGCCTTAATTGAGCCAAGTATGGATCATATTGCGGCTAGAGTGCCAATCTGGCCATTTGATGTACTTCCTGACTCAAATCAACGACTTGGAACACAGATGCGTTCGACGGGTTCAACGATGGGAATAGGTAGAAGTACTGAGGAAGCTTTAATTAAAGCTTTAAGGGCTGCTCACTTCCATACTGACGCATTCAATATTGCAGAAAATGAGCAGTTATCTGACGATCAAATTGTTCAACGACTGATTCATCCCCGAGCCAACAGAATCATTCTTCTACTAGAAGCACTGAAACGTGGCTATTCAACAAACGAGCTTGCTGAATTAACAAAAATTGATCCTTACTACTTTTATAAATTAAAAAAGCTACATCGTTTGCAATCAGATGTGGCTGATAATCCGGGTGACTTAGTAATTCTAAAAAAAGCTAAGTACTACGGTTATAGCGATTGGATGATCAGCCAGTTGTGGAATCAGGAAGAAATAGATGTTACGAATCTAAGAAGTGAAAACAATATTTTCCCAGTATATAAAGAAATTGATCCATCAGCTGGTGAATTCGAACAACACACGGGTATTTTTTACTCGACCTTTGAAAGTGAAACTGAATCGCAACCTTCAAATGCAAAAAAAGCGATAGTTGTTGGTGCAGGTGGATTCCGTCTCGGAAATGCTGGAGCAGCTGATTATTATACGGCTGCAACACTTCAAGAACTAAAGCGTCAAGGTTATGAGACAATTCTAATTAACAATAACCCTAGTGCTGTTTCCATGAACTGCATTTTGGCAGATAAAATATACTCTGAGCCAATTGAAACATCTGATTTAGTTTTTTTAGCTAAAATTGAAAATCCTGATGTCATTTATGTACCAAGGGTCAGACAACGTCTAATACAAGAGTTAGATCAATATCACTTACCACTCAAATTTTTACCCCAAAGCGGTAAACTGTCACCACACTTATCAAATGGTCCAGAATTCAGTTTTACAGCATTGTTTGACGGTGAAAACGTCTGGCCATTAGGAATCACATCGTACCTAATTCAAAGTCAAAGTGGCTTTGGAGAACCAACGGCCATGGTGTTTCCAGCTAACATGGAAGAATCTGATCAAAGTGAAATTGAAATGCAAGGTACCGAACACATTTCAGGGCAAAACCAGGCAGGTATTTATCAAACATTGTTTGTTAAAACAAATAGAATTCACGTTGAACAAACTAGGGTTGTTCCATTAACTGAAATAGCTTTTTTATCCAAAGCATTAAACACAGATCTAGTAAAAATTGCAATAAACTTGGCTGACAATACACTTGATGAACAAACAGTCAGTCAGCTTACTGGACTACATCCAGATCAAACAGCTGCATTTGCCGCAACATTCCCATTTAAAGCTCTTCATTTATTTGGTGAAACTAGTCAATCAACCAACGTTTTAGGTGCAGAAATGGCATTTGGCAATGGTTTAACTGATACACTCAAAAGATTGAATGTTAAAGGCGCCTTCCAATTTCATGATGGATCGTTTATGTAATTAAAAATGAATTGCCACTTCAATTTAGTGGTAATTCATTTTTTTGCTATTTTTTTAATTTTTCAACAATTTTACTGTCAGGTGTGACATAAATTGTTGTTTGTCCTTCGAAAATCACAAAACCAGGTTTACTACCGTTGGGTTTTCTCAATTTTCTAACCGGCAAATAATCAACCGGAACATGTGCAGAGTCACGTCCCTTAGAGTAGTATGCTGCCAGCTGTGCTGCTTCATTAATGGTTTCTTCAGTGGGCTCACTATCTCTAATAACTACATGAGAACCAGGGATATCCTTAACATGGAGCCAAATATCATTTTTATTTGCAATCTTCAAAGATAGACGATCATTTTGGAGATTGTTTTTTCCAACCAAGATAGAAGTCCCATCAGTAGACACAAATTCTTCAGGTTTACTAATCGTCACACGATTCTTTTTGCGATTATTTGACTTTTTGATTCTCAAATATCCTTGCTGCTGCAGTTCAAGCTTGATTTCTTTGGTATCCTCAGGGTCAGCCAGCTCAATTTGCGATTGAATGTTTTCTAAATAATTAATTTCGGCATTGGTGATTTTTAACTGTTCATTAACATGACCAACGGCGTTTTTCAATTTTTGATACTTAGTAAAATATCTCTGGGCATTACGAGAAGGAGATAATTGATTAGATAGCTCAATCTGTATTGGATGATTGTCATCATAGAAGTTAGGCAATTCAATTTCTGTCATGAGTGGCTTTACTTCGTGAAGGTACGTGGTCAAAATCTCGCCACGAATTCTAAAATCATCAGCTTTTTCGGTTTCTTTAAGTGTCCGGTTCAATTTCTTAACTTTATTTTTGTTTTTCTTTAATTCATTATTAATCACACGTATTAATTCGCTAGCTGATTGCCGTGTACGATCATGCTGAGATTTACTAGCATAGTACCCGTCTAGTAACTCAGACAGTGTATCAAATTGCTGAAGCTTTGTGCCTTCAACAAGATTTTGCGGTTCATACGCAGCAAAATCAACTTTGCTATTTGGAAGTGTAATCATAGTCGGTGTAGGGTGATCAAAGTTAAACAAAAATTTCTGGTAAGCCTCAGGAACGTTGTCTCCATTTAACAATTCAAACGCTAATTCTCGTGAAGTTTGTGTGCCTAGTCCCTGATATGCTTGTTGTAACTGTTTAGAAAATTCACTTACATCTTCAGCTCTGCGTGCCAATTGAGCGTATTCTTGATTTGCAATAAACGGATTAAGCTTATCCTGCTTTGGTGCCATGATAAACGTTGCACCTGGCAACAAAGTTCTGTACCTGTTCTGATCAGAACCAACATGTTTTATGACATCAATAATTTTACCCGTTTTTACACTAACCAATGAAATATTACTATGTCGTGCCATAATTTCACTTACAATAGTAAGCTCTTGATCATCTCCCAGTTCGTCCCTGGTTGTAAATGTAATTTTAATAATTCGATCATTATCCACTTGTTCAATTGATTTAACAATTGCACCTTCCAAAAACTTACGCATGGTCATTGTAAAATTAGTAGGCGTTGGCGGGTTTTTAAATGGAACATCTGTAATTTGAATTCGTGGATACGTGGGATTCGCAGAAAGCAATAAATTATAATTATGTCTGTGAGCCCGGATAACAAGTATCATTTCTGCTGGATAGGGCTGGTGAATTCTAGCAACTCTACCAGTAGCCAACTGATCATTTAATTCACGCACGATTGCGTGTGTAAAAAAACCATCAAAAGCCATTGTTTTCTACCTCCTAAAGCGATTCGTCAATCAATAATTATACCCATAATTATAAAATAGTACAAAAAATAAAATTTGGTTGTACAATGCAATTTCAATATTGTATAATGCAAATAGAATTTATTTTAACTTTAAACAACTATTTAGGAAATAGGGGATCAAAATGAAAGAAAGTTTAGTTGCTCTACGAGATATTGAAAAGAACTATAAAAGTGCATTAGTCCTCATTACCAAACATGTCAATTTAACAATTGCCGAATGGCAATTGTTAATTAATATTATAGATGGATTCGACACACAAGAAAAACTCTCACAAGAAACTAAATTGGATACATCAACACTTAGCCGTCAACTTAAAAACTTGGTCAAAAAGGAAATGCTGATCAAAACGCCAACTGGTAAAGACAAACGGCAACTGGTATATTCTGTCTCCGAATTAGGGCAGAATGCTGCTACCAATATTAATGAATCTTTCCAACAATTATCAAACATGGTTTTTGATAGATGGACTGACGAAGAAACTAATTTATTACATATTTTGTTAAATCGATTGGACAAAAGTATGGCCAGAGTTGTTTCTAAACGATAATATTGCATAAGAAAAATTAGTAAAAGAAATAAGAAACAGTTAATTTTACAAGTTAATTATTCATTTATGTTGGTTAAAATAGTAAACTATGCTAACCTAGTATGGTTAAGATATTTTAGGTTGATATCGTTATGATAAATTTACACTGTAAATAGTCACTAATGAGTGGAGGAATTATAATGAAAATTGCTGTTGTGACTGACAGCACCGCATATCTCACTGATGAAGAGGTCGCCGAAAATGATATCAAAGTTGTCCCGATTCCAGTAGTAATTGATGGACAGAGTTATCGTGAAGGCATCGATATCACAACAAGTGAGTTTTATGATAAATTAAAAAATTCAAGTTCGTTTCCTAGTACATCTCAACCACCGCTTGGAGAAATGATTTCACTTTACGATGGTCTGGCTGAAAAGGGATACGATCAGGTTATTAGTATTCATTTGTCGAGTACCATTTCGGGATTCTATAACAGTTTGACGCAGATCAACGAACAGTTATCATCAAACATAAAAGTTTTCCCATATGATTCACAAGTTACCGTTAAATTGATGGGTTACTTGGCTTTAGAAGCTGCAAAGTTGGCTCGTCAAGGTCGTCCAATGGAAGAAATTATATCTAAATTGGATGAAATTAGATCAACAATCAACAACGTATTTGTCGTTGATGATCTGCAAAATTTAGTGCGTGGAGGCAGATTATCTAATGCGTCGGCTTTCATTGGTTCACTTCTAAAAATTAAACCACTGTTGACCATGCACACACAATCTCATGCAATTGAAGCTTTTGAAAAAGTTCGTTCCACGAAAAAAGCATTGCTCAGATGTGAGGAAATTTTTGATGAATCCGTGTCTAAAGATGATTATCCTGTAAGAGCAATCATTATCCACGCAAACGATGAGCCAGCGGCCATTAAATGGCGTGATAAATTAACTGCAAAGTATCCTGATATTCCGTTTGAAATCAGCTATTTTGGCCCGGTTATTGGCACCCATCTAGGTGAAAAGGCTTTGGCCATCGCTTGGATGAAAGATATCAACGTAGAAGATTAATTAATATTAAATAATTATAGCTATTATTCTAATAATCAAACGAACCCAACTGACAAGCTAGTCAGTTGGGTTTTATATTATTGTAAAGTTCAATCAATTTTTGTCTCAGTTGAGGATCATGGGCGTAAATATAGGTCCCCATGATCCCACGTTTAAATAGTACATTCAGAGAATTTAGAACCATTTTTTCTTCAACAATTTTAATCCGATCTGGATCAGTAAGATCAGTTCGTTTCTTAAATGCTTCCATGTCAGTGTATTTATCAAGATTGATTTGAATTTGATTACTGCCGGAAACCAGACTGAAGGGTGGCCCAATAATAATCCCCGAATAGTTTAAGTCAAATCCCTGACACGTATAAATCGAACCAACTTCATCAATTGTTTGTGGCAACTCAGCCCATGGGGTACTTGTGTAATTATATTGGTCCCACGGCATTTTAAAGTTTCCTTCACGGATATAATGCTTGCCACCATCGAGAGTTGATGGATAACCCGAAGTAGCCAATATTCTAGATAAACCAACTTCAGAATTTCGGTTAATAATTTCTTGATGCATTTTTTCTGCGTCATCATAAACTCTAAAATCATATTTTCTAACCATTGATCTTTTAAGTGGATCAATGGTTTTTTTCTTAGTAAAATCATTAAACCACTGTATTAGTGCATCTGATGCAGCCATTCTAAACTGGTGGGTTAGATAATAGCTATCATGCAGGTAAGGGGAGACCAGTGCCTTTAAACGTTCAGTAGTCCAAAAGCTCTTCATTCTTAGTACCTGTGTTTCATCAAACACTAAAACAACAACACGAGCTCTTTTAATGATTTCATCAAGTTGATTGTCAAAGTAAAAATTATTGTAATGATCTGGTTTCGACAATAATAAATGTGCTTCATCGATAACAACCACATCTGCATTCTGATGTAATCTATCAAGTTTATTTATAAATGAAGTTGGTCGCTGATAGTCTTTCTTTAATAACGTTTGATCTGATCCAGCAATAGATTTATATACCTTCAGAACTTCTGGGTGATTGACTAAAAAATAATTACTTGTCCCGAATAAAATACTATCCGCATTTTGTCTCGCAGCAGTTTGAATTTTAAGGAAAAGGTTAGACAAAACAACACTTTTACCAGTGCCAGCATCACCAAAAACGGTAAATACTCCGGTTTTTTGGATCTTGTAACTGTGATAAATAAAACTCATTATCTGATTAACCAATTGTGTTTGTTCTTCAGATAATTCAATCTGCGCACCAATCTTTTTTAACGCAGTATTACTTGTGGGTAAGTCTTCAAGAGGCACTGAACATCATTCCTTGTTTAAAAAATTTAAAAGCAAAAAAATTAGATAAGTTAGATAAGAAAACACAAAAACTTAATTTCGTATTCTAGTTTACATAATATATATTATACAAAGTAGTAAAAATATTATCTTTTCAACTAAAAAAGCATGATTTATGATCATGCTTAATGGTGTCTTCAACATTTAAAATTCTTCGTGCGTAGCTGGATCTTGATTTGATGTTCTGCCATCTGGCCTGGTTAAAGAATTAATAATCTTGATTTCGTCATCTGTCAGCTCGAAATCGAAAACGTTTAGGTTTTCAAGTTGTCTTGCAGGATTGGTCGCCTTGGGAATCGTTACCGTTCCTAA
The DNA here is from genome assembly GCF_001434475.1 of Paucilactobacillus suebicus DSM 5007 = KCTC 3549. Lineage (GTDB taxonomy): Bacteria > Bacillota > Bacilli > Lactobacillales > Lactobacillaceae > Paucilactobacillus > Paucilactobacillus suebicus. The sequence goes on along the minus strand of NZ_AZGF01000018.1, from coordinate 29,305 downwards.
TTGAACTTCCCAACGAAGAATTACTTGAGCAATGCTTCGACTATGAGCCACAGCAATTTTACCAATCGTCTCATTTTTTAGCATTTGGTTTGCTCGGCCAATTGGACTCCAATCAATGGTAGCAATGTTTTGCTGAGCATTATATTCACGCTGAGCCTGATTGTTGAAATAAGGTTGGACCTCAATTTCATTTGCAACCGGCAAAACTCCAGTTTCTTCACGTAGCTTCTCAATATGTTCAGGTAAGAAGTTAGATACACCGATTGACTTAATTAGTCCAAACCTTTGTGCATCGATTAATGTCTGCCAAGCCTCGACATATAAACCCTGATTAGGATTTGGCCAGTGAATCAAGTATAAGTCAATATAATCTAATCCTGTCCTTAAAACGGACTCCTGGATAGCATGAATTGCATCATTGTAGGCATGAAAGCGTCCAGGAAGCTTAGACAACACAGTGATTTCATCACGGGGAACAGAGCTACGTCGAACAGCCTCGCCAACAGCACCTTCGTTATCATAATTAAAGGCAGAATCTAAAAAGCGATAACCATTGTCCAGTGCACTAGTCATTGCATTAACACCGCTAAATCCGTTTAACAAGTAAGTTCCAAAGCCAATCTGCGGAATTTTATTACCATCACTTAAAGTAATTTGTGGAACGTTAATAGTCATTTTATATCAACCTCCAAGAACTAAAATTAATGAAACTCTTACCACACAACTATATCACATTATTTTAAGACACCACACCAACCAGGGCATTTATCTTTTTCCAATATTACTGACAACTAACATAATTAGACTACAGATCTTTTAACGCCTTTCGTTGTTCTTCCAAACTTAAATGTGTATAAAGAGACGTAGCACTAGTGCCTTTCTGTCCCAATTGCTGACTGACCAATTCGATATCACCGCCACTTTTTTGATAAATACTAGAAGCCAAATTATGTCGCAATGAGTGTGGATGTAACGGTCTGCCGAAAGCAGTCGAATATTTCTTCACCATTTTTTCAATTGCGTTAACGCTGATACGTTTGGTGGCACCATGATAGATGGTTAAAAATAACGCATGTTGCATCTTATCTGGCTGATAGGTATTGCTTCTTGTAGCTAGGTAATCAGTTAGGTACTTAACAGCAAAATCCGCAATTGGTACCGTATCCTGAGCGCCACCTTTACGAACAACATTTAAGATCTGTTCAGAAAGGTTCAAGTCCGCTAAATCAACATCAGCACACTCGGACACACGAACACCGGTTGCTAAAATTAGGGCAATGATGGCCAAGTCACGCGGTTTATTATTTTTAAATTGAGTTTTAGCACGTGGATCAATAGTATTTAAGTATTCTGAATCAATAAAATCGAGAAAATCATGTTGTTTTTGGCCGGGTAGCAATTGGCTTTGCATTTTATGAGCTCGATAATTCAATGTTTCGGAAGTGTTGTAAGTTTCAATTTTGTTCATTACATTGCGGTAAAAATAAGGTTCGCCATTATTATTATCAGAGGTAACAGTCAAGTACTTATAGAGCGATTTAAGAGCGTTAATGGTGCGATTCATGGTACCATTTGACAAAGGTTTATTAGGGTTTTGATTACGCATAAAGTCTAGATATAACATAATGTCATTTTGACGCAATTTTTCAAGTACACTTAATTCAATTTCAGTATTATTGGTTGCCTGACTAAAATCATTGTGTCTCAGCCAGTCAAAGAACCTACGATACTCAGTTAAATATTGATACAAGGTAACGATAGATCTTCGAGATGAAATTTGATATTCGCGAACGTAGTAAGGTAATTTTTTTATTTCTTGCTCAATTAAATGGTTGTAGCGCTGATTCTCATGTTTTTGCAAAAAAACACTTCCCCCGTTAATTTTATGCTTAGTATTCAATAAAACTATAATATTAATGACAACATAATGCAAGCCCTTTTTGTGAAATATAAGCTTCATCAGTTGTCCAAATTCATTATTTAGTACCTATAAAAATGTCATCAACTGTTATTAGTATCTTGCAGTAAATAATTAAATCAATTTCTGAATTTTCTACATATGATTTAATCATTAATAACCACCAATTACATTAATGTTAAGCAACAATCTGTAATTGATAAAAAAATTATGACCTAATTGAGTTGTAGATAGAATTGCTGATGAAAATTGATCACTAGAATTACACTGACGCTACTTAACCGCATCGAATATAGATTTATCCGTTGCCTAAATCGTGGTTAGCCAGCTAATGACACATTAGCTAGATAAATAGTAGCCAGTTTTACCTTGGATGCATTACGATGAAATATGATACAACCTCATAATTATATGAACGACAGGGAACGGGTGAACGTTATCCCCCTCTCCCACTACTCTATAAAAAATGGGAAGCCGTGTTTACAGCTTCCCATTTTATAATTTAACTTGCTATAAATTTAATAACTAAGTTTATTGCCAATGTTTCTCAATAAATTGACGACGACCGCCATTTTCTTCCATTGCATCTCTCTCAGGATCTTTTCGATAAAAATCTTGATGATATTCTTCAGCTTCATAAAACGGTTTGACATCTTCAATTTTCGTAACAATCGGTTCGTCAAACATGCCACTATCAGTTAATTTTTGTCTAGATTTTTCGGCAATTTGTCTTTGCTGATCACTATTTACAAATATAACCGGCCGATAGTTATCACCACGGTCCTGAAACTGCCCCATTGCATCTGTGGGGTCTGTTTGATGCCAATAAATCTCTACTAAATCAGCATAGCTAATAGTTTCTGGATCAAATGTAATTTTTACTGCTTCCGTATGGCCAGTTGTATGGCTACTAACCTCTTCGTAAGTCGGATTAACAGTATGTCCTCCGGTATACCCAGACCTAACACTAACTATCCCAGGCTGAGTGTCAAAAGGCTTTACCATGCACCAAAAGCAGCCACCGGCAAAAATTGCTGTATCAGTTGCCATTTTATTCACTTTCTTTCTAAAATTATTAAAATAACAGCCTGGTTTTTCAACCAAACTGTTAAATTCAATTTCATTAAATATTATCCTTCAAAAGCATCCGTTAATGGAGGAACAACTTGCTTCTTACGTGAAACAACACCAGGAAGAAGCATTCTGTTATCATCATTCAATTTCTTGCCAAAGGCTTGCTCAACCTTATCCTTTGGTTCGCCAACAACCAACAATTCCGAATTGCTATCCAAAATGTTAGTAGCTAACAGTAAAAAGATGTCATAGCCCTTAGCTTCACTTTCAGACTTCATCACGTCTTCTAAACCAGACTGACGTGAAAAAACATCAGCTAGGTCAACAGTGTTAACTTGGCCAACACGAACCTGCTTGCCACCCAATTCAAATGACTTAGCATCGCCATCAACAAGTTCCAGGTCAGATTTACTATCTAAATCAGTACCTGCTTTTAACATATCTAAGCCATACGATTCGTAGTCAACCCCGGCGATTTTAGCAAGTTCTTTAACAACGGTCTCATCTTCCGGTGTCGTAGTTGGTGACTTCAAGAGTAAAGTATCAGAAATAATCGCAGATAACATCAATCCGGCTAGTTTAGCTGGAATCTCAATGTTATTTTGGTCGAAAAGCTGTGTAATGATTGTGCTCGTACAACCAACAGGACGCGCAGTATACCACAGAGGTTGTGCAGTATTAAAATTAGCAATTCGATGATGATCAATAACGTGTGTCACTGTCAAATCACTTAAATCACTAACACTTTGCTGTGGTTCGTTGTGGTCTACTAGCATAACAGATTCAACTTCGTTACCTGCCGTTTTAATAACACGTGGTGCTGGTTCATCAAAATGTGCTAATACATATTCTGTTTCGGCGTTAGGTTCTCCAAGTGCAACTGCCTCAGTATCATAACCTAATTTATTTTGCAGATATGAAAATGCCTTTGCTGCAACAATCGCATCCGTATCTGGATTCTGGTGACCAAAAATTAATTCTTTACTCATTGGGAAAGTCCCCTCCTACAAAATTATCGTAACCTTACTTTTGTAATTTCTGCTGACTCTCAACGATATCATCAAGGCGTTCGAAATAGTCCCGTTCCTCTAGGAATTTGTCAAATTGGTCTAAGAACTGAGCAATCCGCGGAATTTGATCTTTGGCAGTTCTATATACAAATGACAAATTAAACTTGATTTGGGGTTCAAAAGTAGCTGTCATAATTGTATCACGATCGAAACGTGAACGGACATAACTTTTTGGTAATGCAGTATATGAATCTGTATTTTTCATAAATCGATAAATCTGACCAGGTTGTGTAAATCGTGCAACGATATCTGGTTGATCCACTAATTGGTTCTTATAAGCTTCCTTAACCATCTGATCTAGGTAATAATCAACTGGATACATAACCCATGGATGATCCAAAGTCTTCTTAAGTTTGATCTTATTCTTACCGCGAAGTTCTTCATCATTATGGATAAACAGTAAGTCTTCACTCATAATCTTTTTAGAATCATAAGGCTTCCAATTCTTAATACTGTCATCTGGTAAGTACATGATAGCTAAATCAATTTGATTGTTTTCAAGTCCATCCCAAATTTCTTTTCTAGTCAACATATGGAACGTTAAATGAATTTCAGGATTTTTCTTATAATATTCAATTGCGAACGCTTCAAGCACTTGAGTTTCAATTGATGCCAAAATACCCAAGTGAATTTCACCATGATTGGCACTTGTTGCTTGTTGAATTTCATCGGTTGCTTCATTCAACAAGTCATAAATATTATGAGTAGTCTTAAGCATTGTATAGCCTGCATCGGACAACTTTAGCTTTTTACCAACAGAATAAAACAGTGGTGCACCGACGACTCTCTCTAATTTTTTAATTTGTTGAGTCAACGCTGGCTGGGTGATACCGAGGATCTGAGCAGCCTGCGTGTAGTTCATCGTCTCCGTTAATTGAAGGAAGTAGGTCAATGTTTTGGATGAGAAAATACTTTCTTGTTTTGTTTTCATGCAGTTTACTGTCCTTTCAAGTTCTTATATTATCTATAATTGTTTTATCATAGACGTATTATAAATGATGCAAGATTAATTTACAAAGAATCAGCACATTCTGATAAGCGAAAATTAATCAACTTAATCAGTTTACTACATATAACCAAAGCAAAATTGATGAAATTGTATAATTTATTTGATTTAATCATTAAAAATTTCTAAAGGAACATCAGACAACTAACTGAAGTAGCTTTTGGCGAAGCATAACAGGGTTACCTACTGTTTCAGTATCAATCACAAATGAACCATTAGAGTACCGCGACCCTAGTGGATGATCAGTCGTTAAGATATCCTGCACAATCGGCCTGTCTGTAATAATTTCTAAGGCCCCTTCAAATGACGATGGGTACGTAATAAAGTCACTCACACGATGTGGATTTGATTTCAATTCTCGAAGAATCAGAACTCCCTTGCGAGCACGTGATGTTACTGGTACTTCCTCAGCTTTCATCTCTTTGTACGCACCGCGAGTAGTAATTAAAGCAATATTATCATCACTTGTGCATAGCATTAAGTCCACAACTTGATCATTGCCCCGTAGATCCATTGATTTAACTCCAGCAGTTCTGGCACCGTTAACGGGCACCTCAGCAAGATCAAACCTAAGCGCTAGACCATTATGACTCATTAGTAGAACCGTTTCATCCTTACTCTGCGGTTCATAATACATAATATTTGTTACAAATGATTCGTCAGTCTTTAACTTAATATAAACACTCGGATGTTTCTTATAATTTCTACCTGGCAAATAATCTTTGAAAGCTGTCTGCTTAATGTAACCGTCATTTGTCGCCATTAAAAATGTTCCAGCCGACTTTAAGTTATCGAACGACATCGCCTTAATAATTTGTTCGTCAGAGTCTAATCCAATTGTTTGTGAAATATGTTCTCCGGTATCTTTCCAGCGTGAATCAGTCAACTCATACACTGGCCGATAAATTAAATGGCCCTTGTTAGTAAACAAGAAAAGGTGTGCCAGAGTATTAGACTTATCCAAGAAAATTGGATAGTCATCCTCTTTCAACCCATTATCATCAGTATCAGATGCACTGTAAGAGCGAGTACTACTACGTTTGATGTAACCATCGTGAGAAACTAAGACGACAACATCTTCATCAGGAACCAGTACTTCAGTATCAATTTTTAATTCTTGCACTTCATCTTCAACCGTCGTTCTGCGAGGATCGCCGAACTCCTTTTTCACTTGTAACATTTCTTTTTTTATTACATTGGCAAGTTTGCGGTCACTGCCTAAAATTCCTTTAAAACGAGCAATATCTTTTTCAAGCTTTGCCTGTTCGCTCTCAAGTTCCGTAACATCTGTGTTCGTCAAACGATACAGTTGCAAAGTTACAATTGCTTCAGCTTGTTCCGGCGAAAACTCATATTGATCAACTAAATTTTGCTTTGCATCCTTGCGATTTTTGCTGGCTCGAATTGTTGCAATTACTTGGTCAAGAATTGACAAGGCCTTAATGAGCCCAGCAACGATGTGCAAACGATCTTGTGCTTTTTGAAGATCGAACTGTGTTCTTTTTGTAACAATTTCCTTTTGAAAGTCCAGATACGCTTCCATGAACCGCTTTAACCCGATTCGTTCCGGTCGTTTATGATCTATTGCTACCATGTTGAAATTATAGTTAATTTGTAAATCAGTATTTTTAAACAGATAATTCAAAATACCTTGTGCATTGGCTTCTCGCTTCAATTCAATTGCAATTGAGAGACCATTCCGATCGGTTTCATCACGAACTTCCGCGATGCCTTCAACCTTCTTCATAATTCGCAATTCATCAATTCGTTTAACAAGCTGTGCTTTGTTAACTTCATACGGTATTTCAGAAACATTAATCTGTGATTTGCCGCCTTTAAGGGTCTCAATCGATGTTTTTGCTCGCACAACAATTCTGCCACGACCAGTTTCATAAGCCTTCTTGATTCCGGCAGCACCTTGAATAATTCCGCCGGTTGGAAAATCTGGCGCAGGAACAAATTCCATCAGTTTTTCAAGCGTTGCATCACGATGATCAATCAAGTACGTTAATCCATCGATCACTTCGGATAAATTATGTGGCGGAATGTCAGTCGCATAACCTGCCGATATACCGGTTGCCCCATTCACAAGCAGGTTGGGAATTTTAGCTGGTAGGACGGTAGGTTCATATTCCGTATCATCAAAGTTAAGCACCATTTCTACGGTTTTTTTATCAATATCTTGAAGCATTAACCCAGCAATCTTACTTAGCCGAGCCTCCGTGTATCGCATAGCTGCAGGCGGATCACCATCCATTGATCCATTATTACCGTGCATTTCGACCAATGGTGCTCTTAATTTCCAGTCCTGACTCATTCTCACAAGTGCTTCGTAAATTGAACTATCACCATGGGGATGAAAATTACCCATGACATTACCAACTGATTTAGCTGACTTACGAAAGCCTTTATCATAAGTATTTCCATCCTTATTCATGGCAAATAAAATCCGGCGCTGTACCGGCTTCAATCCATCACGAACGTCAGGAAGTGCACGCTCCTGGATAATCGATTTAGAATAGCGTCCAAATCGATCGCCCATTACGTCTTCTAGTGTTAATTCTTGAATTTTTGATTCATTCGCCAACGCTATCGCTCTCCCGCTTCTTAATTAAATAGATCCATTTGATCTTGATCATCTGTCCAAGTTTTAATAACCGGTTCCTTTTTTTGCTTGGAATCTTGCTTAGCACTATCTTCATCATCAAGTTTATTGGCAGCGTCCTGTTTATCTAAAATACTGTCATCTTCTTCCATCGTAAACTGGACATTTTTCTCAATCCATTTTCGACGAGGTTCAACCTTGTCACCCATCAGTGTTGTCACTCGACGTTCTGCTAATGCTGCGTCTTCAATCCTAATTCGGATTAACGTCCTTGTATCAGGATCCATTGTGGTCTCCCATAATTGATCCGCATTCATTTCACCAAGACCCTTGTATCTCTGAAGACTGGCCTTACCAAATGTTTTTTCAACTCTCTCTAGCTCTTCGTTAGTCCAAGCGTATACAATCTTCGTCTTATCGCCTTTACCTTTTTGGAGTCGATAAAGAGGAGGCAGTGCGATGTACACCTTGCCCGCATCAATCATTGGCCTCATATACTTATAGAAAAATGTTAATAACAGTATCTGAATATGAGCGCCGTCATCGTCAGCATCAGTCATGATAATGACTTTATCATAATTAGAATCCTCAACGTTAAACTCTGAACCAGCACCAGCACCAATCGTGTAAATCATGGTGTTTAACTCTTCGTTTTTTAGCACATCATCTAACTTGGCTCTTTCAGTGTTTAACACCTTACCACGTAAAGGTAAAATGGCTTGGAATCGGCGATCACGGCCTTGCTTTGCTGAACCTCCAGCGGAATCACCCTCAACCAAGAATAATTCATTTTTCTTAGCGTTTTTTGATTGGGCAGGAGTTAGTTTACCTGACAAGAGTCTCTCTTGTTTGCTTCTCTTTTTACCACTACGTGATTGATCGCGAGCTTTTCTAGCAGCTTCACGAGCATCTCTAGCTCTCTGGGACTTGCGAATTAACATTTGTGCAAATTCGCCATTTTCCATTAGAGAGTAGCCCAGTTGTTCACTCACGATTGCATCAACAATTTTTCGAGCCTCAGGTGTCCCCAACTTTTCCTTTGTTTGGCCTTCAAACTGAAGAATTTTTTCAGGAATTCTAACTGAAATCACCGCAGATAGTCCTTCACGAACATCACTACCTTCCAGATTACGATCCTTGTCCTTTAATAGGCCCACTTTATGCGCATAGTCATTGAATGTTTTTGTCCATGCATTGCGCATGCCGGCTTCATGAGTACCGCCATCAGGTGTTCTAACGTTATTAACAAAAGAAAGCAAATTCTCTGAATAACCATCGTTGTATTGCGCAGCAACCTCAACTTCGACAGCATCTTTTGAACCATCAAAATACAAAATATCGCCAAGAACATCCTTATCTTCATTTAGATAAGAAACAAATTCCTTGATTCCTTCTTCATACTGAAAGACTTCTTCTTGTTCTTGATCCACACGACGATCGCTGAGCGTGATTTTTACACCCTTCAGCAAAAATGCTGATTCGCGTAGTCGCTCCGCTAACGTTGAGTAATTGTAAACAACCGTTGTAAAGATTGATGGATCTGGTTTAAAGCAGACACAGGTCCCGTTAGGTTCACGAGTTTTGCCAACTTTTTCCAGTGTTCCCACTGGGTGACCACCATCTTTAAACTTTTCTTGATATTTAACTCCATCACGAACAATCGTTAATGTTAGTCGTTCCGACAGTGCATTAACTACTGACGCACCAACACCGTGCAGTCCACCAGATGTTTTATATCCATCTTCCTGACCAAACTTACCCCCCGCATGCAATACTGTCATGATGACTTCCGCAGTAGGTATACCTGAGGCATGCATTCCGACTGGCATTCCACGACCGTGGTCTTGCACGGTAATCGAATTATCGGCCTCAATAGTAACGTTGATCTCCTTACCAAATCCTGATAAAGCTTCATCAACCGCATTATCTACAATTTCGTATACTAGATGATGTAATCCACGCGTATCTGTTGAACCAATATACATTCCAGGACGCTTTCGAACGGCTTCTAGTCCCTCAAGTACCTGGATCGATGAATCATCATAATTTGACTTCTGTTTCGCCACTCAAAAAACCCCTTACTTCAAATTAAACTTTGTTTGGTTGGATTTTTCCAACTAATTACATAGAACAATCAACCATATATTATATACGTAATTTTAATAAATGGCTATTAAATTGATAACAGCAACGATTTCTGCCATCTATATTTAACTAAACACTAGACAATCATACCTAAAAAATGAGAAGTTGCAACCCCTTTAAAATCAACAAAAGTTTGAATTTTTAACTAATCATGATATGATGATTAAGATTAAATTTCAAGGAGTCGACAATGAAAATAGCAATTATGATCATCATCGCCTACCTGCTTGGTTCAATTCCATCGGGAGTTTGGATCAGTAAAATATTCTTTCATAAGGATATTCGACAGCTAGGCAGCGGTAACATTGGTACAACCAACACGTACCGTGTGTTAGGTAAAACAGCAGGGACAACGGTTTTATTTATGGACATCCTAAAGGGTACTCTAGCCGCCAGTCAACCTTACCTGTTTCATGTTAATGGTATCAATCCACTAATCATTGGATTGTTTGCAGTACTGGGTCATACATGCTCCATCTTTGATCATTTTCATGGTGGTAAGGCGGTCGCCACGAGTGCCGGTATATTGCTGGCATACAGCCCGATACTGTTTTTAATGGCCAGTTGCTTTTTCGTTGGTACGTTATTATTATCTAGCATGGCAAGTGTTGCCAGCATTATTGGTATTTCACTAACCACAATCGTGGCCCTGCTTATTCATGACTGGATTCTTGCTGCCATTGCGGGTGTTTTATCAATCGTCGTTATCTGGCGACACCGGAGTAATATTAGCCGTATATTTAATGGGACAGAATCAATGGTGCCGTTTGGACTGGGAAATTACATCAAAAATCGAAAAAATAATTAACAGAAGGATTGTGTGACGTCAAGCCACGCAATCCCTTTTTAGTTTATATTAACTTAATCGAGTAACCAGCATCAAACTGCTCATGACTGGATAGCCGATTGATACCCATCTTTTGAGAAAAATTACCGGTAGAATCCACGTTATCAGCAATCCCCCACCACGGCTCGATACAAATAAATGGCGCATTCTTCGGAAATGGTGACCACACTCCAACATATGGTGAGTTAGTTAGCTTAATCTCCACACCATGCTCACTAGAGTTAATCAATCCCATTTTAACCGGTTGACTGTGTAGATTTAAAATAATTGCATCGTTGTCAAACAGCGAACGTTTTATCGTTAAAGGATTAGTTAGATCGATTTGTTCTGGATGTTTAATGTCACTATACGGTCCAACCAGTTTAATTCTTTCAAATTTTGCTGCTGGACTAACTTGCAGCTTTACCCGATCAAAATCACTCCTACTATCAAGAGACATATTAAATGCCGGGTGAGCCCCAATCGAAAACAATAATTCGTCCGAACCAGGATTCATGACTTGATAATTCACCATAATTGTTTCCTTATTTAGGGTATAGGTCACCGTTAACTTAAATTTAAACGGGTAATTTTGAGTTGTCTGGGCATTATCAGTTAAACCGAAGGTAACTTGTTGCTCATCAAGTTTGATGAGCTTAAATTCGCTTTCACGGGCAAAACCGTGTTGATGCATTTTATACGTATTACCGTTGAACGTATATTGATCATTCTTCAACCGGCCAACAATCGGAAAGAGGATCGGCGCCTGAAAACGCCAAAAAGCCGGATTGCCAGACCACAAGTATTCGTGAGTGCCATCAGATAAACGGGTTAACTGTGCCCCAATCGTGCTGAATTCAGCGCTGATGTAATGATTACTAATCCTGATCATGATTATTTTGCTCCTTTTTGGCTCGCGGAAAAAATTTTTGATAATCTTGCTGCAAATGCTCTTTAGTCACATGTGTATATATTTGAGTTGTCGACAAGCTGGAATGTCCAAGCAGTTCTTGAACAGTAAGCAAATCCGCACCATTATTTAATAAGTGGGTCGCAAAGGTATGCCTTATCATATGGGGATGAATTTTAACCGTTAAACTACTTTTTTTAATAATTTGATTTAATACGTATTCGACTCCAGTTGTCGTAATCTGTTTACCATAGTGGTTAATAAATACAAAATCATGGTCTTGATCATACTTCTTCATAACCGGGGCTCTACAGTCTTTTATATAGTCTTGCAGAGCATTTTTTGCGTAACTACCGAATGGCACATAACGTTCCTTATCGCCTTTTCCACGAATTAGAATCATTGATACGTCAAAATCAATATTAGAAAGCGTCAAATTAACACATTCGCTGACCCTCATACCTGTAGCGTACAGTACTTCAAGTATGGCAGAATTACGCTTATCTAATGGTTTACCATCACCTTTGGCAGCCGCAAATAGCGCATTCATTTCCTTTTCATAGAAAAAACGTGGCAACCGTTCTTGGTGATGTTTCAACGTGATGTTAGAAAAAGGATTACTAGTCACTATTTCGTTTTTACTTAAAAAATTAAAAAAGGATCGTAAGCTTGATATTTTTCTGGCAATTGTCGTTCGTTGATATTTATGTTCGTTTAAATTAGACAAATAAACCCTTGCGTCTAATTTATCAACATCTTGCCAATTCTTAAGACCGCCATTTTCAATTAGAAATTTTTTAAAATGATCAATGTCTTCATGATAGGCTGTCACTGTTTCTGCTGAATATTGACGTTCAACAGTTAAATATTTTAAAAATAAGTCCTCAATATTTTCACTCATAAAAAAGCCCCCACAATCTGTAAAATAACAGAATATGAGGGGTAATTCAATTAATTAAACAATTATTTTTGTACGGCTTCTTCGTAATCACCATTTGGACAGACAATCTGCTTGCCGCCTTTGACCTTCTTTTCGACCAAGAAATGGCCATCTTTTGGACAGTCACGGCCAATTGGTTTATCCCACGAAACAAAATCACAATCTGGGAAACGTGAACAACCATAAAAGACACGATTTTTCTTTGACTTGCGCTCAACAACTGTGCCTTCGTGACATTTAGGACAAACTATCCCGGTGTCCTTAACGATTGCCTTAGTATTTCGACAATCTGGAAAACGTGAACAAGCATAGAACTTGCCATAGCGTCCCATTTTAACAACCATAGGAGCTCCACAGATATCACAATCAATACCGGCCAGTTCATCTTTCATTTCAATTTTTTCAACGTCTTTTTCGGCCTTATCAACCTCGTCAGAAAATGGTTTATAAAATTCATCAACAACCTTAACCCAGTTTTGTTTACCAGTTTCAATTTCGTCGAGTTCGTCTTCGACCTTTGCCGTGAATTTAACGTTCACAATATCTGGAAATTGGTCTTCAATAATTGTATTAACAATTTCACCAAGTTCGGTTGGTTCAAAACGTCTTGATTCCAGTTTAACGTAGTATCTTCGTTGAATAGTATCCAACGTTGGTGCATATGTTGATGGACGACCAACACCGTTTTCTTCTAGCGCCTTGATTAAGTTGGCTTCAGAATACCTTGCCGGTGGCTGTGTAAAGTGTTGACTTGGATCAGTCTTAGACAACTTAACAGTGTCACCTTCCTGTAAGTCTGGTAAAATATTATCTTTTTCCTTACCCGAATTGTAAATCTTAGTAAATCCAGGAAACTTAACCTTAGAACCGTTAGCTCTAAAATCAACAGATTTCTGAGTTATCGTTACCGCCATGGTGTCAACAACTTGTGGTGTCATTTGACTTGAAACAAAGCGACTCCAAACTAAGTTATATAGCTTATATTGGTCGTTAGATAAAAATTGTTTCATTTCTGCTGGAGTTCTGAAAACTGATGTTGGGCGAATCGCCTCATGCGCATCCTGAGCTCCCTCTGGCAATTTACCCTTAACAGGTTTAGTAGCAGCATATTCAGCACCATACTTTTCATGAATAAACTGGGATGCTTCATGCTTAGCAATGGAGGAGATACGGGTAGAATCAGTACGCATATAAGTAATAAGACCAACAGATCCACCTTTACCGATATTAATTCCTTCGTACAATTGCTGAGCTGCCATCATTGTTTTACGAGTTCTAAAATTCAATTTCCGGTTAGCATCCTGTTGCATTGTTGATGTTGTAAATGGTGGTTGGGCCGATCGCTTTCGCTCTTTTTTAACCACCTTAGTAATATCAAAATCGCCCTTACGATCTAATTGGCCCAATATTTTTTGAACAGCGTCATTATCTGCAAGGTCTTGTTTCTTTCCATTAACACCGTAGAATGATGCAGCAAATTTTTCACGGCCTTTTTTGAATTCAGACTCAATTGTCCAATATTCTTGGGGTTCAAACGCCTTGATCTCATTTTCTCGCTTAATAATCAAGTTCAATGCAACAGACTGCACACGACCCGCACTCAGGCCCTTCTTAACTTTTTTCCACAAGATTGGACTAATGGAATAACCCACCAGTCTATCAAGCACACGGCGAGCCTGCTGAGCATCAACGAGGTCCATGTCAATTGAGCGTGGTTCTTTGAATGCTTCTTTAACAGCATCTTTCGTAATTTCATTAAAAGTTACTCGATTCTTGCCATTTTCATCGAGTTTTAAGATGTTCGAAACATGCCAAGCAATTGCTTCTCCTTCACGATCGGGATCAGAAGCCAAATAGATTTCTTTAGCTGCCTTGGCATCCTTACGTAGTTCCTTAATAACATCTCCCTTGCCACGAATAGAAATGTAATCCGGTTGGTAGTCATTTTCAATATCCACACCCATACGGCTCTTCGGTAAATCTCTAATATGACCAATACTAGCAACCACTTTGTACGTGCGACCTAGGTATTTTTCGATTGTTTTTGCTTTTGATGGTGATTCGACAATCACTAATTTCTTTTTTGGTTTTGCTCGCGATTTTGTTTTACGGGCTTTACTTGTGGCTTTTTCTACCATCATTAACTCCTTAGATTGCTTGATTTATATTAATAATTCTCTGCCGTAAATATCTAAACCATCTTATTTCAAAAAAAAAGCGATGTCAAATCGAAAGAACTAGTTTCTAAACTCTTCTACTAAATCCTCTGTACAAAGAACCGGTTTGGCACCCGCTAAAATCAGTTGATTGCATCCAGCCGACATCGGTGCATCAATTCTTCCTGGAATAGCACAAACATTCAGATTTTCCTGTAAGGACAGGCTAGCCGTGATTAAACTACCACTCTTCTCTTTAGCCTCTACAACTAAGAGCGTCTCACACAAGCCAGCAATAATTCTGTTACGTTCGGGAAAATGCGATCGAAACGGACGGCTACCTAAAGGATATTCAGTCAGTACTAATTGATTGCGGCTCATGTCAAATCTTAATTCGTCATTTACGGATGGATAGTTAAGATCTAGACCCGTGCCAATAATGCCAATTGTTCGACCACCAGCCTCAATTGCTGCTTGATGACTAAGTCCATCTATCCCCGCCGCAAGTCCACTAACCACAGTAATTTTTTGTTCAACCGCTGCTGGAATAATATTATTTGTACATTGTCGTCCATATGACGTGTTTTTTCGTGCACCAACCACTCCCAGCATTTTAGTCTGTAGTAACGATCTATCACCCTCAAAAAACATTACTAATGGCGGACAATAACTTTCACGAAGTTGCACAGGATAATCTTTATCAAAAATCGTTATCATTTGGCAAAATTTTTGATTTCTTTCAACTTGCTGGTCTAGTTCACTCGTATACCAGTTACTTATTATTTTATTTGTTTGCAGTTCGGACAGCTTGGTCTTCAAACATAAGTCGCCGATGTCCCCTTTAAACGGTCCCATAATCATAGCTTGATACATTTTATATTCAGTTTTCATACCAATTCCAGGACACAAGTGTAATTTTAGTAAAAATTCGTTTATTAGCAATATAAAAGACACCTCCTACCATCTTAAGATACGAAGTGTCATGAAAATTTACTGATATTTTTTTACAGGCGCAAACAATTTTCTGTGAATCGGCGTAATCCCAAATTTTCGAAGACCGTCCAAGTGTTTAGCAGTTCCATATCCCATATTATCGGCAAAATCATACCCCGGATATATCTGATCATATGTTTTCATCAAGTGGTCACGATATTCCTTAGCCACAATACTGGCGGCGGCTACACTGATACTCTTTTGGTCACCCTTGATCAAGGTTGTCTGCATAATATCAATATCTAAAGGTACAGCATCCACAATTAGTCGCTGCGGTTTATGTTTTAACCCGTTGACTGCTTCAATCATTGCCAATTGAGTTGCGTGATAAATGTTTTCTTTATCGATCTCTTGATTATCCTTAACGGCAATATTAACTTCAACCGCTTCATTGATAATTTTTAGGTACAAATTCTCACGCTGGCTTGCACTTAATTGCTTAGAATCAGTAACGTCAATTAAATTAAAATCATCGTTAACAATCACCGCAGCAGTCACGACTGGGCCAGCTAGAGGGCCTCGACCAACCTCGTCTATGCCAGCAACATACTTTACTCCACTTTGCCAAAATTTACGTTCATAGTCAAAGCGATGATGAAAAGCAGATACTTTTTTTTCATTATCTTCTATCCGTTTCTCAAGGGCTAGTAATGCCTGTTGAACCCCTTTTCTAGAATCATGCCTTAAAGATTCAACAAGCGGGGATGAAAAACTAGTTTCATTTTGTAAGGCAGTTTTAATTTCACTAATTGTCATCTTTTTATCAGTCATCGTCTATCTCTTCCAACTCTTGTGGTGATTCCAATGAAATTCGACCCAATTTGCCTTTTCTTAAGTCAAAAATAATTCTTTCACTTGCACGATCATAATCATCTTTAAAGCCTATTTTAGTAGTTATGGCCAGTAAAACGTCAGCATCACTCAAATCAGGGCTTAATTGGTCCTCACTTAAATGATAACGTTCACGAATGACGCCTGAATTAACTTGTCTAATATGATGAATTGCAAACAAGGCCACATCGTCTTTTGGGAATAGACTATCTTTTATTGTTCCAGACAGTGCTAATTTGACACCAATTTCTTGGGTTTGAAATTTAGGCCACAGTACACCCGGTGTATCTAACAGTTCAAGATTTGATGATAAACGCAACCACTGCTGGCCTGTAGTAACTCCTGGTCGATTACCAGTATTAGCAACATTTCGTTTAACAAGGTGGTTTAGTAAGGTGGATTTCCCCACATTGGGAACTCCTACACACATTGCCCTGATTGCACGTTTAGATAATCCCTTGTCTTCATTTTTGGCTATTTTATCTGACAATACTTCTTGCGCCTTTTTTGTAACTATAGAAGCCACTTTACGATCTCGTGAATCAACAGCTATGACAGGCAATCCATGATCTGTAAAGTAATTAATCCAATCATTTGTGATATTATTGTCGGCTAAATCTAGCTTGGTCATTATTAAAACGTGTGGCTTATCACCCATCGCTTTTTTTATTTCAGGATTTAAAGACGAATAAGGAAGGCGAGCATCTACTAGTTCAAAAACAATATCAACAAGAGACATCTGCTCTCTAATCTGTCTTAGCGCCTTAGCCATGTGACCTGGAAACCATTGAATTGTAGCCATAAGTTCACTTCCTTATTAATTCATTTTTGATAAATAACGTTGCCATGCAGTATCGAAAATTGTCATAGATGGGAGGTACATTGCATTTTCTTCAAGATAGTGTGATATTTCCTCAAAATCTTGCGACTGTTTTGGAAATGCTTGGTCAAGGGCGGCATTATTAGCGAACTGTTCAACCTCATCCGCACCGCTAGGATTTTTTTGAGTCATTAAATACTGATAAAAACTTAATCGCATTTTATGCATCTCCTATTTATTATTTGGGGACTGTTACTAGGAATTTAAATTCACCATTTTTTAGGTTAATTTGTTCAGCAGCATAATGTAAATTACGATGCTTACTATATCTGTTTAGGTCTAACAGTATCGTCTTCTTTTTCTGGTTCAACTGCACCCATTTAGGAATCTTATAATGATTCTTGATATATCCCATTACATACTTAATCGGTAGATTTAACCTTCCAACAGCCAAGCCTTTAGCCTTGAGTAAAACATTTCCATTACTCAGTTGCTTGGGGATGAAGTTCAGAGAAAAATTTAGGTTAAAGCCAAGAAACTTAGTTGATCCAGTAATTGTGGCATACTTGTCACCCACAACAAAATCATACTTTGTTTTCTGACCCTTTTGAAGTCTTGTCAGATAATTATCAGCCAACGCATTAACCTGGTTAGAATTCAATTTAACCTCAAAAGAAGAATCAGTCTTTTTTAAAGGCTGTGTTGACTCCGTATTAGACACCGGTGCACTGACTTCATGAACAACAAAGACTGTTGCCCCAACCATAATAAATAGCAACGCAAAAAATGCCCAGCGCCACCAATTATGGCCGGATTTATTGTGTTGTTTATTTTTTTGTCGTGATTTCTTCAATCGTTAATTTCCCTCCCTTATCCACGATGGGTGATCTTCCATTTCCGTTAGTAGTTTGTCACTCATCTTTTTGTATCCCAAATGATTTGGATGAAAATTATCATCAGTCGAGATATATTTATTTAAATTAGTCCCCTTTTGGTTCATCACTTTTAAGGCCTGTTTCTGGCTAGTTTGCCCAGAGTTTGCGTTCTCATCTTGCTGAATCAGTTTTGTCTGCGCAGCTTTCGTGTTATATTGCCCGTGAGACATTAAATTATTTATGTTCACAAAATAAGCGGGCCCATAATTACTCAATGCCTTTTGAGTATCACTATTCCAAGCCACGACTGACTGAGTAATAGTATTAACATTGGCAAAGTATACATAAAATGGATTATACACACTAAACAGAAAAATTGGCGCATTAGGATTATATTTGCGAACCGTTTTAAACAACTTATCTAATTTTGTAGAATACTTTTGACTGGCTTCACTCATATTTTTGGTGAACTTAGTCTTACTGGTCAAAAACAGATTTTTTTGCAAAGATTGCAATAAATCATTTCCACCAACCGTCATCACAATTACGTCAGCAGATTTCAATTTGTTTTGGAAATTTTTTTCCTTGTTCAAGCGTGATAGGATTTGATCAGAGCGATCCCCCGCCACACCAAAGTTGCTAGCATGAACAGTGGTATTGTACTTTTTTTCAATCTCCGGTTTAATGATTCCAACATAACCACCGTTTTTATCTTGGTCACCGACACCTTGTGTTAGAGAATCTCCCATCGCTACCAGGTTAACCGATTTCTTGAAAGTAATTTGTTTTGCAGAAGTCGTAGATCTCACCTGAGTCGGAGACTGTGTTTTTTGTAACACAAAATAGCCACCAATAAATCCAGCAGCAACAATAATTGATACCGATACAATCCATTTAAGAAAACGCTTGGACACTTACAAAACTCCCAACATATGTAAGAAAGGCTGTGTGCAATTAAATGCATCAGCCTTCTGCTCAACAATTTTATTCAGTGTAATATAATAGACAAAATGCTCCCAGTCCTGTATGAGTAGCAATGATTGGAACCGTTTCTCTAACAACAATTTTGATGTCAGGAAATAGATTCTCCAAAGTTGCTTTCATTTTCTTAACCTCTTCATCGGCCTGAACGTGTGAAATACCAATGGCCTTAACCTTTTTACCGCCATTCTTCATCTTATCGTACACATTGTCCATGTACTTGTGTAGCGGTTTTAATCCACGCCCCTTGAGACGAATCTTAATTTCGCCATCAGTAACTTCAAGCATTACTTTAATATTTAATAGGTTCGATAATGCGCCGGCCATCTTGCTAATACGGCCACCAGCAACCAGGTTATTTAAGTTGACAACTGCCAAATAAATTTCCGAATTTTCTTCAATTTTCTTGGTTTTAGCAACAATTGTGTCCATATCAGCCCCTTGTTCTGCTAATTGGGCTGCAGCAAGAACCTGAAATGCTAAACAGCGATCAGTTTCCTTACTGTCGACAACCGTGACCTTACTTTTGCTCATAGCAGCGGCCTGCTCCGCAGCATGGATTGTGCCACTAATTGATTCCATCATAGTCAGGCACAATACTTCGCTACCATCCGCCCCTAATGTATCAAATGCATCCACAAATTTTCCAATCGGTGGCTGAGACGTCTTAGGCAAGGTTTTTGCATTCTTCATTAATTCGGGAAACTGTTCACTTGTAATTGTTTCTCGTTCAACATAAATCGTCCCGTCAATCATCACTGACAGTGGAATGATTGTAATGTTGTATTTTTCAATTTCTTCATCAGTTAAACCAGCTGAAGAGTCCGTGACAATTTTAATGTTCGCCATAAATTTGACCACTCTTTCTCGTTAAGTAATTATATGCTATACTATACCTAGTCAGCAAAACTAGATAACATCGTTTAATTAATTTACAACTTAAAGATACAGCTTTAACTGGTAAAAAGTCAAGGCTATTAAACTACCACTCTTTGCATAGTATAGCAAAATTAAACTTTAATTTCATTGCAAAACCACATAAAACATAAGGAGTTATATAAATGCAGCCACTTAAAACAAAGAAAAATATTATTATTGAAATTGCGAACAGTATTACGCACGGTTTAGGTGTTGGATTGGCAATCGCTGGACTAGTTTTTTTAATGATCCGAGCAGCTCATACTGGCAGTCCCATCAGAATTGTGACATTCGCTATTTACGGAAGTCTCTTGATTCTGTTTTATTTAGCATCAACTATGTTTCACGCCTTAGTATTCACAAAAGCACATCATGTTTTTCAGGTATTTGACCATTCAATGATTTTCCTGCTCATTGCTGGCACCTATACTCCCTATTGCCTAGTCAGCATCGGTGGTGCACTTGGCTGGACACTGTTTGGTATTGTCTGGGCAATGGCTGTGTGCGGGGTAATATACAAAAGTATATGGTTAAATCGTGTTAGCGTTTGGTCAACAATCATCTACGTAGTCATGGGCTGGCTCTGCTTGTTTGCATTCAAACCATTATGGGTGAGTCTAACACCCGTCGGTTTTTATCTACTTTTAAGTGGTGGTATCCTATTTACACTAGGTGCACTGGTTTACACAAAACCCAATGAATACTCGCATCTTATCTGGCATGTATTTGTGTTAGCCGGTACCATTACAATGTACTTCTCAATTTTATTCTACGTTTAATTTTTGCCATGTTTCAAACCGATAACCAGATTCGTTTTTTTCGTCTGCTGCATGATCAAATTGTTCAATTAACCGCCAATTCGAGTAGTCAATTGGCGGTATTTTTGTGTCGCCATTATACCTACTTTCAATAACAGTTCGAAAAAGATGGTCTGCCATTGATACGGTGCTATTAAAGACACCAGCACCACCAATAATGTAAATATCATCATCAATTCCTGCCAATAACTTCGAAAGTTCACTAATATTACGAACAATTTCAATGCCGTCACGTTCCTCTAAAGAGCTCGATAGCACAATATTCCGCCGTTTTGGCAACGGTCGCTTCATTGATTCATATGTGGCTTTCCCCATAACGATGGTATGACCAGTAGTCAGTTTCTTAAATCGCGCCATATCAGCAGGCAAATGCCATGGCAGCTGGCCATTCGATCCAATATTGCCGTCCAAATCCTCGGCCCAAATAAATCCAATCATTCACTTATCCTCCGAATTTAAACAGCTACCGGCGCCTTGATTGCAGACTGAGCATTATAACCATCAAGTTTAATATCGCTAACCTCATAGTCTAATAAATCCTTGGGGGTGTCTGGTAAAATCAAGGTTGGTGCTTCATTAGGTGTACGGCTAAGTTGCGTTTTAATTTGCTCAACATGGTTATTGTAAATATGTGCATCACCCAATGTGTGCACAAACTCACCTACTTGAAGGCCACACTGCTGAGCGATCAAGTGTGTTAAAAGGGCATAACTTGCAATATTAAATGGTACACCAAGAAAAATGTCAGCACTTCGCTGATACAACTGACAGCTTAATTTGCCATCTGCTACATAAAACTGAAATAGTGTGTGACACGGGGGTAAAGCCACTGTTGGCACATCCTCAGGATTCCATGCCGTTACGATTAACCTTCTTGAATTTGGATTAGTCTTTATTTGATCGATAACGTTTTGGATTTGATCAATTGTGTCACCATTACTGGTCTTCCAGGCCCGCCATTGACTACCATAAACCAAGCCTAAATCTCCATACTTTTGATCAAATTCATCATCGTTCAAAATTCGGTCACAAAAAATTTTCTTTTGTTCAAGGTATATCTTTTTAAAATCAACGTCTTTATCAGCACGCAGTCCAAAATCAGTCATATCAGGACCGGAGTATTCGTCACTCTGAACCCATTTTTTAAAAGCCCATTCATCCCATATGTGATTCTTATGCTGTAGCAGAAACCGAATATTGGTATCACCACGCAAAAACCACAATAATTCACTCTTAATCAATCCAAAGGCGACTTTTTTCGTTGTTAAAATTGGAAAACCTTGATTCAAATCAAATCTCATTTGGTAACCAAAAAGTGATCTTGTACCGGTACCCGTGCGATCCATTTTTTGATGACCATTTTCTAAAACGTTACGAGCCAAATTCAAATATTGCTGTTCATTATTTGTCGTTGTCAAGTTAACCGCCTCCATATTAATCTAAAGCATATTCACTAAGATATTCCCATCGCTCGGTTTTTTCATCGATACTTTTATCAAGTTCCTCTAAGCGTTGTTGTAACTTAGCTAGTTTATCATAATCATCGCCATTTTCCTGCATTTGTGCTTGAACATCTTTCTTCTCACTTTCAAGTGCATCAATGTCGTCTTCAATATGATCCCATTCCATTTGTTCAGAATACGTTAATTTAGTTTTATCGTGAGGTTTATCAACTTCTAGATGTTTTAACTTTTTGCTCTCAGTTTCTGATTTTGTTATTGATTCATCTCTAGTACTAGGTTCAATAGATTGTTGTGCAAGATAGTCGGTGTACATACCGTCAAATCTTTCAATCTTACTTTCACCATCAAAAATTAGAAGTCGATCGGCTACCTTATCTAAAAAATAGCGATCATGGGAAACGGTTATTACAGTACCATTAAACGAGTCCAAGTAATCCTCTAGCACAGTTAATGTTCCAATATCTAAATCATTTGTTGGCTCATCCAGAAATAACACGTTGGGTTGCATCATTAAAATTTTAAGTAGGTAAAGCCTTCTCTTTTCTCCACCAGAAAGTTTTCGAATTAACGTACCATGCATAAATCTTGGAAATAAAAATCTTTCCAGTAACTGTGTGACGTTTATTTTAACACCGTTTTTGTCTGTAACACTTTGAGCAACCTCGCTAAGATAACTAATCATTCTTTTGTCTTCATCGATTGGCTCTGTTTGTTGAGTGTAATAGCCTATTTTAACTGTTTCACCAATTTTAACGGTTCCGCTGTCCAACGGTAGTTTACCCGCCATTACGTTTAGCAAACTTGATTTTCCAGCACCATTTTCCCCAGAAATACCGATTCTTTGTCCTGCCTGAATCAACATGTTAAAGTCTTGGAGCAGTTGATGACCGCCTAGTGATAAGTTAGCATTTTCCAATTGAATGACGTCTTTACCAAGGCGTTGCTGACCGAGCTCGATATCAATGTTTTGTTCAACATTTAGCTTACCAACAGATTCTTTTAATTCATTAAAGTGATTAATGCGACCTTTTTGCTTAGTTGAACGTGCTTTTGCACCAGTCCTCATCCAAGCAAGCTCTTTTTGATACAATTGTTGCTGCTTATGTTCTGAGTCTGCTTCCCGCTGAACACGTTCAGCCTTTTGAGCAACGTAGTCCTGATAATTACCTGTGTAGTAATATAGCGTTCCAAACGACAATTCCCAAATAAAGTTAGTTACCTGATCCAAGAAATAGCGGTCATGGGTCACAACTAAAACCGCACCTTTATACGAATTAAGGTAATCTTGTAGCCAAACGACTGAATCTAGATCAAGATGGTTAGTCGGCTCATCCAATAATAGCAAATCAGGTTCCTGAATTAATACTTGTGCCAAACCAATCCTCTTTTTTTGTCCACCAGATAAATTACCAACAATTTGAGACATATCGTTAATTTTTAACTGTGTCAAAATCGTTTTAATACGACTTTCAGCTGCCCAAGCATCCTGCTGATCCATTTCCACTTGAAGTTTAGTATATCGATCCATCGCTACCGTATCTTCAGGATGTTTACCAAACTGCTCAACAGCCAATTCATACCGTCTGATTAAATCAAAAACGTGCTGAGATCCAGCAAAAATTGCGTCAATAATCGTTAAACTGTCATCCAACTCCGGTTGCTGTTTTAAATAACCAATTGTATAATCCTTTGGCATTTCAATGTTTCCAGACTCTGGATTAGTCAATCCACTAATAACATTTAAAAGTGAAGTTTTACCACTACCATTGGTACCAATTAGACCGATTCGATCATTTTCATTGATCAAAAAAGAAGCGTCTTTAAATAACGTCTTCTCACCGTAAGTACTTGTTAAATTATCAGCACGTAAAGTTTGCATTTTAATCCTCTTTTAACATTTTCACTGCAGCAGACATTAACTCATCAGTTGAATTAGGAATTTCATCATTCACAACCATTGTTTCTAAACGTTGCAGTGTTTGCCCAATCATTGGTCCTGGGTTAAGTTGTGCTCCATTTATTAACTGACCACCATTAATAGCCAGCTCTTTTTTACTTTTAATTGGTAAATTATCGTAGGCTTCCAATACCTCTTTGGTAGTCAATTCACCGCCAAATAAATTCGAAATTTTATTCGCACTGACAAGTCTATCCCTTCCGGTTTCATAGAGAACTTCAGGAATAATCTCATCTTCAAGCAATGAACTAATCGCACTTACTATTACAGTTGTATCAGTAATTACTTGATTAGAAGTTTTCCATTGACGCAGAAAATCGTTTATCTGTTTTCCTTCTAGGAAAAATGAATAACACAGTAACGACCATACCTCAGTATCATTACTTAGATCCCATTTATTTAAAGTAACAATTTCCGCTAAACCACTTTTGAAGTGTTCCAGCATCGGGCAATATTTATATAATCCTGTTTCTAACAATTGGGTAATCCCATTCGCAGGATTATCTCCAAGTAGCATTTTTTCAAGTTCCACTCTTGTCCGTTCAACTGCAATTTTTTCAAGTAGTTGCGCATGATCTGCAATCCCAGCTAGCGTTTTCTTTTCAATTTTAAAATCTAATTGACTTGAAAACCTAACTGCACGCATCATTCTTAAGGCGTCTTCATTGAAACGCGCCTGTGGATCACCAACAGCACGAATTATCCCATTTTTTAGGTCCTTCAATCCACTGAATAGGTCAATCACTGCCCCGTTTTCCTTCATCGCTAATGCATTAATAGTAAAGTCTCGACGCTGTAAATCTTCCTTTAGTGAGCGAACAAATGTCACCTGATCTGGTCGACGATAATCTTGGTATCCTGATTCTGTTCTAAATGTTGTTGTTTCGTATCCTTTACCATGATCTAAAATCATCACTGTCCCATGTTCAATACCTGTATCAACAGTGTGGTTAAAAATATGTTTAACTTCTTCAGGATATGCGCTTGTAGCAATGTCTACATCATGAATTGGTTTCTTCAATATTGTATCTCGCACACTGCCGCCAACAAAATAGGCTTCAAACCCAGCTTGTTCAATTCTTTGCATCACCGGACGGGCCTGTTCAAACTCCTCAGGTAATTTTTTTATAATCATAGCAGATTCTCTAGTCCAACTAGTAGTTCATGATAATCAGTAATTTTTTCTACAGCAACTGCCACTCCACTCATAAATGACTGACGATCAAAAGTATCCTGTCTGATTGTTAGTCCCTCACCTAAAGAACCGAACATGACCTGTTCATGTGCAATTAATCCAGGTAACCTAACCGCATGAATACGAATGCCGTCATAATCGCCACCGCGCACATTTGCGAGAGTTTCTTTTTCTGCTGGGTTGCCCTGTTCGTGAGACGGGCGTACTTCGCTGATCAATTTTGCAGTGCTTAAAGCTGTCCCACTAGGAGCATCCACCTTTTGATCATGGTGCATTTCAATAATTTCAACATCAGGCATGTACTTAGCCGCTTGCTGTGCAAATTGCATAAGCAATACCGCACTAATTCCAAAATTGGGAGCAATAAGTCCACCAAGTTTTTTATCAGCGGACAATTGTTTTAATTCAGCAACTTGATCGTCAGTTAAACCAGTCGTTCCGATTACTGGAGAGTATCCATGATTAATTGCAAATTTAGCATTTTCAAACACTGCGCTTGGAACCGTAAAGTCAATCCAAACGTCGGCGTCAACATCGATATCATCAAGTTTACGAAAAATTTTGGTACTGCTGTCTAGTTCGATACTAGTCTCTTCTTCAATACCGTACACAGCCACTAGATCAAATCCATCATGTTGTTGAACCATTTTTACGGCCTTTTGGCCCATTTTGCCATTATAACCGGCAACTATCACTTTAGTCATTTCATTGCCCTCCATCATTAATTTCAAATTTAATCTTAACAGATTTAGTCTAGTAAGTGAAACGCCGTTTTTCTGTTCTAGTAAATGTTTTCGCTGCGGTTTTTGCAGCGAGTTGTTTTTTGTGATAAAGTTAAAGTAACTTTTTACTTATTACTTTTTAAAGGGATGTAAGCCATGAATTATCCATACCAAACTCAATTTTTAACATTTCTAAAAAATCAACAACTCTCAAGATTGACAGTTACCGCTTACGACCAAAGTATTACTGATTTTTTTAATTATCTCGCCGTAAACAATGAAGGATTTGCCGCTAATCCTTCATTAGATAACATATTTGACCGTGATATTGAGTCATATTTTGCTTCCCTAACAACTGAACGCCACTCTCAAAATACCACGAAAAACAAAATATTATCGCACATTAATCGCTACTTCAAATACCTATTTACTCATCAATTAACCACACACCTACCTACAATTGATATTCATGGCAATAAGCGAAATATCGATCAACAATTTGCCACAAAATGGTTAACCCAATTAGAGGACATTCTGGCAGACAACCACATTCATTTTTACACCAGAATGACATTGTTTTTAATTAGTCATGGATACCAATCTAGTGAATTTTTGCAGCCAAATTTTTATCTCGTTTATGATCAACTACTACCACAAAACGAATTTGAAAAAAATTTTATTTCAACATTTAATGCCTATATTTCACCCATTCAAGCTAGTCAAAATTCAAAGGATATTTTCTTAAAACAACGACTTAACCTAAAATCCCCTCAACTATCTAGTGCTGCATTACACAAATATCTAGATCGTGATGCAAATTATTTAGGATTTTCCATTTCTCCGGCAAAACTATATCAATCATACGTGTTAATGACATTAGCTAAACAGCAACAAAGTACCGACACACAATTAGAAGAAACATTAAGAATGGATCCACAATCACTGCTTTACTACAAACAGTTACTACTATCAATGCAAACAAAAAAGAACTAAGACTTCACGTCTCAGTTCTTTACTATTAGTAATCATCTTCCATTGCTTCTAGCAACGATGCAATTTCGTCATCGTCAGGTACCAACTGCATATACCTACGGCCCTGTTCCAGAGAAATTTCGTGTTGCCCCATCTCACGATAGAAATAGATTGTTTGCTTTAAAAATTCTGGATCATCAACAAATGATGGTCTGGCGGCATCATAATACTTAAGCGCATCATCGTAGTTATCCTGATGCTGATAAGAAACAGCTAAATTCCAATAAATTTGCGGATCAGTTTGGTCATCCTTGATCATTGGCAGTAATAAATCAATATTATCAGCATATTTTTGATTCTTGATTAGCAAGTTACTATACTGAATGGTAATAGCCAAGTTATCCGGGTCCATATCGTGGGCTTGCTGAAGATATTTTTCCATTAATTCTTCTTCGCCTAAATGACTGGCCGTCTCTGCTGCCTGCTGATACAACTTTTCATTATATTGATCAACGGAGATACCCTCTTGCAAAGTTGTTAGTGCGTCCTCATAATCATCATTTTTTTCGTAGGCCTGTGCCAGATATGGATAAACTGATGCATATTGAGTATCATATTCTTGCAGTTCCTTAAAAGTATCTATTGAATCCTGATATTGTTTTAATTGCAGCTGTGTAAATCCAATTTGAAATTTAATATCACTGGTCTGCTCATTAGGTTTAACTTGCTTTAAATATCCAATTGCCTGTTCAAACTTACCAGTTTGAGCATACGCAGTACCCAAGCGACCAGCAAGGTCCACTTTTGCAAATGTCGTCTCGCCACTCTTGATTAGTTCAAAGTAGTACGGAATTGCCGTCTCAAACTGACCCATCATGTAATAGTATTCAGCCAACGCAAACAATACAACGGGCTCTTCCGGAGCAATTTTATAGGCGTCTAGCAGTTTTTGCTCCGATACTTCAAACAGCTCTTGTGTTTGATATAAATCCGCTGCAACAAGTAATGATTGCAAATATGCATCTGAATCAGGAGACACCTGCTCCAAATAAGATAACGCCTCATCATTATTGCCTTCATCGATTGCGATATCCGCAAGTGCCGTTCTCAATTGGTCTTCATCAGGATATTTTTCTAATAACTTTAAGTACGTTCTTTGTGATTGGCGCAAAAATCCAAGACCATAAAGTTCTTCGGCTAAACTAAATAGCATGTCATCATCATCATGCCGCAAGGCGCTAGCAAATGACTTTTTAGCATCATCCAACTGGCCACTAGATAGTTGATCTAACATTTTTTCTGAATAAGTCATTTTAATATCTCCTTTTAAACTCGTCAGAACATTTTACCAGTTTTTTTATAATAAATCGAATATTATAGATCAAAAAACCAGCATGGAATTAACCATGCTGGTTTTTTTTAAAGCATACTGTTATTTAACAGCATCCTTTAAAGCTTTACCTGGCTTGAATGCAGGTACCTTGCTTGCTGGAATTTGGATTTCTTGTCCAGTTTGAGGATTACGTCCCTTACGGGCTGCACGTTCACGTACTTCAAAGTTACCGAAGCCGATTAATTGTACCTTTTCGCCCTTTGCTAAAGATGCTTGTACTGAGTTGAATACTGCATCAACTGCAGCAGTAGCGTCCTTTTTTGTTAAACCAGTTGCTGCTGCAACATCATTAACTAATTCTGCTTTGTTTGCCATGTAATTTCACCTCCCACCAAAGAAGTAAGTGACCGTTAGATCCTCACCATTTTTGATGTTAATTTTGATTTTCAAAATTAACGAAATAATCACGGGATACCGTATCATTTCTAAAGTCAACACTAGCATACGCAAACCGCGCTGACAAGGGCTTTTCGGACATTTAAAATGAAAAAAAGATGAAAACGACAAATTTAATTTTTCACCTTAACTATATTTTAAGAAACGCTTAAGGTTTCTAATTTTTCAAGCTTAAAAAGCCCCATTGTTATTGACATTACAAGCATTTTAATTGTCGGAAAAATGTAAAAAACAACCACTAAATGACACAAAATTCGTCATTTAGTGGTTGTTTTTACATTCCTGGTAATTACTTGCGTCTACGCTTGATGATATGGATTG
>NZ_AZGF01000017.1 GCF_001434475.1 Paucilactobacillus suebicus DSM 5007 = KCTC 3549 | reverse complement strand
AAACCACCCGTTTTACGGGTGGTTATGATTTATTTTATATAAACAAATGTTTAATGGATTAAACAAATGTTTACAAGAACAGAAAACTGTGTTATTCTTTGTTCATAGACGCAAGCGCTTACATCATAAAGCAAGGTTTATTTGGTAATAAGGCAATTATTTTCATAAATTTATTTAGAGAATATATATTTGTTAGAAAGCGGGAATGTTATGTTGAAAATTAAGGTAGGACCGACTGATGACATTCAAACGGCCATTAATAAAATTGGTGACTCCGGTGGTGAGCTAATTATTGCTCAAGGCGAACATCTAACCGGACCAATCAATTTGGTTTCTAATTTAACGGTTACTTTTGAAACAGATGCAGTTATAAAGTTTAAGAATAATCCGGAATTATATACACCTGTATGGACAAGATGGGAAGGCATTGAATGTTACGCCATGCACCCGTTGATGTACGCAAATGGTAAAGAAAACATTGTCATTCGCGGTAAAGGTGTTGTCGATGGATCAGGTTCTAGTTGGTGGGATAAATTTAGAAATATCGAACAGGAGGATCGTACTTTACCGAGAGAAAAGTATGAACTTGATTTAGCCAAACTGAATCCTGATTACAAAACTAGAACAGGAGGTGGTGGACGCCCGTCAACACAATTTCTACGACCGCCATTAATACAGTTCTGGAAATGTCACGATATTAAATTAAGTGATTTTACGCTTGAAAATTCACCTTTTTGGACGTTACACATGGTTTATTCAAATAAAATTAGTATCGATAATATGACTTTTTCAAACCCAGCAGAGGCAATTAATACGGACGCAATGGATATTGATTCTAGCGAAGATGTGACTGTGAAGAATTGTTTGTTAGATGTTGGGGATGATGGGGTAACTCTTAAATCTGGTTCTGGTGAAGACGGAATTCGTGTTAATAAACCGACTAAAAATGTAAAAGTAAGTGATTGTAGAATTTTAGCTAGTCATGGTGGAATTGCAATTGGATCAGAGACTGCAGCTGGTATAAGCGATGTAGAAGTTTCAAATTGCACATTCGATGGCACTAGAAGAGGTATTCGTCTTAAGTCACGACGCACTCGAGGCGGAACGATTGAAAATATTAATTTGTCGGGATTAAAAATGGATTTGTGTTGGTGTCCAATTTCGTTGGAGCAATATTTTGCACCAGGTGTATTGCCTGAAGAGGAAGCAACTGTTCTTGATGAGGGACCTCAGCCAGTAGATGAAACTACACCACACATCAGAAATATCAGTATTAAAAACATCAAGGCAACCAATGTCAGAGCCACTGCCGCTTTCATTGTTGGGTTGCCTGAAGCAAATATTGAGAATGTTGAAATTGAGAATTTTGATTGGTCACTAGCAGATAAGGATAACTTATTACCTACGTATAGAGCTGAAGAAACGGGTGGTAGATTTCATGACGACGACAGAGGCATCAAGACAATCAATGTCAGCAATTTGGTCATTAATGGTAAAAGAATTGGGTAGTTAAAATAGTGGAGGAAAACAATGGAAAATAAAAAGAAGCGTTGGGTGTATACACCGCACAAGATTTCTGTTTGGCGGTCAATAGGATACGGTATCAATGATATGAACGGTGCGTCTTGGGGAACATTAGTTGGTTCATATTTGATGTTCTTTTTAACCACCTACGGTAAGTTATCTGCTGCATCTGTTGGTATGCTATTTTTAATCGGTAAATTTCTAAATGCAATTTTTTCAATGATGGCCGGATCAATTTCTGATCGGTTATATTCAACTAAAATAGGACGACATTTTGGACGTCGACATTTGTTACTGTTAGTTGGAGCACTGTTAACAATTCTATTCTTCCCAATGCTATTCATGGTTGTTCCGGGGAGCTTCCTATGGTACTTGATTGCGTTTGTTATGGTTGAAACTGCCAATGTCATCATTGGTACTTCGTACGAAACATTAGCAACTGAAATGACTCCGAATGCGGATGATCGTGTCAAAATGTCTTCTATTAGACTATTCATTTCAGCATTTGCCACATTCTCTGTTTCAGCTCTACCAGCAACGTTGTTAGCTATTTTAGGTGAAGGTGCAGAAGCTTATACCATTTCTGGTATTACATTCGGTGTTATCTTTGCAATATGTACTTTAATCACTTATCGCTCAACTTGGGAACATTCTCCTGAAGAAGTTGAAGAGTTTGAGAGTGCAAATGGTTCTAATGAAGACAAAGAAAACAGTTTTATGGGTTCATTACGCGATTACTGGGAAATGCTCCGCAATAAATCGGCACATTATATGGTTTCCATTTACTTTATGACGTATTTCGCTAAGGATTGTTTCTCAACGGCGTTTTTATACTATGTTGTGTTCGTTTTAGGTTTATCTCAAACCATTGGTCAAGGAATCACATCACTATCATTTATCGGTATGTTAGTTGTTCCGGTTGCTGCATTTATGCTTATCAAAACCAAAAATCCTAAAATCAACTGGTCAACTTCATTTACTCTGATATTCATTGTAATGGCAGGATTCTTTGTTCTATCTATGCAACACACAAGTCTCGGAACTGGAAGCACGATTATTACATTAATTGTACTTGGCGTTTTCTGGCAAATTGGTCGTCAATTCCTGGAATATACTGCTTGGCAAGTTATTCCACTGGTACCGGATGTAGACACAATTGTTTCTGGTAAATTGAGAACTGGTACTTTCGCTGCTGTTCAATCATTTACTCGTCAATTAACAGGTGCTTTGGGATCAGCACTTCTTGGCTTCATTCTTCAATGGGGTGGCTTTAAAGAAGGTGCACTGCACCAAACCGCAACAGCACAAAATGCAATTATGATTGTCTTAATTGTTGTTCCAGTAATCTCAATTGCCATAGCATGGTGGATGGTCGCTAGATTTAATCTTAATCAAAAGACTCATAAGATTTTGCACGATGAAATTGATCGTCTTCAAGCTGGTGGTAGTAAAGATGACGTAGATCCAGATACTAAGTCACTTGTTGAAAACCTAACAGGCTACACTTGGGACAAAATTTGGAAAGTTTCTAAGTAATGTGAATTAATTTTGAATGTAATTGTCTACGGATAATTGTCAAAAGGGTATTAATTTAATTAGCATTATTACACGGATATTGTTAATTAAGTGCTAGTTAAGGAATTGGGCGGGTTTGACTAGCAAAATATTGATTACAAAAAAAGTAGTTTTGAAATACTCCCTTCAAAACTACTTTTTGTTTGCCATCATAAACAACCCGTCTCACAACACTAAACAAATACCATATGCTACAGTTGAATTGTAGATAAATTGAAGGAGGCTAAACAATGAGTGTGCAAGAAACGTTAATGCAGAAGCTTAAAAATGATGAAAATGAAATGATTGAAATTAGGGAGTATCTCCATGAACATCCTGAACTATCATTTCAGGAAAAAAATACATCTGCGTATATAAAAAAATATTATGAAAACTTGGATTGCACGGTAACTGACTATGGCGATGGTTATGGATTCGCGGTAGATATAGATAGCGGTAAGCCAGGACCAAAATTGGCGTTAAGGGCTGATTTTGATGCACTAGCCGTTCAGGAAGATAACGATTTACCGTTCAAATCGCAAACTCCTGGCGTGATGCATGCGTGCGGTCATGATGGTCATACCGCCTATATGATGGTTCTTGCTAAAAACCTGATTATGTTAAAAGATCAGTTAAAGGGTTCGATCAGGATTTTACATCAGCCGGCCGAGGAGGTTTCGCCGGGCAGTGCACAGTCGATGATTAAGGATGGCTGTTTAGCTGGCGTTGATAATATTTTGGGTGTCCACGTCATGTCATCGATGCCGATAGGAATGATTGGATATCATCATAAAGAAAGTCAGACAGGACGGTCCAATTTTACCCTAACGTTTACCGGTAAAGGTGGCCATGCATCCATGCCACATCTTTCCAACGATGCAATTGTTGCTGGTAGTTATTTTGTGACCGCCCTGCAAACAGTTGTTTCACGACGAATAAATCCATTTGATACCGCCAGTGTCACTATCGGTTCATTTGACGGAGTTGGGTCATATAATGCAATCAAGGAATCTGTGACCTTAAAAGGTGACGTTCGAATCATGAAAGAAGATACTCGTAAGACAGTTCGCCAGCAGATTGAACAAATTGTGCACGGTGTGGAGTCTATGTTTGGTGTTAGTGCAAAACTAGATTACGACGATAATTATCCAGTTTTGTACAATGACAGTCAGTTGGTGGATCAGGTAATTGAATCACTAAAGCAAGCCAAGATACCTGAAATTAAAATGATTGAAGATTGCGGACCACAAGATCCATCTGAAGATTTTGCTTACTTTGCACAGCAGGTGCCAAGTATGTTCTTTTACGTTGGTTGTCAAACTGCAGATGGAGCTAATCATCCTCATCACAGTCCTGATTTCATGATGAATGAGGACTGCCTGATTATTGCGGCTAAAGCTGTTGGAACGGCAACACTTGATTACTTGCGGGTTTAGTTTGTTTATTATGCGATAAAACATTTGTCATAGTTATACATTTAATTTTTAATTTCATCATTAATCAAATAGCGTAAATATGCGATGCTCAATAAAGTGAGTTACTTTAATGAATTCATTATGAAGGCTATCTTTTTTTAAGACGAAATTCGAAAATAATTCATATTTTCAGTCGATAATGTCTGCAAGTGGACAGGATGCCACGGATTAAAATGAATTGAGGGATGATTGCCGTGATACTAAAAATTATAATGGACGTGATGATTTACATGATTTTGTCATTTGGATTTGCCGTATTTGTGGGCAAATTTATCGCAGTGGGGGAAGAAAGCTAAAGAAATAGAGTGACCGATAAGTCGTTTAGGCCCAGTTATGTAGTTTGGTTAGACGGATATTCCTGGGCTTGGAATGTTTGGCTAACCAGCCTACATGGCAGGGGCCTGACTTATCTGTCACGTTTCAGCCCCCAAACCAACCAACACTTAACAAACACCTAAAATACATCAAAAAAAGAGACATCGTCATAACGGAGGCGATGTCTTTTTGGTTGGGGGAAATTGAATATTAATTAAAGAATGGTTTACTTTCAATTTTTATAGCCGAAACGTGAAAATTAGGGCAAATGTCTGCCATATAA
This sequence comes from Paucilactobacillus suebicus DSM 5007 = KCTC 3549, assembly GCF_001434475.1. Classification (GTDB taxonomy): domain Bacteria; phylum Bacillota; class Bacilli; order Lactobacillales; family Lactobacillaceae; genus Paucilactobacillus; species Paucilactobacillus suebicus. The sequence goes on along the minus strand of NZ_AZGF01000017.1, from coordinate 44,235 downwards.
GGAGAAAATATCAATATTCCAAACCTCGGGAATATCGATATTTTTTCCTTATATTCTGACATCTGGACGCCCTATTTTTCACTCTCATCAAACACATTCGGTCCCACCACCAGTGATTCTGCCAGTAAGACTTCGTTGTAGAGCTCATACACACAACTTTGATACTTAACTTCGCTTTGCGAAATGGCATCTAAATACTGTCGTTCTTGAGCAAATGCATTCATGAATGCCCGCATTTCAAGTTCCTTCTCGGAACCTGAAAAGTCGGAATGACGAACTACATCTGCCCAGGCACTGATAAAGTCCCTAGTAGCGGTAGTTTGATTCTGAGTAGTGAGATCAAAAATAACTGATTTTTTGACGTTATCTGGCAAATACATTTTTTCTACCGTTTCGATGCCACGATCTGCCATCGTTTTCCGTAACTTAATGGCTTCAGTCGTAACTTCTTTTTCGGTACTTAATTTAGGTAAAATGAATCTGAAAACAATTGTTGGCACGATTAAGCTCAGAATGATTAGCACGCTCGCTGAACATAACACTAGTTTTGCGTCTGCACTGGTTACATGTAGTTGTGAAACAAAATATGCTAAAGATAAGGTCACCGCCCCGTGAACACCGCCAAGTGAGAAAATCCAGCCATCGCGATTATTCATTTTGAATCTAACTCTTGAAAATGCGTAACGGACGATGATGTTAACGAGATAAAGTATGGCTCCAATAATTATCCAACGTGGTGAGTCGCCAAGTCGCTTGGCTGAAATAATGCTAACAAATAAGAACCCAAGAATCACAAATACGATGCTGTTAAAGACTTCGGTGACCATTGCGACCAAATCAACGCCAAAATGAATTTGTGGTGGGTTGATTAATCGACTGCGTTGAACCTCGGCATTGTGAACTAGTCCCGCACTCACTACGGCGATGATCCCCGAAACATGAATCATTTCACCAATAAAGTAAATTGTAAATGGTGTAACGAGGTACAACAACACTTGCGCATTCAAAGCATTGATGGTCGAACGTAGTAACTTTTGCCTGAATAAAATAATCAGCCACGCTAGGGCAAAACCAAAAATAACGCCGCCCACCGCAGAATAAAGAAAGTTTCCAACGGTCGCAGGAATATTAACGAAGCCGTTCACATACCATAACAGAGCCATGTTTAGTAAAATAATACCAGATGCATCATTGAATAGTGACTCCATTTTAAGTAACGCACCGTTTTTACGAGGAATTCTTAGTCCATTTGTGACCGATGTCATGGCTGTGGCATCAGTGGGTGTACTGATAGCAGCCATAATAAATGCCAACGGCATACTGATTGGTATGAGCGCTTTAATTGCTAAACCGGCAAGGACAAAGTCAATTAAGACAAGAACAATTGTCATTTGTAAGATGTGCCACAGTTTTCTGCCGACGAAGTTCAGCCTGGTAGCTTGCCCTTCGAAGAACAGTAACGGTGCGACAATGATTCCCATGAATATTTCAGAATTGAAGTTGTCAGTACTGCCTCGAAATGCTGGCAATAGGAAAAACAGCGCACCGATCACCATACTGATGTAATTAATGGAGATACGGGAAAATATTTGTGCCAAAAAAATGCTGACAATGGCAGCTAGGATCAAGGCAAAAATTAAAATCATGGACTGCATAGCGCTGATACAACTCCTTTTGTGTGAATTATTATAAGTTGATACTACCAGAAATTGGTTGAAATTAATTTTGTTGATCATGAAATGTTGAAATCGTTATCATGAAAAAATGAGTGCGAATGTGATGGCACCAAGGTTTGAAAGGTGTAGAATTGGCAACGATAAAAAGTAAGGGGGCGAAATTTTTGAAACAACGATCACAATGGATTTTACTATTGGCGACCTCGATGGTATCTTTCATGTCAACGATTGACGCAGGAATTGTTAATATTGCTGTGCCACAAATGTCACGCGATTTGAACGTGCCAATGAACGAAGCAGAGTGGGTGGTATCCGTATACCTGGTGCTGATTTGTGTATTGCTCATCTTTTTTGGTAAGCTATCCGATCAGATAGGACGCATTCCGATATTTCAAATTGGCACTGTGATCTTTGTGCTTGGTTCGTTAGGGTGCGGGATGAGTACTAATTTACCATTTTTGATGGGTGCTAGGGTACTACAAGGCCTCGGCGCATCGATGACGATGGCGACAAACTTTGGTATTATCACTCAGATCTTTCCAATTCATCGTCACGGTACTGCACTTGGAGTTAACAGCGCCTTTGTTCAACTGGGTAGTATTGCTGGCCCTGGATTAGGCGGATTAATTTTAGCTGCTTTGAATTGGCATTATATTTTCTTTATTAACGTACCGATTGGCATTATTGCTTTTGCATTTGGCCACCATATTTTTCCCAAGGAAGAACGCAAGTATCATCATGTCTCGATCGACTGGACAGGCTACCTGACATATGCGCTCGCAACTATTTTATTTTTCTTCGCGATCTATTGGGGCCAGTCTATTGGTTATGGCAAACCTCAAATTATCGGTTTACTCGTACTGACGGTTCTTTTAATCACCTTGTTCATTCGAATTGAAAAACGTGCACCTGAACCGTTATTGAATTTGAAAATTTTTAAGAATGCCGGCTTTTCCATTGGTATTCTTACCGCTATGATGGTATTTGCAACGGGGTATTTCAATAATATGATCATGCCATTTTATTTGCAGGAAACGTTGCATTATTCATCTGCGATTGCCGGATTAATATTAATGGCAGTTCCGATCGTGAACATTTTTAGTGCACCAGCCGCCGGGGTCATGAGCGACAAAATCGGTGCTGAAAAAGTATCTATGATCGCACTTGTCATTTTTATCGTTCCCGAATTGGTATTTGTAACTGTTGAACCATCGTGGTCAATCATCTGGTTAATCATTGGTTTAGGTATGTTTGGTCTCGCTAATGGTACTTTCCAAAATAACCCAATGATCATGGGCAATGCTGGTCAAGAATTTCAAGGAATTGCAGGTTCGATCGCTGCTTTGGCACGTAATTTAGGTATGTCGATTGGATTGTCATTGGCCACATCACTGCTCTATTTCGGGATTGGATTAAAGGCTGGTAAACACATCACAGCGTATCCATCGGCACATCCTGCATGGTTTGTATCAGGAATGCACTTTGCTTACGGATGGGCGTTAGGAATGATTGTGATTGCGCTGGTATTGATCGTTTGGTTGGTTAGGAGGCAGACAGCGAAGCAACACGGTTAGCTCGTGTAAAATAACGGAGTTGCGGTGATTAGGTCATGAGCTTGGACCTGATTGCCGTGACTCCGTTATTTTATGGCGAGCTGTGTTGCATAGCTGCTTTTAAGACAGACAGCGAAGCAACGCGGTTAGGTCTTAAGGATTAAATTAATAAAGACGGTATTCCCAAAATTTGAGAATACCGTCTTTGTTTTATTTTAAGTACATGATTAATTATTCAGGATAGTCCTTTTCCCAGTCTGGGGAAGTCCCAGTTTTACCAATGGCACTAATTTTATAATATCCACCAGATTTTACAATTTTGGCGCCATTATAAGTGAATTGTTGGACCTTCTTTTCATTATCTTTATAGAAGGTGTACTTCACTTGATAGGATACAGTGGCGCTCTTGTTGCCATCAGGGACGATACCTGTGACATCTGTGACTTCAACATCGTATGATTGATCGGAATCGAAACTATCAAAGGACTGGATCAATTCGTTGTAACCACTATTACTTTCCGCACCGACGAATAAGTCAGCCGTATTGGAATCACTAGATCCATATTGTGTACCAGAATAGGCTTGTTGTAATAATTCTTGAGCATCCGACTTGCCGACAACACCACTAAACATTGGTGTGATGGTGTTGCTGCTATATTCAAGCTCTTTTGCGACATCAATTGTCTTTGACTTTATGGTTTTACCATTAACAACCATTGTAACGTAAGCTCGTAGATCACCACTCATCGGGTAATTGGTGAATTTCATTTTACCGTTTTTACCAATTTTACCGACTTTCTTTCCATTCAGATAAACAATTGAGCCATTGTTGCCACGAACCGTGAATGTGGCTGTTTTTAACTCTAGATTAACATCGTTACTTCCACTGGTCAGGTTAACAGTTGATTTGTTAACCAAGTGACGACCTGAAATTGTGCCGTCAGACTTGAATGTGTAGGTGCCAGGAAAAACAGGCCCTACTTTGTAAGTCTTACTGTTGGAAGTAGTTGTCTTTAATTTTTTGCTACCTTGATACAATGAAACATCACTGTGATTAGTCTTTAGTTTTGCATATGCGGCCCGGACATATAGTTTGTATTTAGGGAAAAACAGCCAAGCGTGCCCGTCTTGCTGGAATGTGTAAGTATTATTATCATAGCTTTGACCATTTTCCAATGCAGACTTTAAATCTGCCAACTTTTCTTTATTATCACTAAAATAAGTTTGCATTGGCTTAACGCTTTTAGCATCGATCTTATTTTTCAAAGTTGGATCATCCGTTGCGACATGCTTTGCCAGACTACCGTTCTTTGTCGATAGGGCAGTCATGGTACGATTCAATTGGTTTTGCGGTGTGTAATAATTACGTAGAAATAGGAAACCACCGATTAAAATGACAACTACTGCGATAATGATACCCAACATTTTTTTACTAATGCTGACTTGCTTTTGAGGACCACCATTGTTGCCAGCTGGTTGTGTTGTATTTGTTTGATCAGATTGAGTTTGTCGTTGAGGTTGCTGTTCATCTGAATTTGGAGTGGTTGACGACTTTAAGCGCGTACCACAGTTAGGACAAAATTCGTCGTCTGAACTGACTTTATGGCCACAGTTGGGGCAAAATGAAATTTCAGCCATTTATAATTTTCCTCCTAAAATAATCCGCTTAGTTGTGAAATTAAATCCTGAGCTACAGATGCTAACTGAGATCCAGCAATAGAACCAGCAATCATGTAAACAAATGAGTTGATTACCATGGCAATCAAAGCACCGTAAATACGATCAAATGAGCTTCTTGATTGGCCAAAAACGATACTTGTGATAATTGAAATTGACCAGATAGCTGGAATCAAGGTTACAACGAACAAAATCAGAACAACTGAACCAACACTACTGCCGGCTAAGAATGCTACGATATCAAAAATTACCAGCAGGATAAGGATGGAACTACTGTAATGTGCGATGGCATTCATAAAGTCAACAAATCCTAGATTAGCAGCGATACCGGAAACGGCACGAGAAATTAGGTAGGCGACACCAACCATCGCGATTGCACCAATTAGGACTGTTAGAATCATTGCGATATAAAAGCCAGCGCCAATTGAATATGATGAAGTTGTTGCTGAAGACTCGCCACCAAATATTGAAGCGGCACTGTTAGCGTAGGTATTGGCAGCCGTGGCAGCTAATTGAACAAAGTGACCAACTCCTAAGGTAAATAGAAGTGCTTCAATTAAAAAAGTGATACATCCCGCAAATTTACCAGTTTTCTGAAATGCAAATGGTGATTTCCACGAACCAACCAACCATTTCCAGTAGCCCTGAGATGCTGCAGCCATACTGGCAGTGTCAATGGTGACACTAGCAGAACGATGCTGTGCTTGTTGTTGATTTTGTTGGTTGGTAGACTGTTGCTGACTAGCAGCTTGTTGTGGCTGTGCAGTGGTTTCATTGTTGACAGCCTCACGAGTAGGCGCAGTACTTGTTTGTGGAGCCTCACTAGCAGGTTGTTCCTCAACAGGTGCAGTTGGCTGAACAGGTGCGACGTTGCGTAAATCATATCCGCAACTGGTACAAAACTTAACATTGTCATCCATTTCAGCATGACAGTTTGGACAAATTTTCATAATTTATTCTCCTCCCGAATATTCATGAATAATAGCGAAATAACTAGAAATAATACTATTGAAATGCAATTATTATTTTATAATAAGTTAATTTTGATTAGTAGGCCTTGCCAGTAAATTCGTAGTTTTCTATTTACTGAGCAGCCTTTAAATCAGCCTTTGAAAGCAAATGCAGTTTGTTTTTCATTACCAGAATTCTGTAAACAGACTGATTAATTTGTTTTTCCTTGATGGTCCCATTTTTAACTGCGTTGGCAATCTCGGGGATGCCTTTTTGGTAATTATCACTCATTAGCATGTCATTACCCGCTTCAACGGCTAACAAATCTGGTGAGACGTTGTGTTGCTTGGCATACTTGGTGATGGCACCCATGGCTAAATCATCGGTTACAATGACACCTTTAAACTTGAGATTATTGCGCAACAAATCGTGAACTTTTGGAGATAGTGATGCCGGTAAATTGGGGTCGACAGCACTAATAACGATATGTGAAACTAGGACGGAATCGGCACCGTTTTTAATACCGGCCTTGAATGGTAAAAAGTCATTAGCTTGGAAATCTGCTAATGATCGGTTGGTGCTGGCAAAACCAGTATGGGTATCGCCAGCACTGCCATAACCAGGAAAATGTTTTAGAGAAGCAGCAACGTGTTGCTTTTGCATGGCTGTGACAACTTTACCCACGTAGGTGGCAGTTTCACTGTAGCTTTGACCTAATGTCCGCTTGTAGATAAAACTGCTGGTATCACTGGTGACATCGGCCACGGGAGCGAAGTTCCAGTTGATACCCAAACCGTGTAGAATTTTAGCGGTTTGTGAGGCTTCAGTTGTTGTGGTTTTTATTCCGCCTTTATTGTAAGTTTGCTGAGGTGATGGGAACTTACGTCCGTTTGTTAGCTTCGAGTTTGAACTGAGCCGGGACACTTCGCCACCTTCTTGATCTGTGCCGATCAGCAATGGAATTTTAACCGATTTCTGATAGCCATTAATTCGTTGTTTAAATTGAGATTTGGTTTGTTTTTCAAAGTCGGGTCCAAATAAGATAACAGCACCTAATTGGTATTTTTGTAAGATTGCATCCGTATCTGAAGGGTTAGTTTGTATGCGTGAGACGTACATTTGCGCAATTTTTTGATTGAGACTCATCTTGCTAATCGTTGTTTTGATTTGGTGCTTTGTGACGGTTTGAGATGCATGGACGCTAACTGGGATCATCAACATTCCCAGACACACCAACACGCCCCAAGTAAATTTTTTCAATTTTAAATCTCCCCCAAGTTAATAAATTCTTAAGAAAATCATAGCATGAAAACGAGTAGTCATGGGGGACTAAGAAAGAAATTCTAAAAAAAGAACGGCAATTGGTCAATTGCACGTTCCTAATATTAGTTTAATTTAGATTATTATAGATTCCAATACTGTTCGTCACCGTAATAGAGATGAGTTGAATCTTCTTCCCATGTGTCAAACTCAATTTCTTCTTGTTCAAGTTCATCATGAGCTCGTTCAAAGGCGTTAGTACCTGCCAGAAAATGCAGTGGTGGCTTTGGACTGTTGCTGATTTTGATAATTGCCTGTGCCAATAGCTCTGGCGATCCATCTTGTGTGCCAGAGAAGCCTTCCACTTTATCAACCGTTTGGTGAGCCGTGTCATCGTAATCCGCAATATTAGCGGGAGCTGAACGATGTGAACGACCAGCCCAATCAGTTCTAAATGGGCCGGGTTCAATATTGGTTACGTGGATTCCTAGTGGTTCGACCTCCTGATAAAGTGCCTTAGTGAGACCTTCTACGGCGTGCTTGGTTGCATTGTAAAACCCTAGTCCAGCACCACTGAGAATCCCAGCAACGGATGAAATATTGATGATGTTACCAGACTTCTGTTTGCGCATTGTTGGTAAAACAGCTCGGGTGACATTGACGAGGCCCCAAAAATTGGTATCCATTAACTGGTGCGCAACGTCAATCTCGCCTTCTTCAACTGAGCCAAAGTAGCCCCAACCTGCATTGTTAACTAGAACATCAATTCTACCAAATTTGGCAAGGGTTGCTTTGATTGCCTCATCGATTTGAGATTGGTTAGTTACATCTAACGTTAGTGGAAGGATGTTGTCGTTGTCTTTCCAATTTGCAATTTTTTCAACGTTGCGTGCAGTGGCAGCGATTTTAGCATCAGTTTGTTGCAGAGCTTCAACTAGTTGACGGCCAAATCCGGTAGAGGTACCGGTGATCAGCCATACTTTTGGTTCAGCCAAATGAATCACGTCCTTTTCATATTTGACGACAATTTTAACACTCAGTTGGAGTTGTTCACAAAAAAATTTGAATTCAAAAAATGTAAACACTACAAATGCTGATTTAACGGTAATTATAAGGAATCTCGTTTCAACGCTATTTGCGCAAAATGCGAATGAATTGTATTGACATTCCACTATTTGTTTGTATAATGGCATTAATCTCGAGAGAAGCAAACAGAGAGCCAGTAAGGCTGAGAGCTGGCGTTAAAAATGGCGAAATAAATGGACGGTTCCATTATCAACCGCAAGAGGCAATCCGTATCGGATTGTAAAGCTTGGGTGGAACCGCGTTAAAAAAGAAATTTGGCGTCCCTGGCACAGTAGTTTAAGGCTATTGTGCTGGGGACTTTTTATTTATCTAGAGAGCGGAGCTCATTTCGACTAGAAAGAAGTAAAAGTGACACAGTAAATCTTCAATGATCGTCGTGGGTTATGAGATCAGTGGTGATCGTGACTTATATGATGGGCATCTGTGTTGCGGAGCTCATTTCAGGTAGAGAGTGGAACACACCGGGTTGACTCTGGTGTGTAAGGTGAGATTGGCGATGGTCGCGGATTTTGCGACCGTTGGTAATCTTGCCTTACACGTTAAGAGTCAGGTGTGTAGAACTCGTTTCTGCTATTTAGGTGAGATTAACCTACCTGAGTATTAAACTATAATTTACTTATTTGTATTATTTTCGGGAACACATACTGTCAGTTATTGAGTTTAGCTTTTTTGGCATTACTTGTCGTAACGTGCTCGCAAGGGCAGAAGCCTAACGGTTAAGTCATTAAATCATCCGATCGAAGTTCACGATCAAATGATTTAATGACTTAACCCACGTCTTCTAACCGCCCTTGCTCGCACTTATAAAAATAGGAGGTACAACATTGGAAGAGCGGAAGTTATCACGATCGTTGCAGAGCAGACATATTCAGATGATTGCCATTGGCGGAGCCATTGGTACCGGACTGTTCTTAGGTTCTGGGAGCGCCATTCATAAAGCTGGCCCGTCCATTATTTTATCGTACCTGATCGTCGGCATTTTTTGCTTTTTCATGATGAGAGCTATCGGTGAACTTCTGCTCTCAGATTTGTCTAAACATTCATTTCTTGATTTTGTTAAAGTTTACCTCGGTGATCGAATGGAATTCGTCACTGGTTGGACTTACTGGTCTTGTTGGTTAAGCTTAGCGATGGCCGATTTGACTGCGACTGGTATTTATCTTAAATATTGGTTTCCAAGCCTGCCACAGTGGGTTGGTCCGCTTGTGATCATTATTTTACTTTTGATGGTTAACTTGGTTAACGTCGGGATGTTTGGCGAATTTGAATCGTGGTTCTCCATGATCAAAGTCATCGCAATTATTGCATTGATCGTTGTTGGGATCGGTATGACCCTTTTTCATTATCATTCAGGCACTACAACGGCTTCTTTTAGCAACCTTGTTTCACATGGTGGATTCTTCCCAACTGGTGGCTTGGGCTTCCTGATGTCATTCCAAATGGTTGTCTTTGCGTTTGTCGGCATCGAAATGGTTGGACTAACGGCTGGTGAAACTAAAAATCCTAAGAAGGACTTACCACGTGCAATTAATAGTTTGCCAATTCGTATTGGACTATTCTATATCGGTTCCATGATTGCCATCATGTCAGTTGCGCCTTGGAATAAAATCACGACAACTTCCAGTCCCTTTGTACAAGTGTTTTCTGGCATTGGAATTACAAGTGCCGCCGCAATTTTGAACTTTGTTGTTTTGACCGCAGCAATGTCTGCGACTAACAGTGCCATCTTTAGTACTAGTCGGACGCTCCATGCCCTGGCTAGTGGTGGTAACGCAATGCAGTCATTTACAAAGTTAAGCCGTCACATGGTACCTAACACCGCTTTACATTTTTCTTCAGGAATTTTGTTCTTAGTTGTCATTTTAAATTATCTAATGCCTGCTGGTATTTTTAATATGATTTCTGGAGTTTCTACCATCAACTTTGTGTTTGTATGGTTAATCATGTTGTGGTGTCACATCAAATTTCGGAAGGCGCACAAAGATGGTGTAAAGGAATTTCTGATGCCTGGGTATCCGGTTACTGATTATCTAAGTTTAATTTTCTTCGTTGCGGTACTCATCTTCCTGTTGCTGGATCCAGAACAACGCATTCCGTTGGCACTTTCATTGGTCTGGTTTGTAGCACTATTCATTGCTTACCAAATTAGGAATCGTAAATCAGCATAAAAATGCAGTGAAAAGGCTTAATTGAAAAGATGTGTGAAAAATTAAGATTTTTTAATTGATTTTTCATGTGGTTTAGCTATACTAAAGCGGATGTAACGTATAAAAGTGAGGTTAAGAGAATGGGTGAAAAGTTAAGAGTTGGTGTAATTGGTGCTACGGGGATGGTCGGCCAACGGTATGTAACGTTGCTAGCAAACCACCCGTGGTTCGAAGTTAAGGTTGTCGCTGCTAGTGCACATAGCGCTGGCAAGACATACGAAGAATCAGTGGCAGGACGTTGGAAGATGCAAGATCCAATTCCAGATGGTGTTAAAAATCTGGAAGTCTTAGATGTAACTGACATTGAGAAAATCACCTCACAAGTGGACTTTGTGTTCTCAGCAGTCAGCATGTCAAAAGATGAGATTCGTAAAATTGAAGAAGATTATGCAAAAACCGAAACACCTGTTGTCTCGAATAACAGCGCTCATCGCTGGACACCAGATGTACCGATGGTTGTGCCTGAAATTAATCCAGATCACACGGATGTCATTAAGTATCAGCGTGAACGATTGGGCACAAAGCGGGGCTTCATCGCTGTTAAACCAAACTGCTCGATTCAAAGCTATACGCCAGCACTTTCAGCATGGCGCAAATTTGAACCAACCCAGGTAATTGCCACAACTTATCAAGCCATCTCTGGTGCTGGCAAAACATTGGAAGATGCTCCTGAAATTATTGGTAACGTCATTCCTTATATTCCAGGTGAAGAAGCTAAGTCTGAAGACGAACCTTTAAAGATTTGGGGTCATGTAGATCCTGAAAAGAAGGCCATTGTTTCCGCTGAGACACCTGCAATTACTAGCCAGTGCTTGCGTGTCCCTGTTTTATATGGCCATACCGCAGCTGCTTTTGTGAACTTCAAGCAAAACCCTACTAAAGAAGAATTAATCCAAGCACTTGAAGAATACAGTGGCGAACCACAACGTCTTGGCTTGCCAAGTGCACCAAAACAGTTCATTCAGTACATGACAGACGATTTCCGTCCACAAGTACGCTACGATGTGAACTTTGAACATGGCATGGGTATTTCAATTGGTCGTTTACGCCCAGATAAGATTTTTGATTGGAAATTCATCGGTCTATCACACAACACGGCACGTGGTGCAGCGGGTGGAGCAATTCTTTGTGCGGAACTATTGAAGGCACAGGGGTATATTGAAGCAAAGTAATACAAGGTGTGGAACGAGGCGGTCAGAACTTGAGCATTAATTGAATAATTCAATAATCACCCGGTTTTGGTGATTGTTGAATTATTGGATTAAGCGGAGGGATCAGTTGCGTGCAACCCAGTTAGACAAGGTGTGGAATGAGACGGTTAGAACCCGAGCATTAATTGAATAATCAAATAATCGCCCGATTTTGGTGATTGTTTGATTATTGGATTAAGCGGAGGGATCTGTCTCATGCAACCCAGTTACTACAAAAAAATTCCACACTTTTTCAACGCAAAACGGTTATTTTTTAGAATAATCCGATTTAACAAAACCTTGCTATTTAAATTAACCGTGATATAATTTTTCTTGGATTGGGAGACGAGTCGCCTAGCTGATCGATAGAGATACTAAGACATAGGCTGAAATCTTAGTAATTAGTGATGCTAGTGCGGTACTACTCCCGAATATCCGCTTCCGAAATAAGGAAGTTCGGTTGGTTTCCGTTATTTAACCATAGAGGCAGGATTTCCTGTACGTTACCGTACATATCCTGTGAAAATGGGTGGAACCACGTTTAAATTGTTAATAACGTCCCTAGTGTCAATCATGATGCTAGGGGCTTTTTTTATATTAAAAAAGGAGAGAGACATATGGCACAAGTTCAAGTTTTATCACCAGATGGGTCAGTTCAAAAAGTTGACCGCGATTCACAAGAAGCATTGCAGGCATTGCGTCAAACAACTGCTTTATTAGCTAAGGCAGCATTGAAACAAGAATTCCCAGGAATTCGTTTGGGTGAAGATAACGCTACAGATGATGGATTCTTCATCGATTCAGATAAAGATGATGCACAGGTTTCAGCTGATCAGTTGGAAGACTTGGAAGCAGCCATCAAGAAGTTTGCTAAGGACGACGCTAAGATTGAATTAGCCACTGTTCCTTTGGATGAAGCTTTAGCACAAGCTAGTGATGATCAATTCTCAAACGAATTAATCAAAGCTGCTGCAAAAGACGGCCAGGTTGCTATCTATAAGGTTGGGGATGTGGTTGCTGTTGCTAATGCTGCAGTTTTGACATACGCTGACGCTATTAAGAACTTCAAGCTCTTGTCTGTTGCCGGTGCATATTGGCAAGGAATGTCATCTAACCCAATGCTTCAACGAATTTACGGCACTGTATTCTTTAAAAAGGATGCCCTGGAAGAGGACTTGAAGCGTCGTCAGGAAGCTAAAGAACGTGATCACCGTGTAATTGGTAACGATCTTGATCTCTTCTTCGTTGATCCTAAGGTTGGTGCTGGCTTGCCATACTGGATGCCAAAGGGTGCTACTATTCGTCGGACAATCGAACGCTACATCATTGATAAGGAAGTTGCTAACGGCTACAAACATGTGTACACTCCAGTTCTGATGAACCTAGATGTGTATAAGACTTCTGGTCACTGGCAACACTACCGTGAAGATATGTTTCCACCAATGGACATGGGGGATGGTGAACAACTTGAATTACGGCCAATGAACTGCCCTAGCCATATTCAAATCTTTAACCATCACATTCGTTCATATCGTGAATTGCCATTGCGGATTGCTGAACTTGGTATGATGCACCGTTATGAAAAATCAGGTTCTTTATCAGGGTTACAACGTGTTCGTGAAATGACATTGAATGATGGGCACACATTCGTTGCTCCAAACCAAATTTTGGATGAATTCAAGAGTATCTTGAAATTAATGATCGAAGTTTATCATGACTTTGATATTAACGATTACACATTCCGTTTGAGCTATCGTGATCCTAAGAACACTGAAAAGTATTTTGATGACGATGAAATGTGGAACAATGCCCAAACAATGTTGAAGCAAGCCATGGATGATATGGGACTTGAATATTACGAAGCTGAAGGCGAAGCCGCATTCTACGGTCCTAAGTTGGACGTTCAGACTAAGACTGCTTTGGGTAACGACGAAACGTTGTCAACAATTCAATTAGACTTCATGTTGCCTAAGCAATTTGACTTGAAGTATGTTGGCGAAGATGGACAGGAACATCGTCCAATCATGATTCACCGTGGCCTTGTGTCAACGATGGAACGCTTTACTGCTTACCTAACTGAAATGTACAAGGGTGCGTTCCCAACGTGGTTGTCACCAGAACAAGTTAAGTTAATTCCAGTTAAGGATGATGTTCACGGCGAATATGCCGATAAGCTTCGCAATGAATTTGCTGCAGCTGGCATTCGTGCTTCAGTTGACCACCGTAACGAAAAGATGGGCTACAAGATTCGTGAAGCTCAAACAAAGAAGGTTCCATATACTTTGGTTGTCGGTGAAAATGAAGTAAACGAAAACAAAGTAACTGTTCGTAAGTATGGTGAAACAGAGCAAATCACTAAGACAAAGGCAGAATTCTTAGACCAAATTTTAGCTGATTTGGCTACCTATTCACGCGAGGATTAGACAGCTGATAAGTCTGTTCAGACTTTGAACATTAATGAAAAAGATTCAGTAATCTTTGAATAGAAGATTACTGAATCTTTTGTTTTGAATGGAATAAATTTACTGTTTTTGGCAAAAAAACAATAAATTCAAAAGGTAGTGTATTTTTTTGACTATGCTAGAATGAAGTATGTAATGGGAGCAGTTGCACCGGCTCCTCATGAGTTGAAGCACCAGGTGGTGAGCTAATTATCTAAAAAGGTAATATCCAGTAAGCAATCATAAAATTAATTGCCGCTATGGATAAGTCCATCATAGCTGGTACCGCCTTTCCTCTATTAATCGTACCACTAATCATCACACCCTTTATCATGGAGTTTGTAATGTGTGATGCGTGTACTCTTATTCTTAGGATAGCTCACTAAGCCACTAAACTTAGTGATACTACATGTCTGATTTTAGCGTGTTTAAAATGTAAATCCGTGCACTAAATTTACCGGTTTTTACGTCTCTTTTACGTATTTTATAAAACCATTTTGCTAATTATTACAAAAATATTTCAAAAAATAAAGCGTTTCCATTGCTTTAATGACGGGAACATGATACTATACAATTACAGGAAAGGTAAGTTTTACGTGTTGCTGCTTTATTTAAGCCTTCTCACACAGAAACTCCTTGTATTACGTAACAAAATTACCACAAGTTTTAAGTTTTAAAGTAGTGCGTTTTAAGTTAAGATTTAAAGTTTGTTTTTTAGCATCGCAGATGTACTCATGAACCAGGATAGATTGACGTTACCCCTTATAGTTAGGCAGGTTGGTTAGCCAGCTAGATGGAACAAAGATCATTAACGAGTACTTTGTAGATTAGAACCATGTAACGAGCATCAAGAACCATGTACCGATAACCATAGAACCACGTTCCATGTAATGAGAAACAAGAGAACCAAGCACCATTAGAACCTGAACCAAGTAATAGAACCGCGAACCATATCCGAGTACCAAAAGTATCCAATTAGTTAAGGTGAACGGTGGATCGGTTACTTGAAACATCAGATCATGATCGGCCGTTCACAAAAGATCCCAAAGAAAGCTGTCGTTAGATGCGGGGATCCATCGTTACAGACGATAGTTAGAACCATTGAGGCGAAGACCAATAGATTTACAATTTAATAAACAATTAGGCAGTTGCACGTCACCTTCCTGTTGTTAAATGAATCGAGGCTAGAGAAGGGCCTCGATTTTTTTGTGTGAAATTTTTGACTATGTTACACTATAAGTCCTTGGCAGGGGCACAGAAACTTTTAGAAAAGTAAACGTTTTCTAAAAGTTTTTTTAATCTAATTTTAATCTAAATTAGATTTTAAACATCATATTTAGCAACTAGTAAAACGTTTTAATATCAAATGTTTATTAAATTTGAGAAAACAAGTTAGTTTATTGAAACAATTAAAAAAAGCGAAAAGGTTTTCATTTGCGTTACCTATCACAAATGGGGTATATTTATGAAGCGATACCAGGATGCGCACTTATTCAATCGAACTTTTCGGTAGCGCAAAAAAATAGTAAAGGGGTTATTGTCCATGTATGTTGCGATAAATGTTCTTGGACTGGTAGTATTTCTAGCCATTGGTTTCCTTTTTTCAAAAAACAAAAAAGGAATCAACTGGCGGTCAATTGCCATTATGATTGCTTTGAACCTTATATTGGCATGGTTTTTCACAAGCTTCTCAGTTGGTCGGGATGCCGTTAAGGCAGCCGCCGATGGATTTAATTGGTTAGTACAGGTTGCTTATCAAGGAATTGTCTTTGCTCTTCCTAACTGGGTTACACCTGAATTCGGAGGAACTGCAAAGTCACTTAACTTCGTCACAAGTGCACTTCTTCCAATTTTGATGATTGTCCCAATGTTCGATATTTTAACTTATATCGGATTCTTGCCATGGATCATCAAATGGATCGGCCGTGGATTATCATTTATCACTGGCCAACCTAAGTTCGAATCATTCTTCGCTGTTGAAATGATGTTCTTAGGAAACACTGAAGTGCTTGCCATTTCAGGTATTCAACTTCGTCAAATGAATGCACAACGTAACTTGACACTTGCCATGATGTCAATGAGTTGTGTTACCGCCTCAATTTTGGGTGCATATACTCAAATGGTTCCAGGCCAATTCGTTTTGACAGCTGTTCCGATTAACGTTATTAACTCGATCATTGTTACCAGTATGTTGAACCCAACCAAGGTTCCAGAAGAAGAGGATACAATTGCTAAAGTTGGATCTGAAGGTGAAGATTCAGATGGCAAACGTGAACCATTCTTCTCATTCTTGGGCGATTCAATTCTTGGCGCTGGTCGTTTGATCTTGATCATCACTGCTAACGTTATCGCCTTCGTTGCCTTAGCCGCTTTGATTGATAAGATTTTAGCCTTATTCTGGAAACCATTGTCACTTGAAAGCATCCTGGGTGTCATCATGTTCCCATTTGCATGGTTGATGGGATTGCCAGTCGATCAAGCATGGACACTTTCACAAGACATGGGTCTTAAGTTAGTTACTAATGAATTTGTTGTTATGGGTAAAGTTGCTGGTGACGTTATTAACGGTTACTCACCTCACTTACGTGCTGTATTGACAGTATTCTTAACATCATTTGCTAACTTCGGTACTCTTGGTATGATTATCGGTGCCTTTAAAGGTATTGTTAACAAGGAAAAGAACGATTTGATTGCCAAGAACGTTGGATTTATGCTACTTTCTGGTATTTTAGTATCATTACTCTCAGCCGGATTCGTTGGACTGTTTGTTTGGTAAAAAAATCAGAGTGTGAAACAACACGGTTAGATGCCGATATATAAGCCACGATCCTCATTGATCGCGGGACTATGCGGTCGATGAGAATCGTGGCTTATATGTTAGGCTTCTGTGTTGTTGAACACGTTTCAGCTACAAGTCATCCAAATATAAATTTCAAACACGCACAAAAAATTTTATAACTACTTAGAACCTGGGCAACCAGGTTCTTATTATCAACACAGAATTAAGCGCTTTCTAACAGGAGGAATGGAGTATGACATACAAAATTATTATGGATACAGACCCAGGTATCGATGATGCAGCGGCATTAACAATGGCTTTAAATGATCCAGAGATTGATTTGAAGCTTGTGACGGCCGTTGCTGGTAACGTGACAGTAGATAAGACTACTGCTAACGCCTTAAAGATCGTTCACTTTTTTGACAAGGATGTGCCGGTTGCAGCTGGAGCAAAGCAACCATTAATCAAGCCATTTGAAGATGCGGCACGAATTCATGGTGAATCAGGCATGCCTGGCTATGATTTTGGTGACGATTATGGGCAACCAATCGAAAAGAGTGCGGTTGAAGCATTACGTGATGAGATTTTGGCTGCTGACGAACCAATTACTTTGATTCCAACCGGCTCTTACACAAACATTGCGTTGCTGTTCTCACAGTATCCAGAAGTTAAAAAGAACATCAAGGAGATCATCGCGATGGGTGGTACCCTTAGTGAAGGTAACATGACCAGTGCCGCAGAATTTAACTGCTTTACTGATCCACATGCTGCTAAAATTATGTATGATTCCGGAATTCCGATCGTTATGGTTGGCTTGGACATTACACTTAAGGCACTCTTAACTCCAGAAACTTTGGATAAGTTAAGTACTTTGGGACGTGCCGGTAACATGTTGCACGGATTAATTACGCATTACAATGATGGTGATGAAAATGGTCACCCAATGCACGACGTGAACACGATCTTCTACCTGCTTCATCCTGAAGCAATTAAGACTGAAGAAATGTGGGTTGATGTCCAGACTGAAGGACCAGCAATGGGTGAAACAGTTGGCGACATTCGTGGTGCATATCATGATGGCAAGACTAATGCTAAGGTCTGTGTTGATATTGATACAGAATACTTCAACAAGTGGTTCCTTGAAGAAGTAAGCAAGATTAAGTAATCATTAAAAAAATAAACAACAATCCTCTCTAAACGGAGACAAAACCATGAAGAAATTCTTTGGTTATGTCTCCGTTTTCTTCTATAATGAGATATTGAATGATGTCGATGTTATTTTTGTGCGCCACGGTTGATTACAGTGCTAATTTAGGGTAAAGTAATACCGTACGTGAAACAAAAATTTGTTTCACAAATTGAAGGAGAAAAGTATGAATCCACAACAGTTTCGACAGGCACTGGCGGATCACGGAATTAATTTGACTGATCACCAGATGCAGCAGTTTCAAACATACTATGAAGACCTCGTGACTGGGAACGAACAGGTCAATTTGACAAGCATTACGGAACGTGATGAAGTATACCTAAAGCATTTCTACGACTCGATTACTCCAGCAATTGTTTCACCACAATTGCAAAACCAGTCGTTAACACTTTGTGACGTTGGTGCGGGAGCCGGTTTTCCATCGCTGCCAATTAAGATTGCCTTTCCTCAACTGAAAGTCACAATTGTGGATGCTTTAAATAAACGGATCAGTTTTCTAGAAAAACTAGTTGACCATCTTGGTCTAAGTGATGTAACTCTTATTCATGATCGAGCCGAAACGTTTGGCGCAAAAAAGAGTCAATATCGTGAGGCCTTTGATGTTGTAACTGCGCGTGCAGTAGCGCGTTTGTCAGTATTGAGTGAGTTGTGCATACCTCTTGTCTCAGTTAGTGGTATTTTTATTGCCATGAAGGCCAGTCAAGCTGATGACGAGATGACGGCTGCAAAGCATGCTGTCGAAGTACTCGGTGCAGAAGTTGCTCAAACAGAGAAGCTTTCGTTACCCGTTAATAATGAACCGCGCACAATGATTGTGATGAATAAGGTAACTAATACGCCAGATAAATATCCACGGCGTCCCGGCGTTCCAAATAAAAAGCCGATCAGTTAGCTGAAAAGGGGGATTAAGATGGCATTTTCACTATTCAATAGAAATAAAAAAAATCAACCTGCAACTAATCAGGTTGTTGAAGTGGAAGTCGCAAAGATCACTCCAAACCGGTTCCAACCACGTAAGGTGTTTGATCCAACGGCAATTAAGGAACTGGCGGAAACAATTCAGGAACATGGACTGTTACAGCCAATCATTCTGCGCGAGTATGAAGAAGGTAAATATGAGATTATTGCCGGCGAACGTCGTTATCGTGCAATTAGTGAATTAGGCTGGGAAAAGGTTCCAGCTATTGTTGAAAAAATGAACGATAAAGAGACTGCGTCACTTGCATTGATTGAAAACCTGCAACGTGAACAATTGAGCTCTGTGGAAGAAGCTCAAGCTTATCGAGATTTAATGGACTTGAACCATTTGACACAGACTGCATTAGCAAAGGGAATGGGAAAGAGCCAATCGTTTGTGGCCAACAAACTGCGGTTACTTAAGTTAATTTCTCCTGTTCAGAATGCTATCTTGGACAAACGAATTAGTGAACGTCATGGTCGTGCAATGCTAGAATTAAGCGAGGATCAACAAGGAGATGTTTTAATGCAGATCGTTAATGATAAGTTAACGGTTAAGCAGACTGAGGATTTAATCGCACAAATGATGGGCAAGGCGGTTGAATCAGAAGCGGTTGTCGATAAAGTAGCGCCAAAGAAAAAAGCAAAACGACGTGCGCGAAAAACTGCAAAGGGTACTGCTAACGATCCACGATTAGCTGTGAATACGATTAAACAGTCAATTAAGATGGTTCAAGATAATGGTATAACCATTAACACGCATGAAGAAGAAAAAGATGATCACTATGAAATCGTGATTGAAATTCCAAAGACTAGCGATTAGAAAGGCGGTAAATGAAATGGGATATGTGATTGCATTAGCCAATCAAAAAGGAGGCGTTGGTAAAACTACTACCAGTGTCAATCTTGGCGCTTGCTTAGCCGAAGCCGGGAAAAAAGTCTTACTGATCGACATCGATCCGCAGGGTAACGCTACCAGTGGTACCGGCATTTCCAAAGCGTCAATTGAACAAGATGTCTACGATGTATTGATTAACGAAACTCCATTGGAAGATGTTATCTTAAAGACAGTTCATGATGGCTTAGATATTGTACCTACGACAATCCAATTGTCTGGTGCAGAAATCGAACTTACATCAATGATGGCTCGTGAAACGCGCTTAAAGGATGCGATTGAATCAGTTGATGATAACTACGACTACGTCTTGATTGACTGCCCACCATCGCTTGGATTGCTAACCATTAATGCATTTACTGCCAGTGATTCGATTTTGATCCCAGTTCAAAGTGAATATTATGCTTTGGAAGGCCTTAGTCAGTTATTAAATACAATTAAACTAGTTCAAAAACACTTTAATCCGGATCTGAAGATTGAAGGCGTGTTGATGACGATGTTCGATGCACGGACTAACCTTGGCCAGCAGGTTAATGAAGAGGTTAAGAAATTCTTCGGCGACCAGGTCTACGAAACAATTATTCCTCGTAATGTTCGTTTGGCTGAGGCACCAAGCCACGGACTACCAATTATTGATTATGATCCAAAGTCCAATGGGGCTGAAGTTTACCGTCAACTTGCAAAGGAAGTGTTAGCAGCGCATGGCAAATAGTAAAAAAGGACTTGGCCGTGGAATTGAGGCATTATTCGAAGACAATGATGTAGCGGCGAGTGAAGAAAATGTCGAAGAGGTAAAAATTAGTGAAATCCGTGCGAACCCTTACCAGCCACGACGAATTTTTGATTCCAAGGCATTAAAGGAACTAGCATCTTCCATTGAAAAATCAGGCGTCTTCCAGCCAATTATTTTAAGACGACCAGATAAAAAACTGAAGCGTTATGAAATTATTGCTGGTGAACGTCGGTTCCGTGCTTCGAAGCTAGCCAAAAAAACAACAATTCCGGCCATCATCCGTGAAATGAATGACGAACAAATGATGGAAGTTGCCGTTTTGGAAAACTTGCAACGTGAAGACTTAACACCACTTGAAGAAGCTCAGGCCTATGCTAACTTGATGGATAAACTGTCATTGACGCAAGCAGAAGTAGCAACCAGACTGGGTAAAAGCCGGCCATATATTGCTAACTACTTACGATTACTTGGATTGCCAAAAATGATCAAGGATATGTTGCAGGCAGACCAGCTATCAATGGGTCAGGCACGAACATTGCTTGGATTGAAAGACAAGGATAAACTAGTGGCGTTGGCAAAACGCACTGTCAAACAAAACTTAACTGTGCGTCAACTTGAAGTCGTCGTTAACCAAATGAATGGCGCAATGAAGAAAAAGGCCAATAAAAAAGAATCGAAAAAGTCTGTATTCACAAGAGCAGCAGAAGAACAATTGCAATCAAAATTCGGCACAAAGGTTGCACTAACCCAATCAAACAAGCAAGAAGATGCGGGCAAGATCGAAATCCCTTATCTATCAAATGATGATTTGAGCAGAATTTTGGAGTTGCTGGATATAGATTTAAATTAGAGTGTGAGGAACCCCGGGTAGATGCGGTCATATAAGATGCTTAATCATAAAGCGCAGGGCTTTGCGCTTTGTGATTAAGTAGCTTATATGTCTAGCATCTGGGGACTCGAACACGTTTCCACTAAACTGTTGCAAAGTGGTCCAAACATAAAACAAAAGCAAAAAAGGAGGCCTCTACCATGTACGATAAAGGTGATGTAGTAATGATGAAGAAACAACACCCATGTGGCAGCAATGAATGGGAGATCATTCGAATGGGTGCGGATATTAAGATCAAGTGCCTCGGTTGTGGTCATGTCGTTATGATGAGCCGCCGCAACTTTGAAAAAAGAATGAAAAAGGTACTGAGAAAAGCAGAGTCTAACGAAGACTAAAAATAAAAGAAAGAGTGAATTAACAGATGGCGTTAACAGCAGGAATCGTCGGTTTGCCAAACGTTGGTAAATCAACCTTATTTAATGCAATTACTAAAGCGGGAGCAGAAATGGCTAACTACCCGTTTGCAACGATTGATCCAAACGTGGGGATGGTAGAGGTTCCTGATAAACGTTTGGATCGGATTCAAGAATTAATTCCAGCTAAAAAAGTAGTTCCGACAACCTTTGAATTTACTGATATTGCCGGAATCGTTAAAGGTGCCAGCAAGGGTGAAGGTCTTGGTAACAAGTTTCTTGAAAATATTCGTCAGGTTGATGCGATTGTACACGTTGTGCGGGCATTCGATGATGACAATATCACCCATGTGACTGGTAAGATTGATCCAATTGATGATATTGAAACAATCAATTTGGAATTGGGATTATCCGATCTTGAAGCTGTTGATAAGCGTCTGGCTAAGGTTCAACGTGCTGCCAAGGGTAGCGATAAAGAAGCCAAGGCTGAATTAGCTGTTCTAGAAAAAATTAAGCCAGTCCTCGAAGCTGGCAAAGGCGTGCGGACAATTGATTTTTCAGAAGACGAACTTCCAATCGTTAAGGGACTATTCCTACTGACTTCAAAACCTGTATTGTATGTGGCTAATATTGCCGAAGATGACATGAGTGATCCTGATGGTAACAAGTACATCCAATCGATCCGCGACTACGTTAAAGATGAGGGCGCAGAGGTAATCGGTGTCGCTGCTGCAAGTGAAGAAGAAATCGCTGAAATGGACGACGATGAAAAGTCTGAGTTTCTAGAAATGGAAGGCGTTGAAGAACCAGGATTAAACCGCTTAATTCGTGCTTCATACAAATTATTAGGCTTGGAGACATTCTTCACCGCTGGTGGTAAGGAAACTCGTGCCTGGACGTATAAGAAGGGAACGAAAGCACCACAAGCGGCCGGAATCATTCACTCAGACTTTGAAAGAGGCTTCATCAGGGCAGAAGTAATGAGCTTTGAAGACTTAGACGAACACGAAACCCAAGCAGCAGTGAGAGAGGCCGGCAAGTTAAGACTTGAAGGCAAGGATTATGTCATGCAAGATGGGGATGTGGTTGAGTTTAGGTTCAACGTCTAGAGTGTGAGAGCCCCCGGGTAGGTGCGGTCATATAAGACGCTTTGGTCAAAAACGCCTGGTTTTGGCGATTTTGATCAAAGTGACTTATATGTCTAGCACCTGGGGGCTCGAACACGTTTCCACAAAATAGCAGTAAAAGTGATCCAAACAATGTTTTAAGTACTCGAACAAAGTAACAAACGAACCAATCCAAACCTAACCAGCAAAAAAATAAATCGGAGGTACCATCATTGAGTGAAAATAACCAACCGCGTAATGCGGCAGCCGGCAGTGCCCAACGTGAGCGAGTTCATCAAGATAACGCAAACGAACACCGTCAATTTAGTGAATATGGGCTAACAAAGCGTAATGAGGAATTTATGTTCCAATTAAACAAGCAGTTAGACGAACAAGGAATTAAAGAAGATAAGAAGCCAGATGCCATTCAAACAACCATTGATGCTTTGCTTGAAGGCCAGAAGAAGGGCGACACTGCCAAGCGTTTGTTTGGCACCCCAACTGAAAAGGCTGATGAACTAATCCATGGACCAAAGCAACCAGTTGGTGGTCCACGGGAACAAAGCAGTTTTAAACTGTTAGCAATAGATAATGGACTAATGTTCTTTAACATTTTTGCAATTATGTTTGGATTGATGGGTGTCTTTTCACCTAAATCATTATCAAATCAAGGCAGCATGTCAGGCACTAGTGGTATTTTAGCCATTATTTTAATTGCAGTATTTGGTGGTATGTTGTTTGCTTGGGTTAGCAAGACAATTCAACCAGCACCAAAGGGCAAGCCTCAACATAATATCTGGTACAAAATTGGGGTTGTTGCATTAGCACTGGTTGTCTGGATTGGAATTTACTTTGCCGTCGGATTTATGCCAGCACGTGGAATCAACGCTCAATTACCTGGATTTGTTTATATCATCTTGGCAGTTGCAGGTTTTGCCGGAGACATCTACCTGCGTCGCCGTTACCACATTGTTGGTGGTGCATTCGGAAGTCAACCTCGTCAACAGCAACAACGTTCACGTCGTTAAAAATAAATCACGTATTTTGAAAACACTTCATTTAATTAATGTTCGTGTTTTAACGGAATACGTGATTTTTTTATTTGAAAATGAAAAAATGATGAAAATTAAGAAAAAGTATTTGACCATTTGCACTAAGGCTGGTAACGTAGTACCAATTAAATGAATAGGGGTGCTAAAGTAATGTCAAAATGGGAAACAAAATTTGCTAAAAAAGGTTTAACGTTCGACGATGTACTATTAATTCCGGCCGAGAGTCACGTTTTACCGAATGAAGTCGATTTGAGCGTTCAATTAGCAAAGAATATTAAGTTACACGTTCCTTTTTTGAGTGCAGGGATGGATACAGTTACGGAAAGTGCTATGGGAATCGCCATGGCATTGCAAGGTGGCATGGGTGTTATTCACAAAAACATGTCAATTCAGGCACAAGCTGGTGAAGTTGCAACTGTTAAAGGTGTCGATTTAACAGGTAACTTTGATAAGGCTGCTGTTGATGATAATAATCGTTTGTTAGTTGCTGCCGCAGTTGGTGTTACAAGCGATACGTTTGATCGCGCTGAAGCTTTATTTAAAGCAGGTGCTGACGCCATTGTGATTGATACTGCCCATGGTCATTCAGCAGGCGTTTTGCGTAAGATTGCTGAAATCCGTGAACATTTCCCTGAAGCAACCCTGATTGCTGGTAATGTTGCCACTGGTGAAGGTGCTCGTGCCCTTTATGATGCCGGTGTTGATGTTGTTAAAGTTGGTATTGGCCCTGGTTCAATTTGCACAACCCGTGTTGTAGCCGGTGTCGGTGTTCCTCAAATTACGGCCGTATATGATGCTGCGTCAGTGGCTCAAGAGTACGGTAAGACAATCATTGCCGATGGTGGGATCAAGTATTCTGGCGATGTTGTCAAAGCACTTGCAGCCGGCGGTAACGCCGTAATGCTTGGCAGCATGTTCTCAGGAACTACTGAAGCACCTGGTGAAATCTTCGAAGACAACGGCAAACGATACAAGTCATACCGTGGTATGGGTTCGGTTGCCGCAATGTCACAATCTCACGGTTCATCAGATCGCTACTTCCAAGGTGGCGTCAATGAAGCCAACAAGTTAGTTCCCGAAGGTATTGAAGCCCGCGTTGAATACAAGGGCGATGTAACGGATATCATCTTCCAATTGGTTGGTGGCCTCCGCTCAGGAATGGGATATGTAGGAGCACCAGACATTGCAACCCTAATCAACAATGCACAATTCGTACAAATTTCAAATGCCGGCTTAGTAGAATCACATCCACATGATGTACAGATTACTAAGGCTGCTCCTAACTATAAGTAGAGTGAATTTAAAAACGGGTTGACCCGTTTCATATAACCAAAAAAATGACGTATCACCGGTTTATGGTGATGCGCCATTTTTTTGGTTATATGATGTGGGTCAGTTTTTAAATTCACGTTTCAGCTATAAAAATACAAAGTGCTCGGGTTTGGTGATACGCGACTTTTCTGTTTATATGATGTGGTTCAGTCTTTAACTTCACGTTTCAGCAAAAAATTAAAAGTGATCCGGTTTATGGTGATGCGCCATTTTTTTGGTTATATGATGTGGTTCAGTTTTTAAATTCACGTTTCAGCTATAATAATTAAAAGTGACCAATTTATACCGATGAAAAAACAAATTTATCACTCAACTTTCACGTTCCCATAGCAAACAAACGTCACACAGCGTTACAATTTCGATTGAGTATTCATTTAAAAAGAGGAGAATTTAACTATGACGAATGTAATAACATATGGTACTTTTGATTTACTACACAAGGGTCACGTTCGCCTTTTACAACGTGCTGCGGCATTAGGAGACCATTTAACGGTCGGATTATCGTCGGACGAATTTAATGCGATTAAAGGCAAAAAGGCTTATACATCATTTGAAGATCGAAAGTATATTTTAGAGGCAATTAAATATGTAGATGAGGTTATTCCTGAAACGAATTGGGATCAGAAAATTAAAGACGTTCAGAAGTACAACATTGACGTTTTTGTGATGGGTGATGACTGGAAGGGCAAATTTGATTTTCTGAAAGATTACTGTCAGGTTGTTTATTTGCCACGAACAACTGGTGTTTCAACAACTAAAATCAAAAGCGATCTTCACGAGTAACTGCAATGAATAGATCTATTTTTAATGCGGCTTGTGAATAGTTTCGTACATTATTTATATGGGTACGAAACGATTATCTAGTTTCGGTTAAAAAGAACTGGTATGATTAAATCAAATTGATCAAGGAGGGATTGCAGTGAGAAAACACTGGCCGTTATTTTATATTTTTTCAATAGTATTAGCACTATTTTTTATCGAAATTGGCCAAATTGTTTCGAACGTAATTTTTAAGCTAGGACTTTCGAGTACGGGTGGAACTATCAAGGTCTGGAACACAGTCTGTGTTGAAGTCATAGTGTTTGTCATTTGGTGGTTGTTTAATAAGGTCTATTTAAAGGCTAAAATTGGCTGGCGGTCGAGTGGTCGTTCATGGTGTCTATTGTTACCGGTCGTTGTGGTCTTAATTGGTGACTCAACATTAGGAGCTAGCTATAACCTTGCGGGTGGTTTTGTCATTGCTTCAATTTTGTCAGGTTTGGCTGTGGGATTGGCGGAAGAATATCTTTTTCGTGGGATTATGGTTAGCTATTTGTACAGCCATTTTCGTATTGGAGCGGCAACAACAGCGTGTCTGAGTGCTATTGCGTTTGGTTTGATTCATTCAATTAACGGATTGTCTAGTGGTAACTGGAATAACACGATTGCACAAGTAATTATGGCTGTTGGCTTGGGATTTTTCCTGGCTACTGTTTATTTAGTTACAAACAACCTGTGGATTCCAATCGTATTTCACGGTGTCATAGATGCTTTTGATCAAATTGCGTTTGGTACTTTAAGCAACAGTGCTGGTACGAGCATGGTAACAGGCGTTATCTACTTTGTTGTATTTATTATTTTGGGCGGAATCGTCATTTCTCGCGGTTCTGTTAAGTTAGCAAGAGGCAACCAATTTAGTGTCGGGGTCGATAGGAGACCATTAGCGCGGGCGGATTTTTCGGGTCGTGCGGAGTTCGGGATGGGTTCAATGAATACAAATAATAAAATTAGTCCAATAAAAACAATTATTGCAATTATCCTGCCACCGTTAGAGTTAGCGCTCGGGGCTGTTTTAATTAATCCAGGTCAATCTAAGGCTGCAAAGGCAGTTATTGCAGTTGGTATGGCGTTTATTGTTTTCCTAGTAGCAATATTTATGTACAAAGACGTCCTTAAACGCGACTGGGTTGAATATAAGCGTCATTTGATCCGTAATTTCTTTTTGAATATTCTTGGCGTGATTCTGGCTTACGTGATTCTAGCTGTTGTTCGAATAGGTATGAGATCCGTATTAGGAGCTTCCGCAATGCCAAACGACAGTATGACGATGTTGAGCATTCAAACTGCGGCGGTTACTACCTTTGCCAGTTTAACCGTATTGATGGCGCCATTCACTGAAGAAATAATTTTCAGACATGTTTTATTTTGTCAATGGCGTAATCGAAACGGTTTGTTGACTGTGGTCATGTTATTTGTTTCTTCCATTGCTTTCGGGTTAGTACACTGGAATAATTTTAATGGTGATGTAACTCAAATGGTACCGTATATGGTTATTGGCGCATTCTTTGCACTGATTTACTATTTTACAAAAAATATTTGGCAAAATATCATGACCCACTTTTGGTTTGATTTTTTGCAATTCGCCGCATCGTTATTTTTGTTGATTTTTGCGATTATTCAACATTAGAATTTAACTGTTAACTTGATTTGTGGGAATCCTAATAGGATTCCTTTTTTTGTTACCTTATATATATCGGTCGATAAATATAAAGTGAGACGCCTAATACAATTGCTCATTTACTTAAGGTATTTACTATCCATTATTAACAGAGAATGCTATTAAATTAATAATCATAAAATTATAAAATTGCATTACCACATATATTGTTAAGAGGGGTTAACATTGTGCGGTGGCCCGATACAATTGCACTAAGAGTATTTATAATGGAATGCCTTTGTCAGTTGGAAATATTGATAGTTTGAAATATGAAGAAAATGTATCATATGATTAAACTTTATTTGAAAAAAATTATAAAAAAGTCAAGCGTTTGTGTTTACGTATATCACCTTAAACAGTACAATAGTGGTTAAAGGGGGATGGGTACAGTGACAAAAAGAAAATTTACTACAACTTTAGATAGTGAATTAATTAAAGAATTAAAAATTTGTGCAGTTGAAAATGAAACTTCTGTTGCAACATTGATAGAAGAAATGGCCAAAGAATATCTTGCCAAAGCAACTGTTAAATGAAAAAGTGTGCTAGTACAACCCTCATAAAAGATGACTTGTACGAATGATCGAGAACATAATTTAAAAAAATTGAGCGACATAACGAAAATTAACCATTAAAAAACAGTCTATCTTGGGAGACCGTTTGACAAAGAATGAATTTTTAAATAGACGTGAATCTATCAATGGAGGGGAAAATTGATGTCTGATAATCGTTTTAATAATAATCGTAATAAACTAATGCATGATTCTGGCCAACTAAAACAACATTATAAGATGTATAAAGCTGGCAGATCATGGCTATATGCTGGCATTTCACTACTAACGTTCGGGGCTGGAGTGATGTTCAGTAATTTAAATGTTCACGCTGATGATGCTGTTACCACTACCACGGTTGCAGATAGTACTAGTAGTGTGTCTAATATACAAAGCAGTGCAGTTGCACTATCTGCAAGTACTAGCCAAGTGTCATTAAGCAGTAGCGCAGATTTATCTGCCAGCGCCAGTTCAAGTCAAAGTACCACCGAACAGAGTAAAGTTGCTGATGCTGTGAGTGAAGCTTCTTCAAGTGCGGTAACAAGTAGCAGTACAGCTGACGAATCCACGGGATTATCGGCTGCCAGCTCAGCAACATCTGCAACAACTGTAGCGACATCTAGTGCAGCTGTTAGCACAGCTGAAGCAAGTGTTAGCTCTGCCGCACAAGTATCTGATTCGAGTGTTGATTCTTCTGGATCTGCCACGAGTTCGTCTGCATCAGTTCAAGATCAGACTAGTGTAGCGCTAGCACAATTACCAGCCGGAACAACGGTTGAGACGTTGGCTGATGGCACGGTTCAATTTGATTTGCCTGTAACGGCAACACAACAGGATTTAAACAATGCTAAGACATTACTTGCGGGCATGAATATTTCACCGGTTGTTGTTACGGCTAAGGATGCGGCCGGTACGACAGCTTGGCGGACATATTCGAATGCTGATACAAGTGTGTCGACTGTTACACTAGGAAACGCTGTGGCTACACCAATCACAATGGCGGATTTAGCTCTGATGACCGCCGCTGGTACTGGAACCTATACAGATTTGAATGGTAAAAGTGTTACCGATGCAACATCGGCAGATTTACAAGATTATTATAATCAGTTAGTTGATAAGTACGGCAAAACAGGACTTAGACTAAGTATTGCTTTAAATGCCCAAAGCGCTGCAGATTTTGCTGGATTAATGAATTATCTTTCAGAAATTTATTATTACTTCGTTGGTTCAAGTGATAGTTATATTAACCAATTAGTTACGAACCTTGATAATATGACAACATCCGAACAAGCTGATATGACTCAGTTTGCTAGCACGTCTAGTACTGATCTGATGGGGATACTAGAAAAGCCCGATGGCACATTCTCTGATGAATACTTAATGGTTGCTACAGGAAATGGTGCATCAGATGCTGGGTTGGAAGATTCTAAGCTGGAAAAGTATACAATGCCATCAGGAATGGATTCAAGCTTCTGGGCCGGTGTTTACAGTGAGTTTATTAATAACATTGTGGGAACATATATTAGTGAAATCGTTCCAGGAGCTGAATCATACGTTATTAAAAATGTGTTACCGGCGGTCAATACAGTCTCAGATAGTCAAGGAATGGAAGCATCAGGGACCAATTTTGTACTTGCAGCAATCGATGCAAACTCTAATGAATTAGTTCACGAATTGATGACAATTGATGGTGCGTATTCGTTATCCACAATTATTGGTCATATTGGATCAATGTATGATCAAATTGGTTCTGCAGTAAGTTTAGTTATAAATGTACCTGCAACAACTCCACTGGGCGAATATGTTGGTGCAATTGAACCAGGTACGGCAACTGGATGGAACAGTGAAACTTTTTCCGGCAACGCAGTAGCATTTCCAAACTTTTCAATGTTCAACCAATTATACTTAGCATATTCTAAGGCAATCGTGAGTGCTGCTTACGGTTATGCCATGGTCGGCAAGTACAAGGCTATTCAGATCATGTATTCAGAAGATCCAAGTAATCCGGATGCTGTTTGGACCGCACTGGGAATTTCAGATAGCACTACTCCAAGCCAAATAGATGTATCAAAAATTGATTCTTCTATACCTACTGATGACCCACTAATTACGCAAATGTATCAACAAGGTTTCTGGGATGTCTATCACTACATCAAACCATTCTATGATCAAGGAATTGCGGATGCAGCGGATGGTCAAACCATTGAAAATACTGGTGATCAAGCCTACACGGATTCAGTATGGGCCAAAGTTGATGCGGATAGTATCACAGATACAAGTGGCGATAAACTGACCACCACATACACTGGTACCGACACAACTGATGCTAATCCTCATGACGTCGCCAACTATGCCAGCCCTCAGACTCAATCATATTTGGTTAGCTTTTATGCTAATGCAGTTGCGGCTAATACATTGTCATATAGCGAACAACCTGCGATTGAAACAATTGTTAAAGATGCAAGTGGATCAATAATTAAAACTAATTACACTTCACTTGGTAGTGCAATTACCACGGACAGCAATGGCGATTATCTGACAGGCTCATTTGGTGGCACAATTGATACATCTAACTTACCTGCTAGTGTTGATGGATACGAGATCCCATCAGATGTCAGCACCATTACCATTCCAGAAAGTGGTGGTGTCGTCTATGTTCCGTATGCCGTTAACACTGTTCAGGCTGGTCAAGTGACGGTTCAATCAAAAGGTGCACCAGCAGATGCAACGTTTAGTTACACGGTAACGAACACTGAAGGTAGTGTCGTCAATGGTGCTACTGAGGTCAGCTATGGATCTGGCGTTGAAATCAACTTGAATGACGGTGAAACTTTAAATGTGACACCGTCTGACGAAACAGGATATGTGACCAGTGTGACACCACAATCCTCAGTAAGCTTTGATGATACGGTGAATGCGATTAATACGGTCACAGTCGTCTATGGTCAACAAGTAAGCTACACAATTCAACCTACTGATTCAAATGGTAATAATATTGGCACTGCAAGTAATTCAATTACTGGCGTTTCTGGTTCGCTAATTGATACAACTCAGTTACCAACCGTTGCCGGATATACCGCACCAACTTTTAATGACACAGATACTGATACAACCAATAACACACCAACTATTCCAACGAGTGGTGGGGTTATTAAGGTTGCTTACACGGCCAACGAACAATCATTTACTGTATCACAAATGGGCGCTCCATCTGGTAGTACTGCAGGATTTAGTTACACAATCAATGGTGGCTCAGCTCAGACAGGAACTTACGGGACAGCAATCAACGCTCACGTGGGTGATGTAATTGCTATCTTACCAGACACAATTACAAATTATGATGCCAGTCTTAATGCAGACACCATTACACTTACCGCAAATAACACTGGATCGGCCACTGTAACATACAGTCAAAAGAATCAAACATTTACAGTCACGCAGACGGGGACTCCTACTGGTACTACAGGGTTTACTTACACGGTAAATGGTGGAACGCCACAAAATGGTACTTATGGCACAGCAGTATTAGCCCATGCTGGAGATGTGATCGTGGTGACACCGGGCGTAGTTGCAAATTATGTAACGCCGGCAACACAAACTGTTACGTTGAGCGAAGATGCAGCTAGCGCAATTTCGGTAGTTTATATGCAACAAGCTCAAACATTTACGGTCAATGCAACGGGGATTCCTAGTGGAACAACCACTAATTTCACTTACACGATCAACGATGGTGCAGCACAAACGGGTACTTATGGGACGGCCATTAATGCACATGTTGGGGATGTAATCGTGATTACACCAGGTACAATTGCCAACTACAATGTTAACCCAACGACGAACGCGCTTACCCTTACTAATAGCGCGGCTGGAACAGCAACATTTGCCTACACCATTGCAACGCAGACAGTTGCGATGACTCTCAATAAAGCCATCGTTGCAAATTATGATGGTTCAACAACTGCGGCTAAGTTTTTACAAACAGATATTCAAAACTATTCTGATGCAACCAGTAACTCTGCACTTTCCTGGTTAGCTTGGGGTAACACAGGAATCGCCACGTACTTTAATGGTGATGGATCTAGCAACAAAGCTGTGTTTATTGCAGGCTTAGCTGATATGGCATCTGACGCTAATTTCAATAATTACTTCACGGTAACTTCAGATGGTAGCCTGTGCGGTCAGTATTCATATAGTCTAACTAGCGCTGGGATTACTGCACTGAATGCACTACTTGCAAGTACCACTGGCAATAAATATCAAGTTTCGTTTGCTAGCGGAGCTAATACCAGCAGTATCTTCGTCGCTAATGCACTGATCATTCGACAAAATCAACATGTGTACGATGGCACGAGTGCTGATAGTAATGCCAGCCAGACAACGGCAATGATCTATTACTATGATAGTGGCACTAATAGTATTCGGGATTATTCATTAACTGCTGGATGGTTCTTACCAGAAGATTTTGTTAATAACGGCAATGTCGATACATCACAGGTGGGGACTTATGCATTTAGCCTGGCAGATGGTAATAATTCTGCCAAAGAATATTTAACAAATAATGAATTAAATAAATATACGACGAATACGATTAATCCTTTGTCACTGGATTATGCAACGGCTAGTTTTGTGGTTACACCACGAGCTGCAACGGTGACACCGACAATTACGGCAATTAGTAAGGTTGGGGTTCCAACCGTTTCACTCACATTTAACGTACCAAGTGTGACCGGATCTGCCGATATTACCAGCACTTCTTCAATTGCACCTAAATACAAGGATGCTCTAATCAGCGGAACGGATTACACAGTTTTAAGCAGTAACGGCGTAATGACAGTAACGTTAACTGCTGCAGGTTTGCAG
Organism: Paucilactobacillus suebicus DSM 5007 = KCTC 3549; assembly: GCF_001434475.1. GTDB lineage: Bacteria > Bacillota > Bacilli > Lactobacillales > Lactobacillaceae > Paucilactobacillus > Paucilactobacillus suebicus. Next base: position 11,007 of record NZ_AZGF01000017.1, on the reverse strand, counting down.
AAAATTACCGCAGCAAATCCAAATTATGCGATTACTGGAGTAGCTGGGCAAGCTAATGTATCGACTATTAACTTCCAGTACACTGATTCGACAAATGGTAATGTGGTTTACACCGATACAGTTTATGGATTAAGTAGCGATCAGACAAGTCAGAATTATAGTGTTGATCTGACTAAATGGGATGGCGGTCTTTCATATACGTTGGATCCATCACAGGTAGCTACAATACCATACACGTTTGGTACTAATAAGAACGTCACAATCTCGTTAGATCACTATGTTGCGAACGTAGTGGTTTCAGTTAAAGATACTAATGGGAACTCACTGAAAGGTGATCAAACGGTTACGTTAGATCCGCTTGATGATACTGAAGGAGGAACTGCAGCTAATGTTGCAGTCGATGGATATCCAACTTCACAGGTTAGTTCGATCGTTTTCACATATGCAAGTGGAGATCGTAATTCAAACAATATTAGCGAATTGGTGGCAACTGTTAATAAAACTAATAATACATTAAACGTTGTTTATAATTACCAAGATGGACGTTCCGAATCACAGACAGATGGCGATATGACGGTTGACAGCGGAGAAACAGCTGGTGAAGAGTTGGCATCAATGTTAACAGACAGTTACACACTATTTTCATTTGGAGCTTCTGGAACTTTTGGACAGGATGATGAATCAAACTTCTTAGGAATTGCTACCATCACTGTGACATATTTTGCCCAATTAACAGCAACCGTCAAATTCGTTGATGACGATGAAAAAGATGCAGATGGCAACAGCAAAGATATTACAGGTCAGGATCAGACAATTATTGGATTTGTTGGAGATGCTGGTCAAAATCAAGCGATTAATATTCCAGCCGGTTATGGTCTAGCAAGCACACAACCTGATTTGAATGGTAATGTGACTGTCTCAGGAACCGATGCCTCTTATACAGGTGTTGTTAACGGAGACGATACGGATAATGCAACGATTCATTTAGTTCATTTAACGACACCAGTTGATGCTGGTAGTACTACAGTTGGGACAGATGACTATGCCGCAACCCATTTGGCACTGACAGTTCAGGTGGTTTCTAGTGATCCAACTCATTTGACCATTACTGATGGATCGTTTACTAGAACCTATACTCGAACAGTATATGTAGATGATATTACCGGTGAATATGTCGGTGGATCAGATTGGCAATATGCTGGTGGAGGAGTTTCTCAACCGACAGCAAGTTTGAGCATTGGTTATGGCTATAATATTACGGGTAATATTGGTGATGAAAACACACCAAATATTAAAACTTATACGAATGTTGATGACTTGTTTAAAAACTGGATAAGTACTGATGGGTCATCAGACATCACAGCCTTCTTGGCTAATGTTGCGGATGGCGGTACTGCACAATTAACATATACTGCCAATGTGTCAACGAATGTTAAGAATAATCAAGCACCAAGTGACACAACTGATCCGGAATATGAGAATACGCATAAGACGTATACATTCACTGCGACTGGTCATATCGACAATGCAAGTGGCGCAGTGGTTGCTCAAACAGCAGACAACGCTGTCCAAACATTCAGTTATGAGCGGACGTATGAAGTAGATGCAGCAACTGGTGTAGCGACTGGTAATTATGGCGAATGGACATTAGTTGATAGTACCAATGTACCAACCGACATTATTGCAACTACCAAGGTAGGCTACAAAGTAGCTCCAGAAACTGAAACTGCTACAGAGATTCAAGCAATGTTGGATGATTTCCAGGCGGCAACTGACACAGAAGCTGGAACAAATGGCGTGGACTTTATCTACACATCGAACGTCACTGATAACCAAGCACCAAGTGATTCGGGTACAACCACGGACAGTCAAACGTTGTATAACGAGACGCATAAGACGTTTACATTCACGGCAACTGGCCATATTGGTGATGCCAACGGAGTAGAAGTTACCCAAACAGCAGACAACGCAATCCAAACATTTAATTATGAGCGGACGTATGAAGTTGACGCAACAACAGGTGAAGTAACGGGAAACTATGGAGATTGGACATTAGTCGATAGCACCAATGTACCAACCAACATTATTGCAACCACTAAGACAGGTTACAAAGCAGAACCAGGAACTGAAACCGCGGCGGCAATTCAAGCGATGTTAGACGAATTCGAAGCATTAACTGACACAGAAGCTGGCACTAATGGTGTTGACTTTATCTACACAACGAATGTGTCCAATATTCCGGCACCAAGTGACACAACAGATGCAGAATATGCTAACACGCATAAGACCTACACATTCACAGCAACTGGTCATATCGATAATGCAAGTGGAGAGGCAGTCACCCAAATTGCAGATAACGCCATTCAAACATTCAACTATGAGCGGACGTATGAAGTGGATGCTGAAACTGGTAAAGCGACTGGAAACTACGGTAGCTGGACATTAGCCGATTCAAGCGAGGCGGCAAGCACAATTACACCAACGGCCAAGTTAGGTTATGAGGTCGCACCAACAAGCTATGAAGCTAATGATATTAATGCAGCGTTAACAAACTTTGCAATTGATACGGATACGACATCAGTCAATGACGGTATTGATTTTATCTACACCACTAATGTATCCAATATTCCAGCACCAAGTGACACAACGGATGCAGAATATGAGAATACACATAAGACGTTTACGTTCACGGCAACTGGTCATATTGACAATGTAAGTGGTGAAACGGTTACTCAGACAGCGGACAATGCGATCCAAACATTTAACTATGAACGGATGTATGAAGTGGATGCAGCAACCGGCGAAGCAACTGGCAATTACGGAGCATGGACATTAGTCGATAGCTCAAATGTCCCAACAGATGTCACTGCAATAGCTAAGAACGGTTATAAAGTAGCTCCAGAAACAGAAACTGCTACGGAAATTCAAACGATGTTGAATACATTCAAAACAGCTACCAATGCCGAAGATGAAACCAACGGAGTGGACTTTATTTACACGTCAAATGTCGCTGATAACCAGGCGCCAAGTGACTCAGGGACAACTACCACAAGTCAGACATTGTATAACGAGACGCATAAGACGTACACATTCACAGCAACAGGCCATGTTGACGATGCGAGCGGTGCTGAAGTTACTCAGACAGCAGACAACGCAGTTCAGACATTTAACTATGAACGAACGTATGAAGTTGATGCATCAACCGGTGAAGCAACTGGTAACTACGGCAATTGGACATTAGTCGACCCAAGTGAGACGGCAAGTACAATCACAGCAACACCGAAATTAGGTTATAAAGTGTCACCTGACACTTACGATGCAAGTGGAATTAGTTCGTCACTGACAACTTTCGCTAACAATGCGGATACAACTTCAATTAATGATGGCGTGGACTTCATTTACACCACGAATGTAGCTGATGTAACCACACCGATTAATACTGGTGATCCAATCGACCCATCAGATCCGACAGGACCGAAAAGTGATATAACAATCACAGATGCAGATTTGAACAAGACGGTAACCCGTCAAATCTCAGATCAGTATGTTGGTGGTCCTAAGGATGGAGAATCGGACGACTTACAAACCCAAACTGCGACCTACAGTCGAACGGCAGAATTTGATCAAGGGACGGGTGAATTTATCGGTTACACGGCATGGACAATGCAGACTAATAACTTAACGGAGTTTGATGCACCAAGTGTTGAAAACTACGCGCCAACTCCAACTAGCGTGAATGCTGCTTCAGATGCTGAAATTGCAACTGCGCTATCTGGTGACACTGCCGCGGTCTCTATTCCAACCATTGAAATCACATATGTTTACAGTGGTACAACTACTACTGACCCTGACGGTGGCACAACGGTCACAACGACTGACGATAATGGTAATATTGTTACGATTGATAAGACGTGGTCAGATGGTGACAAGACTCACGTTGATATTGATACCGATACTAATGTGATAACTGTGACTGAGACACCAAACGGTGATAGTCCGCTTGCTCCAGTTACAATTAATGCTGGTGATGTTTCAAAGACTGGTAAAACGACAGTTACCAATAATGAACCCAATGGTGTAACGCTGACACACGATACAACTGATATCGACACGGATGGCAATCCAACCAGTCCTTCAAATACCGGTGAAAGTATCTCATCAGATGGCACAATCAGTTACTTCAAGTCGGCAACTGGTGACGCTGTCAGTGTTGATCCGTCAGATTACTATGTAACAACAACCACGCAGGATCCAAATGGTGGCACTACTGATACTACCGTTGATGGTAATGGCAAAGTAACTGTGGTCAACAAGACGTGGCCAGATGGTGACACAACTCATGTTGAGATTAACAATGAAACCAATGTGATTACCGTTGTTGAAACGCCAAATGATGAAGCCCCACTTGCCCCGGTTACGATTAGTCCTAATGACACAGTCAAGACCGGTAAGACGACAGTTACGGATAATGAACCTGATGGTGTGGTTTTGACACATGATACAACCGGAACCGATACTGATGGCAACCCAACAGGCCCATCAAGTACTGGTGAAAGTATCACATCAAATGGTACAGTCAGCTACTTCAAGTCGGCAACTGGTGATGCAGTCAGTGTCAGTCCAGATGATTACTACCTAACAACAACTACTGATGATCCAAATGGTGGCACCACTACCACAACGGTTAATGGCAATGATGAAGTTACGGAAATTAATAAGATCTGGCCAGATGGAGATACAACTCACGTTGAAATTGACACTAATACTAATGTGATTACCGTTACCGAAACACCTGCGGGTGAAGATCCGCTTACACCAGTGACGATTAATCCAAATGATACGAACACAACAGGTAAAACAACTATTACTAATAACGAGCCTGATGGCGTAATGCTGACACACGATACAACTGGAACAGATACCGACGGCAATCCAACCAGTCCTGCCACTAGTGGTGAGACAGTCACGTCAGATGGCACGATTAGTTACTTCAAGTCGGCTAACGGCGATGCAGTCAGTGTTGATCCAGCATATTATTACACCACCACTACAACAGCTGATCCAAACGGTGGCACCACCATTACTACAATTAATGGTAATGGTGAAGTTACTATGATTGATAAAACTTGGCCAGATGGAGATAAGACTCATGTTGATATTGATACTAGTACCAATGTGATTACCGTCACTGAAACACCAAATGGACAAGATCCGCTCGATCCTGCGACTGTCAATCCAGGCGACACCACACAAATTGGTAAGACAACTGTTACTAACACTGAGCCGAACGGTGTGACGCTAATCCATGATACAACTGGGACAGATACCGATGGCAAACCAGCCAGTCCTTCCGCTAGTGGTGAGACAGTCACGTCAGATGGCACGATTAGTTACTTCAAGTCAGCCACTGGCGATGCGGTAAGCGTTGACCCAGCTGATAATTATGTAACAACAACTACTAATGATCCAAACGGTGGCACGACAACTACAACAGTTAACGGCAATGGTGAAGTCACTAAGATTGATAAAACTTGGCCAGATGGTGACAAGACTCACGTCGAGATAGATACCAACACCAACGTGGTTACGGTTACTGAAACCCCAAATGGTGAAAATCCACTTGCACCAGTAACAATTAAGCCTAACGATACTGCTACGACAGGCAAAACAACTGTTACTAATAATGAACCAGATGGTGTCACGTTAACTCACGACACAACTGGCACAGATACAGACGGTAACCCAACGAGTTCATCAAATAGTGGCGAGATAGTCACGTCAGATGGCACAATTAGTTACTTCAAGTCAGCCAACGGAGATGCAGTGAATGTTGATCCAGATGATTACTATGTAACCACAACCACTGACGATCCTAACGGCGGCACGACCAGTACCACGGTTAATGGTAACGGTGAAGTTACTGAGATTGATAAGACGTGGCCAGATGGTGACAAAACTCATGTAGATATTGACACAAATACCAATGTGATTACTGTGACTGAGACGCCAAATGGCGATGATCCACTCACGCCTGTGATGATTAAACCAGGTGATACAACTCAGACTGGTAAGACAACCGTCACTAATAATGAACCAGACGGTGTTACATTGACTCATGATACAACTGGCACAGATACGAATGGCAATCCAACGAGTTCATCAAGTGTTGAAGAAGGTGTTACGTCAGATGGCACAATTAGCTACTTAAAGTCAGCTAACGGTGATTCAGTCAGTGTTGACCCAGCTGATAGTTATGTAACCACGACTATCGATGATCCGAATGGTGGTACTACTAGTACCACGGTTAACGGAAACGGAGAAGTCACCAAGATTGACAAGATCTGGCCAGATGGTGATAAAACTCACGTTGATATTGATACAAATACCAATGTCGTCACCGTTACTGAAACACCAAGCGGACAGGATCCACTTGCTCCGATCGCAATTAATATTGGGGATGAAACCACTACTGGTAAGACAACCATCACTAATAATGAGCCTAATGGAATTACATTAACTCATGATGGTACAGGTGCTTCGACAGTTGGTGAGACGATTACATCGGATGGTACAGTTAGTTACTTTAAGACGGCAAGCGGTGATCCTGTCAGTGTTGAACCAACGAACTACTACACTTCGACAACGATCGATGATCCAAATGGTGGTTCAACGACCACCACGCTTAATGGTAATGGTGAAGTTACTACGATTGACAAGACGTGGCCAAACGGTGATAAGACACACGTTGAAATCGATGACAGTGGCACGGCAGTGGTGACTGAAACACCAATTGGAAAGGAGCCACTTGATCCGATCACAGTAATTCCTGGTAAGACTGGTAAGACTGGTAAGACTGGTGAGACAACGATCAGTAATAATGAACCAGATGGGATTTCCTTATCGCATGATGATACGGGAACGTTAACGATTGGTGAGACGATCGCGGCGGACGGTACAATTAGTTACTTCAAGTCGGCCAATGGTGAAGCGGTTAGTGTAGAACTCGGTGATTACTATGTTCGTGATAATGGTGATGGTCAACAGACTAAACCAAGCACTTCGACGGGTACTGCCACTGCGACAACTACAACAAGTGGCAGTAACGACGTTCAGGCCTCCGGCGCACAAACCGACGCCAATGGCAACAAAGTTACTGATACTGCCGGCAGAATTGAGACTAATGAATCAGCAACAAATGCAAATAAGTCTGGTAAGGCAAATGGTAAATTACCACAAACTTCTGAGGCACAAAATGAAGTAGATTCATTAGGACTAATAGGATTAGCAATTTCACTAATCGGTCTTGCGGGCACTCGCAAAAAGAAACGTAAGGAAGATCAATAGTGAAAAACATGAAGAGCACATTCAAAAGAATGTGCTCTTTTTATATTAAATTAAAATAAATGTTAAATACGAAAATAGTATATCAATTGATAAAAAAATTTAAAATTCGAGCATTAAATTTGGCGTTTGTGTTTACGTGCGGTAAATTAGCATTTACAATACGTTTAAAAGGAGATGTTCGTTATGTCAAAGAGAAAGTTTACGACCACATTAGATAGTGATTTAATTAAGCAGTTGAAAGTATACGCTGTTGTGCACGATACATCTGTAGCAACGCTGCTGGAAGAAATGGCAACTAAATATTTGGCAGAAACTACGGCGTCTAAATAGTTAGTTGTATAATCCAGGATAATTATGGATTAAAGATATAGATTAACCATCGATAAATAGTATGAAAGAAATAACGGGCATCACTTAGGCAAAATTACTAATTATTCCTAAGTGATGTCCGTTATTTTTATTGAATCTGAGATTGAAATGAAAATGAGGCTGAATTTATGCTTGAAAAAGCAGTTAATATACATTTTTGATGAATAAAATAAATGAATCTTTTTATAATAAGCAAAAAGATACTTACAAATTATAAGTAAAATATAGAAAATAGTTATCACACCCGACATACGTAAACCCTGGTACGACAGCACTTATACACCATTATAAGCAATATAATGTTTCGGTAAATATTTTATAATTAACACTATTCATAATCAACTGATAAATAAATTCGCTTTCATTTTTAATGCATAAAAAATTCCCAAAATTTAAATAATTTGGTCTAAAATTTTGGGATTTGATGAAAATTATTTCGAGTTAATATTTTTTCATTATAAATGCCATGGTAAACTGCTGTGCGAATCAACCTGGAATCAGTGTGTGCAGATTTGAAACCTGCATTTTTTTGAACCGGATCAAAAAACTCAAATTTCAGAAACTAATTTCAAAATTCACGTAATTGTCGGGCCGAGTTACGTGCAAGATTGGGAGAAGTTGATTTAAACAGCGGATACATATTTAAGTATAACCGTGGTAAATGATGGGAAGTTTGTAATTTGGCTTAAAATCTTGAAGAATTGAGGGGATATTGCATGAAGTTTGGCAAACAAAGACAAGAATTAATCAAAAGCAATAGCAAAGAACATTATAAGATGTATAAAGCCGGACGTCGTTGGTTCTTTGCAGGGATTGCCACGTTTAGTGGGTTATTAGGTGGTGCTGCCGCCAGCTCACAAGCTAATGCGAAAGCAGATTCAACAGTCCAAACTGTTACACAAACAACGAACAAAGGGGATGTACTGGCGACTAAGGATTCGGCGACGATTCCGTCCGGGTCGACCAGCACATCTACATCAACGAGTACAAATAGTACTTCAACAAGTACGAGTACTTCTTCTTCGACGACAACAAGTACTAGCACGTCGCAAACCAGTACAAGTACATCAACAAGTAATAATAGTACTTCTTCAAGTCTGTCTACTAGCATTTCAACTAGTCTATCAACTAGTGAAACTTCCACAAAGACAGACACGACATCAGCAGCCTCAGATACGACAACTCAGGCTACAAATAGCGAAGCTGGAACGATCAGTTCGATCAGTACTGATACCGCTACAGCCGGAACTGCAACAACTAACGTTGCAACAGCAATTGGATTAACAGATGCAACCGCCACGCTTGATGGTAGCGGTAATTTGACGATCACTGTGGGCAATGGAGTCACATTGACTCAGGCTGAATATGCTGCAATTGCAGATTATATTAACTCCAACAATGTCTTGGCATTAACAATTAGTTCTGACATTGCTACTTTGAAGTATAGTCATGGGACAACAGAAGTTACTGCAAATAATGATGACGACTCAGATGCTGCCATTACAGCTGGTAAAGAACTTGCTGATGCAATTTATGATGCAACAGGTGCAGCTCAGGCCGTTACAATTAGCGCATCAAGCAGTTATGCTGGTGAATATGCAACTCCTTCTGCAAGCCCGATCTATTTTGTTGGAATTCCCGTTACCACAGGATTTATCACTCAACCACAAAGCCAAAATGTGGTTTCTGGTAACACCGTTACGATTTCTTGAACGGTTAGCACCGGTATTTTACAGTATTTAAAAGAAGCTTCCTACAATACTAATTCGTTCTTCTTCACATTTGGAGCAGCCGGTAGTATTTCTGCAACTTATACACTGTATCTAAATGGTGTAGCAGTCGCTTACAATACAACTGGTTCATTTACCTTTAAAGCAGGCAATGCTGGAACTAATTACTATCAAATTGGTGTCACTTTTGCGGTTAACAACAGTTGGTTTGGACCATTCACTGATGGCATTCTAAACGCAATTTTTGGTACTGATTCTTACTATTCTAACGTAGCCACAGTGGTTACTAGTCCAGTTAACCGCCCGGCAACTTCCATTGAAGTTAGCGCCGGCGGATACCTGATGGCCGGAGCAACCGTCACAGTTAATGGCAGTTCGACTATCTATAATCAGTCTGAACAAGCAACTGCAACGTTGAACCACGGCGCAACTGCTAAAGTTACTTGGTCTTCAAGCAATCCATCAGTTGCGACAGTTGATCCTACTACCGGTGTTATAACTGCTGTTAGAGCAAGCTCAACGCCAGTAATTATTACTGCAACCGCCACAAATGCTGACGGTAGCACTGTTTCTGATTCAGTATTTGTCACAGTAAGTACTGGGGTTAACGATGAGACGGTTACAGCTGGTAATAGCGCAACATTTACTTTAGCAAATGCTGTTACAAGTTCTCTCAATGGTGCGAAAGTTTCATATCAGTGGTACAAGATTGTAAATGGTATAAGTATTCCGGTTGGCTACAATAGTTCATCATATACTACGCCTTCCACAAGACTGAGCGATGATGGCACTAAGTATTATGTTGTTGTTACAATTAGCTCACGTGGGTATACTTACACACTTCAAACAGCTCCAGCTATACTTCATGTGACTCAAAAGGCTGTTGGTAGCGTTTCAATTACTGGTGGCGAAGATACGGTTGAAGCTGGTGATTACACTGCTTCAACGTATGCAAGTAGCCGTATTACAAACCTGATTGGTACTATCAGTGTTGATGGTAATGTGCTTTCTGGCAACATTAGCTTCCTAAGCAAGTATTTAACTGCTGATTTGAGTAACGTCAATTTCAATGTCCCTGGTTACTATAATGTTAATGTTACCTTCACTGAAGATAATGTAACTGTCACATTTAGAGCCGAGATCCATGTTGTTGCTAATTCATCAATGATCAATTCAACCAGCCGTTCAATTTCTGGCTCAAGGAGTACATCATTAAGCAAGATTACTTCGACTTCATATAGTAAATCAGTATCTGGTTCACGTTCGAAGTCGTTAAGTAAGTCAATCAGCGGTTCAAAATCAACATCTTACAGTAAATCAGTATCTGGTTCGAGATCGAGATCATTAAGTAAGTCAATCAGTGGCTCTAAGTCAACGTCATTGAGTAAGTCAATCTCAGGCTCTAAGTCGACATCATTAAGTAAATCGATCAGTGCTTCGAAATCAACATCATTGAGCAAGTCAGTATCAGGCTCGAAATCAACGTCATTGAGTAAATCGATTTCAGGTTCGAAGTCAACATCGTTGAGTAAGTCAATCAGTGGTTCGAAGTCAACGTCATTGA